>NZ_MPZQ01000006.1:0-297984 GCF_002020045.1 Thioclava sp. F28-4 | reverse complement strand
GTGAGGCCAAAAAGAACCGGAAGCGCTTACTTTGTAGCGCAGCCCGCCCTCAAACCTCAGTAGTGTTCGTTGCCGTCTGTGTCAGCGTCGCTGGCCCTTCCGGCGCCCCGCTGCGGTGTGTGCCGCTTCGGTGAGGCGGTATTTACGGATCACTCCGCGGAGTCGCAAGTGCCTTTTTCGAAAAACTGTCACTTTTCTCGAAAGAACAACGCAACTCACTGAAATCGCTGCGCTTTCAACACCACCGCAAATGCACCCAATTCACACCAAACCACCGCAGGGAAGAATCTTGCGCAAATCACCCACCCCCGCGAAACCTCCTGAGGACCATGCCCCAAGGGCAGCAAACCAAACCAACCGAGTCACCAGCGAAACGTACGGAATCGAACAGCCATCAATGCGATGAATACGCCAAGCCAGAGCCACCCCTCGCTGGAAATCACCTTCATCTGCCAGAGGTAGTGAATCACGCCGAGCGCCACCGCCGGGTAAACCAGCATGTGAACCCGCCGCCAGTTTTTCCCCAACTTGCGGATCGAGGCGTTGTTCGACGTCACCGCCAAGGGGATCAGCAGCACAAAAGCCGTAATGCCGAAGAAGAGGTAGGGGCGCTTGATGAGATCCGCCGCGGCTTGTGCCCAGAGCATCCCCATATCCAGCACCACCCAGGCGATCAGGTGCAGCGCCACATAGAAGAAGGCCAGCAAGCCCACCGCGCGGCGATACTTGATCAGGTTAATGCCGAGGAATCGGCGCGCCGGTGTGATGGCCAGCCCGCCGATCAGGAACCACAGGGCAATCTTGCCCAGCCGATGCTCGATCGCTTTCACGGGATCGACGCCGATCCCGCCGGACAGCGTGAGCCAGACCACCCATGCCAGCGGTATCAGCCCCGCCAGATAGACGACCCAGCTGGGCACGCGCCGCAGTGCGGTGTTGATCGGGCCGGAGAGGGTTGCGCTGATCATCAGTAATACTTCGCGAGATCCATGCCTTTATAGAGCTGCGCGACCTCGTCTCCGTAGCCGTTGAACATCAGCGTCTCCTGACGGCCTGCAAAGAGGCCCGCGCCCACGCGACGTTCGGTGGCCTGCGACCAGCGCGGGTGATCCACTTTCGGGTTCACATTGGCATAGAAGCCGTATTCGCGCGGCTGCAGCTGGTTCCACGTCGTCGGCGGCTGCTTGTCGGTCAGCGAGATCTTCACGATGCTCTTGATCGATTTGAAGCCGTATTTCCACGGCACGATCAGACGGACCGGCGCGCCGTTCTGGTTCGGCATCTCTTCGTCATAGAGACCGGTCGCCAGAATGGTCAGCGGATTCATCGCCTCGTCGATGCGCAGCCCCTCGACATAGGGCCAGTCGATACCGCCCTGTTTCTGCCCCGGCATCTGCTCGGGACGGTAGAGCGTCTGGAAGGCCACGTATTTTGCGGACGGCTGCACGCCCACACGATTCAGAAGGCTGGACAGCTCGAAGCCGATCCACGGCACGACCATCGACCACGCCTCCACACAGCGGAAGCGGTAGATGCGCTGTTCGAGCGTCACGGGCTTGAGGATATCGTCGAGCGGATAGGAGCCGGGCTTGTCGACCATGCCGTCGATCTCGATCGACCACGGGTCGGTGACCAGTTGATCGGCGTATTTCGCCGGGTCCGACTTGTCCCAGCCGAATTCGTAGAAGTTGTTGTAGGAGGTAATCTCCTTGAGCGTGTTCGGCTTGGCGTCGGTCGAGAATTTCGAGGGCTTGGCGTCGATGCTGGCAAAGCTCGGCCCGGCGATCGAACCGAGCGCCATCGCGCCTGCGCCGGCCATGATCTGGCGGCGGTTCAGGAAGTCGGCCTTGGGCGTCACATCGGCCCAGCTCGGGTCGGTCGGTCTCGTCTTGCGCATGGAATTCTCCTCTCTGCCCCTACATATGGGGCGGTGCCCGTCGCTTACACTTCGGATCTTACAGCGACATTGTTACCTCTAGGCACGTAGAAAAATACGCGCCAGTATCGAGACTGGATCAACGGACGGCGCAAAGTCGTCCGATCGGGAGACAAGGGAGAGAGAGATGAAACGCTTCATCGGCGCCGCACTCGCGGCGGTCATCACAGTGGGGGCGAGCGCGGCAACGGCCGAGGACGCCCATACCTGGACCACCGAAGACACCTTCGACAACGTCACCTTCGCAGTGCAGAACGCAATCATCGGCGCGGGGCTCGTGGTGGATCACGTCAGCCATACCGGCGACATGCTGGAGCGCACGAAAGACGCGGTCGGCAGCACCAAGACGCTGTTCACCGGCGCGGACGTGTTCTCCTTCTGCTCGGCGCAGACGTCGCGCGAGGTGATGGAGGCGGATATCGCCAACGTCCAGTACTGCCCCTACACGATCTTCGTCTACCAGACGCCCGAGGACACGGATCACGTGACGGTGGGCTTCCGCTCCTATGACGAAGAGTCGATGCAGCCGGTCACCGATATGCTGACCGGGATCGTCAAAGACGCGCTGATGATCGACTGACGGATGTATAGCTCGCGTGCGCACCCGCGCGCGCGAGCTTTGCAGCTCAGCTCGCGCCGCGCTCGGCCCGGGCCTCCAGCTGGCTTTTACGCACATGGCGGATCACCTCGACCAGCAGCGCGGTCAGAAGCCCCACATTCAGCAGCCCGTTCGCCGCCGCCATCCCGCCAAGGATGCGCCATTGATGCGAAAGCAGGATGTCGCCGTATCCCAGCGTGGTGAAGCTCACGAGCGAGAAGTAGACCGACTCCTCCATCGTCGGGAACACGTCGAGGATGCGGAAGCAAAAGGCCCAGAGCCAGACGCCCGCGGTGACCATCGCCAAGGCCCAGAGGGCGGCGACGACGACCATAAGCATCAACTTCGGTCGGTGCGGTTCACGCAACATCCACCAGTGCAGCCGCGAGAATGTCACCTCGATCGCCCAGGCGCTGAGCGCGGCGATGCACACGGTCAATAGCATCATCACCGAACCGATGGCGATCTGAATGATCATGGGCGTTTCCTCCTGCCCTAGCTATTTCGCGCCACCGCACGGGCGTCAAGCGCAGCGGTGCCGCACTGGACAGAGCCGCTTGCCTGCCCTATCTCGATGCGACTATGGCAAAGCATTCAGACCCCAATTCCAAGCTGATCGCCGAGAACCGGCAGGCCCGTTATCACTACGCCGTCGAGGACACGCTCGAGGCGGGCATCGTGCTGCAAGGCTCCGAGGTGAAATCGATGCGCGTCGGGCAGACGAACATCGCCGAGAGCTACGCCTCGGTGGAGGATGCCGAATTGTGGCTGATCAACTCCTATATCGCGAGCCTGAACCAAGCCTCGCATTTCGGCCACGAGGAGCGGCGCAAGCGCAAGCTTCTGGTCTCCAAGCGAGAGCTGGCGCGCCTGTGGAACGCCACCCAGCGCGAGGGCATGACCATCGTGCCGCTGAAGATGTACTTCAACGAGAAGGGCATCGCGAAGGTCCTGATCGGGATCGCCAAGGGCAAGAAGCAGGCCGATAAGCGCGAAACTGAGGCGAAACGCGACTGGAACCGCCAGAAACAGCGCCTTCTGAAGCAGAATTACTAGGGGCATGGGGCGGATTTACCCGCCCTGCCCTTGCGTCTTGCGCGCCGCTGAGTCTAAGCAATCCCGACCGGCAAAAGAGGCGCATGACGATGGATGACCCGAAAACGCTCGTATCGACGGATTGGCTTGCTGCCCATCTGAAGGACCCCGACCTGCGCATTCTGGACGCTTCGTGGTTCCTGCCGCAAATGGAGCGGGATGCGAAGGCGACTTACGACGCCAAGCACATTCCCGGCGCGCGCTTCTTCGATATCGACGATATCGCCGACAATCGCTCGGACCTGCCGCATATGGCGCCGCCGCCCGAGAAGTTCATCTCGCGGATGCGCGCGATGGGCGTGGGCGACGGCCATCAGGTCGTGATCTACGATCAGCACTCGATCTTCTCCGCGCCGCGCGTCTGGTGGACCTTCCGCCTGATGGGCAAGACGGATGTGGCGGTGCTCGATGGCGGTTTGCCGAAATGGGAGGCCGAAGGCCGCCCGCTCGAAGACATGCCGCCGATGGTGCGCGACCGTCACATGACGGTGCAACGCCACCCCGGTCTGGTGAAGGACGTCACGCAGGTCGCCCATGCCAGCAAGCTCGGCGATCACGAAATCATCGACGCGCGCCCGAATGAGCGCTTCCTCGGCAACGGCACCGAGCCGCGCCCGGGGCTGCGTTCGGGTCATATCCCCGGATCGCGCAACCTGCCCTTCGGCGAACTGCTGACCCCCGAGGGCACCTTCAAATCCCCAGAAGAGATCAAGGCCCTGTTCGAGGCCGCCGGCGTCGACCTGTCGAAGCCCGCGATCACGACCTGCGGCTCCGGTGTCAGCGCCGCGATCCTGTCGCTCGCGCTGGAGATCATCGGCAAGTCCGACTGGTCGCTCTATGACGGGTCCTGGTCGGAATGGGGCATGTATAACGACCTCAAGGTCGCAACGGGAGAAGCATGATGCTGAACAATCTCAAGCCGCAGGCGCCGGACAAAATCCTTGCGCTGATGGAAGAATACCGTGCCGATGAGCGCGACCAGAAGGTCGATCTCGGCGTTGGCGTCTACAAGAACGCCGAAGGCGAAACCCCGATCATGCGCGCCATCCACAAGGCGGAAAAGCAGGTCTGGGATCAGGAAACCACAAAGAAATACGCGGGCCTCGCAGGCCAGCCGGAATTCCACGCAGCGATGGCCGAGATGGTTCTGGGTAAGGGCTACCCGGCCGATCGTCTGGCGTGCCTCTCGACCGTGGGCGGCACCGGCGCCTGCCGCATGGGTTTCGAGCTTGCCCGCATGGCGAACCCCGGCACCAAGATCTGGGCCTCCGATCCGACCTGGCCGAACCACCTCTCGATCCTGAAATTCATGGATCAGGACTTCACCACCTATCGCTATTTCGACTCCGAGACCCGCTCGGTCGATTTCGACGCGATGATGGAAGACCTGAAGGGTGCCAAGGAAGGCGACATCGTGCTGCTGCACGGCTGCTGCCACAACCCGACCGGCGCGAACCTGACGCTCGAGCAATGGGGCAAGGTTGCGGACCTTCTGAAAGAGACCGGCGCCGTGCCGATGATCGACCTTGCCTATCAGGGCTTCGGGGACGGTCTGGAAGCGGATGCGGCAGGCACCCGCCTGATCGCCGAGCGTCTGCCGGAAGTGCTGATCGCGGCGTCCTGCTCGAAGAACTTCGGCATCTATCGCGAGCGCACCGGCTGCCTGATGGTTCTGGGTTCGGAAGAGACCAAGAAGACCGTTCAGGGCAACCTCGCCTATCTCAACCGTCAGACCTACTCCTTCCCGCCCTATCACGGGCAGGCGCTGGTCACCCGCGTGCTCACCGATCCCGAGCTGCGCGCCGATTGGGAAGCCGAGCTGGAAGAGGTTCGCACCGGAATGCTGGAACTGCGTCAGCAACTCGCCGACGAGCTGCGCAAGCTGTCCAATTCCGACCGCTTCGACTTCGTGGCAGAGCACCGCGGCATGTTCTCGCGTCTTGGTGCGACGCCCGAGCAGGTCGCTGCGATGAAGGCAGGCAACGCGATCTACATGGTCGGCGACTCGCGTATCAACATCGCGGGCCTTAACAAAAACAGCGTGCCGCTTCTGGCCCGCGCGCTGATCGACGCTGGCGTCTAAACGCCTCCGACAACACGAAAATTCGAAACGGCGGTCCATTCGGGCCGCCGTTTTTCGTGGCGGATTTTTCCGCATTGCGCCCTTGAAATAATAAGCAGGCTCATAATATAGAGGCTTACTTTAATTTCAACGGAGCCACGGATGCCCGATCAGAGCCTAGGTTTTCTCCTGCACGACGCGACGCGGTTGATCCGCCGTCGCTTCGAAGCACGCGCCAACGAGTTCGGCCTGACGACCGCGCAATGGCGGCTGCTCGTCTACCTCAAGAAGGAGGGCGCGCTGGCGCAGGCCCGGCTGGCCGAGTTGCTCGAAATCGAACCGATTTCGGTCTCGCGCCTCGTCGACCGCATGGAAGAAGCCGACTGGGTCTGCCGCAAAGCTGATCCGAACGATCGACGCGTCAAGCTCGTGCATCCCTCGGCCAAGGCACGCAACGCCTTCGAGGATGCGCGCTCCATCGCGGATGACATCTACGAACAGGCGCTGGCCGGGCTGAGCGATGACGAAGTCGCGACCGCATTGAACACCCTGCGGGCGATCATCCGTAACCTCTCCGAAGACACCTCCTCCACGTCAGAGACAAATCATGAGTGACCAGAATTCGACCGCCGAGAGCGCGGCAAACCAATCGAAACAGAAACAGAAGAAGGGGCCGAAATTCTGGCTCCTTATTCTCGTGCCTGCCCTCATCGTGCTGGGCGGCGCGTGGTACTGGCTGAGCGCCGGTGGCTCGCAAAGCACCGAGAACGCCAACTATCAGATGGCGAGAATCCCCGTCGCCTCGCAAATCTCGGGCCGTGTGACCGAAGTGTTCGTGCATGACAACGAGCATGTGAAAAAAGGCGCGCCGCTGTTCGAGCTCGACAAGAAGCCCTACGAGCTGGCGCTGGCCAAGGCCGAGGCCGCACTGTCGCAGGCTCGCCTTCAGGTCGAACAGCTTCGCGCCTCCTACAAGGCCGCGCTCGCCGATGAGAAACAGGCAGCCGATAACGCGGCGTATCAGAAAAAACAGCTCGACCGTCAGGAAAAGCTGATCAAATCCGGCACCACGACGCAGCAGGCGCTCGACCAGCAGCGCACGGCGACGCAAGCCGCGCAGAACACGCTGGCCGCGGCCAAGCAGAAAGTGGCGTCGGCCAAGGTTGCGCTCAACGGCAATCCCGAGATTCAGGTGGACGAGCACCCTTCGGTGAAATCGGCGATCGCGGCGGTCAATGACGCCAAGTACAACCTCTCGCAGACCGAGGTCGATGCGCCCACCGATGGCATCATCTACCAGGCCTCCTCGTTCAAAGCGGGCGAGATGGTCGGCGCCGGTGCCAGCCTCTTCACGCTGGTCGATACCAGCGACGTCTGGGTGATCGCGAACTTCAAGGAAACCGCGCTGACCCATATGCAAGCGGGCCAGTCGGCCACAGTCGAATTCGACGCCTTCCCGGATCGCGAATATCACGCGACGGTCGACGCGGTCGGCGCGGGCACCGGGGCCGAGTTCTCGATCCTCCCGGCACAGAACGCGACCGGCAACTGGGTGAAAGTAACCCAGCGTGTTCCGGTGCGCCTGCGTCTCGACGAAGGCGCGAACCTCGAAGGCCTGCGCGCAGGTCTCTCGGCCAGCGTCACCGTCGATACCGCCTCGCAGCCGCGCTACAAGCGCATCCTCGACAAGGCGAACAGCTCGGCCGCCGTTGCTGGCACGACCGATCAGGGGCAGTAAGTCATGGCCGAGGCCGCAGACAAACAACCCAAGGGGATCGACCCGCATAACGTGCCGCATCGCGCGCTGATCATGGCGTCGCTGATGCTGGCCGTGATCATGCAGGTGCTCGACACCACGATTGCGAACGTGGCCCTGCCGGACATGCGCGCCGACCTTGGCGCGTCGCGCGATACGATCAACTGGGTGCTGACTTCCTATATCGTCGCTGCAGCCATCGTGACCCCGCTGTCGGGGTGGCTCGCCAACCGTTTTGGGCGGCGCGAGATCTTCATGGTCGCGGTGATTGGCTTCGTCGTCTTCTCGATGCTCTGCGGGATCGCGTGGTCGCTCGACGTGATGGTGATCTTCCGCCTCATGCAGGGCGTATTCGGCGCGGCCATCGTGCCGCTCGCGCAGAACTTCATGCTCGACATCAACCCGCGCGAGAAGCACGGGCAGGCGATGGCGATGTTCGGTGCGGGCATCATGCTCGGCCCGATCATCGGCCCGACGCTGGGCGGCTATCTGACCGAGGTGATCAACTGGCGCTGGGTGTTCTACATCAACGTGCCGCTCGGGATGATCGCCATCGCGGGCTCTGCTTTCTTCCTGCCCGAGACCCCCAAGAAGAAGATCGGCTTCGACTTCTTCGGCTTCGCGGCGCTGGCGGTGGCCATCGGATCGCTGCAGATGATGCTCGACCGCGGGTCCGATCTCGACTGGTTCGCCTCGCGCGAGATTTGGATTGAGGCCGCGCTCGCGATCAGCGGGTTCTGGGTCTTCCTGGTGTGGATTCTCAGCGCGAAGAAGCCCTTCCTCGAGCCGAAGATGTTCCTCGACCGCAACCTCTCTATGGGGCTGCTGTTCATCTTCGTGATCGGGATCATCCTGCTCGCCTCGCTGGCGCTGCTGCCGCCGATGCTGTCGAATATCTTCGACTATCCGACGCTCACGACGGGCCTGGTGATGTCACCACGCGGCGTGGGGGCAATGATCATGATGCTGCTAATCGGGCGGTTGGTGAAGGTCATCGACCTGCGCATCCTCGTGGTGGTCGGGCTGTCCTTCACGGCCTATTCGCTGCACATCATGTCGACCTTCTCGCCGCAGATGGGGCCGAAATGGATCATCATCTCGGGCGTGATTCAGGGCTTCGGACTGGGCTCGGTCTTCGTGCCGATCTCGACGCTGGCCTTCGCCACGCTCGCCCCGGAATATCGCGGCGACGGCACGGCGCTGTTCTCGCTTCTGCGCAATATCGGCTCGTCCATCGGGATCTCCATCGTGACCGCGCTGCTGACCCACAATATCGCGGTGAACCACTCCGAGATCGTCTCGGCGATCAATCCGCAGAACCTCTCGAGCGTGATGAACGGCGCGAGCGGCATGTCGCGAGAGGCGGCGCTCACGGTGCTCAACAACCTCGCGACGCAGCAGGCGGCGATGATCTCTTATGTGGACGATTTCAAGTTCATGATGTGGGTCACGCTGGCGGCGATCCCGCTCGTCTTCTTCCTGCGCAAGCCGGATTACCAGAACAGCGGCGGAGGCCAGAAACAACAAGGCGCTCCGGTCACCGAGTAAGTAGACATCAGATGCAATGAAAAGGCCCGGGATCGCTCCCGGGCCTTTCGCTTTGTCTTGGATGCGGCGTCTTAGTTGACGAACTCGGGATAGGCTTCCATGCCGAGTTCCGCCTTGTCGAGACCCATCATCTCGTCCTCGGCCGGGGCGCGGATGCCCATGACGGCTTTGAGGATGAACCAGATGATTGCCGAGACCACGAAGACGAAGATACCGACGATGATGATCGAGACGATCTGGCCGTAGAAGGTACCGTCCGGGTTGGTGATCGGAACAGCCAGCGTGCCCCAGATACCAGCGCCGAGGTGGACCGGGATAGCGCCCACGACGTCGTCGATCTTCAGCTTGTCGAGCATCGGAACCAGCAGGACCACGATGATACCGCCGATCGCGCCGATGATGGTCGCTGCACCGAGGCTCGGGGTCAGCGGCTCAGCCGTGATCGACACGAGGCCAGCCAGAGCGCCGTTGAGAACCATGGTCAGATCCGGCTTCTTGTAGAGGATCTGGGTCAGGATCAGCGCTGCGATCGCGCCACCGGCGGCTGCCGTGTTGGTGTTGGCGAAGATGCGCGAGATATCGGCGACGTTGCCCACGGTGTTCATGTAGAGCTGCGAACCGCCGTTGAAGCCGAACCAGCCGAGCCACAGGATGAAGGTACCGAGCGTAGCGAGCGTCAGGTTCGAACCGGGCATAGCCTGGACCTTGCCGTCCTTATACTTACCGATACGCGGGCCGAGGATCAGAGCGCCTGCGAGAGCTGCCCAGCCACCGACCGAGTGCACGACGGTCGAGCCAGCGAAGTCGAGGAAGCCGAAATCGGCGTCCAGGAAGCCACCGCCCCATTTCCACGAAGCCTGGATCGGGTAGATGAAGCCCGTCAGGATCACGGTGAAGATCAGGAACGGCCACAGCTTGATGCGCTCGGCCAGGGTGCCCGAAACGATCGACGCGGTGGTGGCGCAGAACATCAGCTGGAAGAAGAAGTCCGAACCGACCGAAGCATAGGTCAGGTCGACCGAATCCGCGCCGACGCCAACGGGTTCGAGCGAGGTGGTCGAGAAGGCACCGAGCACGCCGTTGATCGACCAGCCGTCGCCCGGGTACATCAGGTTGTAGCCGATCAGGTAGTACATGATCGCCGCGATCGCGAAGAGCGCGATGTTCTTCAGCGACTGCATGGTCACGTTCTTCGAACGCACGAGGCCAGCCTCGAGCATCGAGAAGCCCGCGCCCATCCACATCACCAGGAAGCCGGTGACGAGGAACATGAAGGTGTTCAGGATGAAGCCGATCTCATTGGCCGGCGGATCGACCGGGGCGGCGTCTTGCGCCAGCGCCGGCAGGGCCACCGCGGTCATCGCAACCGCAAGGCCAGTGATTTTCGAAAGCTTGTTCATTTTCCTACTTTCCCCCTGTCGCGCCTTAAAGCGCGTCGTCATTGGATTCGCCGGTGCGCACGCGAACCGCCTGCCCGACATCGAGAACGAAGATTTTGCCGTCGCCGATCTTGTCGGTTTTCGCGGCTTTCATGATCGTGTCGACAACCTCGTCGGCGAGGCCGTCAGCGACGACGATCTCCAGCTTGACCTTCGGCACGAAGTTCACGGCGTATTCGGCACCACGATAGATTTCCGTGTGACCCGACTGGGCACCGAAGCCTTTGATCTCGGTCACCATCATTCCGCGCACGCCGATGGTGGTGAGCGCCTCGCGCACCTCCTCCAGCTTGAACGGCTTGATTGCTGCAATGATGAGTTTCACCTGACATCCCTTCCTTGTTCAGCCCTTTCGATGCCCGCTTGGTGACATCGCACGGTGTTAAAAGGCCCGCTGTGCCCCTTTCACACAAGGAAACGAGGTTCCGTCCGAGTAGCAGCGTCAGCGGATTCTGGCTCAAATTTGCACAATTTGTGCGCTTTGCCGCTTTTTTAATCACATTGCAAATCTGAAACGTGATTTTTCGCGGGTGCACATCTCGGGTCGGCCCGTGTAGATTGCGCGCAATTAAAACGCAGGCAGCGGAACAGGCAGATGACTCAGAAAGGCGGAGGGCGCGGGCGCCTCGTGGCCGACAAGCGCTATTCCTCGTCGAAGCAGCCTCCCAAGGCATCGAAACCCACCAAGCCGCGCAAGAATGCGCGCCGGGGTGGAGGTAACGGCGGAGGTGGCGGTGGCGGCCGAGGCAAGCCGCCGCGGCGCAACGGGCCGGTCACCGGCCTGATCATCGGCCTCGCCCGGTTGATCTGGCGGGTCGTATGGGGCGTCGGCTGGCGCCTCGCGATGATCGTCGCCCTCGTGGTGGGCGCAGCGACGCTGTATTTCTACTCGACCCTGCCCGACTACACGAAGCTGCTCGACGGCCGCACCCGCGGCTCGGTCACGATGCTCGACGATCAGGGCAAGGTCTTCGCCTGGCGCGGCGAGACCTTCGGCGGCCAGATCGACGCGAAAAACGTCTCGCCCTATCTGCGCGACGCCGTGGTCGCGACCGAAGACCGCCGCTTCTACCATCACTTCGGCATCTCGCCGCGCGGCATCGCCTCGGCAATGGCGATCAACATGCGCGAAGGGCGCGGGCCTTTCGATGGCAACGGCGGTTCGACCATCACGCAGCAGACCGCGAAGCTCCTGTGCCTCGGCGTGAAGTTCGACCCGAAGAAGTGGAAGAACGAAGCCGCCTATGAGAATGACTGCCGTTCGGGCGGTCTGCGCCGCAAGATCAAGGAAGTGCCCTACGCCTTCGCGCTGGAACTGAAATACTCCAAGGACGAAATCCTCTCGATCTACCTCAACCGCGCCTATCTCGGTGCGGGTGCGCGCGGCTTCGAGGCCGCGTCGGAGCGCTATTTCGGCATCTCGGCCGCCAATGTCGATCCGCAGCAGGCCGCGATGCTGGCGGGGCTTCTGAAAGCCCCGAGCTACTACGCCCCGACCTCGAGCCTCAAACGCTCGCAGGAACGCGCTGAGACTGTGCTCAGCCTCATGCATGAGCAAAACTACCTGACGGACCGGCAATATCTCGACGCGAAGAACAACCCCGCCACGCTGAGCCAAGCGGCCCAGAAACGCGCGGGCGGCTATTTCGCGGATTGGGTGATGGATACGATTCCGGACTTCCTGTCGCGCGACACGACCGAGGATGTGGTCATCAACACGACTCTCGATCAGCGCATCCAGTCGGCGGCCGAAGACGCGATGAAGTCGGTCTACGACAACAAGGTCTCCAAAGGCTCTAAGGCCGAATCCGCGATCGTCGTGATGAGCGCAGATGGCGCCGTGCGCGGCATGGTTGGCGGTCGGGCCACGAAGGTCTCGGGTGCGTTCAACCACGCGACCATGGCGCAGCGGCAGACCGGCTCGACCTTCAAGCCCTTCGTCTACGCGACTGCGCTCGATCTGGGCTACACCCCGGATTCGATGGTGGACGACGCGCCGGTCACGGTGAAGATGCCCGGCTCGCCGGATTGGAGCCCGCGCAACTACGAGCGCAGCTACATGGGGCCGATCACGCTGACCACGGCGCTCGAGCATTCGGTGAACGTGGCGACCGTGCGCGTCTCCGAAGCGGTGGGGCGCGAGAATGTCATCAAGGTCGCGGAAGGGTTCGGCTTCGCGCAGGACCTTCCGAACCTGCCCTCGGTGGCGCTTGGCGTTGGGGAATCGGATCTGCTCGACATGACAGGGGCCTATGCGGGCATCCTCAATGGCGGCTCTTCGGTGCAGCCCTATGGCCTGACCTCGCTGACGCTGAAAGGCGACGACCAGCCGCTCTTCGGTAAGCCCGGCGGGATCGGCGAGCGCGTGATCTCGAAGAAAGCGGCGCAGGAACTGACCTACATGATGCGTCAGGTGGTGCTGCACGGGACCGGCCGCCGCGCCAACATCGACGGCTACGAGATCGCAGGCAAGACCGGCACCACGCAGAGCGCGCGCGATGCTTGGTTCGTGGGCTTCACCTCGGATTACGTGGTCGGCGTCTGGATGGGCAATGACGACAACACGCCGCTGAAAGGCACGACCGGGGGCGGCCTGCCCGCCGAGATCTTCCACGAGACGATGAAGCGGGTGCTCAACGGCGAAGATCCCAAGCCGCTCCCGATGGCCCATCCGGGCGACTGGCAGGTGCCGGCACAGCAGTCTCAGGGGCAAAGCCAGAGCGCGGGACAAGCGCCCGCGCAGCCCCAGCGGCAGCGGCGCGATCCGTCGCAGTCGATCCTCAACGAATTGCTCAACATCTTCGGCAGCAACTGAGCGACCGACCCGAAACAAAAGAAACGCCCGGGCCACTGGCCCGGGCGTTTTCATTTGGTACGGCGTCTTGCCGGGCCGAAGCCTGCGCCGGTTACCCTGCCCGTTTCAGATCCTCGATCATCGCGTTGATATTGCCGCGACGCCGATCGAGCATCGCGCCGATCTCGGCACGTTCGGAGGCGAGCATGTTCACGCCCTCGACGATCAGGTTGAAAAACTTGTCGCCGCCAGAGCGATCCGAGACCTGCCACAGCACCTCGAACGGAGCCTGCCCCGGCAGGGTCGCGAGCGTCTTCACCTCGTAGAAAGTCTTGATCGGGCGTGCGCCCTGAATCTGGAACTTCGCGCCCTGGAACTCACGGAACCGCTTGCCGTATTTGCGCGCGAGGTAGCCCTGGAACGCCTTGGTGAAGGCCGCGAGCTGCGCCGGGCTCGCCTGCCGCGCCGCCACGCCCAGCGCCGAGCGCGCGATGACGTTCACATCCGCATATCGCGCGAAAATCCGTTCGAACATCGCATAGAGCGCGGGCCCCGTGCGCCCCGAGGCAATGGCTGCGTTGACCTCGTTCACCGCTTTCTGGATCAGCGCGCGCGCCTGCGCATCGGTCAGCGCATATGCCGACCCCGGCACCATGGCTGCCGCCAGACCCGCCGCGCCGAGGCCCAGAACCTGCCGCCTATTGCGGCAGAAGGTCTTCGTAGGGATCGTAGGCATTCGCATCGGTGGCCTCCTCGCCATTGAGTTCGTAGCGTCGGTTCTGCAGATACAGAAGCCGGCTTTGGGCATAGCTGTCGGCACTGTCATACAGGATCGAGTCGACAGTGGTGCCATACATGTTGCGCTTCGCGACATTGCCGCCGAAGCGTAGCGCCCCTGCGGCGATGCGCTCCTTGTCGGGCAGCGCGCCCAGCGGGTCGATCACGAAATCGACGACCATCCCGATTGTATCACGCGTCGTGGACGGCCCGAAGACCGGCAATTCCTGATAATTGCCCTCGCCCACGCCCCAGACATGTAGCGTCTCGCCGAAATCGGTATCCGTCTCGGGCAACGAGAAATCCGTCCCTGCCGGATCGAAAATCCCTCCCAGCCCGATCGTCGAGTTGATGAAGAATCGGAAGGTGTTCTTCACGGCCGGCTCGGGTCGTCCTTGCAGCAGAGAGTTGAGCACCTTCCCCGGAAGGCTGAGATTGCTGCCGACATTATAGAGCGTTTTCGTCACCGGACCGGGGCCACTGCCATCGGTCGAATCGGAGCGGAAGAAGGCCGAGTCGAGCTTCTTGTTGAACTCATGCGTCTTGCGATTTGCCGCCTCGTAAGGGTCCTGAATGCCGGTCGCGGGCGGCGCAGGTGCGCAGGCGGCCAACCCCAGCGCAAGCGCCGTCATCGTAGCCACCGCAGACCACCGCACGCCGACGCGCGCCGAGGCCCTCTTTTCTAATTCCTGCGCCAAAGTCGCTCCCCCCTGCGTTGCGGCTTAGGTCCTGAAATAGATAGGGCGCATCCGGTCTTGCCGCAACGCGAGTCGCTCAGAACTCCGGAGTTCCGGAAGAAATGGATCGAATTGACGGGAAAAGGAGCGGCGAAATTAACGCCCCGTTCAGCGCGCTCGCATCACCCTTGCCAAGCGCGGCGCTCCGATCAGCGCCCGTCATCGCGGGGAGAGCACGATGCCATATTCCAACACCGATCAAGCCATCATCAAACGCAACATCCTCAAAGGACGACGGGAGATGGCCCGGCTGCTGGGCCGGGTACGAAGGCAATTCGTGCTGGTCGCAATATTTGCGGCCTTCATTAATCTGCTCGTTCTCGCGGGGCCGCTGTTCATGCTGCAGGTCTATGACCGCGTGCTGCCCGCGCGGTCCTTGCCGACGCTGATCAACCTGTTCCTGCTGGTGGCCTTTCTCTTCACGATGATGGGCGTCATTGATTGGGCGCGAGGTCGCCTGCTCGCCCGAATCGGGGCGGATCATCAGCGCGGCCTCGAGCGGCGCGTGTTCGACGCCGCCATCATCGACGCCACCATCAACACGCAGGAGCGGTCCTCCAACAACGCCCTGCGCGATCTGGAAATCGTCCAGCGCTATTATGCCTCCCCGGTCGCGGCGGCGGTGTTCGATCTGCCCTGGACGCCGCTCTATCTCGGAGTGCTGTTCGTGTTCCACCCGTGGCTCGGCGCTCTGGCCTTCGCCGGGGGTGCCACGTTGATCCTGCTGTCTCTCGCCACGCAATTCGTCACGCGTGGGCGAATGGAAGAGACAACACAGCTCGAGAACAAAGCCCGGTATCTCGGAAACGATTTTCTCCGCCAGATCGAAACGGTCGTTTCGCTCGGGATGCGCGAAAGCGGCTTCAAACGCTGGCAGGCGGCGCGGCATGAATCGATGGACAACGCGATTCGGGCCACCGATCTCAGCGGCAGCTTCCATGCCTCGATGCGCGCGCTGCGGATGCTGCTGCAAACGTCGATGCTGGCGCTTGGCGCCTATCTCGTCCTGCAAGGCGAGTTGAGCGCGGGGGCGATGATCGCCGCCTCGATCCTGATGGGTCGATCGCTCGCGCCGGTCGAGCTTGCCGTGGGCGGATGGACGCAATGGCAGCGCGCCTCCGTCGCCCGCGACCGGCTGGCGGCCCTCCTCGGCGCTCACCCGGCCGCGCAAAAGGGCACTGAGTGGGTGAGCCCGAAGGCACGCCTCGCCGTCGAAGACATCACCGTCCGGCCCGCCAATTCCGACCGAGCGACGCTCGAGATGATCAGCTTCTCGCTCGAACCCGGGGAGGCACTCGGGGTGATCGGCCCGCTCGGTGCAGGCAAATCCGTTCTCGCGCGCAGCCTGTGCAACTTCTCCCATCCAAGCTCGGGCACGATCCGCCTCGACGAGGTGCCGCTGGATCAATACGACCGTGACAATTTGGGGCGGCTGATCGGCTACCTGCCGCAATCGGTCACCTTTTTTCCCGGCACCGTGGCCGAGAATATCGCCCGGCTCGACCTCGCGCCCGACATGGACCGGGTCATCGCCGCTGCCAAACGCGCCGGCGCGCATCAGATGATTCTCAAAATGCCCGCGGGCTACGACACACCGATCGAGTTCGAGGGGGCTTCGCTCTCCGATCGCCAGCGCCAGCTCGTCGCGCTCTCGCGGGCGCTCTATCACGACCCGATCCTGCTTATTCTCGATGAGCCAAACCTTTTGCTCAGTGAAGATGGCGGGGCCTGTCTGCACACGATGCTGAGCGATCTGAAGGCGCGCGGCGGCGCGGCGATCGTGATGACCAACAGCCCCGGCGCGCTCGCCGAATGCGAACGCATCCTCGTACTCGATCACGGGGCGCAGCGCGCCCTCGGCGCGCGTGACGACGTTCTCAAGCGCATGATCGCCTCGGCGACGAAGGCCCGCGTGGTTCCCCGCGCGGACAGCGCCGCGTGAGCGACGCCTGCATCCATTCCGGGCAAGGGGGCACCTGCTGCACCCCTTCGCAACATGGCGTCCCGATCAGCTTCGGCCTCGCGGCGATCGTCGCCCTCTTCATCGGATCCGCCCTTTGGCTCACCGTCACGCGGCTCGCCGGATCGATCCAGGCCTCAGGACGGATCGAAGTCGACAGCTCCCGCCATGTGATCGAGCATCCGACCGGCGGGACCATCGAACAGATCTATGTCAAAAGCGGCGATCACGTCACCCGCGGCCAAGTGTTGATGCGCCTTGCCTCGGACGACATCCGGACCGAGCTGGCCATCGTCGAAGCCTCGGATTTCGCCCTGCAAGCCCAGCGCGCGCGGCTGCAAGCCGAACGGGACGGCGCGAACACGGTCCCTTACCCGAGGCAGCTTTTGGAGGCGGCCAAGCTCCGCGCGGATGTCACCGATCTGGTCGAGGGGCAGAATTCCCTGTTCGAAGCCCGCAAGCAGTCCTTCGCTCAGCAACGCGCCGAAATGGCGCGGCAGCTGCAGCAAATCCGTGCGCAGCGCGACGGGCTCGATGCGCAGGTCACGGCGCTGGAACGCGAAGAGCGGTTGATCGAAAAAGAACTCGCCCTCCGCGAACGGCTGAAGGATCGCGGCCTCGCCACATCGGCGCAAATCCTCGCCCTCACCCGCGAGCAGGTCTCGCTGGAGCGACAACTCGGCGCGTTGAGCGCCCAGAAAACGCAGCTCACGGTGCAAAGCGGCGGCGTGGTGCTCACCGCGTCGCGGCTGCAATGGCAACGCCGGGAGGAAATCGAGTCGCAACTCGAATCCAGCAATGCACGCGCCATCGAGCTCTCTGCCCGCACCACACATCTGCGCCACGAATTGGCGCGGCGCACCCTACGCGCACCAGTCAGCGGCACGGTGCATGATGTGCGCCTGCGCGGCGCACATGCGGTGCTGCGCCCCGCGGAGATGGCGATGGCAATCGTAGAGACCGGGCGGCCTCTCATCGTCAATGCGCAAGTCGATCCGACCAATATCGACGGCCTGGAGGCAGGCCAGACTGCGATCCTCCGCTTTCCGGGACTGTCACGGCGAATCTCGAGCGACGTGACAGGCACGATCACGCGCATCTCCCCGGACACGCTGACCGATCCCGCGACCGGGGCAAGCTATTACAAAGTGCGGATCACCTTCGATATGGACGAGCTCGACGCGGAAGAACGCAGGCTGCTCGTGCCCGGCATGCCCGCCGAGGTTTTTCTGCAAACCGCACCGGTCTCTCCGATCCGCTACCTGCTAAGCCCGTTCCTCGATTTCTTCGCACTTGGCGGCGCAGCGGGGTGACCGCCCGCCCCGACGCGGTCACAACCGATCGAGCAAAGCACGAGTCGGCCATCCATCCGCGGGCAGTCCGAACTTCTCCTGCGCCGTCTGGACCGCGTTGCGAGTGTTGGCGCCGAGGATGCCGTCGACCGCACCCACGTCGTAGCCCTTCGCGACCAGCTTCTCCTGCAACCGCTTCATCTGCGACACACTCAGCCCCGGTTCGGGCGCGCCGGGATCGAGGCGTGGCGCCCCTTCGAGACGCGTGGCGAAATAGGCCGCGCTGGTGACGTAGACGAAGCTCTTGTTCCATTCGAACAGCACACGGAAATTCGGATAGACGATAAAGGCTGGCCCCTTGCGCCCCATCGGCAAAAGGATCGACCCGCGCAGGTTGCGCGCAAGTTCCCCCTGCCGCGCACGCACGCCGCGCGCCGCCCATTCGGAGACCGGCAATTCGGTGGTGAGCCCGGTCTGGGACCAATCGAGATTGTTGGGCACAGTCACCTCCTGCATCCACGGCTCGTTCGGGCGCCACCCCATATCGCGCAGCATGTTGGCCCCCGACATCAGCGCATCGGGCGCCGAGGTCTTCAGGCGGACATGCCCGTCGCCATCGCCATCGACCCCGTTGTGCAGGATGTCCTCGGGCAGCATCTGCACTTGCCCGATCTCTCCCGCCCAGGCACCGGTGGTTCGCTTGGGATCGAAATCGCCGCGCCGGAACAGCTCCCCGGCGGCAATCACTTGCGGACGGAACAGCTCGGGCCGACGGCAATCATGGGCCAGCGTCAGCAGCGCATCGCGCGTGTTGAAATCGCCCTGCACCGCGCCGTAATCGGTCTCGAGCGCCCAGAAGGCCAGCAGCACCCCGCGCGAGACGCCGTAGGTCTGCTCCATCCGGTCGAAGGTTTTCGCATAACGCTTGGCGTTTTTCGCCCCATTGACCATCCGGTTCTTGCTGATCACCGCGCTCGCGAATTCGAGAAAGGTCTTGCGAAACACCCCCTGCGCCCGGTCCGCCCGCAACACAGCCTGATTCTGCCGCGCACCGGCAAGGAACGCATCGGCCTGCTGCGCGTTCAATCCAGCCGCCTGCAGATCGCTGCGAATCCCGGACAAGAAACCGGACCAGCTACCGCCGCACTCGGCATGGGCAATACCGACGTTGAACATGGGCGAGAGAGCGAGGGTCAGGGTGAGCAGAGCTTTACGCATGAGAGCCTCCGGGTTGCGCGGTCACCCTCGACGCTATCTCGCGCGGCCCAGCGCGACAACCCGATGCGGCGACCCTGCAAGCCGTTGCAATTTCAGCACTCTTTGCAGCCGCAGAATCGGATCGTCTGAATGGTTAACTTGCTTTTTACATTGAGGTGATCAGCATGGATCACGGGGAAGCTGTTGGAGGATGTCATGGAATTCCTGCCTAAGGAGGTCCTTGAAGGACTGCGCGCCGCGCAGAAGCGCGATGCGGCGAAAAAGGCACGCCTGCGTGTTCTCGCGGGCGGTCAGATTTGGCCGGTCCTGCGCCGGGTGCCGGGTGGCTTCGCGTTGGATGCCGACGAGGTCACGCATCTGCGCGGCCATGTCGATCTCTATGACGGCGCCAAGCACGTCGCGACCTGCCTGATCGTGGCCTCGGAAATTCAAGGAAACGAGCTGATCTGCACGGTGAAGCGCGAAACCCCAGTCAGCGATCGCGCGGCGCTCGATTTTGCGCAGGAAGGGCCGACGCTGTCGGGCTACCTGACGAAGATCTGAGCGAGACCGAGATTTCAAAGGAAAGGGCCGGAAAACCGGCCCTTTTTCATTGCAGATCAGAGAAAGCGGCCTGCAGGCGATCGACCGCTTCGCGCACCCGCGCCCGCGGCGTGGCGAGGTTGAAGCGCAGGAATTTCTCTCCCCCCGCGCCGAAAGTCGCCCCGAAATTCACCGCGATCTTCGCATCCTTCAAAACACGCGACTTGTATTCCTCGGGCTCCATTCCAGTGCCGGAGAAATCGACCCAAGCGAGATAGGTCGCTTCGAGCGGCATCGAATGCAGCCCCGGGATCTCGGCGACCCCCTGATCGAAAATCCGCCGGTTCTCGTCGAGATAAGCATTCAACTCATCGACCCACGCCGCCCCCTCGGGGCTGTAGGCCGCCGTCGCCATCGCGATGCCAAAACTGTTGGGCGAGATCCCCAAGGCGGCCATCCGCGACGCGAATCGGGCGCGCAGATCCGGGTCCGAGATGATCACGTTGCCCGTATGCGTGCCCGCGATGTTGAAGGTCTTCGTGGTGGCCGTCATCATCACCAGCGGCAGATCGGGCGCGGCATTCGCCATCGGGATATGAGTTTCGCCCGGCATCACGATGTCATGGTGAATCTCGTCCGAGACCAGCACCAGCCCGTGGCGCTTCGCGAACGCCGCCGTGGCTTCCAGCTCCGCGCGGGTCCAGACGCGGCCGCCGGGATTATGCGGCGAACAGAGGACGAGCATCTTCTCGGCCCCCGTCATCAGCCCGTCCCAAGCGTCGAAATCCATCTCGTAGCGGCCATCGACCAGTTTCAACGGGCATTCGCGCACCTCGCGCCCGGCCGCACGGATGACCCGCGCAAAGGCATGGTAGACCGGCGTCATCAGAACCACCGCATCACCCGGGTCGGTATAGGCATCGACGCAGAGCGCCGTGCCGTTGACCAGACCGTGGGTCGTGAAGATCCAGTCCGGCTCGATCTCCCAGCCGTGGCGCTCGCGCATCCACCACTGGATCGCGGCGCGATACTCGTCCTCGCCGCCCCAGTACCCGTAGATACCCTGCGCGACCATATCCTCGAGCGCGCGCTGCACGCAGGTAGGCGGGCGGAAATCCATATCCGCGACCCACATCGCGATCCCGTCTTCCGGCGAAACCCCGTAATACTTTTCCATCCCGTCCCATTTCTGCGAATGGGTGCCTACGCGGTCGATGATTTCGTCGAAGTCGGGTTTGCTCATCTGGGCCTCTCATTGGTCGGATCGGGCGCATCTGAGCAAAAGCAAAGCCGGGTTACAAACGGCGTTTTGTCACTGGCACAATCACCGCTGCCATTGCACAGACGCATTGCTTCGCCTAAATCCCTGCCCATGACGCTACGACCGATCCTGATCCATCCCGATCCGCGCCTGAAAAAGGTTTGCGAGCCGGTGCCCGAAGTTAACGACGAGATCCGCAAGCTCGCCGATGACATGCTCGCGACCATGTATGACGCGCCCGGCATCGGCTTGGCCGGGCCGCAGGTCGGCGTGATGAAGCGGATCTTCGTGATGGATTGCGTGAAGGACAAGGAAGCGGCCCCCGAGCCGATGGTCCTGATCAATCCCGAGATCAGCTGGACTTCGGAAGAGACCAATGTCTACGAGGAAGGCTGCCTGTCGATCCCGGATCAATATGCCGAGGTGACGCGCCCCTCCGAGGTGCGGATGAAGTGGCTCGGCCTCGACGGGCAAAGCCATGAGGAGCAGTTCGACGCGCTCTGGGCGACCTGCGCGCAGCACGAGTTCGATCACCTCAACGGCAAGCTGTTCATCGACTATCTCGGTCCGATGAAGCGCAAGATGATCACCCGCAAGATGGAGAAGCTCAAGCGCGAGCGCGCCCGTGCGGGCGCCGCCAAGGATCCGATCCTCTGATGGCTTCGCGCGCCTTCATCCCCTATGACGACCGCCGCCTGCATCGCCCGGCCGAGCCGGTCGAGACGATCACCGAGACCGTTCGGATGATCTGGGACGACATGGTCGAGACGATGGATGCGATGCCGGGCGTTGGGCTTGCCGCCCCCCAGATCGGCATCATGATGCGCCTCGCCGTGGTCGACGCATCCGACAAGCGCGGTCAGGCTGTGCGGATGGCGAACCCGGAAGTGCTTCATGCGTCGGTGCAGATGCGCAAGCATGAAGAGGCCTCGCCGAACCTGCCAGGTATTTCCGCCCCGATAGAACGGCCCCGCGCGGTGACGGTGCGCTTCCTCAATGAAGACGGCGAGATGGAGGACCGCGATTTCGTGGGCCTCTGGGCGACGAGCGTCCAGCACCAGATCGACCACCTCAACGGCAAGATGTATGTCGATCATCTCTCGCCCTTGCGCCGCAAGATGCTGGTGCAGAAGTCGAAGAAACTCGCGAAAGGCTAAGCGATGCGCGTCATCTTCATGGGAACGCCGGAGTTCTCCGTCCCCGTTCTGGAGGCGCTGGCCGGCGCGCATGAGGTTGTCGCCGTCTATAGCCAGCCGCCCCGCCCCGCCGGTCGCGGCAAGAAAGAGCGCCCCTCGCCGGTCCATGCCAAGGCTGAGGAACTGGGGATCGAGGTGCGCACCCCGCGGAACTTCAAAGCCCCCGAGGACCGCGAGGCCTTCGCCGCGCTGAATGCCGATATCGCGGTCGTGGTAGCCTACGGGCTGATCCTGCCGCAGGCCATTCTGGATGCGCCCGCGAAGGGATGCCTGAATATCCACGCCTCACTTTTGCCGCGCTGGCGCGGGGCGGCCCCGATCCACCGGGCGATCATGGCGGGCGACAGCCAGACCGGCATCTGCATCATGCAGATGGAGGCCGGGCTCGATACCGGGCCGGTCCTGCTGCGCGAAGCGACCGAGATCGGCGCAACCGAGACCACCGGCGAGCTGCATGATCGGCTGAGCGCGATGGGCGCGCGGCTGATCCTCGACGCGCTGTCGGAGATCGACTCGCTGATCCTGCAGCCGCAGCCCGAGGATGGCGTCACCTATGCCGCGAAGATCGACAAGGCCGAAGCGCAGGTCGACTGGACGCGCCCGGCCGACGAGGTGATCCGGCATATCAACGGTCTCTCGCCCTTCCCCGGCGCTTGGACCGAGATCGCAGGTGAACGGATCAAGCTGCTGCGCGCCGCCCCGGCAGAGGGAAGCGGCGCACCGGGCGAGATCCTCGACGGGTTTACCATCGCCTGCGGCACGAGCGCACTGGAGATTCTGACCGCGCAACGCCCGGGCAAGCGCCCGATGTCCGGCGCCGACGTGTTGCGTGGCCTGCGCCTGCCTGCACGCCTAGGCTGAGCGCAACAGCCTTCCCAAATCGCGGAAGTTGCGGCAAACTTGTGGAAAAACCACAAGGAGCAGTCGATGACCCCCTATTTGATGGAATTCGCCTGATGGGCGTGCTGTTCGGCTTTCTCGCGACGGCGAGCAGTCGTATCGTCGGGATAGGCTTCGCGCTCGCGGTCTGGCTCATCTCACGGCCCGGTGGCTGGGCCGTGCTCGTGGTGCTGACGCTGCTCGCCTTGCGCGTCTTTCCCGGTAATCAAGTGTGAGTTCAGAAGGTCGAGGCCCAGATGTATTTCCCTAATTCCCTAACCGGCAGCGATATCGTGATGATCGCCGTCGCGGTTCTGCTGATCCTGTCGGTCTTCCTCGGCGTGCGGATCGTGCCGCAATCCGAGAAGCACGTCGTGGAGCGCTTCGGGCGGCTGCGCGCGGTGCTTGGCCCCGGCATCAACTTCATCGTGCCATTCCTCGACCGGGTGCCACACAAGATCTCGATCCTCGAGCGCCAGCTGCCCAACGCGATGCAGGACGCGATCACCGCCGACAACGTGCTCGTGAAGGTCGAGACCTCGGTCTTCTACCGGATCACCGAACCGGAAAAGACCGTCTACCGCATCCGCGATGTCGACGCCGCGATCGCGACAACGGTGGCCGGGATCGTGCGCTCCGAGATCGGGGTGATCGAGCTCGACGAGGTGCAATCGAACCGTGCCCGCCTGATCGAGAAGGTCCGCGAACAGGTCGCCGTGATGGTCGACGATTGGGGGATCGAGGTAACGCGCGCCGAGATTCTCGACGTCAATCTCGACGAGGCGACCCGCGCCGCGATGCTGCAACAGCTCAATGCCGAGCGCGCACGCCGGGCGCAGGTGACCGAGGCCGAGGGCAAGAAGCGCGCGGTCGAACTCGCCGCCGAAGCGCAGCTATTCCAGGCACAGAAAGAGGCCGAAGCGCGCCGCATCTCTGCCGATGCAGAAGCCTATGCCACGGAAGTCGTCGCGCTGGCGATTGCGAAGAACGGCTTGGAGGCCGCGCAATATCAGGTCGCGCTGAAACAGGTCGACGCGCTGACTCAGGTGGCCAAGGGCGAAGGCAAGCAGACCGTGATCCTGCCTGCCGCCGCCCTCGAGGCCTTTACCGACGCCTTCCAGCTTTTGAGGAAAGCGTGATGGACCTCTGGCAACTTCCGTGGGTCTGGGTTCTGGCCGGTCTGGTGCTGGGCGGGGCCGAGATGATCATCCCCGGTTTCATCTTCCTCGGCTTCTCGATCGGGGCGGTGATCACCGGCGGGCTGATCTGGATCGGCATCGTCGGAAAGTCGGTGCCGATCACGCTGATCACCTTCGCGGTTCTGTCGATCATCGCATGGCTCGCGCTGCGCAAACTGATGGGCGTGCGGCGCGGTCAGGTGAAGCAATGGCATGACGATATCAACGAGAACTGAAGACCTGTGACGAAACCGCTGCCGGCGACTTCCCGCGCATCGCGGGAACCGGAAGCAGCCTGTCGATGTTCTCTCGCCAATACAGAGAGATGAACATCGACAGGAGATCATCATGTCTGACACGCATAATCACGAACGCTCGGGTCTGGGCGGCATCTATTTCGTTCTGGGCGCGGTCGTCGTCGCCCTCGGCATCGTTCTTTGGCTCATGATGTCGCCCGGGGACGAAAGCGCCAGCACTGCGCCCACCGAGAGCGATGCGAGCGCCACCTCGGTCACGATCGAGAACAACGACAACGCAGCCCCGGCGGACTCGTCGAGCGCCGACGCCTCGGGCGATGCCGCAGCCAGCGACAGCGGCAGCACCGACACGAGCGGCGCCTCGGCTGAGGCCACCACGCAAAGCGGCGGTTCGAACTGATCCCGCTTTCGCAGATCACGTGCAAGTGAAGCGGCGTCCTGCGGGGCGCCGTTTCATTTTGCGCCATGCTCCGCCTATCTGATGACGGGAGGAGGAACGCAGGTCAGAGCCTCGCGTTTCCTTTACCGAGGGATCAAAGCGAAGAGGCGAGCAAGAATGGCCAAGGATTCGAACCGACAGAGCAGTATCGGCGGCCTGATACTCACCCTGGTTGCGCTGGTCGCGGCACTGGGTGTCGTGGTCTGGCTCGTTGCCGATACGCCAATCGACGGGGGTGACGACGCCGCCACCGACCCGCCGAGCGAGCAGCAGATGTCCGACCCGAATGCCGCGAAGGTCGACGTGGCGCCCGACTCGAAGACGAGCGGCCCGGCGACAGGCGGCGACGGTCAGTAAGAAATGCTAATCAGCCCTGCAATTCTTTGAGGATCGCTTCCGCCGCAGCCCGCGGATCGGGCGCGCGGTGGATCGGGCGACCGACGACGATATGGTCAGCACCTGCGCCCACCGCCGCTGCCGGAGTCGCGATCCGCTTCTGATCGCCGAGATCGGCCCCGGTGGGACGCACGCCCGGCGTCACGATCAGACGGCCCTCCGCCTCGGGCAGCGCGCGGATCATCGCGGCCTCCTGCGGCGAGGCGATCACGCCATCCGCACCGGCCTCGAAGGCTCGCCCTGCACGCTCCGCCACCAGGTCGCTGATCGCGCCGTCCTTGATCAGCGCCCCGTTCAGGTCCTCGCGGTCGAGCGAGGTCAGGATCGTCACGGCGAGGATTTTCAGATCGGTACCCGCCGCGCCTTCCTTGGCGGCCTTCACCACATAGGGGTCGCCATGCACGGTCAGGAAGTCGAGATCGAACTGCGCCAGCCCGCGCACGGCGTTCTCGACCGTCGCGCCGATATCGAACAGCTTCATGTCGAGGAAGATGCGCTTGCCCTGATCCTGCTTCAACTCGCTGGCCAGCGCGAGGCCGCCGCCGGTGAGCATCCCCAGACCGATCTTGTAGAAGGACACCGAGTCGCCCAGCTGGTTCGCCAGCACGAGGCCTTCATAGGCGCTCGGCACGTCGAGGGCGACGATGAGACGGTCGTCGGCGGGCAGGGTCATGTCGGTCATCGCTGGGGCGCTCCTTTTCAAGATCGCCCCCTGATGCGGATCAATCGCCGCTACGTCAAGCCGTTCGCGGGATCACAGCCCGCCGATGCCACGACGTTGCGCTTCGCGGGTCAGCGCGCGGGCGAGCTGGCGATGCGAAATGTTGGGGCTGGCTTCGACCCGAACGGGCACCCGCAGCGGCTGCGCGATCCCGGGGGTGAAGAATTCGACGACCGCCTCGAAACGGCGCTGCGCGGCGTTGTAAATCAGGCGCGCGATATGCGTGGCGCTGGCATGATGCATCCTCGGAGCCTCCTGCATGGGTGTCCTTGCGTAAACGCTAAACCTTGCGTTTTGGTTTCCACCTGCGGCGAAATGGTCGCCATAAAGCTCTTGAAGCGGGATGCGCCACATCCCATTTTTCATATCGAGACCCGGTCAGGACGGCGCCTAATATAGGGCCAGACACATCCCGGGGGCTTTAAAAAAGGAGAATGCCGATGAACATGGAGAAGTTCACGGAGCGGTCTCGCGGTTTCCTTCAGGCCGCGCAGACGATCGCGATGCGCGAGGGTCATCAACGTGTGGTGCCCGAGCATCTTCTGAAGGCTTTGATGGATGACGATCAGGGGCTGTCGGCCAATCTGATCAAACGCGCCGGCGGCGAGCCTGCCCGCGTGCTCGAAGCCGTCGATCTGGCGGTCGGCAAGCTGCCGAAAGTGTCGGGCGGCGACGGGCAGGTCTATGTCGAGCAGAGCCTCGTGCGGGTGCTCGACGAGGCCGAGAAGCTTGCCAAGAAGGCGGGCGACAGTTTCGTGCCGGTCGAACGTGTGCTGATGGCGCTGGCCATGGTGAACACGCGCGCCAAGGATGCGCTCGATGCGGGCGCAGTGACGGCGCAGAAGCTCAACGCCGCGATCAACGATCTGCGCAAGGGCCGCACGGCGGATTCGGCCTCGGCCGAAGAGGGCTATGAGGCGCTCAAGAAATACGCGCGCGATCTGACCGAGGCCGCCGAGCAGGGCAAGATCGACCCGATCATCGGCCGCGACGAGGAAATTCGCCGCGCGATGCAGGTGCTGTCGCGCCGGACCAAGAACAACCCGGTTCTGATCGGTGAACCCGGCGTGGGTAAGACCGCGATCGCGGAAGGTCTCGCGCTGCGCATCATCGACGGGGACGTGCCGGAGAGCCTGCGCGACAAGCGGCTCCTCGCGCTCGACATGGGCGCTCTGATCGCGGGTGCGAAATATCGCGGTGAATTCGAAGAGCGTCTGAAGGCGATCCTCAAGGAAATCGAGGCCGCGGCTGGCGAGATCATCCTCTTCATCGACGAGATGCACACGCTCGTGGGTGCTGGGAAATCCGATGGCGCGATGGATGCGGCCAACCTGATCAAGCCGGCGCTGGCCCGCGGTGAGCTGCACTGCGTGGGCGCCACGACGCTCGATGAATACCGCAAATATGTCGAGAAGGACGCGGCTTTGGCCCGGCGTTTCCAGCCCGTGATGGTGGAAGAGCCGACGGTCGAGGACACGATCTCGATCCTGCGCGGTATCAAGGAGAAATACGAACTCCACCACGGGGTGAAAATCTCCGACTCGGCTCTGGTCTCGGCTGCGACGCTCTCGCATCGCTACATCACCGACCGCTTCCTGCCCGACAAGGCGATCGACCTAGTGGACGAGGCCGCCTCGCGTCTGCGCATGGAAGTGGACAGCAAGCCCGAGGAGCTCGATGCGCTCGACCGTCAGATCCTGCAGATGCAGATCGAAGCGGAAGCGCTGAAGAAAGAGGACGACACCGCGTCGAAGGACCGTCTCGAGAAGCTCGAGAAGGAACTGGCCGATCTGCAGGATCGCGCTTCGGAAATGACTGCCAAGTGGCAGGCCGAGCGGGACAAGCTGGAATCGGGTCGCAACCTCAAAGAGCAACTCGACAAGGCCCGGGCCGAGCTCGACCAAGCCAAGCGCGAAGGCAATCTCGCCCGCGCCGGTGAGCTGAGCTACGGCATCATCCCGAGCCTCGAGAAGCAACTCGCCGCAGCCGACGAGGCCGAAGGCGAAGAGCTGATGGTCGAGGAATCGGTGCGTCCCGAGCAGATCGCCGAAGTGGTCGAACGCTGGACCGGCATCCCGACCTCGAAGATGCTGGAAGGCGAGCGCGAGAAGCTGCTGAAGATGGAAGACGAGCTGCACAAGCGCGTCGTCGGTCAGGATGCGGCGATCACCGCCGTGTCGAACGCCGTGCGCCGTGCGCGTGCGGGGCTGAACGATGAGAACCGCCCGCTGGGCTCGTTCCTCTTCCTCGGCCCGACCGGGGTGGGCAAGACCGAGCTGACCAAGGCCGTCGCGAATTACCTGTTCGACGACGATCAGGCGATGGTGCGGATCGACATGTCCGAGTTCATGGAGAAACACTCCGTGGCGCGGCTGATCGGTGCCCCTCCTGGCTATGTCGGCTATGACGAGGGTGGCGTTCTGACCGAAGCGGTCCGGCGGCGTCCCTATCAGGTCGTGCTGTTCGACGAGGTCGAGAAGGCGCACCCGGACGTGTTCAACGTGCTGCTGCAGGTGCTCGACGATGGTGTGCTGACCGATGGTCAGGGCCGCACGGTCGACTTCAAGCAGACGTTGATCGTGCTGACCTCGAACCTCGGCTCGCAGGCGCTCAGCCAGCTGCCGGAAGGCGCGGATGCGGGCGAAGCCAAGCGTCAGGTGATGGATGCGGTGCGGGCGCATTTCCGCCCCGAATTCCTGAACCGTCTCGACGAGATGGTGATCTTCGATCGCCTGAACCGCGAGAACATGGACGGGATCGTGGAGATCCAGCTCAAGCGGCTGGAGAAACGTCTGGCACAGCGCAAGATCACGCTGGAGCTGGACGAGTCGGCCCACAAGTGGCTCGCCGATGCGGGCTACGACCCGGTCTATGGCGCACGCCCCCTGAAACGCGTGATCCAGCGTTCGCTGCAGGATCCGCTGGCCGAGGCGATCCTTGGCGGCGAGATCATGGACGGTGCGACGGTCGAAGTCACCGCGGGCCCGAACGGCCTGATCGTCGGCGGCCACAGCGCGCCTTTGGGGGGCACGAAGCCTGCCGATGGCGTGCCGCTGCACTAAACCTAGCTGAAAACCGATTGAGAGGGGCGGAGCGATCCGCCCCTTTTTCGTCAGCGTCAGGGGCGCTGCCCCTCTTGGCTACGCCAATTCACCCCGGGATATTTCCGCCAAGAGGAAGAGAGGGTATCTAAGGGGTGTTTCCCGGATCGAGTCCCCATGCCTGCCCTTTGCCGCGATTGCCTGAAGAGTTTTGACGAGGCGCCGAAGCGTTGCCCCGCCTGCGGCAAGGCGCGGATCGTGGCGCATCCGGAGCTGTTCGACCTGCCCATCGCACATATCGATTGCGACAGTTTCTATGCCTCGGTCGAGAAGCGCGACAATCCCGAACTGTCTTCGCAGGCGGTCATCGTGGGCGGCGGCACGCGCGGGGTGGTGACGACCTGCTGTTACATCGCGCGAATCTCGGGCGTGCGCTCGGCCATGCCGATGTTTCAGGCCCGCAAGCTGTGCCCGGACGCGGTGATCATCAAACCGCGGATGGAGCATTACGCCAGCGTCTCGCGCGAGATCCGGGCGAAGATGGTCGAGCTGACGCCGCTGATCGAGCCGCTCTCGCTCGACGAAGCGTTTCTCGATCTGGGCGGAACGGAGCGGCTACATCATGCGCCGCCCGCGCTCCTGATGGCGCGGCTTGCGCGCGAGATCGAGACGGAGATCGGGGTCACAGCCTCGGTGGGTCTTTCGCATAACAAGTTTCTCGCCAAGATCGCCTCGGATCTCGACAAGCCGCGCGGGTTTTCGGTGATCGGGCGCGGCGATACGGAAGAGTTTCTGCGCGACAAGCCGGTGTCGATCCTCTGGGGCGTGGGGGCAGCGACGCGCTCGGCCCTGGGGCGCGCGGGCATTCGCACGCTCGCCGATATCCGCCGCGCGGGGCTGTCGCGGATGGAGGACCGTTTCGGCGCGTCGGGGCGGCGGCTGTTTGAGTTGGCCAGCGGCCAAGATGCGCGGCGGGTCTCTCCAGACTCGCCGATGAAATCGGTGTCGAACGAGACCACCTTCAACACCGACATCGCCGATCGCGAGGCGCTGATGGGCAAGCTTTGGCATCTAGCCGAGAAGGTCTCGGCCCGGATGAAGGCGCGCGATCTGGCGGGGCGGACGGTGACGCTGAAGCTCAAGAAGGCTGATTTCGCGACCGTGACACGGCAGACCCGGCTGGAGGAGCCGAGCCAATTGGCCGACACGCTCTATCGCGCGGGCGAGACGCTGTTCGACAAGCTGCCGAAGGGCCAAGCCTACCGTCTGATCGGGATCGGGTTTTCGGACCTCTCGGCGGCCGATGGGCGCGATCCGGCGGGCGACCTGCTCGACCCTTACGCGGGCAAGCGCGCAACAGCGGAGCGGGCGAAAGATGCGATCCGGGCCCGATTCGGGGCGGATGCGATCCGCAACGGGCGCGGCTGGGACGGGGAGTGACTTACTCCGCCGCGTGACGCAGCGGATGTGCCCCGAGATCGGCGATCTGACGCGCCACCCGGCTCATCAGCGCCGCGAACGCATTGAAATTCTCGTTCGGCGCGATGCGGTGCTGATCCATGTAGAGGGCGCGGTCGATCTCGATCTGGATCGCGTGATATCCCTCGCGCGGATGCCCGTAGCGCTGGGTGATATAGGCCCCGGCAAAGGGGCTGTTGCGCGCCACGTTCAGCCCTTCGCCTTCGAAGATCAGTTCGATCTCGCGCACGATCTCCCGGTCGGCGCTGGTGCCGTAGCGATCGCCAAGCACGATCTCCGCACGGCGCGGGCCGGTCGTGGCCAGCGCCTCGGAGGGCATCGAATGCATATCGAGAAGAATTGCCTGCCCGAAAGCGCCATGCGCCTCGGCCATCAGCGCCTCGAGCTGCGCGTGATAGGGCCGCCAGACATGGTTGATCCGCGCCTCGGCCTCGATCATCGGGATCTTGCCGCGATAGATCGCCCGCGCACCGGACACCACACGTGGAATCACCCCGAGCCCGGCAGCGACACGCGGCCCCGGATGCGCCCGGTCCAGCCCGGCGATCAGCGCCGAATCAAGTTCGTCCTCTGCCCGGTTGAGATCGACCCAGGCCCTCGGATACTGCGCGCAGAGAAGCGGCGCGCCGAATCGCGGCACATCCGCCAGCAGCTCATCGACGAAAGCATCTTCGGAAGACCGCAGGCGCAGCATGTCCAGAACGGCCCGTTCCTGCAGGCTATGCGGGTATTGCGCACCGGAATGGGGCGAGGCGAAGACCGCAGCCGTCCGCAACGCCTTGGGGCGAACCAGCCGGAACGGCGGCAAAAGGGCTGGGCTGTCGGACATGAAACCTCTTATGATCGCCTAATATCTTACACTGGAACGCTTTCACGCCAAAACCCTCTTGAAAGCCGTTTCGACTCTTTATATAGACCCCCAGACCGACGCGACACCGCGCCTTTCGGTTCCCTTCGCGGCCTAGCCGCAAGCGCGAATCAAAGGCATCAAACGGGATCGCACGGGTGTGGGCGGTTAGCTCAGCGGTAGAGCACTACGTTGACATCGTAGTGGCCACTGGTTCGATCCCAGTACCGCCCACCATCTATTCACCGCCCCCGGCTTGCAAGCCCGGGGCATTCGTTTTTCAAGGCGCACCGCGCGCCGCGATACAGGAGAAGGCCGATGAAGGTCCGCAACTCGCTCCGCTCGCTCAAGCAGCGTCATCGCGATTGCCAGGTCGTGCGCCGCAAAGGCCGCGTCTACGTGATCAACAAGACGCAGAAGCGCTTCAAAGCCCGCCAGGGCTGAGGCAGCCGAGCCGAAACGAATAAAGGCCGCGCCAGGGATTTCCCGGCGCGGCCTTTTCCTTTGTTCAGCGATCTGAGGCTGATAGGGATCGGCGCTTAACGCGCGCCGATCGCCCCGGCCAGAAGCTGCGCAACGGTGGCCTGATCGAGATAGCCGGTCGCTTCCAGCCCGCCTGCGGTCTGATAGCGGCGAATCGCGCGGCGCGTATCTTTGTCGAAGACGCCGTCGACCTTGCCGGGCTTCAGGCCCATTTGGGCGAGGCGTTGCTCCACCAGCGATTTCGCGACGCCGGGCAGGTTGAGGGCGGCCTCTTTCGCGGCGGCCGCGTCCATCGCGTCGCTTTGCTGATTCTGTTGCTGCAGCTCGGCGATGCGCGCCTCGGCCTCAGCTTTGAAGGCCGGGTCGGAGCGGCTTGCCAGATAGTCACGGTAGCTGGCGATGGTGTCGGCTTTACGTGCGACGTCCCAATCGGCGCGATCGGCCGACTGCGCTTCATCGCGGCGGTCCGCTTCGATCTTGTCGAGGCGCTCCTGCGCGAGTTCCGCAAACAGCCCGTCGGGATATTTCTTGAGGTAGGCGCGCAGCCCGGCCTCATCACCCGCCTTGCCGGTCTGCTCCCAATAGGCGCGGTCCTGCTGGTCGATCTTGGCCTGACGGGCCTCGGCCTCGGCCTTCAGCTCGGCGGCGCGCTTCTCGCCCTGCGCCGACAGCGCGGTGAGCTGCGCGCGGGTCAGATAGCTGGTGTCGTCGAAGCCGTTGGCTTTCTGCCAGCGCGCGATTGCCCCACGCGAGCCCGGCCCGAAGATACCGTCGACGCCTTTCGGATCGAATTTCAGGATCGTCAGGTTCTGCTGCACCTCGCGACGCTGATCGCGGCTGAGGTTCAGCGCCTCTTCTGCAGCCTTCGCTTGCCGCTGAGGCTCGTCACGCAGTTGCTGGATACGCTGCTTCGCCTGAGCGGCATTCGTGCCATTCGGATAGCGGTCGAGATAGAGCTGATAGGCGGTGATCGTGTCCTCGGAACGCGCCATGTCCCAATAGGGGGCTGACGGGTCAGCCGCGGGGGTTTTCACCGGGGCGGGTTTCTTGCCCGTCGGCTCGGTGACCAGTACGAAATCACTCGGCATGTAGCCGCTCGCGCGCAGGTCTTCGGACTGCGCCGATTGCATCAGCGAAGCGCCGGGCTCGGTCAGGTTGCCCGACATGAGGCTGGCCACATCCTTAGGGCTGCCGCGCAGCACGGTCACGCCCTGCGGAATGTCGAGCGTCCCGATCCCCGGCTGGGTCAGGCCTTGGCCGTTGCCCTCATCATCCGCCGACCCAAGCAGCAGCAATGCGCGCCCCGGATGGGCGGCGAGCACGGTCATAACGGCCGACAGCGGCAGCGCCTCGCTCACCGCTTCGGGCAGCGAGGTGTCGCGGGCGTCGACCGGCAGATACCATGTCTCGCCGTCAGAATGGACAAAACGGCCCGAGAGCGCCACGACCAGCCGCTCGGCCTCGGGTGCGCGGGTCACGAAATCACGGAAGCGGGAACGGATCTCGGCCGCGTCGGCATCATCCTCGATCAGCACCGAGAAGCCCGCCGTCTGCAGCTTTGCTTCGCTATCGGTCAGGGCAGTGCCCGAGCGAAGATCGTCGATCCGCTGATAATCAGAATTGCCCAGCACCAGCGCCAGATCGGCGGCATGGGCGGGAAGGCCAAGCGCCGCGATCGCGGCACCTGTCAGAAGAAGTTTACGCATGGGGTCCTCCACTCTCTTTCCGGAGAAACCCCTTGAGTGCGCGCGCGGTTCCTCAGTCGTATTTCCGCTGGTCGTCGATGACCTTCCCATCATTGGGCAAAGAGCCGGGCGACACCAGTTCGATCACGCCCTTCATCTTCAGCGCCTCGCGGATACCACCGTCGAAGCGGGCGGGATCGTCGGCCTCGGTCTCGATCTGCACGGTCATCACGTCCATCTCGCCATCGCGCGTGGCGATGACGCGAGCTTTTTGCACCTCTGCATGGGCCGAGACGAAGCTGGCGACCTGCTCCGGGCGCACGAACATGCCCTTGATCTTGGTCGTCTGATCGGCGCGCCCCATCCAGCCCTTGATGCGCATATTGGTGCGCCCGCAGGGGCTGACGCCTTCCATCACCGCCGAGAGATCACCGGTCGCGAAGCGGATCAGCGGGTAGTCGGGATTGAGCGTGGTCACGACGACTTCGCCAACCTCGCCGGGGGCCACCGGATCGCCGGTGCCGGGGCGGACGATCTCGACGATCACGCCCTCGTCGACGATCATCCCCTCCATCGCGGAACTCTCATAGGCGATATTGCCCAGATCGGCGGTGGCGTAGCATTGCAGGCAGGAGATCCCGCGATCCGCATAATCCTGACGCAGAGACGGGAAGAGCGCGCCGCCCGATACGGTGGCCTTGGTGATTTTCAGCGCCTCGCCCATCTCCTCGGCCTTCTCAAGGATGATGCGCAGGTAATCAGGCGTGCCCGCGTAAGTGGTGGTGCCGATATCGACGGCGGCGCGCACCTGCAATTCGGTCTGGCCGGTGCCCGCAGGCAGAACGGCGGCGCCGACCGTGCGCGCGGCATTCTCGAACATCATGCCCGCCGGGGTAAGGTGATAGCCGAAGCAGTTCTGCACGATATCGCCGGGACCGACGCCTGCGGCATGGACGAAACGCCCCAACCGCCACCAGTTGTGGCTGGTATCGCCGGGCTCGTAGATCGGGCCGGGCGACTGGAAGATATGCGCGAAGGCATGGGCGGGTTTCGTGACCAGCCCCCCGAAGGGCGGCGCGCCTTTCTGCGCAGCCCCGAGGTCGGACTTGCGCAGCACCGGCAGCTTCGCGAGCGCCTCGCGCGAGGTGATCGCGCTCGGGTCGACGCCTTGCAGATGCGCCGCGATCCCCGGAGCCTTCATCGCCGCGCCGATCAGAGCCGGCAGGCACTCCGCCAGAGAGGCGTCACGCGCGTCGGCGCTGCGGGTTTCCAATTCGTCGAAATGTTCGCGCATCTCTCGACCCTTTCCGTTCAGCGGACAAACCGCTCCTATTCCGCGCCCAAAACGCTGCGCAGCAATTCAATTGAAACAGTAAGTTAACGTTACGCCAGCCAGCGCTTGCGGCGGCGGTAGCTGCGCACGTCGCGGAAGCTCTTGCGGCCCTCGTCGGACATGCCGAGGTAGAATTCCTTCACGTCCGGGTTCTCGCGCAATTCCTTGGCGGGACCGTCCATCACGATGCGCCCGCTCTCCAGAATGTAGCCGTAATGGGCGTAGCGCAGCGCGACGTTGGTGTTCTGCTCGGCCAGAAGGAAGGTCACGCCCTCGTTCTCGTTGACCGATTTCACGATCTCGAAGATCTGCTCCACCAGCTGCGGCGCGAGACCCATCGAGGGTTCGTCCAGCAGGATCGTCTCGGGGCGGCTCATCAGCGCGCGACCCATGGCGACCATCTGCTGCTCCCCGCCCGAGGTATAGCCCGCCTGCGATTTGCGGCGCTCCTTGAGGCGCGGGAAATAGTCGTAGACCATCTCCAGATCGGCCTGGATCGCGGCGCGCCCATCTTTGCGGGTATAGGCGCCGGTCAGCAGGTTTTCCTCGACGGTCAGGTGTTCAAAGCAATGGCGCCCCTCCATCACCTGGATCACGCCCTTGCGGACCAGATCGGCGGGGGAGCCGTCCTGCACCCGTTCGCCGCGATAGGTGATCGAGCCTTTCGTCACCTCGCCGCGCTCGGATTTGAGCAGGTTGGAGATCGCCTTGAGCGTCGTCGTCTTGCCCGCGCCGTTGCCGCCCAGAAGCGCGGTGATCCCGCCCTTGGGCACGCTCAGGCTCACCCCTTTCAGCACGAGGATGACGTGATTGTAGATCACCTCGATATTGTTGACCTCGAGAAGGGTGTTATCGGTTTTCGAAGCGTCGAGCATGGTTCTCTCCGGGACGTTGGGGTGGCCCCCGGCGGCGCGCGCCGGAGGCCGTTTTCGATCAGTTACACTGGTCGGTGATGTTGTTTTCCGAAGCGAAGGCTGCGGAATCTTCTTCGATCAGCGGGTTCAGCACGTCCTTGTCGGATTCGATCCAGTCAGAGGCTTCGTTCCACTTCTTCGCACCGGCATCCCACTGGAAGACCTTGGCGGAGCCGGGGCCCCCGTGGTTCTCGCAGCTCGCCTTGATCGGCTGGGCGAAGTTCGGCAGGCCGAGCTCTTCCAGACGGGCTTCGGTGAGATCGAGGTTCTCGAAACCGTCGCGCACTTCAGCGGCGTTGACGTTCGACTTGCCGGCCATCTCCTGCGCCTTGCGGATCGCTTCGGAGATGATCATCGCCGCGTACATGCCGCGCGAATAGAGCATCGTGCCGACCTGATCGCCTGCGCCCGACGCTTTGCCGGCGTCGACGACATATTGCTTGAGGTCCGCATAGACCGGGTAGTCCATACCGGTGCCGTGGAACGAGAGCGCCTTGTAGCCCGAGGCCTTGTCGCCTGCCGGAGCCACATCGTTCTCCGAACCCGACCACCAGACGCCGATGAAGTGATCCATCGGGAAGCGGATGTTCACGGCTTCCTGGATAGCGACCTGGTTCATGACGCCCCAGCCCCACATCAGGACATAGTCGGGCTTGTCACGACGGATCTGCAGCCATTGCGACTTCTGCTCCTGACCGGGGTGGTCGACGGGCAGGGTCGAAAGCTCGAAACCGTGCTTCTTGGCCAGCTCTTCGAGCGTGCGGATCGGCTCCTTGCCATAGGCGGAGTTGTGATAGACCAGTGCGATTTTCTTACCGCTGATGTCGCCGCCTTCCTGATCAATGATATGTTTGATCGCGACCGAGGCGCCGTCCCAGTAGTTGGCCGGGAAGTTGAAGACCCACTTGAACACCTTGCCGTTCGCAGCCGAGGTGCGGCCGTAGCCCGGGGTGTAGAGCGTGATTCCGTCAGCGGTGACCTTCGGGATCAGCTGATAGGTGATGCCGGTCGAGAGCGGGTTATAGGCCAGCGCGCCTTCGCCCTTGGTCGACTCGTAGCATTCCACGCCCTTCTCGGTGTTGTAGGCGGTTTCGCATTCGGGAGTGGCAACCATCTCGCCGCCGATGCCGCCGTCACGCTCGTTGAGCAGGGTGAAATAGTCGTTGAAGCCATCGGCATAGGGAATGCCGTTTGCGGCATAGGGCCCGGTGCGATAGCTGAGGTTCGGCACCACCAGTTCGGCGAAAGCCGGGGCCGTGGTCAGCGTCATCGCCGCCGCGACCAGTGCGGTTAGGGTCTTCTTCATTCGGTTCTCCTCCCAGAATGTTCGAGTGTTGCGCCGGGCGTGTCCCGGTTCTTTGTGTTGGGCGGCCCGGCCCTCAGTGCGGGAAGGGCCAAAGCCGGAGTTTCTCTTTCGCGACGCGCCAGAGCTGCGCGAGGCCATGCGGTTCCGCGATCAGGAAGGCCACGATCAGCCCGCCGACGATCATCAGTTCGATATGCGCGGCGAGGTCCGTGGGCCAACCGAGCGTGCCGACGAGCACGTTCTTCAGGAAGACCGGCAGCAGCACGAGGAAGGCAGCGCCCGCGAAGGATCCGAAGATCGAGCCCAGACCGCCGATGATCACCATGAAGAGGATCAGGAACGATTTCTGGATGCCGAAGGCTTCGCCCACTTCTGCCGCGCCCAGATAGACCGCGAAGAACAGCGCGCCGGCGATGCCGATGAAGAAGGAGCTGACCGCGAAGGCCGACAGTTTCGTCGTCAGCGGGTTCACCCCGATGATCTCGGCGGCGATATCCATGTCGCGGATCGCCATCCATTTGCGTCCCACCGTGCCGCGCGTCAGATTGCGCGCGACCAGCGCCACCAGCGTCAGCATCACGAGGCAGAACATATATTTCGCCATCGCCGAGGTCTGCGCGCCGGTCACGAAGACGCCGAACACGGTACGCTCGGGCGCGTTGATCTGACCCGAGGCCGAGTAGTTGTAGAACCACGGCACCTTGTTGAAGAGCCAGACGAGGAAGAACTGCGCCGCCAGCGTCGCCACCGCGAGGTAGAAACCTTTGATGCGCAGGCTCGGCAGGCCGAAGATCACGCCCACAGCGGCGGTGATGAACCCCGCGATGATGACGTGGAAGAAGATGTTGATGTCGGGGAAGGCCGTCATCAGCTTGTAGACGGCATAGGCGCCCACAGCCATGAAGCCCCCGGTACCAAGGCTGACCTGCCCCGCGTAGCCCACGAGGATGTTCAGCCCGATCGCCGCGATGGCGTAGATCAGGAAGGGCACCGCGACCGCGTTCGCCCAGTAGTCGTTGATGAACAGTGGCACGATCCCGAAAGCGACCGCCAGCACCGCGTAGTAGCGCAGCCGGTCGAACTTGATCGGGAAGGTCTGGCTGTCCTCCCGGTAGGATGTCTTGAAATCACCTGCTTCGCGGTAAAACATCAGCCTCTCCCTTTCGTCGGGGAGAGCGCATCGTCCCCCGTCAGCAGCCGCGCCGGATCCTCAGCCAGGCCCAGAGCCCGGCTCCCGCCCCCAAGGCGGCCAGCACGATATTCAGTGTTTGCAAGGTTGTCGGTTCTTCCGGCGGCGCGGCCAGCGCGATCCATCCGAATGCGAGCGCGGCTCCCCAGCCAATCGTGAACACGGTTGCGCAGGTCTTCATCGGTAACGGTCCTCCCAATGATCGTCACATCAGCGCGACGACACTGGGCTCCCCTCCCCTTGACGCCGCGACATGTGGCAGCTTGTCGCACCCCTGCGGCTCGATCAAGGAATTTTTCACCGTGGCGTGAAAGCGTCGTGATCATCGGTCAGACCCTCTCGATGATCTTCTCGCCGAACAGGCCCTGCGGCCGGAAGACGAGGAAGACGAGCGCGAGGACATAGGCGAACCAGTTCTCGGTCGCGCCGCCAAGGAAGGGGGCCCCGATCAGCAGTTCGAACAGCTTCTCGCCCACACCGATGATCAGACCGCCGACGATGGCGCCCGGGATCGAGGTGAAGCCGCCCAGCATCAGCACCGGCAGCGCCTTGAGCGCGATCAGCGACAGCGAGAACTGCACGCCCGATTTCGAGCCCCACATGATGCCGGCGACCAGCGCCACGAAGCCCGCGATGGACCAGACGAGGATCCAGATGAAGCGCAGCGAGATCCCGACCGACAGCGCGGCCTGGTGATCGTCGGCCACGGCGCGCAGCGCCCGGCCCTGCTTGGAGTATTGCGAGAACACGGTGAGCGCCGACACTAGCAGCACCGCGACGATCGCGGCCACGATATCGAGATTGTCGATGAAGAAGCCGTAGCCGAACATGTTGTAGGTGACGGTGTCGATGGTCTCGTTGATGCCCTGCGGCAGCCCCACATCGAGCGTCTTGATGTCAGAGCCCCACATCACGTCCCCGAAACCTTCGAGGAAATAGGCCATCCCGATTGTCGCCATGAAGAGGATGATCGGCGCCTGATTGACCAGATGCTTGAGCACCACTTTCTCGATGATGATCGCGAGCACGACCATCACGGCCCCCGCCAGCACGATCGCGACGATTGCCGGAACCTCCCACGGGAAATTCGTATAGTGATTGCCCGTCATCGCGTTGATGAGATGGGCGAAGGGCACTTGCCCCTTCTGGATGCCGACCAGCGTCAGCGCCGCGAAGAGCGCGAGCACGCCCTGCGCGTAGTTGAAGATGCCAGAGGCTTTGAAGATCAGCACGAAGCCCAGCGCCACGAGCGCATAGAGCACCCCTGCCATCAGGCCGTTCAGCGTCACCTCGGCGGCATAGAGAACGATATCAGGCATGACGCGCCTCCGATGTCTGAATTGCGATGCGGATGGTCTCAGTCATGGGCCACCCCCAGATAGGCGTCGATCACGTCTTGGTTGCTGCGCACCTCGTCGGGCGTGCCGTCACCGATCTTCTTGCCGTAATCCATCACGACGACCCGGTCGGAGAGGTCCATCACGACGCCCATATCGTGTTCGATCAGGACGATGGTGGTGCCGAATTCGTCGTTCACGTCGAGGATGAAGCGGCTCATGTCCTCTTTCTCTTCGACGTTCATCCCGGCCATCGGTTCGTCGAGCAGCAGGATCTTCGGCTCGGCGGCCAATGCGCGCGCCAGCTCGACCCGCTTCTTCAGGCCGTAAGGCAGACGCCCCACCGGCGTTTTCCGGATATTCTGAATCTCGAGAAAGTCGATGATCTTCTCGACCTTCTCGCGGTTCTCGTGCTCCTCGGCGGCGGCACCCGTCCACCACCAGCCCGCCTGCGACATGAGGCCCTTCTTCATATGGGTCAGCCGGCCGGTCATGATGTTGTCGAGCACCGACATGCCGTCGAACAACGCGATGTTCTGGAAGGTGCGCGCGATACCGAGGCGCGCGACCTGATAGGGTTTCATCGGCCCGCGCTTGATGCCTTTGTAGAACACCTCGCCTTCGGTCGGGATGTAGAAGCCCGAGATGACGTTCAGCATCGAGGATTTCCCCGCGCCGTTCGGCCCGATGATCGCGCGGATCTCGCCCTCGCGGATGTCGAAGGAGATATCCTTGATCGCCACCACCCCGCCAAAGCGCAGCGTGATGTTCTTCATCTCCATGATGACCCCGCCGATCTGGCGGCCGTCGGCGGTGACGTAACCTTCGTTCATGTCTTTCATTCCGCCGCCTCCGCCATCTGTTTCGGGGCCACGACCTTCGCGTCGGCGATCTTCAGCGTCGCCTTGATCGAGCCTTTGCGCCCGTCCTCGTAGGTCACTTCCGTTTCGGTGTAGATCTCGTCACGCCCGTCATAGAGCGCCTCGATCAGGTCGTTGAACTTCTCGGCGATCACGTTGCGACGCACTTTGCGCGTGCGGGTCATCTCGCCGTCATCGGCGTCGAGTTCCTTGTGCAGGATCAGGAAGCGATGGACTTGGCAGCCCGAGAGCATCGGGTCTTCGGCGATGCTCTCATTCACCTCTTCGACATGCTCGCGGATCATCTCATAGACGCGCGGATGGCCCGCAAGCTCCTGATAGGAGGCGTAGGAGATGTTGTTGCGCTCGGCCCAGTTGCCGACCGCAGTGAGGTCGATATTGACGAAGGCCGTGCACCGGTCCTTGCCCGCACCGAACACCACCGCCTCGAGGATCGAGGGATAGAATTTCAGCTTGTTCTCGACATATTTCGGCGCGAACAGGCGACCGTCGGCCATCTTGCCCACGTCCTTCGCGCGGTCGATGATCCGCAGATGCCCGGTGTCTTCCTCGAAGAAGCCCGCATCGCCGGTGGCGACCCAACCTTCCGGATCCTTGGTCGAGGCGGTGCTCTCGGGGTTCTTGTAATACTCCACGAACGTGCCGGGGCTGCGATAGAAAACCTCGCCATTGTCGGCGATCTTCACCTCGACGCCCGGGGACGGCACACCCACCGTATCGGCGCGCACTTCGCCATCGGGCTGCTGGGTGATGAAGACCGACGCCTCGGTCTGACCGTAGAGCTGCTTCAGGTTGATCCCGAGCGAACGGTAGAAGGAGAAGATCTCCGGCCCGATCGCCTCGCCCGCCGTGTAGCCCACGCGGATGCGCGAGAAGCCCAGCGTGTTCTTGAGCGGGCCATAGACGAAGAAATTGCCCAGCGCATAGGACATCCGCTTGCCGAAGCTGACGGGCTTGCCGTCGAGAATGTCGGGACCGACGTCGCGCGCGACCTTCATGTAGTGGTCAAACAGCTTCTTCTTCAGCTTGCCCGCATCTTCCATGCGGATCATCACCGAGGTCAGCTGGTTCTCGAAGACCCGCGGCGGCGCGAAGAAATAAGTCGGACCGATCTCGCGCAGGTCGATCATCATCGTCTCGGGGCTTTCGGGGCAGTTCACGGTGAAGCCCGACCAATAGGCCTGCCCGATCGAGAAGATGAAATCGCCCACCCATGCCATCGGCAGGTAGGCCAGAACCTCGTCGTTATGGTTCAGGTGATCGAATTCCGAGGACGCCTTGGCGGTCTCGATGATGTTGCGGTTCGACAGGACCACGCCCTTCGGCTTGCCCGTCGTGCCCGAGGTGTAGAGCATCACGCAGGTGCTGTCATAGGTCAGCTCGGCGATGCGCTTGTCCAGCTCGGCCTCGTAGCGCGAATGGCCCGCTCGGCCCTCGGCCTGCACGTCCTCCAGCGCGTTCATGCGCGAGTGGTCGTATTTCCGCATGCCGCGCTTGTCGGTGTAGGTGACATGGGTGATCGCGTGGATGCGGTCCTCGATCTCGACGATCTTGTCGACCTGCTCCTGGTCGCCGCAGACGACGAAGCGCGCGCCGCAATGCTCCATCACATAGGCCATCTCGTCGGCCGCCGCGTCCTGATAGAGCGGCACCGGAATCGCGCCGCACATCTGCGCCGCGACCATCGACCAGTAATGCATGGGGCGGTTGCGCCCGATGATGGCGATATAATCGCCCCGTTCCACGCCGAGGCTCAGGAAGCCCAGCGCCATCGCGCGGATTTCCTCGGCCGCTTCGGCCCAGCTCCAGCTCTGCCAGATCCCGAATTCCTTTTCGCGATAGGCGGGGTAGCCACCATATCGGGCCACGTTCCGCGCCAAAAGCGCAGGAATCGATTGGGCAGACTCCTGCCCCTTCGCGACTGCGTCAGCCAAATTTTCCTCCCTCGCGCCGGTATGTCCGGCGTCCCTCGACCGCACCGGGCGCTCCTCCGCGCACAGTTCGGCATGGCTCGACAGTCCATGTCAAAGTTTTCGTGATCTTTTCGTGATTGTAACGAATTCTTACCGCTTCGCTGCGCAGCGAAACACGCTTTGCCGCGCCGCCCGCCGGTGGTAGCAAAAGCCAAGGAGCGGGAGGGGCGAGGTGAGCGAAACAAGCCGCGAGCGGCTGACACAGGCGGGGCTGAACTTGATCGGACAGGCGCTGTCGATCTTCGACAGCGATCTGCGGCTGGCCGTGTCGAACCGGCAATATCAGCTGATGTTCGACCTGCCCGACACGCTGACCCAGCCCGGCACCACCTTCGAGGATACGATTCGCTTCCTCGTCACGCGGGGCGAATATGGCGAGGTCGACGATATCGAAGCCGCCGTCCGCGAGCGGGTCGAAACCGCCCGCGCCTTCGAGGCCCATTACATGGAGCGCCAGCGGGCGAACGGGCGCACGATCTCGGTCGAAGGCGCGCCGCTGCCCGAAGGCGGCTGGGTCACGGTTTATACCGATATCACGCCGGTGAAGCGGCAAGAGGCGCTGTTGCGCGCGCGGTCAGAGGAATTGTCGGACCAGCTCCTCGACCATGCCGAGGCGCTGACGGCGGCGAACCGCGAACTTGCGGCGACCAATATGGCGCTGGAGGAGACCTCGCGCCAACTGGCTATCACCGAGGCCCGCACGCGGCAGGTGACCGAGATGATGCCCGCTCATATCGCGCGCGTCGATCGCAACCTGATCTACACCTTTTCCAACCGGCGCCTGTCGACCGTGATGCCCGGATCGCTCGCCAATGCGGTCGGCCACCACGCGAGCGAGGCGCTCGGCCCCGAGACTTATCGCAAGATCACACCCGGCTTTCGGCGCGCGCTGGTGGGCGAGGCGAGCGTCGTCGAGATCACCCATGACCCGTCGGGCCGGCGCATCCGCGTCGCACTGACCCCCGATCTTGCCAGCAAGAACGAGGTGAGCGGGGTCTATATCCTCTCCACCGACGTCACGCATGAAGCGCAGGCACGCGCCGCGCTGGCGCAATCCGCGAAGCGGGAATTGGCCGCACAGCTTTCCTCGGGGCTCGCGCATGACTTCGCCAATCTTCTGACGATCATCCTCGGTCTGCAGGGGCGGCTCGAACGGATGGAGGGGCTGCCCGCCGACGCGCAGGACGCGATCCGGGCGACCCTTGGCGCGGCCCGGCGCGGCGGCACGCTTCTCGACCGGATCGCCGCGATCTCGGGCCCGCGCGAGCTGCGCCCGCAGGCCGTCGTGCTGGACGACCTCTTCGACGATCTCGCCGCGATGGCAGGGCCGACCCTGCATGATCCGGTGACGCTCGATTTCGACAATCGCGACCTGAAAGACCTGATCCTGCTCGATCCCGGCCCGTTGCAGGACAGCCTGCTGAACCTGATCCTGAACGCAAATCACGCGATGCGCGCCGAAGGCGGCACGATCCGGATCGAGGCCCGCGCGGTGCGCGATACATGGGTCGAAATCGCAGTGACCGATCAGGGCGGCGGGTTCTCGGATGAGGCGCTCGAACATGCGCTCGATCCGTTCTTCACGACCAAGGGCAATGAGGGCTCCGGGCTCGGCCTGTCGATGGTCTATGACCAGACCAAGCTCGCGGGCGGCACGCTGCGGCTGACCAATACCGAGGACGGCGCGCGCGTCACGATGCGCCTGCCGCTGAAACCCGCCGCCCGGCAAGCCGAGCCGATGATGGTGCTCTTGGTCGAGGATGACGAGGACATTCGCGCCAGCACCCGAGACACGCTGCGCGCGATGGATCACACGGTGGTCGAGGCGGGCACGATCGCCGAGGCCGAGGCCCTTCTGAACCTGCCCGATATCGCGCTGGTCCTCTCGGATATCCAGCTGCCCGGACCGCGCAGCGGGGTGGATCTTGCCCGCAAAATCCGCAATCAGGTTCCCATGATCCTGATGACCTCTCTGCCGCCGGGCGATGCGCTGCGCGCGCAGGCCCCCTGCCCGGTCCTTCAGAAACCCTTTACCGCCGCGCAGCTTGCGGCGCTGCTTGCGGGAGTGCCTCGATGAGTGCCGACCATCCCCTTGTCGCGATCCTAGACGACGAGCCCGAAATCCGCCGGATGCTTTCCGACGCGCTCGAAGAGGCCGGGTTCCGCACAACCTGCTACGGCCGCGCGACCGAGTTCGAAGCCGGATTGAAGCGCTCCTCCCCCGATGTCTGCCTCGTCGATCTGGGCTTGCCCGATCGCGACGGGCTGGCGCTGGTGCATCGGCTGGCGCTGGAATCGGGCGCTGCGATCATCATCATCTCGGGCCGCGCGCAGGTGCAGGACCGGGTGACGGGGCTGGAGCTTGGCGCGGATGACTACATCATCAAACCCTTCGATCCGGCCGAGGTCGTGGCCCGCATCCGCGCGCGCCTGCGCAAGGGACGCAACGAAGGCCCGGCGCAGGCGCAGACCGCCCATTTCGCAGGCTGGACCGCACATTTCGACCGCTACCTGCTGGTGGCGGAGGACGGGGCCGAGACGTCGTTCTCTCATGCCGAAGGCGAAGTGCTGCGACTGTTTCTAGAAAGCCCGAACCGGCTGATCACCCGCGCGCAGATGCAGGAATCCTTGGGCGGCGCGGCAGGCGAAAGCTTCGACCGGGCGATGGATGTGCGGATCTCGCGGCTGCGTACGAAGCTGGGCGAAGATCCGAAAAACCCGCGCCTTATCAAGACGATCTACGGCGCAGGCTATATCTTTCTGGGCGAGGTCCGCTGGAGCTGACGACACCGCCTTTAGCGCGGACATCAAAGCGTTAACCGCTTTTCGCTGGCCAAAACCGCCCCGCTCTGATTCACTTCACGAAATCGGGATACAGGGGCACTGCCATGCTCAATCTCCTTCTTCACACGCCGACGTCGCGACGGTTCTATCGCGTGGAAGTCTCCGACAACCTGTTCGGAGAATATACCGTGCTGCGCGAATGAGGCCTGCAGGGCCAGACCGGCTCGTCCTGTCTGCGGTGGTTTTCCAACCTGCGCGAAGCCGTCCATGCGGCCGAGAGGTTTCGCCGCCGGGCGCAGCGACGCGGTTATGCGCTGAGCGAAGCGGGCGCAGGCGAGGCGCAAAGCTGACCCACCCAGCCGGTTCGGCTCACTCGTCGGAGTTCTCTGCTTTCCCCGCCGCCGCGCGTTCCTCGCGCTTGATCTTCGCCCGCATCTTCTCCAGCCGCGCCTTCAGCTTGCTGCGGCGGCGGTTCTGATAGGCGGTGATGATCGGCAGCGACACGTAGTAGCAGATCGTCGCCGCGATCACGCCGGGACCGATCCCGCCGATCAGATAGGGCAACCAGACATCGGTGAAGAACCGCTCCAGCCCGCTCCATTCCGCATGCTCGGGGGTGAACATCGCCCAGAAGTTATGCAGCAGATCGTGGCTCGCCGCCTGAAAGGTCTGCAGCAGGCTTTCCGGTTCCCCGCCATGATCGAGCCGGTCACCGAGGATCTTGTGCCCCAGCTTCGTCGAGAAGACCGCGATGATCGGGAAGGTGACCGGGTTGCCGAAGAACGTCGCGAGGATCGCGGCGAGGATATTCCCGCGCATGATCCAGGCCACGGCCGCGGCGCTGACGAAGTGAAACCCGAACAGAGGCGTGAAAGAGACCAGGACCCCGGCCCAAACGCCACGCGCGATCCGGTGCGGGCGGTCGGGAAGCCGGTTGACCCGGTGCTTGACGTATTGAAAAGCCCGGGACCAGCCCGAACGCGGCCAGATCGCCTCGCGCAGGTTGGCCCAAACCCCCCGTTTTTCGCGCCGTCTGAAGACCACGCTGCCGTCCTTTCTCCCCCCTGCGCCGTGTGCGTCAGGGTTTGCGCGACAGGTTTCTGATCCGCTCCACCTGCGCCACGTCGCTCTCCGCCTCCAAGGCGGTAAGCAGGCGATGCATATGTTCTGCATCGCACAGTTCGACCTCGACGAGAACCGAATAGAAGTCCGGCTTGCGCTCCACAAAGTCGAGGTCCGAGATATTTGCCTTCTGCTGGCCGATCAATGTGCAGATATGTCCCAGCACGCCCGCATCGTTCGAGATCGTGACCTTTAGGGTCGCGGTATAGGCGGGCGGGTGTTGCCCGGTCTTCCAATGCAGATCGACCCAGCGTTCGGGCTGATCCTCGAACTCTTCGAGCGCGGGGCAGTCGATCGCGTGGATCACCACACCCTTGCCGCGATAGGTGATGCCGACGATCCGCTCGCCCGGCAGCGGCTGGCAGCAATCGGCGCGGCGGAAGCTTTGATCGGCGCCGAGGCCCAGAACGGCGCGGGTCGGCTCGATCTCGGCGCCCTCGCGGCGTTGGGCGAGCTCCGGGTAAAGCGCGTCGAGCACATCCGAGGCCGCGAGCTCGGCGGAGCCGAGCCGGGCGAGGACCTCGTCCTGATCGCCGATCCCCAGCGCCTTGCCGGCGGTGCGCAGCGCCTTGTCGGTCACGCGGCGGCCGACATGTTCGAAGGCCACCCGCGCCAGTTCCTGCCCCAGCTTGATGAAGCGGTCGCGATCTTCCTCGCGCAGCGATTTGCGGATCGCGGCCTTGGCGCGCCCGGTCGCCACTATATCGAGCCAGGTCAGCTGCGGACGCTGGCCCGAGGCGGTGATCACCTCGACCGACTGGCCGTTCTTCAGCCGCGTCCAGAGCGGCACGCGGATACCATCGACCTTGGCGCCGACGCAGCTATTGCCGATCCGCGTGTGGATCGCATAGGCGAAATCGATCGGGGTCGCGCCCTTGGGCAGCTTCACCACATCGCCTTTCGGGGTGAAGCAGAAGACCTGATCGGAATACATCTCGAGTTTGACGTTCTCGAGAAACTCGTCGTGATCGCCATCGCCATCGGGGTCCGAGAACCGCTCGCTGAGCGAGGCGAGCCATTTCGCCGGATCGACCGCGAAGGGGTTCTGCGCCCGCTCGCCATCGCGATAGGACCAGTGCGCAGCGACGCCGGCCTCGGCCACTTCGTGCATCTGCCGGGTGCGGATCTGCACCTCGACGCGCTTGCCGTCACGCCCCGAAACGGTGGTGTGAATCGAGCGGTAGCCGTTGGTCTTCGGCTGACTGATGTAATCCTTGAACCGGGTCGGCACCGCGCGCCAGCGGTGGTGGATCAGGCCCAGCACCCGGTAGCAATCCATCTCGGTGCGGGTAATGACGCGGAAACCGTAGATATCCGACAGGCGCGAGAAGGTGAGCTGCTTCTCCTCCATCTTGCGCCAGATCGAATAGGGCCGCTTCGCGCGACCGAAGACGTCGGCGTCGATATCCTCGTCTTCGAGCAGCGCGCGGATGTCGGCGGTGATCTTCGGGATCACATCGCCGGTTTCCTTTTGCAGGCTGACGAAGCGGCGGATGATCGAGGTACGCGCCTCGGGGTTGAGCACCTTGAAGGCGAGGTCTTCAAGCTCCTCGCGCATCCACTGCATACCCATCCGGCCAGCCAGCGGCGCGTAGATCTCCATCGTCTCGCGCGCTTTTTGCGCCTGCTTCTCGGCCCGCATCGAGCGGATCGTGCGCATGTTGTGCAGGCGGTCGGCGAGCTTCACGAGGATCACCCGCAGGTCTTTCGACATCGCCATGAACAGCTTGCGGAAGTTCTCCGCCTGCTTCGAGGCCGCGTTCGAAAGTTGCAGATTTGTCAGCTTGGTGACGCCATCGACCAGCTCGGCGATCTGCTCGCCGAACATCTCGGACACTTCGCCATAGGTCGAGCGCGTGTCTTCGATCGTGTCGTGCAGAAGGGCGGTGACGATCGTCGCATCGTCCAGACGCTGCTCGGTCAGGATCGCCGCCACCGCGACGGGATGCGAAAAATAGGGCTCGCCCGAATGCCGGAACTGCCCTTCATGCATGTCTTTTCCATAGGCATACGCCTTCCGGATCAGATCCGCATCGGTCTTGGGATTATAATTGCGGACGAGCGCGATCAGGTCTTCGACGTCGATCATTCGCGCTCGTTCCAGCCAATCAGTGGATTACTCGCGCCCCTGCGCGTCCATCAGCGCGCGCAGCATACGCTCTTCGCTCATGTCGTCTTCAACGGCACGATCGGGGCTCTCGCCACCCATGAGCATCGCCATCGAGTCCTCTTCGGGCTCGTCGACCTCGATCTGGGTCTGGTTGCTCTCGATGAGACGCTCACGCAGATCCTCGGCCGATTGGGTCTCCTCGGCGATTTCGCGCAGAGCGACGACAGGGTTTTTATCGTTGTCACGCTCGACCGTGAGGGGAGCGCCAGCAGCGATTTCGCGGGCACGATGCGAAGCGAGCATTACCAGCTCGAAGCGGTTCGGAACCTTGTCAACGCAATCTTCAACCGTCACGCGGGCCATGAATCTCTCCAGAAGAACTCGGATTGAGGGCCCTACTTAGGCTTTGCAGTGCAGAAACACAAGCGCCCATCCGGCCCGTCCGCAGGGTTTTGACCACGTTACAGAGGGGAAATCGGGTTTTTTTCCGCCTCGGGAAGGGCGGCGAGCATTTCCATCACGCTGTCGCCCGTGATCGGGTGGCGCCAGAGCGGCGCGATTTCGGCCAAGGGAATCAGCACGAAAGCCCTGTCCTGCAAGCGCGGATGCGGCAGGATCAGGTCGGTCGGGGCGTCGCGCTGCTGCGCCTCCGGCGGAAGGTTCTTCCAGCGCAGAAAGCTCTCGCGATCCGGCAGAACCCGATCCTCCGAGGCGATCAGGTCGATATCGACAACACGCGCGCTCCAACGACCTTCCCGCACGCGGCCAAATTCTTCTTCGACTCCATGAAGTTGCGCGAGCGCATCGCGCGGTTGCAAACTGCTTCGCATTTTGCAACAAGCATTCACGAAATCGGGACCGGACCCTTCGGGAACGGCAGGCGTCGACCAGAACCGACTGGCGGCAACCAAGGAAAACCCCAATTGCTCGAGCCGCTCGATCGCGGCGCAGAGCGTAGTGCGAGGAGACCCGAATTGGCTTGGTAAATTCGCCCCGAAAGCGACCAAATAGTTAGTGTCCATAAAGACAGATTCCGTTTCCCTCGCGAAATGCGATATGTCGTAGATAAATCTGGTCGGCCCTCCCCGCCGGTGCAAGACAATAGATGCGGCTATACTTTCCGTATCGGCACCTGCGCGAACTGGTCCACCCTACCTGTGCAAGAGGACTGTATGTTCTACAAGGACGAACGGCTCGCCCTGTTCATTGACGGATCTAATCTCTATGCGGCCGCCAAGGCGCTCGGTTTTGATATTGATTACAAGCTGTTGAGACAAGAATTCGAACGCCGCGGCAAACTCGTCCGCGCGTTCTATTACACCGCTCTTCTGGAGAGTGAAGAATATTCACCGATCCGCCCGCTCGTGGATTGGCTGAATTACAACGGCTTCGCGATGGTCACCAAACCGGCCAAGGAATACACGGATTCCATGGGTCGCCGGAAGGTGAAGGGCAACATGGATATCGAGCTGGCCGTCGATGCGATGGAACTCGCACCGCGCCTCGATCATATCGTGCTGTTCTCCGGCGATGGTGATTTCCGCCCGCTGATCGAAAGCCTTCAGCGTCAGGGCTGCCGCGTCTCGGTCGTCTCGACGATCCGCTCGCAGCCGCCGATGATCGCCGACGAGCTGCGCCGTCAGGCCGACAATTTCATCGAACTCGACGCGCTGCGCGAAGTGATCGGTCGCCCGCCGCGTGAGCCGCGCGAGGACGAGAACGGCGACGACAGCTGATCCGGGGCCTGACGCGACCCGTAATTCGTGCTTGAAGGGGCGTGCAGATCACCTGCGCGCCCTTTGTCATTGCGGAAGGCCTGATGCTCGAAAACGTTTCCCTCTTTGGCCTCTTCGTCTCGGCGCTTCTGGCGGCGACGCCGATCCCGTTCCAGTCGGAGCTCGTATTCGTCGCGCTGCAGACGCTTGGCACCCAAAATATCTGGCTGATGATCCTCATCGCCGCCGTGGGAAACACGATCGGCTCGCTCGTCACCTACGTGATCGGACTGGGCGTCACCCACTGGAAAGACCGCAAATGGTTCCCCGCCACTGAGGCACAGCTCGCGCGCGGCCATCGCTGGTTCGAGCGCTGGGGGATCGGGCTGCTGTTGCTGAGCTGGGCGCCCGGCGGCGATCTGATCTGCCTGATCTCCGGCATCCTGCGCATGTCGCTCTGGCTCTTCATTCCGCTGGTGTTCATTGCGAAAGCCGGGCGCTACGCGGTGCTGGCCTGGCTGACGGCGGAAGCGATCAAACTCGCAAGCTGATCGCCTCTGGACGCGAGGCGGACGGGGCTTTAGGTCTGAACCCGAACAAAGGAGCGCGCGATGAAACCCTCCCTGACCCTTTATCTGGCAGCCCCGCGCGGCTTTTGCGCGGGCGTCGACCGGGCGATCAAGATCGTCGAGATGGCGATCGAGAAATGGGGCGCACCGGTCTATGTGCGCCACGAGATCGTGCATAACAAATACGTCGTCGACAGCCTGCGCGACCAAGGCGCGGTCTTCGTGGAAGAGCTCGACGAATGCCCCGACGACCGACCGGTGATCTTCTCGGCCCACGGCGTGCCGAAATCGGTGCCCGCCGAGGCGTCGCGCCGCGAGATGATCTATGTCGACGCGACCTGCCCGCTGGTGAGCAAGGTCCACAAGGAAGCCGAGCGGCACTCGAACGAGGGGCTGCAGATGGTCATGATCGGCCATGCGGGGCACCCCGAAGTGCTGGGCACGATGGGGCAGCTGCCCGATGGCGAGGTTCTGCTGGTCGAGACGGTCGAGGACGTGGCCAAGATCACGCCGCGCGATCCCGATCGGCTGGCCTTCATCACCCAGACGACGCTGTCGGTCGATGACACGGCGGCGATAGTGGCCGCGCTGCAGGACCGTTTTCCGAAGATCGTCGGCCCCGCGAAAGAAGACATCTGCTACGCCACCACGAACCGTCAGGCATCGGTGAAGGCGATGGCCGATCAGATCGACGCGCTGCTGGTGATCGGCGCGCCGAACTCGTCCAACTCGCGCCGTCTGGTCGAGGTCGGCAAAGCCTCGGGCTGCGCCTATTCGCAGCTGGTGCAGCGCGCCGCGGATATCGACTGGCGTGCGCTGGAGGGTGTGCAGACGGTCGGCGTGACCGCGGGCGCGAGCGCGCCGGAAGTGCTGATCGACGAGGTGATCGACGCCTTCCGCCAGCGCTACGACCTGACCGTCGACCAGATCGAAACCGCCCGCGAGGACATCGAATTCAAGGTGCCCCGCGTGCTGAGAAAGGCGTCGTGATGCGCGAAATCGGCCCGAAAATCCCCGGCGGCGCGCTGATTCTTGGCCTTGCCGGGCTGATCCCGTTCCTTTGGGGCGTGCTGGTCGTGCAGACCGGCCAATTCGCCTTCATCGCGGACCCGCGTGTGGCGGTGCTCGCCTATGGCCTTATGATCTTCTGCTTCATGGCGGGCAGCCTCTGGGGCTTCGCCGCGAGCGCGGAATGGGAGACCGGCTATTTCCTCGCCGTCGCTCCGGTCATCTTCTTCATCGCCTTCATGGCGCTCGGGATGCCGGTGAATTTCGTGCTGATCCTGGGCTTCCTCGCGCTCTTGCCGCTCGACTGGCTGTTCCAGAAATTCGGCCATACGCCGCGCTGGTGGCTCAAACTGCGCATCGGCCTGACCGTCGTCGTCGTCGCCTGCCTGATCGCGCTTGTAAGGACGTAACGAGATGAAGCTTTATTCGATGCCCTCCTCGGGCAACAGCTACAAGGTGCGTCTGCTGATGGCGCTGCTGGGCCAGAGCTACGACAAGATCGATGTCGAGTATGACACCGACGCCTTGGCCGAAGCTCATGAAAGCGGCGCGCTGCCCTTCGGCCGGGCGCCGGCGCTGCATCTCGACGACGGGCGGGTGCTCGCGGAGTCCAACGCGATCCTGACCTATCTCGGCGAGGGCTCGCGCTTTATCCCTGAGGATCGTTTCGTCCGGGCGCAGATGCTGTCGTGGATGTTCTGGGAGCAGAACCAGCACGAGGGCGTCATCGCCGTGCGCGCCGCGATCCTGTGCTATCCGCATCGCGCCCATGAGCGCACGCAGGAGACGCTGGACGCGCTGGAAGTGCGCGGCCACGTCCTGCTGGGCATCATGGAGCAGCGGCTGGAGCAGGCCGATTGGCTGGCCGGCGACACGATGAGCCTCGCCGATATCTGTCTTTACGCCTACACCCATACCGCCGAGACCCGCGGCGGTTATGATCTCGAGCCCTTCCCGGCGCTGCGCCGCTGGCTCGACCGGATCGCAGCGCTCGACGGCTACGTGGGTCTCGATGCCTGAGCTTTACGCATGGACGGATGGCGCCTGCAGCGGCAATCCCGGCCCCGGCGGCTGGGGTGTCTTGATGCGCGCGATGGACGGTGAAAGCGTCGTCAAGGAGCGCGAGCTGAAGGGCGGCGAGGCCGAGACCACGAATAACCGGATGGAGCTTCTGGCCGCGATCAACGCGCTGGAGACCCTGACCCGCGACACCGCGATCACGATCACCACCGACTCCGCTTACGTGAAGAACGGCGTCACCGGCTGGATCCACGGCTGGAAGCGCAACGGCTGGAAAACCGCGGCGAAGAAGCCGGTGAAGAATGTCGATCTCTGGCAGCGGCTCGACGAGGCGCAGCGCCGCCACCACGTGACGTGGGAATGGATCAAGGGCCATGCGGGCCACCCCGAGAACGAGCGCGCCGACGAGCTGGCTCGCGCCGGGATGGAGCCCTTCAAACCGGCCAAGCAAAAATGACCGCCCTGCCCGACTGGCTCGGGGAGTTTCCCTTGGGCGCGGCGCTGGATTACGCCTCGGTGCTGGTCTTCGCGCTGACCGGGGCGCTGGTCGCCTCGCGCCAGCAACTCGATCTCGTTGGCTTCATCTTCATTGCCGCGCTGACCGCTATCGGCGGCGGCACCCTGCGCGATCTGCTTCTGGGCCGCGACCCGGTCTTCTGGGTCGGCGACCCGACCTATGTGCTGATCGCGGCAGGTGCGGCGGTGGTTGTCTTCTTCACCGCGCATCTTTTGGAAAGCCGCTACCGCGCGCTGCTGTGGCTCGACGCCTGCGCCTTGGCGGTCGCGGTGCCTGCGGGCGTGGCGATCACGATGCGGCTGGAGCATGGCCCGGTGATCGTCCTGATCATGGGCATCGCCACCGGCACGTTCGGCGGCCTGATGCGCGACGTGGTCTGCAACGAGGTGCCGCTGGTGCTCAAACAGGGCGAGCTTTATCTCTCCTGCGCGTTTGCGGGGGCCATGAGCGCGGTGATCGCGACGGCCCTCGGGGCGGATACGCTGATCGCGCTGTTGATCTGCGGCGGGGTGACCTTTGCGCTGCGGGCCGGATCGCTGCGTTTCGGCTGGAAGCTTCCGGTCTACAAGGCGCGCCCGCCGCGCCAATACTGACGGAAGTCGATTAACCGAAGTAGCTCAGCACCACCGGCGCGAGGAAGGCGGTCAGCACCGCGTTCAGCCCCATGCCGATGGACGCAAACGCGCCCGCAGTCTCATGCACCTGAAAGGCGCGCGCCGTGCCGATCCCATGCGCCGCGACGCCCACCGCGAAGCCCCGCGCCCGCCAGTCGCGAAAGCCCAGCAGGTTGAGCATTGGCGTCACCGTGATCGCCCCGATCATCCCAGTGAGGATCACCAGCGCCGCCGTCAGCGACGGCTCGCCACCAAGCGATTGCGAAATCCCGATAGCCACCGGGGCCGTCACCGATTTCGGCGCGAGCGAGGCGAGCAGTTCAGGCCCCGCGCCCATCGCCTTTGCAATCGCCAGAACCGAGACGATGGCCGTGACCGACCCCGCCGCCAGACCCGCCGCGATCGGCAGAAGCGCGCGTTTCACCTTGGGCAGGTTCGCATGCAGCGGCACCGCAAGACAGACCGTCGCCGGGCCCAGCATGAAGTGAACGAATTGCGCCCCGTCGAAATAACGCTGATAGGGCGTGCCGGTCATCAGGAGCACCGCGCCGAGGATCACCACGGCGATCATCACCGGATTGGCGAAGGGGCTGCGGTTCACGCGCCTGAAGATCGTATCCCCGATCCAATAGGCGATCAGCGTCGCCCACAGCCACAAGAGCGGTTCGGAGGAAAGATAGGACCAGAGCTTGAACGGATCAGTCATCGACATCGCTCCGGGTCAGCTTCGCCACCGCGACGAAGGCCGCCGCGCCCACCACGATCGCCAACATCGTCGACACCACCAGCGCCACCGCCAGCCCCATCCCATGCTCGCGCAACGCACCAAGATGCGCGACGATCCCCACGCCCGCAGGCACGAAGAGAAGCGACAGGTGTTGCAACACGAATTGGCCCGTGGGGCGCACGATCTGCTGCACCTTGCCCGAGACGCTCATTGCGATCAGCAGGAAGATCATCCCCAGAACCGGTCCGGGAAGCGGCAGCTGCAAGGCGCGGGACAGGATCTCGCCAGCGAGTTGGCAGGCGAGGATCAGGGACAGGGCTGGGATCATCGGACGGCTCCTTGGGACGCACCTGATGCTAAGCCTCCGCGATCAAAAGGAAAAGACAGCGGAGGTGCATACCCGACTGCGTCGACGGGTATCTCGCACCCCCGATACCTGCGCAAGAATGCGCCAATATATTGTGGATAACAGCCCCATCATAGCCAGATGCGGTGTCTTCCCATTGACTCGCAGGCCTGCTCTACGGACACTTCTCAGAACTCGGTCAGATTCGGAAAGTTCGGCAATTGCGCTTCTCTCGGCTACGTCTCAACGGTTTCAAGAGCTTCGTGGACCCCACGGATCTCGTGATCCATGACGGGCTGACCGGCGTCGTCGGGCCCAATGGTTGCGGCAAGTCGAACCTCCTGGAAGCGCTGCGCTGGGTGATGGGCGAGAACCGCCCCTCGGCGATGCGCGGCGGCGGGATGGAAGACGTGATCTTCGCAGGCGCCTCGTCGCGCGGCGCGCGCAATTTCGCGGAAGTCGCGTTGCAGATCGACAATACCGAGCGCCTCGCGCCCTCGGGGTTCAACGACAGCGACGGGCTGGAGATTGTGCGCCGGATCACCCGCGATGCGGGCTCCGCGTATAAGGTGAACTCCAAGGACGTGCGCGCCCGCGACGTGCAGATGCTGTTCGCCGACGCCTCGACCGGCGCGCATTCGCCCGCGCTCGTGCGGCAGGGCCAGATTTCCGAACTGATCAACGCCAAACCGAAGAACCGCCGCCGTATCCTCGAGGAAGCCGCCGGGATCTCGGGCCTCTATCAGCGCCGCCACGAAGCGGAGTTGAAGCTGAACGGCGCCGAACAGAACTTGACCCGCGTCGATGACGTGATCGAGCAACTCGCCTCGCAACTGGCCACCCTCGCCCGGCAGGCGCGCCAGGCCGCGCGCTACCGCACCATCGGCGAAGAGCTGCGCCGCGCCGAGGGGATGCTGCTGTATCGCCGCTGGCGCGAGGCCGACCTGGCCCGCACCACCGCCGAAGAGGCGCATCGCGAGAAGGTCGCCGGGGCCGCGCAGGCCGAGAAAGCCTCCCGCGAATCCGCCAAGGCCCGGCAGGGCAAGGAAGACGCATTGCCGCCGCTGCGCGAGGAAGAAGCCATTGCAGGCGCGATCTTACAACGCCTCACCGTGCAGCGCGACGCGCTCTCGGATCAGGAAGATCAGGCGATCGCGCGGATCGAGACGCTGAAGGCGCGGATCGAGCAGCTCGTGCGCGACATGGAGCGCGAAGCGGGTCTCAACCGCGATGCGGGCGAGACGATCGGACGGCTCGAATGGGAGCAGGCGCAGATCGCGAAAGCCTCCGAAGGGCATGAAGACAAGCTGGCGGCGGCGGTCGATGCAGCCCATGAGGCAGCGCAGATTTTGCAGGAGCGCGAGGCGCAACTTTCGGAACTGACCGAGGATGTCGCGCGGCTTGCGGCCCGCCACCAGTCGTCCCAGCGCCTCGTCACCGACAACCGCGCAACGGCCGAGAAATCCGAAGCCGCCGCGGCGCAGGCGAAGCAATCCGCTGAGGCCGCTGCCGCCGCGCTTGCGAAGGCGAACACCGAATTCGAGGCGGCCGAAGGCGCTCAGACACAGGCGCAGGCCGCCGCCGAAGCCGCCGAGGAAGCGCTCGGCCAAGCCGATGACGCGCGCGCCGAGGCGCAGGGCCGCGAAAGCGCGGCCCGGGCGGCGCGCTCGGAGGCCGAGGGCGAAGCGGGGGCCTTGCGGGCCGAGGTGTCGGCGCTCGCGCGTCTGGTCGAGCGCGAAGCCTCCAACGGCCAGCAGATTCTCGACCGCGTCCGGGTGGATCGCGGCTACGAGGCGGCGCTCGGTGCCGCTCTCGCCGATGACCTGCGCGCGCCGGAAGTGGGCGAGGATGACGCGACCGGCTGGCAAGCCCTGCCCGACTATCCCGCGCCGCAGCCCCTGCCCGTCGGCGTCGAGCCGCTCTCGGCCTATGTCGATGTGCCCGATGTGCTGGTCCGCCGGATTTCGCAGATCGGTCTGGTCGAGGATTACGACGAGGGCGTGCGGCTGCAGGATCAACTGGCCCCCGGCCAGCGCCTCGTCTCGACCGAGGGCGATCTGTGGCGCTGGGACGGCTACCGCGCAGGCGCCGAGGATGCGCCGACCGCCGCAGCCTTACGCCTGCAACAGCTCAACCGTCTGGTGGAGTTGAAGCGCGATCTGGAAGAGGCCGAGGCGCGCGCTTCGGGCGCAAAATCCGCCCATGAGGCGTTGACCGCCGCGCTGGCCGAGGCCACCCGCGCCGATGCCGCCGCGCGCGAGGCGCGCCGTGACGCGGATCGCCGTCTGGCCGAAGCGGGCCGCGCGCTCAGCCGGGCCGAGGCCGATCGCTCGATCGCCAGTTCCAAGCTGGAAAGCGCCCAGCTCGCCGTCGCCCGCCACGAGGAAGAGGCTGGCAGCGCGCGGATGGCGCTACGCGAAGCGGAGAATGCGCAATCCTCCCTGCCCGATCTGGACGCCGCGCGCGGCGACGTCGAGGCGGTGAAGATGACCGTCGAAGCGGCGCGAATGACGATGATGACCAAGCGCTCCGCCCATGACGAAATCCGTCGGGAGGGCGAGGCCCGGCTGAAGCGTCGGCAGGAGATCACCAAGGAAATCTCTGGCTGGCGGCACCGGCTGGAGACCGCTGAGAAACGCTCTGCCGAGCTGGAAACCCGCAAGATCGAGAGCGAAGCGGAGCTGAAGGACGCCTCCGCCGCGCCCGAGGAACTGGCCGCGAAACGCGCCGAGCTGTCGGAGGCCATCGCCACCGCCGAAGCGCGTCAGGCCGAGGCATCGGACAAGCTGTCGGGTGCGGAAAGCGCCCTGCGCGAGGCGCAGCTGGCCGAGCGCGAGGCCGAGCGTCTGGCTGGTGAGGCGCGCGAAGCCCGCGCCCGTGCCGAGGCCCGCGTCGATGCGGCCCGTGAAACCGTCGCCTATGCCGCCGAACGTATTCTGGAGGAGACCGAGAAGTCGCCGCAGGATCTGCTGGAGAGCCTCGACGCCGATCCCGAGAAGATGCCCGACGCGGAAAAGCTCGACGCGGAAGTGAACCGGCTCAAGCGGCTGCGCGAGAGCCTTGGTGCGGTGAACCTGCGCGCTGAGGAAGATGCCCGCGAGGTGCAGGAAGAACATGACACGCTGGTGCAGGAGAAATCCGATCTCGAAGAGGCGATCCGCAAGCTGCGCGCCGGGATTTCGGGGCTCAACCGCGAAGGGCGCGAGCGTCTTCTGACCGCGTTCGAGCAGGTGAACGAGAACTTCCGCACGCTGTTCACCCACCTCTTCGGCGGCGGCTCGGCGAACCTGCAGCTGGTCGAAAGCGACGACCCGCTGGAAGCCGGTCTCGAGATCATGTGCCAACCGCCGGGCAAGAAGCTGTCCACGCTGTCGCTGCTGTCAGGCGGTGAGCAGACTCTGACCGCGATGGCGCTGATCTTCGCGGTCTTCATGGCCAACCCCGCCCCGATCTGCGTGCTCGACGAGGTCGACGCACCGCTCGATGATGCGAACGTGACGCGCTTCTGCGACCTGCTCGACGAGATGACGCGTCGCACCGATACGCGCTTCCTGATCATCACCCACCACGCGGTGACGATGGCGCGGATGGACCGGCTGTTCGGGGTGACGATGCAGGAGCAGGGCGTGAGCCAGCTCGTTTCGGTCGATCTGAAAAAGGCCGAAGCGCTGGTGGCGTAATGGTGAGGGGCGCTGCCCTGCGCTATCGCGCCCCCGGGATATTTCGATCAAGAAGAAGAGACGCGAATCCGCTTGCGGGGAAACAGGCGCGCGCCTAGCCTCGCCGCGAAATTTCATGGAGGGCGCAATGGCCAAGATCGAAGCACGTCTCGAAGAGCTGGGAATTCACCTTCCCGACGCCCCGGCACCGGCGGCGAATTACGTGCCCTTCGTGCGCACCGGCAATCAACTGTTCGTCTCGGGACAGATCTCGAACGGGCCCGAGGGGCTGATCCGCGGCAAGCTCGGCGACGGGATGGATGTCGAAGAGGGCGCGATGGCGGCGCGGTTCTGCGGGCTGGCGCTGATCGCGCAGGCGAAAGCGGCGATTGGCGATCTCGACAAGCTCCGCGTGGTGAAGCTGGTCGGTTTCGTGAACTCCACCGCCGATTTCACCGATCAGCCCAAGGTCGTGAACGGCTGTTCGGACCTGATGGTAGAGGTCTTCGGCGACGCCGGGCGTCACGCGCGTTCGGCGGTCTCGGCGGCCTCGCTGCCGATGGGCGTCGCGGTCGAAATCGAGGCGATTTTCGAGGTCGCGTGATGGCATTGCATCCTGATTTTCTCCGGCTTCCGATCGCGCATCGGGCGCTGCACGACTACACGCTCGGCCGCCCCGAAAACAGCCGTGGCGCAATCCGCGCGGCTATCGCGGCGGGCTACGGGATCGAGATCGACGTGCAACTTTCGGCCGATGGCGTGCCGATGGTGTTTCACGACTACGCGCTGGACCGGCTGACCGCAGAGCGCGGCCCGGTGCGCCAGCGCACGTCGGCAGAGCTTGGCGCGATCCATCTGAGCGGCACGCAGGAAGGCATTCCGACCCTCGCCGAAGTGCTGAAGATCGTGGACGGTCAGGTACCGCTTCTGGTCGAGATCAAGGATCAGGACGGCGCGCTCGGCCAGCAGATCGGCCCGCTGGAAGAGGCGACGGCGCTGTTGCTGCGCGACTATGAAGGTCCGGTCGCGGTGATGTCTTTCAACCCCCATGCGGTGGCGGCATTCGGCGACCTGGCCCCCGGTGTTCCGGTCGGGCTGACGACCTCGGCCTATCAGCCCAATGACTGGGCGCTTCTGCCTGCGGCCCGCGGCGACGAACTGCGCCATATTCCCGATTTCGAGCGTGTCGGCGCGGCCTTCATCTCGCATGAGGCGAAGGACCTGAACGCGCTGCGGGTGACCGAGCTGAAATCGCTCGGCGTGCCTGTTCTGTGCTGGACGATCCGCTCGGTCGACGAGGAGGCGCTGGCGCGTCGGGTGGCCGATAACGTGACCTTCGAGGGCTACCTCTCGGCGCTTCCGGCTTGACGCCGCGCGCTCAGGGTACAGATTCAGGCAAAGGATGGCCTAACCACCCAGGATAAAATGGATCAAAGCGTTGAAATCACGCTTTATTCGGATATTTCCGAAATAAGTGAAGAAGACTGGAACGCCTGCGCCTGCCCCGAAATCGGGGATGGGGAGCGGGCGTTCGACCCGTTTACCACGCATCGGTTTCTTGCCGCCCTCGAGGCCTCCGGCTCGGTCGGGCCGGGCACGGGCTGGGACGCACGGCATCTCGTGGCGCGGATGGGCGACCGGATCATCGGCGTGGCGCCGCTCTACGTGAAATCGCACAGTCAGGGCGAATATGTCTTCGATCACGGCTGGGCCGATGCGTATGAGCGCGCGGGCGGGCGCTATTACCCCAAGCTGCAATGCGCGGTGCCCTTCACCCCCGTGGCCGGGCGGCGGCTGCTGGTTCTGCCGGGGCTGGAAGAGGCCGGGGGCCGCGCGCTGCTGGCCGGGATGGCTCAGATCGCCGAAGGAGCCGGGGTCTCGTCGGTTCATATGACTTTCTGCACCGAGTACGAGGCGGAGCTTGCCGCCGAGGCGGGTTGGCTGCCGCGGATCGGGCAACAATTTCACTGGTTCAACGAGGGCTACGAGAGCTTCGACCAGTTCCTTGGCGAACTCAGCTCGCGCAAGCGCAAGACGCTGCGCAAGGAACGCCAGCGGGCGCAGGCCTTCGGCGGTGAGATCGTGCAGCTGACCGGCGACGATATCCGGCCCGAGCATTGGGATGCGTTCTGGCAGTTCTATCAGGACACTGGCGCGCGGAAATGGGGCCGCCCGTACCTGAGCCGCGCCTTCTTCGATCTTCTGCACGAGATGCGCGACGACGTGCTTCTGGTGCTTGCGATGAACGGAGACCGCCCGATTGCGGGCGCGCTGAACCTGATCGGGCGCGATGCGCTGTTCGGGCGCTATTGGGGCTGTATCGAGGATCACCCCTTCCTGCACTTCGAGCTTTGCTACCATCAGGCGGTCGATTACGCGATCGCGCACAAGCTGAGCCGGGTCGAGGCCGGGGCGCAGGGCGAACATAAGCTGGCGCGCGGCTACCTGCCCGTTCCGACCTATTCCGCGCATTGGATCGGCCATGAAGGTCTGCGCGGGGCGGTCGCGGAGTATCTGGAGGCCGAACGCGCCGCCGTGGACGAAGATATCGAGGTTCTCACCGAAATGGGCCCGTTCCGAGCCCCCTCGGGTGGAAGCGACGAGCAGGCGTGATAAGTAACGATGTCAAAGACGTTTGAGCGGGAGCGATGAATGAATTTGAATGACCTGACCGATGTCAGCGCGTGGCTGACGCAGGATCGGATCGATGCGGCCATCATGGTTGCGGTGAATGTGGTGGCTGCGCTGGTGATCCTGCTGGTCGCGATGGCGATCTCGGCTTGGGCCAAACGGCGCATCGTGGCGCTGTCGCAGCGCTACAAACGGCTGGACGACACGCTCTTCGGCTTCCTCGGCAATATGGTGAAATACCTGATCCTCGCGATCGGGGTGATCTTCATCCTCAACCGCTTCGGTATTCAGACCACCTCGCTGGCCGCCCTTGTCGGTGCCGCCGGTCTGGCTATCGGTCTCGCGCTGCAAGGCACGCTGTCGAACCTTGCCGCGGGCGTGATGATCATTCTGTTCCGCCCGTTCCGCCAAGGCGATTTCATCGCGGCGGGCTCGGAAAGCGGCACGGTGACCGAGATCCAGCTCTTCTACACGGTGCTGACGACCTATGACGGCATCCAGATCATCGTGCCCAACAGCGATATCTGGTCGAGCGCGATCACCAATTTCTCCGCCAACCCGACACGGATGATGGATCTCACCATCGGCGTCGCCTATGACGCGGACCTGAAGAAAACGCAGGAAGTGCTGGAGAATATCTCGCTCTCCGATCCGCGCGCCCTGCCGGAGCCCGCGCCCGTGATCCGGGTGAAGCAACTGGGCGACAGCTCGGTCGATTTCACCTTCCGCGTCTGGGCCAAGACGGAAGATTTCTGGGGACTTCAGGCGGAATATACCCGCAAGATCAAGGTGGAGTTCGACGCGAACGATATCGGCATCCCCTTCCCCACGCGTACGCTTGAAGTGGTGCAGGTGCCGAAAATCGAGACCCGCAGCGTGACCCGCGAAAGCGGTGCCGCTTGAACTGGCGGCCCGGGGCTGCAAGGCTGCGGGCCAGCTTAACGCATCAGGGAGTAAGCGATGACATCGAAGCTCGAACCCGAGGAACGCAAGGCGCTGCTCAGCGCGCTTGAAGACACCGGATGGCGCGCGGCCGACGGGCAGGATGCCCTGATCAAGCGGCTTCTGTTCAAGGATTTCTCCGCCGCTTGGGGGTTCATGAGCCAAGCCGCGCTCTGCGCCGAGAAGATGGATCACCATCCCGACTGGCGCAATGTCTACAACAAGCTCGAGATCACGCTGACCACCCATGATTGCGGCGGCGTCAGCGTCCTCGATATCGAACTGGCAGGCGCGCTGGATTCGCTGGCCGAGGGCGTGGCCGAGGTCGACCGCGATATCGGACGCCCGGTGATGCGACTGACCGAACCGGTCGAAAAAGACGACGACTAATCGAAAAACGCCCGGCTCCTTGGCCGGGCGTTTTCATTTTGTCAGGGCGGCGGATCAGAGTTCCGCGAGAAGGCCCTCGCCTGCCGAGGCCTCGCAGGTGCCGGGGCTTTCCTCGACATTCAGGTGCTTGACCACACCATCCTCGACGAGCATCGCGTAGCGTTTCGAGCGGTTGATGAGACCCGCGGGCGGCGCGGTGAAGTCCATCTCGATCGCCTGCGTGAAGGCGGCTTCCGGGTCGGCCAGCATGGTCAGCCCTGCATCGGTCGCGCCCGTTGCCTCGCCCCAGGCCTGCATGACGAAGGGATCGTTGACCGAGACGCAGATGATCTCGTCCACGCCCTTTTCGGCGAATTGGTCCTTGGTGCGGATGAAGCTGGGCACATGGGCGGTGGTGCAGACGCCGGTATAGGCGCCCGGCACGGCGAAGATCACGATCTTGCGGCCCTTCATCTTGTCGCCAAGGCTCACGGGTTGCGGCCCTTCATCGCCCACGGCGAGGAAAGTCGCGCCGGGAAGTACGTCGCCGGTCGTTAAGGTCATAGAAAGCTCCGATTTGTTCGCGTTGCACTTGTTCCGCCCGTCGATATAGGGTCAGGCGCGAGCCGGGCCAGTGGAGAAAGTTATGAGCGGAATAGTGATCGTCGGCGCGGGACAGGCCGCAGCCTCTATGGCCGCGAAACTGCGGGCGCTGAAATTTGACGGGGCGATCACCGTGATCGGCTCGGAGCCCATTCAGCCCTACCAGCGCCCACCCCTGTCGAAAGCCTATCTGCTGGGCGATATGGAGCTGGAGCGCCTGACGCTGCGCGCCCCCGACTGGTGGCAGGAGAACGACATCACGCTGCGGCTCGGCACCTCCGTCACCGCGATCGACGCCGAGGCGCAGACGGTCACCCTGTTAGATGGCGAGACGCTGGATTATGCCGAACTCGCGCTCTGCACCGGGGCCACGCCGCGCCGTCTGCCCGCTGCGATCGGTGGCGATCTGGGCAATGTCTTCACCGTGCGCAACCTCGCCGATGTCGACCGGATGCAGCCTCATTTCACAGAAGGCAAACGGCTCGTAGTGGTCGGCGGCGGCTATATCGGGCTGGAAGCAGCGGCAGTCGCGCGCAAGCTCGGCCTCGAGGTCACGCTGGTCGAGGCCGCCCCGCGCATTCTCGGCCGCGTCGCCTGCGAAGAAACTGCAGACGCGATCCGCGCATTGCATCGCGAGCGTGGCGTCGAAATCCTCGAAGGGGTCGGTCTGACGCGACTGACCGGCGAGGAGGCCGTCACCGGCGCGATCCTCGAGGACGGGCGCGAGTTGCCTGCCGATTTCGTGATCGTCGGCATCGGCATCACCCCCGACGAAGAGGTCGCCCGCGAAGCCGGTATCCATTGCGAAAACGGCATCGCCGCCGACGCGCAGGGCCGCACCTCCGCGCCCCATATCTGGGCGGCGGGCGATTGCGCCTCCTTCCCCGGGGCCGAGGGACGTATCCGCCTCGAATCCGTCGGCAACGCGATCGACATGGGCGAGCTGGTCGCCGAGAACATGCTGGGCGCAGGCCGCGCCTATGCCCCAAAACCGTGGTTCTGGTCGGATCAGTTCGACGCGAAGCTGCAGATCGCCGGGCTCAATGCGGGCTACGATCAGGTCGTCAGCCGCAGCGACGAAGGCAGCAGCTTCTGGTATTTCCGCGCAGGCCGCCTGATCGCGGTAGACGCAATCAACGATGCGCGCGCCTATATGGTCGGCAAACGCCTGATCGAAGCGGGCAAACCCGTGACGCCCGAGGCGGTCGAGACCACGGCAGAGCTGAAAGCCCTGATGAAATGAGAATTATCGGAGGGGCGAAACGCGGGCTGAAACTGGCGGATGTGGGTGCGGGCGACATGGATGCGCATCTGCGCCCCACGACCGACCGCGTGCGCGAGTCGATCTTCAACCTGCTGACCAATGGCGGGCATGGCAATCCGGTACCCGAGGCGCGGGTGCTCGATCTCTTCGCAGGCACCGGCGCGCTGGGGCTGGAAGCTCTGTCGCGCGGCGCGGCCCGCGTGGCTTTCGTCGATGACGGCACAGCCGCCCGCGCACTTCTGCGCCGCAATATCGAGGCGATGCGCGCGATGGGCGTCACCGATGTCTGGCGGCGCGATGCAACCAATATGGGCCCCAATCGCGGCCCAGGCTACGATCTGATCTTCCTCGATCCGCCCTACGGGATGGGGCTGGGCGAACGCGCCCTCGCCTCCTGTCTCGAGAATGGATGGATCGCTCCGAGCGCGATGATCGTTTGGGAAGAGAACACCCAGCCGATCCTGCCCGCCGCCCTCGAACAGCTCGACCAGCGCCGTTATGGCGACACGCTCGTAACCCTTGCCAGGATGTCTGAATGACGCACCACCCGAAGATCCCCCATGCCGTCCTGTTCGATTGCGACGGTGTGCTCGTCGACAGCGAGCCCGCGACCTTCGACCTGATCCAGGAAGAATTCGCCCGCTACGGCGTGCATAAGACGATCTCCGAACTGGAAGACGCCTTCATCGGTTCCACCATCGAGAATGTCTATCAATGGGGCCGCGCGCATGGGGCCGATCTGCCCGAGGGCTGGGTCGATAGCTATTACGAGGGGCTCTACGCCCGGCTGCGCGAGGGGACCGATCTGATGCCCGGCATCCCGCGCCTTCTCGCGCGGCTCGATGCTGAGGGAATTCCCTTCGCGGTCGGCTCGAACGGACGGCAGGCGAAGATGGAGGCGACGCTCGGGCAGCACCCGGATATCCGCACGCGGCTCGAAGGGCTGCTGTTCTCGGGGCAGGACATGGGACTGCCCAAGCCGAAGCCCGATCTCTACATCCATGCCGCGCGCCATCTGGGCGCTGACCCGAGCGCCTGCGTGGTGATCGAAGATAGCGCCACAGGCGCGCGGGCGGCGAAAAACGCGGGCATGCGCTGCCTCGGCTATTCCCCGAAAGGCGATAACCCGCGGCTTGCGGCGGAAGGGGCGGAACTGTTCACCGACATGGCTCAGGTGCCGCGGCTCATCGGCCTCGATCCCTGATCTTCGGCTTGGCGGAAATATCCCGGGGTGAGCCGGGATCAGCGGCCTTCCAGTGGAAGGACGCCCCGGCGAACGCCCGAAGCGCAAGCGTAGGGCTGTGACGCAGCCAGCGGGGGCAGCGCCCCCACTAACGACTGAACCTTAGCGCCAGGTCGGGTGGAAGCGTCCCGCCGGCGAAGTGGTGAAGATCTCGCAACCATCGGCGGTCACGCCCACCGAATGCTCGAACTGCGCCGACAGCGACTTGTCCCGCGTCACGGCGGTCCAGTCGTCGGCCAGAACCTTGGTCTCGGGGCGGCCCAGATTCACCATCGGCTCGATCGTGAAGATCATACCCTCTTCGAGCATCGCGCCGGTGCCCGCGCGCCCGTAATGCAGCACGTTCGGCGGCGCGTGGAAGACCTTGCCCACGCCGTGGCCGCAGAAATCGCGCACCACCGACATGCGGTTGCTTTCGACGAATTTCTGGATCGCATGACCGATATCGCCAAAGGTGTTGCCGGGCTTCACCTGCTCGATGCCGACCATGAGCGAGTCATGGGTGACCTGAATCAGACGCTCGGCCTTGCGGCTCAGATTGCCCGCGACATACATGCGCGAGCTGTCCCCGAACCAGCCGTCGAGGATCACGGTCACGTCGATATTGATGATATCGCCGTCCTTCAGCTTCTTGTCGCCCGGGATGCCGTGGCAGACGACATGGTTCACCGAGATGCAGCTCGCGTGCTGATAGCCGCGATAGCCGATGGTCGCCGAGGTGGCGCCCAGCTCGCCCACACGGCGTTCGATGAAGGCGTCGAGTACTGCGGTCGTGACCCCCGGTTCCACCAGATCGGCGACTTCGTCGAGGATCTGCGCCGTCACCTGCGAGGAGGCGCGCATTCCCGCAAAATCGCTCTGATCGTAGATCCGGATTCCGTCCTTCGTGGTGCGGCCCTGAGTATCGTCCAACGGTCTGCTCCTTAAGGGTTTCGGCCTTTAGATAGTCACAAAAGCGGGGCTTGGCCAGTGCCCGGGCTTTTCGCGCCCCGTTCCGCGCCCTATACCAAGTCGAAAGGAGCCAGAAACATGCCAAATCCCACCGCAGCGATCCTGATCATCGGCGATGAAATCCTCTCGGGGCGCACCCGCGAGGGAAACGCGCATTATCTGGCCGGACAGCTGGTCGAGCGCGGAATCACCTGCCGCGAAATCCGCGTGGTGCCTGACGATAACGAAGTGATCGTGGCCGCGGTGCGAGAGCTCTCGGCAGCCCATGATCACCTTTTTACGAGCGGCGGAATTGGCCCGACCCATGACGACATCACCGCCGATGCGGTGGCCGAGGCGATGGGCGCCAAGCTCGACGTGCGCGAGGATGCCAAGGCGATCCTTGCCGCGCATTATGCAGCCCGCGACACCGAGTTCACCGCCGCGCGGCTGCGCATGGCGCGTATCCCCGACGGGGCGGTTTTGATCGAGAACCCGGTCTCTGCCGCGCCGGGCTTCTCGCTGGGCAATGTCCATGTGATGGCGGGCGTGCCGAACATCTTTCAGGCGATGGTCGAGGGGCTCTTGCCGAAACTCACCGGCGGCGCGCCGATGATCTCGCGCAGCCTGCAGGTGCTGCGCGCGGAAGCCTCGGTGGCCGACGATCTGCGCGCGCTGGCGGGTCGCTACCCGGACCTCTCGATCGGCTCCTATCCCTTCGTGCAGGAGGGCCGTTACGGCACCAATCTCGTGCTGCGCGGCACCGATCCCGTTCAGGTCGACGCGGGCTTCGCCGAGCTGAAAACCGCCTTCCCGGAGGGCACATGATCGACGCCTACGCGATCATCGACGCGACCTGGCCCGCAGCCGAATATCGCCGTGCGGGCGGATTTCTGATCCGTGACGGACAAGGCGGCGGCTCGCGCGTCAGCTGCGCGACGTTGGAAGTGCCGCTCGAGCAGGCCGACATTCCGGCCGCCGAAGCTGCGCATCGCGCCTTGGGCCAGCGCCCGCGCTTCATGATACGCGCAGGCGACGAGGCCTTGGATGCGGTTCTGGAGGCGCGCGGCTACGAATCCTATGACCCGGTGCGGATCTGGTCGGCTCCGATCGCCGCGATGCAGGGCGAGGTGCCGCCCGTGACCGCTTTCGCCCATTGGCCGCCGCTTCAGATCGCCCGCGACCTGTGGACCGAGCTCGATGTCGGCCCCGAGCGTCAGGCGATCATGGATCGCGCCGAGGTGCCGAAAACCTGCGTGCTGGGCCGCAAAGACGACCGGGCCGCAGGCGTTGCCTATATCGGTCTCTACGAGGGGGCGGCGATGCTCCATGCGCTCGCCGTCGCCCCAAAATACCGCCGGATGAGCCTCGCGCGCGAGATGATCTATGAGGGCGCTCGCTGGGCCGCCGAGACCGGGGCCGAGCGGTTCGAGATGATCACGACGCTCGCCAATGACGCCTCGAACACGCTCGCCGAAAGCTTCGGTATGGAAGTGCGCGCGCAATATCACTATCGCCGCGCGCCGGAGGTGGCATGACCCGCCGGGCGATCCTCCTGCTGGCCGGTCTGCTGGCCGTCACCCTGTCCCACGCGGTGCAGGCCGCGTCTGATCTGCAACTGCCCGCAGGCGCCACCCAATCCGCGCAGGAGACAAGCCCCGCCACCAGCTACCAGTTGGCGGTCGGGCCGTGGCAGGAGGGTCAGCTCGAGACCCGCGATCTGGAAGGCGCGCGCTCCGACACCGCCTATCAGCTGCGCGCCAATCAGAACACGACGCTGCAAATCCTCGCGCCCCTGCGCGATCAGCTCGAACAGGCGGGCTACGACATCCTCTATGAATGCGACACGCAGGCCTGCGGCGGGTTCGATTTCCGCTACGCGCTCGACCTGCTGTCAGAGCCCGCGATGCATGTCGATCTGGGCGACTTCCGCTATATCGCGGCGCGCAAGGGGACCGATTATTTCGGAATTACCGTGTCGCGCTCGTCCGAGTCGGGCTTCATTCAGGTAACCGAGATGCGGGTGCAAGACGTCACGCCTGCTCAGCCCGATGATCCGCTCGCCCCGCCGCAAACCGCACCGATTCTGCCGCGCGCCGATGCGCCGGCCGTCGCCCCCTCCGCGCTTGCGCAGACGCTGGAGGCGCAGGGCTCGGTCGCGCTCGACGATCTCGACTTTCCCTCCGGCGCCTCTGCGCTCGGTTCTGGCGATTTCGCTTCGCTGCAGGCGCTGGCCGAGTTCCTCAAGGCCAATCCCGATTTTCAGGTGATGCTGGTGGGCCATACCGATGCTGTGGGCTCGCTCGCGGCCAATATCGCGCTGTCGAAGAAACGCGCGCAATCGGCACGGCAGAAGCTGGTCGGCGATTACGGGGTGGCGGCGTCGCAGGTCAGCGCCGAGGGGGCGGGTTTCCTCGCCCCGCGCGCAAGCAACCTGACCAAAGAGGGACGCGAGAAAAACAGACGGGTCGAAGCGGTTCTCACCTCGACCCGGAGTTAGCGCCAGCCGGCTGAATGGCTCGGCGCGGGAGGGAGTTCGCTCTCACCAGTTGTCGGGGCCCTTCTCGGCGAAGGTCTTGGCGAGGAAATCGATGAAGGCGCGCACTTTCGGCTGCGTGAAACGGCCCGGCGGATAGATCGCATAGATGCCCAGCGTCTCCATCGGCAGATCGGGCATCGCCTCTTCCACCAACCCTTCGCGCATCGCATCGGCGTAAAGGAAGGACGGCAGGTAAGCGATCCCAAGACCCGCAGTTGCAGCATGCAGCAGCGACTGACCGTCATTGACCGTCAGCCAGCCCGCCGAGCGGACCTGACGCCGCTCGCCCGAAGGCGCGGTCAGCTTCCAGACATTGCCCGCCGACTGGTTGGAATAATGCAGCAGCTTGTGGTCGTTGAGATCGTCGATCCGCTCGGGGCGACCGAATTTCTCGAAGTAATCCGGCGAGGCGATCATCCGGCGCGAGGTCTCGGTCAGCTTGCGCGCACGCAGGCTCGAATCCTCCAGTTCGCCGACGCGGATCGCCATGTCGAACCCTTCGGAGATGAGTTCGACATAGCGGTTGTTCAGCACCATATTCACGGTGATTTCGGGAAATTCCTGCAGGAATTCGCCCAGAACGGGCGAGAGAAGATTCACACCGAAATCGGTGGCGACCGAGATGCGCAGCAGCCCAGACGGCGCCGTCTGCATCGACGTGACCAGCGCATCGGCCTCGCCCGCATCGTTGAGAACACGACGCGCGCGGTCGTAATAGGCCAGCCCGATTTCCGTCGGCGAAACGCGACGGGTGGTGCGATTCAGAAGACGTGCGCCGAGGCGCGCCTCCAACGCCGAGACATGTTTCGACACAGCCGATTTGGAGATGCCCATCTTCTTGGCCGCATCGGTGAAGCCCCCTTGGTCCACAACGGTGGCAAAGGCTTCCATTTCAGTCAGGCGATCCATCCCAAACACCCTTCGGCTTGTAATTTCTGTTTCTTATTTCCCGCTTATCGGCACGAAATCGGGCGCAATTTAGACTTCGCGGCGACAATACGAGGGTAACAATCGGAGAGAATCCCGCAGGTTGGTGATCCCTGCGAAACGGTGGCGCTTTCGCTCTGACGCCGCGTTTGACGTGACAAGCTTGGCCTCGCGCCGCAGAGTGCGGGCCAAATCAGGGAGGGTTACATGAGCCAATATCCGCATATCTTCACGCCGCTCGATCTGGGCCATGTGACGCTGCCGAACCGCGTGCTGATGGGCTCGATGCACACCAATCTAGAAGAGCGCGGCGACTGGAATGCGGTGGCCGAGTTCTATGCCGAGCGCGCGCGCGGCGGTGTCGCGCTGATGGTGACGGGCGGCATGGCCCCTAATAATGAAGGTGGCGTCTTCTCCGGCGCGGCGGGGCTGTTCACCCCCGAGGATATCGCGCATCACCGCATCATCACCGACCGCGTGCATGAGGCCGGTGGCCGGATCGCGATGCAAATTCTCCACGCGGGGCGCTACGCCTATGGCCCCGATTGCGTGGCCCCGTCGGCCATCAGATCTCCGATCTCCCCCTTCCCACCGAAAGAGCTCGATGAAGCCGGGATAGAGAAGCAGATCGCCGACATTGCCACCGCCGCCGCGCGCGCCCGCGAGGCGGGCTATGACGGCGTCGAGGTGATGGGCTCCGAGGGCTATTTCCTCAACCAGTTCCTCGTGCGCCACACCAACAAGCGCGAAGACGGTTGGGGCGGCTCGTTCGAGAACCGGATGCGCCTGCCCGTCGAAGTGGTCAAGCGCGTGCGCGAAGCGGTCGGCCCCGATTTCATTGTGATCTTCCGTATCTCGCTGATCGACCTGATCCCCGACGGCTCGACCTGGGAAGAGGTCGTCACGCTCGCCAAAGCCGTCGAGGCGGCGGGCGCCACGATGCTCAACACCGGCATCGGCTGGCACGAGGCGCGGGTGCCGACCATCGTGACGTCGGTGCCGCGGGCGGCTTTCACCTGGCTGACCGGGCGGCTCAAGCCCGAGGTCTCTATCCCGGTCATCACGTCCAATCGCATCAACACGCCTGAAGTCGCAGAAGAGGTGCTGGGCGAAGGCTGCGCCGACATGGTGTCGATGGCGCGTCCCTTCCTCGCCGATGCGGATTTCGTAGTGAAGGCGAAAGAGGGCCGCGCTGCCGAGATCGCGCCCTGCATCGCCTGCAACCAGGCCTGCCTGGACCACACCTTCCAGGGCAAGGTCTCGAGCTGCCTCGTGAATCCGCGCGCCGCCCATGAGACCGAGATCGTCATCACCAAGACCGAGGCGCCGAAATCCGTCGCCGTCGTCGGCGCGGGCCCGGCGGGCCTGTCTGCCGCGATCACCGCGGCAGAGCGCGGCCACGCGGTGACCCTGTTCGACCGCGCCTCTGAACTCGGCGGGCAGCTGACGATGGCGCGTGCGATCCCCGGCAAGGAGGAATTCCACGGGCTCACCGACTGGTTCAAGACCATGGTCGAGAAGACCGGCGTGACGGTGAAGCTGGAAACCGACGCCACGCCCGAATTGCTCGCGCCCTTCGACGAGATCATCATCGCGACCGGCGTGCAGCCGCGCGACCCGGAAATCCCGACCGAGGGCGGGCAGGTCGTGACTTATATCGACATCCTCAAAGGCCGCGTCACCGCCGGCAAACGCGTCGCAGTGATCGGCGCGGGCGGCATCGGTTTCGACGTGGCCGAATTCCTGACGGTGACCGAAAGCCCGACCCTCGATCTGGAAGAATGGAAGCGCGAATGGGGCGTCGGCGATCCGGCGCAGACGCCTGGCGGGCTGACCAAGCCCGAGCCCGAAGCCCCTGCCCGCGAAGTGACGCTGTTGCAGCGCAAGAAGGAAAAACTCGGCCGCCGCCTCGGCAAGACCACGGGCTGGGTTCACCGCGCGGCGCTGCATATGAAGGACGTGAAGATGATCGGCGGCGTGAATTACGAGAAGATCACCGCCGAGGGGCTGCATGTCACTTTCGGAGAGGCGCGCGAAAACCCGACGCTGATCGAGGCCGATACGGTCGTGCTCTGCGCAGGCCAACTCTCGGACCGCTCGCTGGCCGATGCGCTGATCGCGGCGGGCCGTAGCCCGCATGTGATCGGCGGCGCGGATGTGGCGGCGGAACTCGACGCGAAACGCGCCATCGATCAGGGCACCCGGCTCGCCGCAGCGCTCTGATCACCTCTTCGGCTTGGAAGAAATATCCCGGGGGACTCGCATCGCGAGCGGGGGCAGAGCCCCCTCCTCGCTTTCAGCTTGATCGCCACGCCCCGCCATCTGCGCCGAAACGCATCGCCAGATCGGCGACCAGCGCCATGTCGACCGCATCCAGCGGTCCCTCATGGCGCGGACGAAAACGCAGGCGGAAGGCGGGCAGGATCGTCGCGAGCGGCGCCTCGGGGTAGCCGAGGTTGGAGGCCAGCGCGAGGAAGCTCTCAGCGTCCACCGCGGGCGCAGCTGCACTCCGCTCAGGCCAGATCGCCAGGCCCTGCCGCGCGAGGCGGTGCCAGTCGAAACGTGGCCCCGGGTCGATCTTGCGCTCGGGCGCGAAATCCGAATGGCCGATGACATTTTCCGGCGCGATTGCCCAGCGGCGCATGATCTGCGGCAGCAGCTCTTCCAGTGACGCCATCAGCGGCTCGGGGAACGGACGGTCGCCTTCATTGTCCAACTCGATCCCGATGGAGCGCGAATTCACATCGCCCAGACCCTGCCAGCTCCCCAAACCCGCATGCCAAGCGCGCTTCTCTTCGGGCACGAGTTGCTCGACCGAGCCGTCACGCCCGATCAGCCAATGCGCGGAGACCTCCGCCTCGGGCAGGCAGAGGCGGGTGCGCGCGGCCTCGCAGGACCGCATCGCGGTGTAGTGGATGATGATAAGCTCCGGCACCGCCCCATCGCGGCGCGGGCCGTAATTGGGTGAGGGCCAGTCGGCGCTCACTGACGCGCGGTCTGGAACGGTGTCGGATCCCAACCGCAGGCGAAACCGTCGCCATCGGGATCGAGGTTCAGCCGGTCTTTCTGCGGGCCGCCTGCCGAGAGGAAGGCGCGCTGCGCCTGATCGGCGGAGACGTATTTCGCGCAGGCCTTGCTCGCGGAGGTCAGCTTGATGCCCGACCGCTTGTAGACGGAATCACCCGGCCGGTTCGACACCGACAGCGCATAGGCGGCGAGGTTCGGACCCGAGCTGTCCTGATTGCTGATCGTGTTCTGCGCGACCGGCGCGGTGGCGAGGCTGCTCGACGCGGTGGTGTCGAAACCCGGCGAGCTGGCCGTGGTGCTCGACCCGGCGGTGCTGTTCGACGCGTCGGTTTCCTGCAGCGCAGCCATCGCATCGGCCCCGATCGCGGCACCGCTATTGTCGCCACCATTCGAGCTGGAGGCCGAGGTCGACGGGTCGTCGCCAATGGTGCCGCCTGCATCGATCGTCGGCGCGGAGAGCGCATTGGTCGTGCCGGGCATCGCGGTGCCGGTCGCATTCAGCGGTGCGCCGGGCGCGTCGGGGTTCGTCGAACCGTTGTCGGTCGGCAGAACGCTCTGCGCCGAAGGCGGCACGATGGGCTGGCCGCGCAGTTCGGCCTCGCGACGGGCCTCGGGGCCACTGTCGGGGATCGAAGAGATACAGCCCGAGAGGGCCAGAACGCCGCCGAGGATCGCGAGTGCCTGTTTCATGTTACCACCATTTTTCCGGTTTGGCCGCGAAGCCCGCCGCCTGTTCGAGGACATGGGCGTGATTCAGCAGATCGCCCTCTTCCCAGGGCCGCCCGATGAGTTGCAGCCCCAGCGGAAGACCCTTGCTGTCCAGCCCGCACGGCACCGAAACGCCGGGAAGGCCCGCAAGGTTCACCGTCACGGTGAACACGTCCTGCATATACATCTCGACCGGATCGGCGCCGTCCATCTCGCCCAGCCCGAAAGCGGCCGACGGGGTGGCGGGCGTCAGGATCGAGTCGATGCCCTGTGCGAAGACCTGCTCGAAGTCGCGCTTGATCAACGCGCGGACCTTGCGGGCGCGGTTGTAATAGGCGTCGTAGAAGCCTGCCGACAGCACATAGGTGCCGATCATCACGCGACGCTGCACCTCGGGGCCGAAGCCCTCGGCGCGGGTCTTCTCGTACATGTCGACGATGCCCTCGCCCGCCGCGAGCTTGGCGCGGTGACCGTAGCGCACGCCATCATAGCGTGCGAGGTTCGACGAGGCTTCCGCCGGGGCCACGACGTAATAGGCGGGCAGCGCGTATTTCGTATGCGGAAGCGAGATATCGACGATCTCGGCGCCCGCATCTTTCATCATCGCGATGCCGTCGTCCCAGAGCTTCTGGATTTCGGCGGGCATGCCCTCGATGCGGTATTCCTTCGGGATACCGATCTTCTTGCCGCGAATGTCGCCGGTCAGCGCCGCCTCGAAATCCGGGACCGGAATATCGGCGGAGGTCGAATCCTTCGGGTCGTGCGAGCACATCGTGCCCAGCATGATCGCCGCGTCGCGCACCGATTTGGTCATCGGGCCCGCCTGATCGAGCGAAGAGGCGAACGCCACCACGCCCCAGCGCGAGACCCGGCCATAGGTCGGCTTGATGCCGACGATGCCGGTGAAGGCGGCGGGCTGGCGGATCGAGCCGCCGGTATCGGTGCCGGTCGCGGCAAGGCACAGGTCGGCGGCGACAGCGGCAGCCGAACCGCCCGAGGAGCCACCCGGCGTCAGTTGCCGGTCGTCGATCTTCCACGGGTTCACGGCGGGACCGTAGCAGGCGGTCTCGTTCGACGAGCCCATCGCGAATTCGTCCATGGACAGCTTGCCGAGCATGACCGCGCCCGCGTCCCACAGGTTCTGCGTGACGGTGGATTCGTATTCCGGTTTGAACCCGTCGAGGATGTTCGACGCGGCCTGCGTCGCCACGCCCTTGGTCGCGAAAAGATCCTTGATGCCCAGCGGGATACCGCACATCGCGGGCGCGTTGCCCGACTTGATGCGGGCATCGGCGGCCTTGGCCTGCTCCAGCGCGATCTCGGGGGTCTTGTGCACGTAAGCGTTCAGCGCGCCAGCGCCCTCGATCTCGCTCAGGCAGGACTCGGTCAGTTCGACCGCGGTCACGTCGCCCTTCTTCAGCGCATCGCGCGCGTCGGCAATCGTCAGTTTGTTCAGGCTCATTCGACCACCTTCGGCACGGCAAAGAAGCCCTCACGGGCATCGGGGGCGTTCTTGAGGATTTTCTCGGGATAACCGCCATCGGTCACCTCGTCGACGCGGCGCTTGAGGCGCATCGGCGTCACGGAGGTCATCGGCTCGACGCCCTCAACGTCGACCTCGTTGAGCTGCTCCATGAAGGTCAGGATGCTGGACAGCTCCTGCGCGAGCTCGGGCAGATGGTCTTCGGGCACCCGGATCCGGGCCAGATGCGCCACTTTGCGGGCGGTGTCGATATCAATGGACATGTGCTTCTCCGCTTGTCTTGGAAGGCGGTTTAGCCCGAGCCACTGGGGCTTTCAAGCGCCGCGCCCCGCATCAGCGGGCCCCTGCCCTGTCACACGCGAATTTGCGCGCTAATCTTGGAACCTGCACAGTGCTGATACGTCACCCTGTCACAATCGAAGTGCCTAACGGAGGAAACCCATATGAAAGTCATTTGGCTCGGCCATTCCGGCTTCCGCATCGAAACCGGCGATGCCGTGATCCTGCTCGACCCGTTCCTGACCGGCTCGCCGGTCTTTCCGGACGATAAGCGCAGCGAAGCTATCAAAGGCGCGACGCATCTGCTGTTGACCCATGGCCATGGCGATCACGCCTCCGATGCGGTGCCGATCGCGAAGGAACTGGGCATTCCGATCTACTGCATTCACGAATTGTCGATCATCCTTGGCGCCGAGGGGGCCGAAACCGTCGGCTTCGGCAAGGGCGGCACGGTCGATCTAGGCGGCGCGAAGGTCACGATGGTGAACGCGACCCATTCGGCCTCGATCGACTACAAGGGCGGCGATCCGGTCTATGCAGGCCAGCCCGCGGGCTTCATGATCGAAGCCGAAGGTCACACGATCTATGTCACCGGCGACACCGACATCATGGCCGACATGGAATGGATGGGCGAACTGCATAATCCCGATATCGGCATCCTCGCAGCGGGCGGCCATTTCACGATGGACATGAAGCGCGCGGCCTGGGCGTCGAAGAAGTATTTCAACTTCAAGACCGTCATTCCCTGCCACTACAAGACCTTCGATGCGCTGGAGCAATCGGCCCAGCCGCTCATCGACGGCTTGCCCGGCGTGGATGTGATCGAACCCGAGATGCTCAAAGCTATCGAGATCTAAGCTGAAGCGCGCCGGGCCGCGGGCGGCATTGCTTGCAGCTTGCAGCCCGGCGCGCTAGCTTCTCGCCCGGATCGGGAGGCCGAATAGATGTCAGACTTATTGTCCTTCAAGGAGATGTGCGAGCGGTTCGACGTGACCCCGCGCACGCTGCGCTATTACGAGTATATCGAGCTTCTCAATCCCCAGAAGGAAGGACGTTCGCGCTATTACGGTCCGCGCGAGGTCGCGCGGATGACGTTGATCCTGCGCGGTCGCCGATTTGGCTTCTCGCTCGAGGAACTGCGCCAGTGGCTCATGATCTACGATCAGCAAGGCACGGAAGAGCAGAACCGCGTCTGGGTCGAACTTGCCGATCGGCAGCTTGACGTATTGACGCAGCAGCGTGAAGAATTGGACGCGGCTATCGACGACCTCCGACAATTGCGTGATCAGGTTCGGGACACACTTGATTCTTGACCCTGAAATGCATTCCTTAACGTCAGCGAGGTCGTGAGAGCGCCTTGTGAGCTTGACGATTATGGCGAGTTTCGAGGAAAGAAACTTGCTTTACCGTACGGTAAAAATTCCCTGACATTACGTCATTGGATTCGTGACGCCACGTTACGGTGACGCGAACGTAAAGAAGTCTTGTAATGTGGCCGCAGGCAGACGATTTGCCGCGTCGCATTACGCAAAGGAAACGCGAGGCAGAGAGTATGACCGACACAGTAATGACGATCCGCGAGATGTGCGACGCCTTCGAGGTGACCCCGCGCACCCTGCGGTTCTACGAAAGCAAGGAGTTGCTGTTTCCCATTCGCGAGGGACAGAAGCGGCTGTTTACGCGACGCGATCGCGCCCGGCTGAAACTGATCCTGCGCGGCAAACGTTTCGGGTTTTCGCTGGAGGATATCCGCCAGCTGCTGGACCTCTACGAGATGGGCGACAAGCAGAAGACGCAGCTGAACGAGACGATCAAGCTCGCACAGCAACGTCTGGAGGAAATGACGCGCCAACGCGAGGAACTGGGTCAGGCGATCGACGAACTGGCCGGTCAGATCGAGTGGGCGGAGAAGGAACTGGAGAAGGCGCGCCACGACGACGCGGCCTGATCCGCGAAGACGACTAAAGGGAGCGAACCATGTCGAGCTTTATCGCCAACACCAAGGACATGCAGTTTGTGCTGCATGAGCTGCTCAAAGTCTCGAATTCGGATGTGCCGGGTTACGAGGAAATGGACCGCGACTTCACTGAGGCCGTTCTGGATGCGGCCGGGAAGGTCTCGTCCGAGGTGCTGGCCCCTCTGAACGAGGTGGGCGACAAGGAAGGCTGCGTGCTCGAAAACGGCGTGGTCCGCACGCCCAAAGGGTTCGACAAGGCGTTCGAAGCGATGAAAGAGGGCGGCTGGACCGCGCTCGATTGCGACCCCGAGTTCGGCGGTCAGGGCATGCCCTATCTGCTCAACTGCGCGGTGGGCGAGATGTTCGTCTCGGCAAACATGGCCTTCAACATGTATCAGGGCCTGACCCACGGCGCCTATTCGGCGATCCACACGCACGGCACGGACGAGCAGAAGCAGACCTATCTGCCGAAGATGGTCACCTGCGACTGGACCGGCACGATGAACCTGACGGAGCCCCATTGCGGCACCGATCTGGGTCTTATGCGCACCAAGGCCGAGCCGCAGGACGATGGCTCCTACGCGATCACCGGCACGAAAATCTTCATCTCGGCGGGCGATCACGACCTGTCGGATAACGTGATTCACCTCGTGCTGGCGAAAGCGCCGGGCGGTGGCGAAGGCACCAAGGGCGTGTCGCTCTTCATCGTGCCGAAATTCCTCGTCAACGAGGACGGCTCGCTCGGCGAGCGCAACTCGCTCTCGGTCGGCAAGCTCGAAGAGAAGATGGGCATCCACGGCAACGCGACCTGCGTCATGAACTATGACGGCGCGAAGGGCTGGCTGCTGGGCGATCTCCACAAGGGGATGCGCGCGATGTTCACGATGATGAACGAAGCGCGTCTCGGCGTGGGCCTTCAGGGCTACGCCGTGGCCGAAGCCGCCTATCAGGAAGCCGTGGCTTACGCCAAGGACCGCACGCAGGGTCGCGACGTGACCGGCGTCAAAGCACCCGAGAAAGCCGCCGATCCGATCATCGTGCACCCGGACGTGCGCCGGATGCTGATGGATCAGAAGAGCTTCGTCGAGGGCGCGCGCGCCTTCACCTTCTGGGGTGCGCATCTGATCGACCGCTCCCATGCGCTCAACGACGCCGAGGCCGAAGGTCTGATCTCGCTGATGACCCCGGTCATCAAGGGCTTCCTGACCGACAAGGGCTTCGAGACCGCCGTCTCCGCGCAGCAGGTATTCGGTGGCCACGGCTATACCGAGGACTGGCCGATGTCGCAGCATGTGCGCGACGCGCGCATCGCGATGATCTACGAGGGTGCGAACGGCATTCAGGCGCTCGACCTGGTGGGCCGCAAGCTGGCAGCCGACGGTGGCAAGCACGTCATGGCCTTCTTCGAGATGGTCAAAGCCGAGTGCAAATCGCATGACGATGACGAGCGGATGAAGCCCTTCACCGACGCGCTGAAAAATGCCTCCAAGCAGCTTCAGACGGCGGGCATGTTCTTCATGCAAAACGGCATGAAGAACCCGAACGCGGCGCTCTCGGGCAGCTATGACTTCATGCACCTGATGGGGCATGTCTGCCTTGGCCTGATGTGGACGCGGATGGCGAAAGCCGCCTTCACCGCGCTCGACAACGGCGCGTCGGATACGGCGTTCTACGAAGGCAAGATCGCCACGGGCCGCTACTACATGGCGCGTCAGCTTCCGGCCTGCGCGATGCACCTCGCGCGGATCGAGACCGGCGCGGACCCGGTCATGGCGCTCGCCGACGACCAGTTCTAAGGCGACCGGATCCAACGAAAAAATGAACGGCGGGCCTCGGCCCGCCGTTTCAATTTTCAATCACCGCCATGTCAGGCGAAGTGTAGGGCCGGGCAATTGTTTTGCGCCCGTGCGGGTCTACCCTCGGAGTCTCCAACCAGAGACGATTCCCACCGAGTCCCGCCGTCATGTATCTCGATAATGCAGAAACCAACCGCCGTTACGACGCCGCTCTCGCAGAGCTGCGGGCGCGGGGTGTGTTCCGCTCGACCCGACCGCCAATGGGCGCGCGGGTGCTGCATTGGCTGGGCTTCGAGCCGCGCCCGATTCCCTATCTCGACTGGAAGCAGAACCTGCTGATCTTCGCAGCCGGGTTCGCGGTCGCGCAGCTTCTGGTGGACCACCTGCTGAGCGCGACCGAGGGCATGTCCTTCGCGCCGCATCTAGTGACGCTGGTGATCTCGGCGCTCGCCTTCGGTGCGCTGATGGCGCTGTGGCAGATCCACCGCAAGAACAAGCTCGGGCTGAGCGATTGGGACGACCTCTAGGGGCGGCTTTGAGGCTCGGAGCCAAAGCACCGGCGGTCTGGCCAGCGCGCAGGTTTCTTCCTAAGCTGCGCGCAACCTGACGCGCCTTCCCGCGCTACATTGCCCCGGAGCCTGAATGCCCAAACGCCTGCGCCTGACCCGTCGCTTTCCCGTCGCCATGACCAATGACGCCTATCGCAGACTCAATCGCTTCGCGCAGGAGGCGGAAATCACGCCCGACGAGGCACTGACCTTCCTGTTCGAGCATTTCAACTCCGTCACCCACGAGGAAAATCTCAACCACCGCCTGCGGCTGTTCAAGGCCGAGCTTGGCGAGCGCAAAGCCTGATTTCGAAAGGACATCCATGACCCGCCTGTCTCTCGCTTTCGCTGTCGCGTCCCTTGCCCTCTCGACCCTGCCTGCGCTCGCGTTCGACTCCGCCGACCGCAACGCGGTGACGCAGGAAGTCGCGGGCTTCACCAAGGCGGTGAACGATAAAGACTACTCCGTCTTCTTCGACACGGTGCCGCCGAAGATGATGCAGGCGATCGCGGATCAGACGGGTGTTCCGAAAGAGCAGCTCGAAGACATCATGCGCAAGCAGATCAACGACGCGATGGCCTCGGTGACGATCGACGATTTTGAGATGAACATCGCCGCGATGAAGACCGGAGAGACGTCTTCGGGCCGGGCCTATGCGCAGATCCCGACTTCGACGGTGATGGAGGTGCCTGATATGGGCAAGGTGCGCTCGACCAATACCACTCTGGCGCTGCAAGACGGCGAGGAATGGTATCTCGTGCGCATCGACAGCCCGGCGCAGATCGCGGTTTTGCGCAAGGTCTATCCCGATTTCGAAGGCATCGAGTTCCCCAAAGGCACGATGGAAGCGGTGCGCTAACCGCACCGCGCCGCTCGCTTTTTCCGCGCTTTCCGTTCACGTCCGTTCACCTCTCGCGACGGAACGCCGCCCTCTCCCTCGCGTTGAACGCAACGTCGTGCTGGAATGACGTTGCGGCGAAACGCCCATGAGGGGCTTACGTTCGCGTCACTTAGGGGTCAGATTGGCCCCGTGATCAGGGAGGACCGCAGCGAATGGCGGCACAACTTTATTGCTTCGGAGAGTCAGGCAACGCTTACAAGGCGGCGCTGACGATGGAACTGGCGGGCTACGACTGGGAGCCTGTCTATGTCGATTTCTTCAACGGCGAGGCGCGCAGCGCCGAGTATCAGTCGCTGAACGAAATGGCCGAAGCACCCGTCTTCAAAGAGGGTGACCTGACGCTGTCGCAATCCTGCGTAATCCAGCTTCATATCGCGGAGCAGACCGGCAAATTCCTCGCCGAGGATCGTAACGAGATGCTGCGCTGGATGTTCTGGGACGCACAAAAGGGCTCGGGCCAGCAAGGCGGCCTGCGTTTCCTGATGAACTTCCTGCCCGAAGAGAAGCGTCCGCAAGAGGCGATCGGCTGGCTCAAGGGCCGCGTGCTGACCGCGATCAAGACGCTGGAAAAGCATATGGACGGCCGCGACTGGGTCGTCGGCGACCAACCCAGCTTGGCCGATTTCGCCTGCTGCGGCTACCTCTACTACCCCGAGCCCTTCGGGTTCGACCGCAAGGAATTCCCCAATATCGACCGTTGGCTGGATGGCATCGCCGCCCTGCCCGGTTGGAAACACCCCTATGATTTGATGCCCGGCAATCCTTCCGACCGGGCGTGAGGAGGAACCATGACGGAAGCCTATATCTATGACGCAGCCCGCACCCCGCGGGGCAAGGGTCGCAAAGACGGCTCGTTGCACGAGGTCAGCTCTGTCGCGCTGTCGGCGCGGCTGCTGAACGCGGTGGCGGAGCGTAACAACCTCGAAGGCCACGCGGTCGAGGACGTGATCTGGGGCAACGCGACCCAGGTGATGGAGCAGGGCGGCTGCCTCGCACGCTCGGCGGTGCTTCTGTCGGATCTCGACGAGCGCATCCCCGGCCTGTCGATCAACCGCTTCTGCGCATCGGGCATGGAAGCCGTGAACCTCGCCGCCAACCAGGTGCGCGGCGGCGCGGGCATGGGCTATATCGCAGGCGGCGTCGAGATGATGGGCCGCGTCGCGATGGGCTCGGACGGCGCGGCAATCGCCGTGGACCCGTCGCTCGCGATGAAGACCTACTTCGTCCCGCAGGGCATCTCGGCCGATATCATCGCCACCGAATACGGCTTTAGCCGCGAAGACGTCGACGCGCTCGGCGTGGAATCGCAGCGCCGCGCAGCCGAGGCGATCAAGGAAAACCGTTTCGCGAAATCCATCGTGCCGGTGAAGGACCAGAACGGTCTGACCATCCTCGACCACGACGAATTCCCGCGGGCGGGCACCACGATGGAAAGCCTCGGCGGCCTCAAGCCCTCCTTCAAGGAGATGGGCGAGGTGATGCCCGGCTTCGACAAGGTCGCGATGCTGAAATACCCGCATCTCGATCACATCAACCACGTTCACCACGCGGGCAACTCCTCGGGTATCGTGGACGGTGCCGCCGCCGTGCTGATCGGCAACAAGGAATTCGGTGAGGCGCATGGCCTCAAGCCCCGCGCGCGCATCCGTGCCACCGCGAAGATCGGCACCGATCCGACGATCATGCTGACTGGCCCGGTTCCGGTGACCGAGAAGATCCTCGCCGATTCGGGCATGTCGATCTCGGATATCGACCTGTTCGAAGTGAACGAGGCGTTTGCCGCGGTCGTGCTGCGCTTCATGCAAGCCTTCCAGGTCGATGCCGACAAGGTCAACGTCAATGGCGGCGCGATCGCGCTTGGCCACCCGCTCGGCGCCACCGGCGCGATCATCATCGGCACGCTGCTGGACGAGCTGGAACGCCGCGACCTGAACACCGGTCTGGCCACGCTTTGCGTTGCGTCCGGCATGGGCGCCGCGACCATCATCGAGCGCGTGTGAGGGAGGAACAAATGGCTGATTTCAAATACGAACATGGAAGCGACGGCGTTGCCGTCATCACTTGGGACGTGCCCGAGAAGTCGATGAACGTGATGAGCATGGAGGGCTTCGCGCTCCTCGACAGCTTCATCGACAAGGCGCTGGCGGATGACAAATGCAAAGGCGTGGTCATCACTTCCGGCAAGCCCGATTTCGCGGGCGGCATGGACCTCAACGTCATCGCGCAGATGCGCGAAGGCGGCGCTCAGGCGATCTTCGACGGCGTGATGCAGATGCACCATGTCCTGCGCAAGATCGAGCGCGCGGGCATGGACCCGAAGACCAACAAGGGCGGCAAGCCGATCGCAACCGCGATCCCCGGCACCGCGCTCGGCATCGGTCTGGAGCTGCCGCTGTCGACGCACCGCACCTTCGTCGCGGACAATCCGAAGGCCAAGATCGGCCTGCCCGAGATCATGGTCGGCATCTTCCCCGGCGGCGGCGGCACCACCCGTGTCTCGCGAAAGCTCGGCGCGATGGCGGCGGCGCCCTTCCTGCTGGAAGGCAAGCTCTCGGACCCCAAGAAGGCAAAAGCGGCGGGCCTGATCGACGAGGTCGTCGAGGATCCGCTGGCCGCCGCGAAGGAATGGGTGCTGAACGCGAAAGACGCCGATCTGGTGAAACCGTGGGACGCGAAGGGCTTCAAGATGCCCGGCGGCGCGCCCTATCACCCGGCGGGCTTCATGACCTTCGTCGGTGCCTCCGCGATGGTGCATGGCAAGACCGCAGGCGTCTATCCGGCGGCCAAGGCGCTTCTGTCGGCGGTCTATGAAGGCGCGCTCGTGCCCTTCGATCAGGCGATCAAGATCGAGGCGCGCTGGTTCACCAACGTGCTGCTGAACCCGTCGTCGACCTCGATGATCCGCTCGCTCTTCATCAACAAGGGCGCGCTGGAGAAAGGCGCGAACCGTCCCGACGTGCCGGACCAGAAGGTGAAGAAGGTCGGCATCCTCGGCGCGGGCATGATGGGCGCAGGTATTGCCTATGTCTCGGCCAAGGCCGGTATCGAGGTCGTGCTGATCGACAACAGCCAGGAGGCCGCCGATCGCGGGAAATCCTATTCCGAGGGCATCCTCGACAAGGGTATTTCGCGCAAGAAGGTCACCGAGGAAGGCAAGGCGAAGACGCTCGGCCTGATCAACGCGACCACGGATTACGCCGCCCTTGAGGGTTGCGACCTGATCGTGGAAGCGGTGTTCGAGGATCCGGGCGTCAAAGCCGAGGTCACCAAGAAGGCCGAAGCCGTGATCCCGCAGGACGCGATCTTCGCGACCAACACCTCGACCCTGCCGATCACCGAACTGGCCAAGGCCAGCGCGCGCCCCGAGCAGTTCATCGGCATCCACTTCTTCTCGCCCGTCGACAAGATGATGCTGGTGGAGATCATCAAGGGTGCCGGGACCGGCCCGGTCGCCGTGGCGAAAGCGCTCGATTTCGTGCGCCAGATCCGCAAGACGCCGATCGTGGTCAACGACGCGCGCTTCTTCTACGCCAACCGCTGCATCATTCCTTACATCAACGAGGGGATTCGCATGGTGGCAGAGGGGGGGAACCCGACGCTGGTGGAACATGCCGCGACGATGGTCGGTATGCCGCTTGGCCCACTGCAGCTGGTGGACGAAACCTCGATCGACCTCGGCGTGAAGATCGCCAAGGCCACCAAGGCGGCGATGGGCGATGCCTATCCCGATGAGGCGGTCGATGACGTGCTGTTCTGGATGGCCGACGAGGGCCGGATGGGCCGCAAGTCGAACGCGGGCTTCTACGACTATGACGAGAAGGGCAAGCGTCAGGGCCTCTGGGAAGGCCTCGACGCCAAGTTCCCGCGCGCCGACGAGCAGCCTGACGTGCATCACGTCCAGCATCGCCTGCTGATGGCGCAGGTGCTGGAAGCGGTCCGTGCCTTCGAGCAGGGCGTGCTGGAAGACATCCGTGAGGGTGACGTGGGCGCGATCCTCGGCTGGGGCTTCGCCCCCTGGTCGGGTGGTCCGTTCAGCTGGCTCGACATTCTCGGCGCCGGCAAGGCCGTCACGATCTGCGAGGCGCTCACCGCGCAATACGGTCCGCGCTTCGAGGCCCCGGCCCTGCTGCGCGACATCGCAGCCAAGGGTGACACCTTCTACGGCCGCTACGGCGACGGTCAGGCCGCGAAAGCCGCCTGATCCGACAGCGCCAGAGAAACCAGAACGCCGGGACCGAAAGGCCCCGGCGTTTTTCTATGGCCGGGAGGCACTTCAACGCCCGCCTCCCACCTGCCTCCAAGACAAAGGAAAACGCCGCACCCTGGTCATGGGTGCGGCGTTCGGCCTGTCAGTTGATCAGGAGGGAATCAGGCCGGGCTATCACTCTGCCGCGTAAGCGTGCGCGGTCAGATCTTCGTCGATCAGCCCCGCAACGATCGAGCGTGCCATTTCAAGCGACAGCGTCTCATAGTTCGGGCCTGCATCATCGTCGAAGAGTGCTTCGAGCCGGTGGCTGTTGATCGAACCGCAATGGACCATGCCAGAACCATTTGCGTAGACGATCTCCTCCTCCTCAAACTCCAGCACGATCACGTCGATCGGACGGTGGGGTGTAATCCGATCGATCCCACGATAGCCTTCAAGAGCAGAGGCAGGGATTACGGCGAAGGGGTCACCGTAAATTGCCTCAGCCATGTCGCTTTCCACCATCATGTTCTGTTCAGGCAAAAGCAGCATCGGGGTTTTGTTGCCCAACGCGCCGACCGGCACGGCGAGCGGCTTGCGATGGTCCGGGCAACGCCCGTGACCGAGCCAGAGTTGAGTTCGCTTGACGTCCACGACGGGACGCAGGCCACTGTCGAAGGTCATGACCATGTCGCCAACCGCAATTGCTTCCACCGGGCGCCAGCCCATAGCGGTCGCGATTCGCGTTCCGGCAACGATCCCCGAAGCAGCCCCGTTATCGAGCACTCGCCCGGAGGTTGCGCCCGCCAGAGCGGAATCAAAGGCGCAATCGTCGTTCCAAGTCGTCGTTGCACTGCGGGTCATGTCGGTCTTCCTTCTGAAAGTCGGCGAGGCCATTTCTTCGTCCTACCTAGATCAATTGATTCCTGGGGAGTTTCCGGGGCCGAAAGGTGACCGAAATGTGGCAAACCTATACTTTCGGACAGTAAGTTGCTCACGGACCCGTGATTGACCTATCTTTTTGGATAGGGGTTCGCGCGTTTGACCTATCTTTTTGGATAGGGGTGCGCTCACAGACCCGTGAGAATCGCCCAAATTGCGTCGCAAATTGCAATTGCGCGAAAATTTAGAATCGGTAACCGAACCGCGCGATGTCCTCGGCACAGAGTTTCGAAACCATTTCAGCGTCGGTATTCGAAAAATACCCGCGCCAGTTGCGCTTCCGCGTGGAAATGTTGGAGCGCGCGAAGGGCGTCACGGGAAACCCGAGATGTGACGCGAGGGGGGCGGCATCGGCCTCTACATCTTCGAGGCGAATATAGAGGTCACAAATTTCCTCCCCGTCCGGCAACCGCATGTAGCTGCCATAGGAGGCCGCCGCGAGCGAGGCCTGCGTGTGCGGATGGTTAAGGAAGTCCGAAAAGCTGAGCGACTTTGCTAACGCCACGGCGGGATGCGCCATCCGCTGCTCGCGCAACCAATGGTAGTAGCTGACCACCCGGTCCCACGGGTTCCGCACCAGTGTGAAGGTGAAATAGGCGCGCGCCTCATCTTCGCTATAGAGACCCAGCCCGTCGCTCAGCGTGGAGTGCTTCCAAAGCCGCCCCCGAGTCTCGCGTCCCTCCAGCCTGCGTTTGCGCCGCCGCGCCTTGGGCGTATCGCCGATCAGCAGGTCATCCGCCATCGCGCGGTTCTCCAGCGCGAGCGTCAGCGCCGTGCCACCCGTCTTCGGGATATGAACGAAGATGTAGCGGCGGCCATGCGAAACGATCATGCGCGCGACACTAGCTGTGACGAAAGATGACGCAAACCCTCTTTCCTTTCGCGCGATGCCGCCTGAAGATGCCCGGACAATTTACGTGGAGGATTTCATGGGCTGGCTTGCCGACGAGACGGGTCTGGAGAAATGCGCGGCGAATTACGCACCGCTTACACCTTTATCGCATCTCAACCGCGCGCTGGAGGTCTTCCCCGAGCGACCTGCGGTGATCTACGGCAGCCGCTCTTATAATTACGTTGATTACCACGCGCGCGTGAGTCAGCTGGCCTCCGCCCTCAAGGCGCGCGGTGTGCAGCCCGGCGACGTGGTAGCGACGCTTCTGCCCAACACCCTGCCCCAGATCGAGGCGCATTTCGGCGTGCCCGCCTGTGGCGCGGTCCTCAACGCGATCAACACCCGGCTCGATGTCGATACCGTCGCCTATATCTTCGAACATGGCGGCGCGAAGATCGTGCTTTGCGACGTGGCCTTCCTGCCGGTGGCCGAAGAAGCCGTGAAGAAGATGAAGGGCCCCGCGCCGCAGATCATCGAAGTGGCCGACCCCGAGCACGGCTTCGAGCCGACCGGGCATTACCTCGAATACGAGGCGCTGGTGGCCGAGGGCGATCCGATGTTCGACTGGATCATGCCCGAGGACGAATGGGAGAGCATCGCGCTCAACTACACCTCCGGCACGACCGGCAAGCCCAAGGGCGTCGTCTATCATCACCGTGGCGCCTATCTCTCGACTCAGGCCAACGCGATCTCCTGGCGGATGCAGCTCTATCCGGTTCTGCTGACCATCGTGCCGCTGTTCCATTGTAACTCGTGGACCCATAGCTGGATGGTGCCGATGATGGGCGGCACGGTCGTCGGCTGCCGGGACGTGACTGCGAAGGCGATCTATGACGCGATAGCGGATCATGGCGTGACGCATTTCGGCGGCGCGCCGATCGTGCTGAACACCATCATCAACGCCAAGGAAGAGCATCGCCGCGCCTTCGATCACGTCGTCGAGGTCTTCACCGCCGGTGCGCCCCCGCCCGCCTCGACGCTGGCCGCGATCGAGCCGCTGGGCTTCAACGTCACGCAGGTCTACGGGTTGACCGAAACCTATGGCCCTGCGGTGGAATGCACCTGGAAACCCTCCTGGGAGGGGACCGAGGGCGAGGCGCGCGCCGATCTGAAGGCGCGCACCGGGGTCTCGATGCCGATGCTCGAGAAGGTCACCGTCTACGATCAGGGCCGCGAGGTCGCGCGCGACGCGCAGCATCTGGGCGAGATCGTCTTCCGCGGCAACATGGTGATGAAGGGCTATTTCAAGAACCCGCAAGCCACGCGCGAGGCCTTCGAGGGCGGCGTGTTCCATTCGGGCGACATCGCCTTCATGCATCCCGACGGCTACATCAAGATCACCGACCGCGCGAAGGACATCATCATTTCGGGCGGCGAGAACGTCTCCTCGGTCGAGGTTGAGGGCGTGATCTGCGCCCATCCGGCGGTGTCGCTCGCCTCGGTCGTGGCCAAACCGGACGAGACCTGGGGCGAGGTGCCCTGCGCCTTTGTCGAGCTGAAGGAGGGCAAGGAGGCGACCGAGGAGGAACTGATCAAGTTCTGTCGCGCGCGGCTCGCGGGCTTCAAGACGCCCAAGCGCGTGATCTTCTCGGAGCTGCCGAAAACCTCGACCGGCAAGATCCAGAAATTCGAGCTTCGGGCGGTCGCCAAACTGCTCGACGCGTAGGCCTATTTACTACGCGCCCGCGCCCGCGCGCGAGGGGCGCGCGTGAAATGCTCAGCTTTCGCTCTCGGCGCAGTGCTGGCGGAAGGCGCGCGACAGCATGTCCAGCTCGGCGCGCAGCAGGTCGATCTCGGCGCGCAGATCACCCGCCAGCGGCGCGCCTGCGACCAGCGAGAAGCGGTCGATCACCTCGCCATCCGCCTTGCGGCAGACGAGGAAGGTCAGCACCCCCTCGCTCAGCAACTCCGTCGGGATCGGCTGCGCGAGGCGCCAGTCGCCGGGCGCGCCGCTGATCGACAGCCCCTCCAGCACCTCGCCCTGATGACGCACTTCCAGATCGGGCGCTTCTTTCTCATGGCTCACCGCTTCCCAGCGCCCTGCCTTGATCCGCGTGCTGTCCAGCATCCTCGCCTCCGTCACAGTTCGGCGCGCGGGTAGCGCGCGAAGGTGAGATCGCGGATCACCACCTCGTTCATCCGTGGGTTTTCAAAAATCAGATCGACCCACGCCTTTTCCAGACGCCGTTCGTTCATCCGCGTATAGGCCAGATCGAATTCGACAGAGCGCGCGCCGTCGCCATGAGGCAGTTCGCGCACCAACTGCTCCGAATTGGGGCCGTGCTTGATGTTGAGGCGGCAGAACACTTCCAGCTCCCGCTCGCAGTCCAGCTGCATTTCCAGACGGATGAGATGGTTGAGTTGCAGCCCGCCCAGCGCCGCGTCGGGCAGATCGAGCACCAGCGACAGGAACGACCCTTCGAACCGCAGCACATCGAGCCGCAGCCCGAACGGCGCGAGCGTCTCGCCCGTCGTATTGCGGATCTGGCGCAGCGTGATCTCGGACCGGGGGCAGTCGTGAAACAGGGTGAGGTCATCGCCAAGCTTGTCGCGGCTTTGCGCCCCCGCGATGCCATGCGGATGCGCCTTCACGCGCCACAGCGGCGGTCGCCACGCCCAATCGCTGCCCGACGGTTTGCGCACAGAGCTATCGCCGGGAAGGGCCGTCAGCCGCTGTTCAGTTGCGCGCAGCACCGTGTCGACTTCGTTGCGCAGGGCGCGGGCACGTGCGCGCAGACCGCGCAGCCCCTCCGGATCCAATGCAGGGACCTTGGACGCCGCGTCGCGCCAGCGCCGCAAGCTGCGTCGCTCGGCAATCCGTTGCAACAGCGACCCGCCGTTCCGTCCTGCCATGTGCTGCCCTTCTTTCCCGCCTGCCGGTGCCACCTACGGCATCACAGCAGTTATTCCTTATCATCGGGTTGCGAGAAAGGGGGAATTTCCGCACGAACTCATCACGTTCCGGGTTTTGACCGGGAAGGTAACCGCGCGTCGGCTTGGGCGGTCAATTCGCGGCGCGGATCGCGGCGATGAATGTCTCCAGCAATTGCCGCTGCTGGGCATAGCTCATTTCGCCTTCCTTCAGCGGCATCACCGACAGCGCCGTGATCCGCCCGCCAAGCGCCGTGACGCCCCGCAGATAGGTCTTCGCGATCGGCGGTCCGCCCGTGCCGGAGCGATCTTCGACCCGCAACAGCAACGTACCATTCGAGATATCGGTGCCCTTGATCGTGACGTCAGCGGCTTCGCCCGAGCGCGACAGCGCCGCGCGCCCGATCTCGGAATGGAAGAAATCGCCGATCTTCTTGAGCCGGTCCTGCGACAGCTTGCCGGAGCCGTCCTCCAAGGCGGGCGGCCCGACAGTGACGCTCAGCAGCGCGGGCTCGGGCGCATGGGCATCCTCGGCATTGCCCGAGATCGCCGCGCAATTGCCGAAGAGCGCGAAGCCCCCCGCGCCGGAATTGCGCAGGCTTTTCGGATCGATGCACCAGCCTTTCGGCGCCGCCACCGTCAACGCGCCATTGGCCAGCGTGGTGCGGGCCTTCGCGACCTGCGCCGTGCCGAAGGCCGTCGGCTGGCAGGCGGCCAGCAAACCGATCATCCCCAGCGCGAGGGCGAGGGGCTTCAAAAGACGTGACGAGCGGTGTCCGACAGCAAAAATCATGCGCTTGGAGATAGCCTCAGCGACCTCATCGCGCAAGTCTGCCGGGTTTCGCCGCAATGCGGCTGCGCGGGGTTCAGCCCAACGCGATCCGGCGCGCCGCAGCCGCGCCATCGTCCGGATCGTGGCTGACCATCAGGCAGGGGATACGCTCGGCTTGGAGATGCTGCAGCGTGAAACTGCGGATCTCGGCCCGCAGCTCCGCATCGAGCGCGGCGAAGGGTTCGTCGATCAGCACCGCACGGGGCCGCGCCAGCAGCGTGCGCATCAGCGCTGCGCGGGTACGCTGCCCGCCCGATAGCGTCGCCGGGTCGCGATCCGCCATGCCTGCAAGCCCGGCCTGTTCCAGCGCGGCCTCCACCGCCGCGCGCCGGGCCGCCTTGCCCTTCACCTGCGCCGACAACCCGAAGGCCAGATTGTCGCCGACCGAGAGATGCGGGAAAAGCTGCGCCTGCTGGAACATCATCCCGATGCCGCGCTTTTCGGCGGGCAGATGCGTGACACTTTCACCATCGAGCCGCACATCGCCCGAAGCCGTGAACCCCCGCGGCAGATGGCCGCCGATATAGGCGAGCAGGCTCGACTTGCCGATCCCGGAGGGCCCCATCAGGCAAACCGTCTCTCCGGGCGCCACGACCAGCGACAGCGGCGCGAAGAGCGGGGCGGAGGCGTCGGGCGCGGTCAGGCTCAGATCGATCAGTTCCAGGCTCATGCCACTCCTCCGCGCAAGCCGCGCCGGTTGCGATGCCACCATGCCGGGACCGCGAGCGCCAGCGCGAAACCCACCCATGGCAGCGCCGCCTGCATAAGCGCAAGGATCGCGGCCAGCCGCCGATCCGCCCCGGAGGCCAGCGCCACCGCTTCGGTCGCGAGCGCCTGCACGCGCCCCGCCCCGGGCAGCAGCACGGCGAGATATTGCGCCACCGACACCGCCACCCCGATCGCCGCCGCCGCGCAGATCGGCCCCAGCAGCATCGGCAGCTTGATCCGCAGCAGCCGGCGCGTCGGCCCGGCCCCGAGGCTCGCCGCACTGGCGAGATGCGCCGGGTCGAGCGCGCGCCACGGCCCGGCCAGCGCGATCATCACATAGGGAAAGACGAAGAGCAGTTCGGCCCATGTCACCACGACCAGCCCCGGCGGCAGACCAAGCCAGAGAAACCCGGTGGTCAGCCCCTGCAGAAACCCGATCTGCGGCAGCAGAAGCGGCAGGACGATCAGCGCGCCGAGCGGCAGGCGCTTGCCCGAGCGATCCTCACTTTCCAGCCAGAGCATCGCAAGGATCAGCGCCAAAGCGGTCGAAATCAGCGCAAGCGTCAGGCTGGTCAGCGCAGGCCCCGCCCAGTCGGCGCTGGCCCAGCGTTTGAGGGTGAGGTTCGCGGGCAGCGCATCGGGAAAACGCCAGAAGCTCGCGAGGCTCCAGAGGATCAGCGCACCCAGCGATCCGAGCGCCAGCAAACCGCCCGCGCCGATCAGGCCAACGCCGCTCCAGTTCCGCCGCGAAGCGCCGCGATGCCCGTTGCGGATCGCCGTCTTGCCCAGCCGTGCCACCGCGCGCTCGCCGACCATCCACAGCGCCGCACTCACCCCTATCACGGCCAGCAAGATCACCGCCAGCGCCGAGGCGGGGACCGCTTGCGCCGGGTCCGGCGCGCCGTAGAGCCGCAGGATGCGCACCGCCAGCGTCGGCGGGTTCGACGGCCCGAGAATCAGCGCCATGTCGACGACCGACAGCGAGAAGGCCAGCACGATCAGCACCGGCAGCCGGAGCGCCGGGTACAGCTGCGGCCAGACGATCCGCGCCCAGACGCGGCCCGGCGCATAGCCAAGAGCGCGCCCCGCCGCCATCTGCTCAGCAACCGGGCGCTGCGCCGCGGACACCAGCGTCATCAGCGTCAGGAACGGCACCTCTTTCAGCATCAGCCCGAGGATCAGCGACAGCCCCCACGGATCGCCCAACGTCACGAACTGCGGCGGCAGATCCCAGCCAGTCGCCCAGGGCGAGATCAACCGCGCGACCCAGCCCGAGGGCGCGATCAGAAAGGCCAGCCCGATCGCCAGCGCCGCATGGGGCACTGCCAGCAGCGGCGTCAGCCAGCGCGACGCCGATTGCCGCGTCACGAGCCAGCGCGCCAGCGGGATCGAGGCCGCGAGCGACAGCATCGCCGCCCCTAGGCCGGTCACCAATGTCAGCCGCAGCGAGGTGAGGATACCAGGCGCGGCCAGGGCCTCGGTGAAGCCCTCCCAGCCCAGCGCGACGCGCCCCAGCTCCGGTTGCCAGCCGAAACCGGTCGCCAGCGTCAGCGCCGCGCCGAGCAACACCGGCGCGCCGATGACCAGCGTCAGGATCGCCCCGGCGAGCCGCATCAAACCCTCACTTCGTGTAGCGCTGCGCCCAGTCCTCGGTGAGCTTCGTCATCCAGCTCGGATGCGGCTCGGGGAGCGTCGGCCCGAGATCGTCCAGCGTCGGCAGCGCGGGCGCGGTGGGCAGGTCCGCGAAAGCCTGTTTCGCGTCGGCATCCAGCTTCGCCGGATCGAGCACCGAGAAACTCCCCAGCACGCGGATGTCCTGCATATGCGCCTGCGTGGCCGGGTCGAGCAGGAAATTCGCGACCAGTTCCGCCCCCGCCTGATGCGCGGCGTTATAGGGAATCGCGACGTAGGAGATATTCCCGATCGTGCCACCTTCGGGCACCCAGACGCGGACCGAAGGCGGCAGCACACCCTGCTCGATCATCGCGGCCGGTGCCGCCGGATCGAAGAACATCGCGAAATCGACCTCGCCATCGGCCAGCAATTGCGCCTGCACGCTCTCGTTTTCGGGGAAGGATTTGCCTTCGCGCCACATCAACGGGCGCAGCGCATCGTACCACGCCCAGAGCGGCGCGGTTTCCTTGGCATAGGCCTCGTCCGTCACCGGTTTAGACAAAGCCGCTGGATCGGGCGCCATCTCGACCAGCGCCTGCTTGAGGAAGCTCGCCCCCATGAAATTCGACGGGTTGGGATGGGTGAAGCGGCCCGGATGCGCCTCGGCCCAGTCCAGAAGCCCCGCCATATCCTTCGGCGGATCGCTCACTCGCTCCGCATCATAGGCGAAGGCGAATTTCGCGAGCCGCCACGGGCTCTCGTACCCTTCCGTCGGGACGGTGAAATCGGTCGTGGCCGCCGAGCCTTCGGACAGGTCGAGATATTTCGCATTGGGCAGATCGGACACGAACGGCCCATGCAGCAACCCCGCCTCTTTCATCGCGAGGAAGTTCGGCCCGTTGATCCAGATAAGGTCCACCGCGCCGCCGTCATCCTTGCCTGCCGCCTTCTCGGCCTGCACGCGCGAGACAGCCTCCGCGGTGTCACTCAGCTTCACCTGCTCGACCGTGACGCCGTATTTCTCCTGCATCTGGTCGGACACCCAATCGATGAAAGTATTGGTGCGCGGATCGCCGCCCCAGGCATTGAAATAGACCGTCTGGCCCTTCGCCTCGGCCTGCGTCTGCGCCCAATCGGCAAAGGCGGGGGATGCGAGCGGCAGCGCGACGGCGAGGGCGACAAACAGGGATTTCATACTCTCTCCAATTTCAGGAAAACGCCCGCCAGCCCATCAGCCAGCGGGTCACGGTGGTCACGAAACAGGCGGCGGCGAAGAGGCCCGCGAGGATCGGGAAGGCCTGCGGAAACAGGCAGATCGCTGCGAAAAACAGGATCGTCTCGGCCCCTTCGGTCAACCCGCCGAGGTAGTAGATGCCCTTGGTCGGATAGGCATCGGTGCTCATCCCGCGCTTGGCGGCGATGGAGGCGAAGGCGAGAAAGCTCGACCCGGTGCCGACGAAGGCGGCGATCAGGATGGTCGCGGCCAGCGCGTTGCGCGCAGGATCGGCCAGCGCGAAGCCCACCGGGATCAGCGCGTAGAACAGAAAATCGAGCGCAATATCGAGGAACGCCCCGCGATCGGTCGGCCCCTTGATCCGCGCGATGGCCCCATCGAGCCCGTCCGCGATCCGGTTGATGAAGATCAGCGCCAGCGCCAGCCAATAGGCATGAAACGTCAGCGCCGGGATCGCCAGAAGGCCCAGCGCGAAGCCCGCCACCGTCACCTGATCGGCGCGGATACCGCGCGCGGCCAGCGCCTCGGCGGGGGGCTGCATCATGGCACGTTGCAGCGGTAGGAGAGCAGCGTCGATCATCCGCGCCTCCAGGTCATGAAACGCTCGGCGATCCGCAGCGTGCGCGGGTTCACATGGGCCTGCCGCCAGCGCCCGGCGGCGTTCTTCGCGGCCTCGGACCAGCTCGGGTAGATATGCGGCGTCGAGAGGATCTTGCCCAAGCCCAAGCCGTGCCGCATCGCCAGCGCGAATTCCGCCAGCACCTCGGCCGCATGGGCCCCGCAGACCGTCGCGCCAAGGATCTTGTCGGAGCCTTTCGAGGTGACGATCCGCACGAAGCCCTGCCCCGCCCCTTCGGCGAGCGCCCGGTCCAGATCGCCAAGCGGATAGGTCGTGACCTCGTGATGCACGCCGTCAGCCTCGGCTTCCGCAGCCGTCATCCCCACCCGTGCCAGTTCGGGCGAGGTGAAGACCGCATGCGGGATCGGCGCGGAATGAGCCTTGAAGCGCCAGAACGGCGAGGCCAGCGAATTCGCCGCCGCAATCCAGCCCTGATGGCCTGCGGCATTGGTCAGCTGCAACGGTCCCGCCGCGTCGCCCGCGGCGTAGATATTGGGCATGAGGGTTTCGAGGTAGTCGTTCGTCTCGATCACCTTGTTCGCCGGAATGCCCAGCTCCTCCAGCCCGAAGCCTTCGAGCCGCGCCTTGCGCCCGACCGCGACCAGCAGCGTGTCGAAGCCGAGTTTGGAGCCGTCCTCCAGTTCCAGCCATTTGCCGCCTTCTGCGCCGGGATCGTCACGCCCGAAACGGATCGCCTTCGCACCGAGCTTCAGGTCGACCCCATCGGCGCGCAAGGCCGCCGCGATGGCATCCGAGGCCTCCGTATCTTCACGAATCAACAGCCGTTCCGCCGCCTCGACCACGGTGACGCCCGCGCCCAGCCGGGCCAGCGCCTGCGCGATCTCGCAGCCGATCGGACCGCCCCCAAGGATCACCATTCTCTCAGGCGGCGCAGGCATCGCGGCGAGCGCCTCCCACAGCGTATCCGACGTCAGCGGCTCGACTGATCCGATCCCCTCGATCGGCGGGATCACCGGGGCCGCCCCCGTCGCCAGAACGATCCCGCGCGCGGTCAGACGCTCATCGCCCACACGCACCGTCCAAGGGTCTTCCAGCCGCGCATGGCCCTCGATCACTTCGACGCCCAAGCTCTCATAGCGCTCCACGGAATCATTCGGCGCGATCTGCGCGATCACCTCGGAAATCCGCTGCGTCACCACCGGCCAATCGACCGAGACATCCGCGCGCACGCCCAGCGCCTCGGAGCCGCGCGCCACGCCCGCAGCCCGTGCCGAGGCAATCAACGCCTTCGACGGCACGCAGCCGAAATTCAGGCAATCGCCGCCCATCGGGCCTTCCTGCACCAGCGTCACCTTCGCCTTCGCCTGCGCGGCGACATAGGAGGCCACCAGCCCCGCCGCCCCAGCGCCGATCACGATCAGGTTGCGGTCGAACTTCGCCGGGCGCTCATAGCCGCGATAGGCCCGCTTGCGTGCCCAGATCCGCAGCGCCGCGCGCGCCACCCAGGGAAACACCGCCAGCGCCGCGAAGGCACCCAGCAGCCCTGGCGAGACGATCCCCGACAGGCTGTTCAGGTCACCCAGTTGCGCGCCCGCCGCGACATAGACGGCGGTGCCGGGCAGCATGCCGAGCTGCGAGACGGCATAGAATTTCCACGCTTTCATCTGGGTCAGCCCGAAGGCGAGGTTGATCACGAAGAACGGCACGACCGGGATCAGCCGCAGCGAGAACAGGTAGAATTCCCCGTCACGCGCAGCCCCTTTCTCGATCTTCGCAAGCCGCGGGCCAAGCCGCCCGCGCACCCAGTCGCGCATCAGGTAGCGCGCGACCAGAAAAGCCAGCAGCGCCCCGATGGAGGACGCGAACGAGATCAGAACCAACCCCTGCCAGAACCCCAAAAGTGCTGCACCCAGCAGTGTCAGCCAGACCGCGAAGGGCAGCGACAGCGCCGTCACCACGACGTAAGTGACGAAGAACCCGATGGGCAGCGCTAACGGATGCGCCTCGCGCCACGCGGCGAGGCTGTCGCGCAGCGCGCGCAGCCGCTCGGGGTCGGGATCGGCCACCAGAAAAGCCGCGATCACCGCCAAAGCGATCAGGCCGAGGAATATCAGAGGTTTGCGCATGGTCCTCCCGTGGGTCACGCCCCAGTGATAGAGGCGATGCGATCTTTCCCCAAGTCGTTTCGCGCGCGGATTTCGTTACGCGCTTTCTCTCGGGGCCGCTATTTGGCACTGTTACGCACAAAACGGAGGCGGGGATGCATTTCATTGCAGTCGATGGCGGAGGCAGCGGGTGCCGGGCGGTGTTTGCCGACGGTTCTGGCCGTGTCATCGGGCGTGGCGACTCCGGCCCTGCGAATATCGCCTCGGACTATGACGAGGCGCGCCATCACATCTTCACCGCCATCGAAACCGCGATGGGCACTATCGACGCGCGCGAGATTCGCGCGGTGCTCGGGCTGGCGGGGGCGAACCATGCGCCCGCCGCCGAGGCGCTGGCTGCAGATCTGCCGTTTCCGGCCCGCGTCGTGCAGGACGTGACGACCTCGGTGCGTGGTGCGCTGGGGCCCGAGGACGGGATCGTCGCGGCCATCGGCACCGGCTCGTTCTTCGCGCGGCAGCTGGACGGGCAGCAGCATGCCATCGGCGGCTGGGGCTTACGGCTGGGCGATGAGGGCTCGGGCGCTTGGATCGGCCGGGCGCTGGGGATGCGGGCGGGGCGTGCGCTCGACGGGTTCTGCCCGGTGACGCCGCTCCTGCGCGAACTGCTCGAGGAGATGGATGGGCGAAACGGGTTGATCGCTTTCAGCCTCGACGCGACCCCCGCCGATTGGGCGCGCTTTGCGCCGCGCATTCTGCAATCGACCGACCCTGCAGCCGTGGCGGTGCGCGAGGCGGCGCAGGCCGAAATCCGCGCGGCGATTGCGCTACTGCAACCCGAGGAACCGCTTCCGGTGACGTGGCTCGGCGGGCTTGGGCAAGGTCTTGCGCTGGGTGACTGGCCGCAGCGGGCCGCGAAAGGAAACGCGCTGGACGGCGCTTTGGCATTGGCGATGGAGGATGCGTTTTGGACAAGCTGATCCTGACGGGCGCGCGCGTTTTCGACGGCACCGCCTTCCATGAAAACCATGCGATTGTGCTGGAACAGGGTCGAATTTCGGCGCTGTGCCCGATCGCAGAGATGCCCGAGGGCGAGGTTGTCGAGTTCCCGGGCGGCACGCTCGCGCCCGGTCTCGTCGATCTTCAGGTGAATGGCGGGGGCGGCGTGATGCTCGACGGGCACGCGACGCTTGAGACGATCTCCACCATCTGCGCCGCGCATGCCCATCTCGGTGCGACCACGATCCTGCCGACGCTGATCACCGACACGCGCGCCGCGACTCAGACGGTACTCGCCGCAGGCATCGCAGCCGTGACGCGCGTTCCGGGATTCGGCGGGCTGCATCTGGAAGGCCCGCATCTCGACCCCAAACGCCCGGGCTGCCACCCGCCCGGTTGCATCCGCCCGCTGGACGAGGAAGACATCGAGACGCTGCTCGAGGCGAAGACCGGGCTGCCCGCGCTGATCATGACGCTCTCACCCGCCAATGCGACGCCCGAGCAGATCGCGCGCCTGTCCGAGGCCGGGATCATCGTCAGCCTCGGCCATTCCGAGTGCAGCTTCGCCGAGGCTCAGGAGGCCATCGCGGCGGGCGCGCGGATGGTGACGCATCTCTTCAACGCGATGAGCCAGCTGGGCAGTCGCGAGCCGGGCCTCGTCGGCGCGGCGCTGTCGCAGCCGGTCTCCGCCGGTCTGATCGCGGATGGCATCCATGTGCATCCCGAGACGATCCGGCTGGCGCTGGCGGCGAAGAGGCAGGGCGAGGTCTTCCTTGTCTCCGACGCGATGGCATGCGCCGGGTCCGATCTGACCGAGTTCGATCTCGCAGGCCGCCGCATCCTGCGCCGCGACGGGGCGCTGCGGCTGGAGGATGGCACGCTTGCCGGGGCCGATCTGTCGCTGCCGCAGGCGGTGCGCTTCATGATCGAGACAGTCGGCGTATCACCGGAACAGGCGCTCGCGATGGCAAGCCGCATCCCGGCAGAGGCAATCGGCGCGCCGGTGGGCCGGATCGCGCCGGGCTTCGCCGGCGATCTGGTGCATTTCGATGACGACTGGCGCCTGACCGAAGTCTGGCGGGGCGGTCAGGCGAAATCCTCCACCGCGTAGCCCTGAATGTAGAGCAGCGCGCTCAGATCGCCGAAGTTGATCCGGATGTCGCATTCCGCGGCGACCGAGGGTTTGGCATGCAGCGCCACGCCCGCACCGGCGAGCTTCAGCATCCCCAGATCGTTCGCCCCATCGCCCACGGCCATGACCTGCGCGTGATCCAGTTTCAGCTTTTCCGAAATTTCCAGCAAAGCCTGAACTTTGGCTTCACGTCCAAGGATCGGCTGCGACGGCACGCCCGTCAGCTTGCCATCCTCGACCAGCAGCAGGTTCGCGCGGTTCTCGTCGAACCCAAGCGTCTCCGCCACAAAGCCGGTGAACGCGGTGAACCCGCCCGAGACCAGCGCGCAATAGGCGCCGTTGGCCTTCATCGTCGCCACCAGATCATGCCCGCCCGGCATGAAGCTGATGCGCTTCTCGATCACCTCGGAAATCACGCTCTCGGGCAGACCTTTCAGCAGCCCCACCCGCTCGGTCAGCGCGCCCTCGAAATCCAGCTCGCCATTCATCGCCCGCGCGGTGATCTCTTTCACCCGCTCGCCCACGCCCGCCACATCTGCCAGCTCGTCGATGCATTCCTGCTGGATCATCGTCGAGTCCATATCCGCGAGCAGCATCTGCTTGCGCCGCCCCTCGGTGGGCTGCACGACCAGATCGACGCCCAGCCCCTGCAGACCCTCCCAGGCCTCCCAACGATTCGACGGCACGCGGTCCACCATGAACTCCGCCGCGACATTCGGGTTGAGCCAGCGCGCCGCGCCACCGCCCCATGCACCGCAAAGCGCATCCAGCGTGCCTTGATCCAGATTGGCCTCTTTCGGGTCAGCGATCAGCGTGGCGGTAAACATGCGCGCTCCTTGGGGAATGTCGGTTCAAATGTCGTATCCGTGACCTGATGCGGCGCATTAGACCAAAAATTCTCCTTGCGCCAGAGCGGGCGCAAGCGTATCTGCGGCGGTGGGACACCCTTCCCCAACGAAGGGCATATATCTGGAAGGATACCAGCAATGGCTATTCAAGCTCCGGCTACGCGGCCGGCTAACCCGCGTTTTTCTTCGGGCCCCTGCACGAAGATCCCTGGTTTCTCCCTCGACATGCTCAATGACGCGCCGCTGGGCCGTTCGCACCGCGCCGCCATCGGCAAGGCGAAGCTGAAAGAGGCGATCGACACCACCCGCGAAATTCTGGGCGTGCCCGCCGATTACCGCATCGGCATCGTACCCGCCTCCGACACCGGCGCCGTCGAAATGGCGATGTGGTCGCTGTTGGGCGAGCGCAAGGCGACGATGGTCGCTTGGGAAAGCTTCGGCGCGGGCTGGGTGACCGACGTAGTCAAGCAGCTCAAGATCGAGGCCGAGACGAAGACCGCCGACTATGGCGATATCGTCGATTTCTCCACCATCGACTTCAACACCGACGTCGTTTTCACGTGGAACGGCACGACCTCGGGCGTGCGCGTCCCCAATGGCGATGCGATCCCGGCGGACCGTGAAGGTCTGACCATCTGCGACGCCACCTCGGCCGCTTTCGCGATGGACCTGCCCTGGGACAAGCTCGACGTCACCACCTTCTCCTGGCAGAAAGTGCTGGGCGGCGAAGGCGGTCACGGCGTGCTGATCCTCAGCCCCCGCGCTGTCGAGCGTCTGGAAAACTACACCCCCGCCTGGCCGCTGCCGAAGATCTTCCGCATGACCAAGGGCGGCAAGCTGAACGAAGGCATCTTCAAAGGTGAGACGATCAACACCCCCTCGATGCTCTGCGTCGAAGACTACCTCGTGTCGCTTACTTGGGCGAAATCGGTGGGCGGGCTTAAGGGCCTGATCGACCGCGCCGATGCCAACGCGAAAGTCGTGTGGGATTTCTGCGCCGCGAAGTCGTGGATCGCGAACCTCGCCAATGATCCGGCGACCGCGTCGACCACCTCCGTCTGCGTGAAGTTCACCGACGATCGCATCAAGGATGGCGCAGCCTTCGCCAAAGCCGTCGCGAAGAGGCTCGAGAATGAAGGCGTCGGCCTCGATCTCGGCGCCTATCGCGACGCCCCGGCCGGTCTGCGCATCTGGTGCGGCTCGACCGTCGAGACGGCGGATGTCGAGGCGCTGATGCCTTGGGTCGAATACGCCTTCGAAGCCGAGATCGCCGCGCAAGCGTGATCCGTGACAGATTGGCGGGCCTCCGGGCCCGTCCTTTCCCGATATTCTGAAAATTCAAGGAGCCCAGAAAATGGCCCCCAAGGTTCTCGTCTCCGACAAGCTCTCGGAAACCGCCGTCCAGATCTTCCGTGACCGTGGCATCGAGGTCGATTTCGAACCCTCGCTCGGCAAGGACAAGGAAAAGCTCGCCGAAGTGATCGGCAAGTATGACGGTCTCGCCATCCGCTCGGCCACCAAGGTCACGGCGAAACTGCTCGAAAGCGCGACCAACCTGAAAGTCGTCGGCCGCGCCGGTATCGGCACCGACAACGTCGACAAGGAAGCCTCGAGCAAGAAAGGCGTGATCGTGATGAACACGCCCTTCGGCAACATGATCACCACCGCCGAGCACGCCATCGCGATGATGTTCGCGGTCGCGCGCCAGATCCCCGAAGCCGATGCCTCGACGCAGGCTGGCAAATGGGAGAAGTCGAAATTCATGGGGGTCGAGCTGACCGCCAAGACCCTCGGCGTGATCGGTGCGGGCAATATCGGCGGCATCGTCTGCGACCGCGCGCGCGGCCTGAAGATGAAGGTCGTGGCCTATGACCCCTTCCTGAGCGAAGAGAAGGCGGCCAACATGGGCGTCGAGAAGGTCGAGCTGGACGAGCTGCTGCGTCGCGCCGATTTCATCACGCTGCACGTGCCGCTGACGGATTCGACCCGCAACATCCTCTCGAAAGAGAACCTGCAGAAGACCAAGCCCGGTGTGCGCATCATCAACTGTGCGCGTGGCGGTCTGGTGGACGAGCAGGCGCTGGCCGATCTCATCAAGTCGGGCCATGTCGCGGGCGCGGCCTTCGACGTCTTCGCCGAGGAACCGGCGACCGACAACGTCCTGTTCGGCCTGCCGAACGTGGTCTGCACGCCGCACCTAGGCGCCTCGACCACCGAAGCGCAGGAAAACGTCGCCCTGCAAGTCGCAGAGCAGATGTCGAATTACCTGCTGGACGGTGCGGTCGAGAACGCGCTCAACATGCCCTCGATGACCGCCGAAGAGGCGAAAGTCATGGGCCCGTGGGTGAAACTCGCGCAGCACCTCGGTGGCTTCATCGGTCAGATGACCGAGGATGCGATCAAGGCGATCAACATCACCTTCGACGGTGTGGCGTCCGAGATGAACCTCAAGGCGCTCGACGCCGCCGTGGTTTCGGGCATCCTGAAAGCCAGCCAGCCGGACGTGAACATGGTCTCCGCCCCGGTCATCGCGAAAGAGCGTGGCATCCAGATCTCGACCACCTCGCAGGACCAGACCGGTATCTTCGAGGGCTACATCAAGGTCACCGTCGTCTCGGAAAGCAAGGAACGCTCGATCGCGGGCACCGTGTTCTCGGATGGCAAGCCGCGCTTCATCCAGATCAAGGGCATCAACATCGACGCCGAAGTGGGCGAGCACATGCTCTACACCACCAATGACGACGTGCCCGGCATCATCGGTAAACTCGGCACGATCCTCGGCGAGAAGGGCGTGAACCTCGCGAACTTCACCCTGGGTCGCTCCAAGCAGGGCGGCGAGGCGATCGCGATTGCCTATGTCGACGAGGCTGTCGGCCAGGACGTGGTCGACGCGCTGAAAACCTCGGGCGGCTTCAAGCAGGTCAAACCGCTGGAATTCGTCCTCGGCTGATCTAGCTGAACGGTTGAATCCGGGCCCTCCGCCGCGCGCGGGGGGCCTTTTCATTGGAAGGGACAGGCATGCGCACCTATGCGATCGGCGACATTCACGGACATCTCGACAAGCTCAAGCATGCGCATGAGCTGATCGCGGAGGATCGCGCGGCCTGCGGCGAGACAGAGGCCCCGATCGTGCATGTCGGCGATCTGGTGGATCGCGGACCGGATTCTGCCGGGGTGATCGACTACCTGATGAAAGGTCAGCAAAACGGCGAGAACTGGATCGTGCTGCGCGGCAATCACGACCGGATGTTCCTCGGCTTTCTCGAGGATCCCTATACCGAAGACCCGATCCTGAGCGCGGAGGTCTCCTATCTCAATCCGCGCGTCGGCGGCGAGGCGACGCTGGAAAGCTACGGCATCTCCGACGCTTTCTCCCGCCCGCTTGACGAGGTCGCAAAGGAACTATCCGCGATCCCGCAGGCCCATCGCGACTGGCTCGCTGGACAGCCCGCCTATTTCCCTCGCGGCGAGGCGATCTTCGTCCATGCGGGTATCCGCCCCGGCGTGGCGATGGAGGATCAGGTGGAGGATGACCTGCTGTGGATCCGCAAACCCTTCCTGACCGATCCACGCGACCACGGGGCGCTGATCGTGCACGGCCATACAAACATCAAGGCGGCCACCCATTACGGTAACCGCCTCAATCTCGATTCCGGCGCGGGCTATGGTCACCCGCTCTCGACCGCAGTCATCGAAGGCCGCGACGCGTGGCTTCTGACGCCCGAGGGTCGGGCCGAACTGCCGCGCGGCTAAACTTACCGCGGCTCGAAATAGTCGAGCGGGATTTTCAGGTAAGACCGCCCGTCCCCCTCGGTCTCGGGCTTGCGCCCGCCGCGGATATTCACCTGCAGCGCGGCCAGCATCAGTTTCGGCAGCGGCAGGGTCGCATCACGCTCTTCACGCGTCTTGATGTACTCCTCGCGGGTGATGCCGTCCTTGACGTGCTTGTTGCCCTTGCGATGGTCCGCGACGGTCGCGCCGGTCTGCGGCTCCTTGCCCTCGCCGGGATAGTCGTGCCCGATGAACAGCCGCGTCTCGGCGGGCAGATCGAGGATCGCCCGGATCGAATCCCACAGCTCGGCCGCAGAGCCGCCCGGGAAATCCGCCCGGCTCGTGCCGCTTTCGGGCTGCATCAGCGTATCATGTACGAAGGCTGCATCGCCCACGACATAGGTGATCGAGGCCAGCGTGTGCCCGGTCGAGAGCATCACCTTCACGTCGAGATTGCCGATCTTGAACGTCTCGCCCTCGGCGAACAGGTGATCCCATTGCCGCCCGTCCTGCGGAAGCTCGGGCGTGTTGTAGATCTCGGCCCAGAGGCTTTGCACCTTGCGCACGCGCTCGCCGATGCCGCGCTTCGCGCCCAATTTCTCGGCCAGCCAGACGGCGGAGGAAAAGTGGTCGGCATGGGGATGCGTATCTAGCACCCACTCCACATCGATCCCCTCGGCCTTGACGTAATCGACGATTTTCTCGGCGTTGCCCAGCGTCGTGGCACCCGCCTGATGGTCGTAATCCCAGACCGGATCGACCACGGCCCCCTTCATCGTATCGGGGTCGTGAAAGACGTATTGCCAGCTTCCGGTGGGTTTATCCCAGAACCCTTTGACGATCGGGTTGGCAGTCATGTCGGCCTCCTAGTCATATTCGTTTTCTAGAATGTGTCCCCTTGGCCGAGAGTTTCAACCCACCGCCCGGCCAAATGACGTCTCGTCATAAGCGCGTGGCCCTGCTGGTGCGGGCTCAGCCCATTCGCTACCCTCGCGCCGACCCAAACATTGGAGGCTACCCATGACCGGTATCGTCATTCTCTCCGGCACCCGCACGCCTATCGGCACGTTCGGCGGCACGCTGTCCGGCTTTGCGCCGATCGACCTCGCCACCCATGTCTCGAAAGAGGCGATCTCGCGGGCGGGCGTGTCGGCGGACAAGATCGGTCAGGTGGTCTTCGGCCATATCATCAACACCGAACCGCGCGACATGTATCTCAGCCGCGTGGCGGCGGTGAATGCAGGCGTCCCGGTCGGCACGCCCGCGATGAACGTGAACCGTCTTTGCGGCTCCGGCGTGCAGGCGGTTATCTCGGCGGCGCAGATGCTGATGATGGGCGATGCCGATTTCGCGCTGGCAGGCGGCGCCGAGGTGATGAGCAAATCGCCCTATATCCTGCCCGCCGCCCGCTTCGGTCAGAAGATGGGCGACGCGAAGATGCTCGACATGATGACCGGCGCGCTCTCGTGCCCCTTCGGCACCGGCCATATGGGCGTGACCGCCGAGAACGTGGCCGCCGAGTGTTCGATCTCGCGCGAAGAGCAGGACGCCTTCGCGATGGAAAGCCAGGAGCGCGCGGCGAAAGCCATCTCCGAGGGTCACTTCAAGGAAGAGATCGCCCCCGTCGAGATCACCACGCGCAAGGGCACGACCGTCTTCGACACCGACGAGCACCCGAAACAGACGAGCCTCGAGAAGCTCGGCTCGCTCAAGCCGGTCTTCCAGAAGGACGGCTCGGTCACCGCGGGCAACGCCTCGGGCATCAATGACGGTGCCGCGGCGCTGGTCCTCGCCCGCGAAGAGGCCGCGAAAGAGGCGGGTCTGACCCCGCGCGCCAAGATCACCGGCTACGCCATCGCGGGCGTGCGCCCCGAGGTGATGGGCCTCGGGCCGATCCCCGCCGTGCGCGCGCTGCTGGAAAAGACCGGCATGCAGGCCTCCGATTTCGACTGGATCGAGAGCAACGAAGCCTTTGCCTCGCAGGCGCTGGCCGTCTCGCGCGAGCTGGGGCTGGATACGTCGAAGGTGAACCCCGATGGCGGCGCGATCGCGCTCGGCCACCCGGTCGGCGCCACCGGCGCGATCCTGATCGTGAAGGCGCTGCACGCGCTGGAGCGCACCGGCGGCAAGCACGGCCTCGTCACCATGTGCATCGGTGGCGGCCAAGGCATCGCGCTGTCGATCGAGCGTCTCTGAGACCCGGTCTTTGAGGGTCGAGCGGGCGGGCAATCCATAGCAATTTAAGGATTTTCCCGCCCGCCCCTCATCGCGGTTAACCCGCCTTTCACGCAGCACTGCAACTCTGCCTCCCGGACCATACGGGGGGCTTTGCCGCGTCCATGCACAAGGCGATCGCAGAGAAACTGGCACAGGAACGCCGCGGGCGACTCGCGGCGGAAAAGCTGTTGGAGCAGAAGCGTCAGGAGCTGTTCGCCGCCAACCAGAAGCTGGCCCAGCACGCGCGCATGCTCTCCGATCAGGTGGTGGAGCAGCGCGAGGGCCTCGCCCGTGCGCTCAGCGAACGCGAAACCCTGCTGGGCGAGAACAGCCGCGTGCGCGACGATCTCGAGCGGGCCAATTCGCTCGCCCAGATCGCGCAGGCGCGGCTCTGGCATGCGGTCAATTCGATCTCGGACGGTTTCGCGGTGTTCGACAGCGACCTGCGCCTCGTCGCTGCCAACGAACTGTTTCTGGCCTTCTTCGAAGGGGAAATCGCGATCGGCCCCGGCGTCTCCTATGACGAGGTGACGCGCATCGCGGCAGAAAGCGGTTTCTTCGACCTGCAGGGGCGCGACCCGCTCGATTGGCATTTCGAGATGTGCGAACGCATCCGCCGCACCGACATCCCCCCGATGGAGCTGCGCACGCAGGATGGCCGCTGGTTCCGGCTCAACGACACATGGGGCGCGCAGGGCGATCTCGTCACCTTCGCGCAGGACATCACCGGCGCCGTCGCGCGCGAGGTCGAACTGCGCGAGGCCCGCGACCGGGCGGAGGCGGCGAACCGCGCGAAATCCGCCTTCCTCGCCAATATGAGCCACGAGATCCGCACCCCGATGAACGGCGTCGTCGGCATGGCGGACCTGCTGGCCGAGACCGATCTGACCGAGGAACAGCGCCTGTTCGCCGAGACCATCCGGTCGTCGGGCGAGGCGCTTCTGACCATCATCAACGACGTGCTGGATTACTCGAAGATCGAGGCGGAGCGGATGCGGCTTTACCCCGAACCCTTCGATCTGGAGCGATGCCTGCACGAGGTAATGGTGCTGCTGCAGCCCTCCGCCAAGGATCGCGAGGTGAAGCTGCTGGTGGATTACGACCTGTTCCTGCCCACGCGCTTCGAGGCCGATCCCGGGCGGATGCGACAGATCCTGACCAACCTTCTGGGCAATGCGGTGAAGTTCACCGATGCCGGTCACGTCCTCGCCCGCGTCGTGGGGGTCGAACGCGAGGCCGGTCACTACGAGCTGCACATCACCGTCGAAGACACCGGCATCGGCATCGCGCCCGAGCTGCTCGATCACGTCTTCGGCGAGTTCAATCAGGTCGAGGCCGAGAGTAATCGCAAATTCGAAGGCACCGGGCTCGGCCTCGCGATCACCCGCCAACTGGTGGAGCTGATGGGCGGCGAGGTCTGGGTGGACAGCGCGCTTGGCGAAGGCTCGTGTTTCGGCCTCAAACTGGTGCTGCCCCGAGCCGAACCGGTCGAACCGATCGACGCCCCCTCCCCGCCGATCACGCTGCGCGCGGCGCTGGTGGTCGACGATCTTCTGGTCAATCGCGTCATTCTCGAGCGGCAATTGCAGACCTACGGGCTGGAGGTGACGCTTTGCCGCTCCGGCGAGGAGGCGTTGCAGGTGATCGAGGATGGCAGCGCCTTCGACGTGATCCTGACCGATCACCAAATGCCCGCGCTCGACGGGGTGGCGCTCGCGCAGAGACTGCGGGCGGATGGCGGTGACGTGCCGATCCTGCTGCTCAGTTCCGACCCGGAGGCTGCGAAGGCCGCGATGGGTGAGGGTATCACCGGCTGCCTGCAAAAACCGGTGCTGCGCTCAGAACTGTTCCGCGCATTGCAGGACCTGTCGCGGGCGGCCGAAGCGAGGCCCGAACCGCCGCCGCCCGGCCCGCCGCCAGAGCTGACCGAGCGGCGCGCGATGCGCGTGCTCGCCGCCGAGGATAACCGCACCAACCAGCTGGTCTTTTCCAAGATGGTGAAGGATCTCGATATCGATCTGCGCTTCGCCAATAACGGCCATGAGGCGGTCGCGCTCTGGCGCAGCTTCCAACCCGATCTGATCTTCATGGACATCTCGATGCCCGGCATGGACGGGCGCGAGGCGGCGCGCGAAATCCGGGCCGCGGAAGGCTCCGCGCATGTGCCGATCTGCGCGCTGACCGCCCATGCGATGGAGGGCGATAGCGAGGGCATTCTCGCCGCCGGGATCGATCACTACCTGACCAAGCCCCTGAAAAAGCGTGAGATTACCGAACGCATCCTGTCGGACCGCCCCGCAGATGCGCGCCCGCCCGCGATCGACCAACTCGCCTAGCGGTAGTCGGCCAACACCGCCAGAAACGCCTCGGCAAATCGGTCGAGCTTCGCCTCGGGCAGGTTCGAAATCCGGGCGAGGTCGTCGCGCGAGCGCGGCTTCGTCTCGGCGATCTTGCGGATCGTCGAGGCCGAACAGGAGAGCGGGCGATCATAACCATCCGCGCCACGTTCGAGATTTCGCTGCGCATCGGCCAGACGGTCGTATATCTCACCCTCGGTCGAACCTGCCAGCTTGCGGCGCAGCGGGTGCATCTCCTCGACCGCGCCCGCTATCACCTCCAGAAACTCGGTGCCGTAGCTTTCCAGCTTCTTCGCACCGACACCGCTGATCCCCGCCATCTCGTCGAGCGTTCCGGGGCGTTTCTCGGCGATCTCGATCAGGGTGCGGTCGGTGAAGACGACATAGGCGGGCACGCCCTGCGCCTCGGCCAGCGCGCGCCGCTTCGCCTTCAGCGCCGACAGGAGCGGCGCGTCGTCGTCGCTCACCAGCGTCTTGACCACATGTTTGGTCTTCGCCTTCGCCACCAGATCGCGGCGCAGCGTGATCGACTGCTCGCCGCGCAGGATCGGATGCGCGGTCTGGGTCATCACCAGCGCGCCGTGCCGCGCCGCGTCGGGACGGATCAGGTCATGCCCCATCATCTGCCGGAACACCGCCTGCCATTGCGGACGGCTCAGATCGCGCCCGACCCCGTAGGTCGGCAGCTTGTCATGGCCCCATTGCTTGATCTTGTCGGTCTTTGACCCCAGCAGGATCTCGATCAGATGCCCCGCGCCGAACCGCTCTTCCGAGCGCAGCGCGGCAGACAGCGCCTTGCGCACGGCTTCGGTACCGTCGAACAGCTCGGGCGGCGTATCGCACAGATCGCAATGCCCGCAGGGCGCGGCCTCTTCGCCGAAATAGCGCAGCAGCTTCACCCGACGACATTCGGTCGCCTCGGCGAGACCCAGCAGCGCGTTCAGACGTCCGTGATCGGCCTCCTTGCGCTCGGGCGGGGCGAGCCCCTCGTCGATCTGGGACCGGCGCAGCTTGATGTCGTCGGGCCCGTAAAGCGTCAACGTCTCGGCGGCGGCGCCGTCACGCCCCGCGCGACCGATCTCCTGATAGTAGGCCTCGATGGATTTCGGCAGATCGGCATGGGCGACCCAGCGGATATCGGGCTTGTCGACGCCCATCCCGAAGGCGACCGTCGCGACCACGATCAGCCCGTCTTCGCGCTGAAAGCGGGTCTCCACGGCGCGGCGGTCATCGGCCTCCATCCCACCGTGATAGTAACAGGCCAGATGCCCGGCCTCGCTCAGCGCCTTGGCCAAAGCCTCGGTCTTCGCCCGCGTGCCGCAATAGACGATGCCGGATTGCCCTTTGCGCGCGGCAGCGAAGCGCAAAATCTGTTGACGCGGCTGATCCTTGGGCGAAAACGCCAGATGAATATTCGGCCGGTCGAAGCCGCGCAGGAAGCTCTCGGGAGGTTGCCCGTCGAACAGGCGCGTGACGATCTCGGTGCGGGTTTCTTCATCCGCGGTCGCGGTGAAGGCCGCGAGCGGCACGCCGAGGCTACGGCGCAGTTCGCCGATACGCAGGTAATCGGGGCGGAAATCATGGCCCCATTGGCTGACGCAATGCGCCTCGTCCACCGCGATCAGGCTGACGCCAGCTCGCTTCAGCAGATGCTGCGCCCCACCCGAGGCCAGACGCTCCGGCGCCATGTAGAGAAGCTTCAGCCGCCCTTCGTCGATCGCGGTGAAGACCTCTTCGGTCTCCTCCTCGGTATTGCCCGAGGTCAGCGCGCCCGCCTCGACGCCCGCCTGCCGCAGCGCGCGGACCTGATCGCGCATCAGGGCGATCAACGGTGAAATCACCACCGTCACGCCCTCGCGCGCCAGCGCAGGCAGTTGATAACACAGGGATTTCCCGCCACCCGTCGGCATGATCGCCAGCACGTTCCGGCCGTCGATCACCGCGCGCACGATCTCTTCCTGACCGGGCCGGAAGGCGTCGAACCCCCAGACCCGCGCCAGTAGCTCTGCGGGGGCTTCGGCTGCCGCAGCCGCTGGCATCAGAAGCTGTTGCCGTAGAAGAAGGCCGCGTTGTTGAACAGCGCCTGACGGATGATGATCAGGATGATGAAGGCCACCAGCGGCGCCAGATCGAGCCCGCCCGTGTCGGGCAGGAAGCGCCGGATACGCCCGTAGATCGGCTCCAGCAGGTTATTCAGGCCGAACCAGATTTGCGCCACCAAGGGTTGGCGCAGGTTCAGCACCTGAAAATTGATCAGCCAGCTCATGATGATATGGGCGATCATGACGAACCAGATGACGTTCAGGATCAGCACCAGGGCCTGAAAGAGCGTGACCATCGAAACCTCCGCTTTGGATCGCAAAGACAGGTAAGCGAGGCGCAGCCCCATTGCAACCGCAGGCTGGCGCGCATTTTCCGTAACGTCTCTCTTGACCGCCCCGCTGCGGCGCAGCACCTCTGGGCGCATGTATCCCGTTATCCGCATGGCCAAAGAGATCGTGAAGTTCCGCAACGCCCCGGCGTTGCCGATCACGGGCACCCATGTCAGCCAGCATATCTGCTGGCCGTGGGACATCGACCTGTGGATGGAGCTCAACAACGGGCGCACGCTGACGCTTTTCGATCTGGGGCGGATTCCGCTCGCGATCCGCACCGGGCTCTGGGGCGCGCTCAAGCGCAACAAATGGGGCATCGTGGTCGCCGGGAACACCACGCGGTATCGCCGCCGGGTGCAGGCGTTCCAGAAATTCGAGATGCGCTCGCGTTGCCTCGGCTGGGACGATCGCTGGATCTGGCTCGAACATGCGATGTTCACGAAGGACGGCAAGTGCACCTCGCATGTGCTGATCCGCGGGGCTGTAACCTCGAAAAAGGGCATGATCCCGCCCGCGCAGGTTTTGGCCGAGATCGGGCAGGACGCGACCTCGCCGCCACTTCCCGAATTCGTGGCCGCATGGGCCGACGCCGACCACATGCGCCCGTGGCCGCCGCAGATGTAACACTGCCGTCAGCGCGGCTTGCCTAACCCGTCGAAACCCTTGCCAGATCGTCCCTTTTCGGGCTTGATCGCCGCAATTACTGGCGCGGCGGGGAGAGGGCGACATGATCACGGCGAAGAAACGTATCTGGGGCTGGTGGTTCTTCGACTGGGCGAGCCAACCCTATAACACGCTGCTGGTCACCTTCATCTTCGCCCCCTTCGTGAAAGACCTCATGGGCTCGGGCACGGCGGCGCAGACCGTCTGGGGCTACGGCGTCGGCATCGCCGGGATCCTGATCGCGCTCGGCTCGCCCTTCCTCGGCGCGGTCGCGGACCGCTCGGGACGGCGGATGCCGTTCATCTGGGTCTTCTCGGTGATGTATGTGCTGGGCGCCTGGGGCCTTTGGTATGCGGTGCCGGGCGATTTCAAGCTGATGGCGATCATGATCAGCTTCGCCATCGGCATGATCGGCATGGAATTCGCGACCACCTTCACCAATGCGATCCTGCCTGACCTCGGGCCTCGCGAGGAAATCGGGCGCATTTCCGGCTCGGGCTGGGCGTTCGGCTATATCGGCGGGATGATCACGCTGTTCATCATGCTTCTGCTGCTGCAGGCGAGCCCGACGACCGGCAAAACGATGCTGGGGATCGAGCCGCTCTTCGGCCTCGACGTCGCCACGCGCGAGGATACCCGCGCGGTCGGGCCGCTCACCGCGATCTGGTATGCGGTCTTCATGATCCCCTTCTTCCTCTGGGTGCGCGAGCCGCGCAAACCCGACGCGCTGCCCATCGGCACGGCGCTGCGCGGCGCTTGGCCGGAGCTGCGCGCGACGCTGAAGGCGCTGCCGCATCGACGTTCGCTGACCTCGTTCCTGCTCAGCTCGATGTTCTATCGCGACGCGCTCAACGGCATCTACACCTTCGGCGGGCTCTATGCGGCGGGCGTGCTGAACTGGTCGATCACGCTGATCGGCCTGTTCGGCATCCTCGGCACGATCACCGGGGCGACCTTCGCATGGCTCGGCGGCAAGGCCGATGACCGCTGGGGGCCGCGCGCGGTTATCATCACCTCGCTGGTCGTGCTGACGCTGGTGGTGATCGGCATCGTAATGATCTCGCGCGAAAGCGTCTTCGGCATGGCCGTCACCCCCGACAGCAAACTGCCCGACATCGCCTTCATGGTGCTGGGCGGGATGATCGGGGCCTGCGGCGGCGCGCTGCAATCGGCTTCGCGCACGATGATGGTGCGGCAGGCCGACCCGGAAAAGATCACCGAGCATTTCGGCCTCTACGCGCTTTCGGGCAAAGCCACCGCCTTCATCGCCCCGCTCGCGATCGGGATCACGACGCAGATAAGCGGAAATCAGTCGACGGGCATCACTCCGATCATCGTTCTTTTGCTTTTGGGGCTGGTCCTGCTAGGATTCGTGAGAAGTCACGGAGACCCAGCGCCCGAAGGACCCCCCACATCATGATCGCGAAATTTCTCGTCGCCGCTCTTTCTTTCAGCCTTATTTCTGCGCCCACATTCGCCGAACCGCTCGCCCGCCAACTTTTCGGCTCCAAGGCGAGCGCTTCGGCGCAGGCGCCTTCGGCCATCGGGTTCTACTCGCGCGGCTGCGCCGCAGGCCTCCAGCGCATGCCCGAGAGCGGGCCGACCTGGCAAGCGATGCGCCTGTCGCGTAACCGCAACTGGGGTCAGCCCGCGATGCTGACCTACCTGCAGGATCTGTCGCGCTATGCCGCGTCGCTGCCGGGCTGGAACGGTCTCTATATCGGCGATATTTCTCAGCCGCGCGGCGGTCCGATGACGGGAGGCCATGCGAGCCACCAGATCGGGCTGGATGCCGATATCTGGATGCTGCCCGCGACGAACCTGCATCTCAGCCGCGCCCAGCGGGAGAAAATCTCCTCGATCTCGGTGCGCACCGCCGATCAGCGCCACACGAATTCCAACTGGACGCCGCAGCATCTCGCTCTGATGCGCCACGCCGCCGCCGATCCGCGCGTCGACCGTATCTTCGTGGCCGCCGCCGTGAAGATCGCGATGTGCAACACGGTGCCGCGCAACGATCGCGCATGGCTGCAGAAGATCCGTCCGATGTATGGCCACAACAGCCATTTCCACGTCCGCCTGAAATGCCCGCCCGGTGCGCGCTATTGCGAGACGCAGAAACCGACCGTGGCGCAGCTCTCGAAGGGAGGCGATGGCTGTGACGTCACGCTGAACTGGTGGGTGACCGATTATCTCAACCCGCCGAAGACTGCGGCCAAGCCCAAGCCGAAAGGGCCGCCGAAGAAAAACGCGAAAACCTACGTCATGTCGGACCTGCCCAACCAATGTCGCGCCGTTCTTACCTCGCGCTGATTGCAGGTGCGGGGCTGGCCATTCTCGGAGGGCTCGCGCCCGCCGGGCCGCATCCCCGCGCGCAATTCCTGCAAAGCTTTCACTGGACCATGCCGGGCGTGTTCGTCTTCGGCGGGTTTTCAGGGCTTGAGCTGGGGCCGGACGGAGGCGATTTCGTCACCCAGTCGGACCGCACGACCATCTGGCGCGGGCATCTCGATCGCAACGCAGCCGGCCAGATCAAGGACGTGAGGGTCACACAAGGGCCGAACTGGCTTCACAGCTCCAAAGGCGCGGCGCTGACCCGTCATCTGGGTGACAGCGAAGGCTTGGCGCTGGCGCCGGACGGTTCGGTCTATATCTCCTTCGAGGGGCTGGCGCGGGTGTCGCATTTTCCGACCGATGGCGGCCCGGCCGAGTTGCTGCCACGCCCGGATGCCTTTGCGAAGATGCAGAACAACTCCTCGCTCGAGGCGCTGGCGATCGACGATCAGGGCACGCTCTACACGATGCCCGAACGCTCGGGCGCGAAAGACAGGCCCTACCCGGTCTGGCGCTATCGCGACGGGAAATGGGATCAACCCTTCGCCATCCCGCGCTCCGAGAACTGGCTGCCGGTCGGTGCGGATTTCGGCCCCGATGGCCGCTTCTACCTGCTGGAGCGCGACTTCTGGGGGCTACTGGGCTTTCGGACGCGCGTTCAGGTCTTCGACATCAACGGCGACTCGATCTCGGGTGGCGAGGTTCTTCTGGAAACCGGCGCCGGGCGTCACGACAATCTCGAAGGCCTCGCGGTCTGGCGCGACGACAGCGGCGCGATCCGTCTGACGATGATTTCCGACGATAATTTCCGGTTCCTGCAGCGCACCGAGATCGTGGAATACGTGCTGCCTGAGACGCGCCGCACCGCCAAAAAGGATTGACGCAACGCGTTCGAGCGCGTATCGCGCGCCCTTGCCCGGAGGGTTCCGGGCCATGTCTCCGCTACCATGTAAAAACGGTTGAACATCATGACCCGCTACATTCCTGGCATCATTGCCATGGCCATCATCGTCGTGGCCTCGAACATCCTGGTGCAATTCCTCGTCGGCGACTGGCTGACCTGGGGCGCCTTCACCTACCCCTTCGCCTTCCTCGTCAATGACGTGATGAACCGCGTCTACGGCCCGGGCGCCGCGCGCCGCGTGGTCGCCGCCGGTTTCGTCGTGGGCGTGATCTGCTCGCTCATCGGCAGCCAGATCATGCTGCAGGGCGACGGCTACACCTATCCCGCCGTCACGCTGCGCATCGCGCTGGGCTCGGGCGCGGCCTTCCTCGTGGCGCAGATGACCGACATCTTCGTCTTCGACAAGCTGCGCGACGGCGTGTGGTGGCGTGCCCCCGCGATCTCGACCCTGATCGGTGCGTCGCTCGATACGCTGATCTTCTTCTCGATCGCCTTCTCGAGCGCGCTCATCTTCCTCGAGCCGTCGAATGACGTGTCCTGGGCCAATGAAACCCTGCCCCTGTTGGGCTTCGGGCCGACGGTGCCGCTCTGGGTGTCGCTGGCCACCGCAGACTGGCTTGTCAAACTTGCCCTGACTTTGATCGCACTGCTGCCTTTCAAGGCACTTGTTACGAAACTTTCTCCAAGGATTGCGTAATTTTTCTTGCCACACACAAAATCTGTGGCACGCTGTGGATAACGGCAACGCATGAAAGGAGGTGGTCCAGTGTCTAGAGTGATAGTGGAGAGAGGTGTCGGGACAGTGAGGGGGGCCGTGGCCTGAGGGCAAACCCTGGGGCAAAGAACCCTGACTGGGACGGCTGGATCCTTCGGACCCTAACCGGACCATCTCCGTAGATCTCGGAGGGCCATCTCGAACAGAGATGGCCCTTTTCGTGGGGCGTTCCTTAGCAAAAAGGAGCGCCCTTCGTCATTGACGTCGATCATCGACTCGGCCTCATTTCGCGCCCAACCTTCCTATGCGTCAACTTGTGTGGGAGGACACTATGCGCTTCACTTACCTCATCGCTGCGGCATGTCTCGCCGCGACCCCGGCCATCGCTCAGGACGGCGATGTCGGCAAAGCTCTCTACGGCCAGTATTGCGCCAGTTGTCATGGCGACGATGGCACGGGCACCGGGCCGATGGCCGAATATCTGAACGTGAAACCCGCCGATCTGACCGGCCTTGCCGCCGCCAATGACGGCGAATTTCCGATGCTCAAGGCGATCCACATCATCGACGGACGCACGGGCGTGCGGGCGCATGGCGGACCGATGCCGGTCTTCGGCGATGTCTTCATGGAACAGGGCGGACACGGTGCGCCGTATTACACCGACGTCCTGGCCACGCGCGGGCGCGTCCTTTCACTCGCGACATATCTCGAGTCGCTTCAGAAATAGGCGATAAGACGTTCACGATAGCACCGGTCTCGCGGGGTGATCTCGACTCCGCGAGCCGGATATGGTTTGCAGGAACCCGGGCGTCAGAGCCTTATTGGACGACATATCACCGGGAATGCAGATTGATGAGCGATATTGACGCGTTGAGCTTCGAAGAGGCGATGAAGGCTCTCGAGGAAGTCGTGGGCAAACTGGAACATGGCGACGTGCCCCTGGACGAGTCGATCAAACTCTATGAGCGCGGCGCCAAGCTGAAAGAGCATTGCGCCAAGCTTCTGAAAGAGGCCGAGGCGCGCGTGGAGAAAATCACGCTCAATGCCGACGGCGCTCCGAAAGGCACGACCCCCGCCGAAGGTCTATAAATGTTCACCTCCCGTTTGAAAGAGGTGCAGACGACCGTTCAGGTCGCGCTCGATGCCGCCGTGGCGCGCCAGCCCGAGGGGCCGCTGCGCGCTCCGATGCATTACGCGCTGCAGGGCGGCAAACGCCTGCGCGCCTTCCTCGCGATCGAAAGCGCCGCAATCTTCGGCATCCCGGAGGCGCAGGTGATGCCCGCCGCCGCCGCGGTCGAGGCGCTGCACGCCTATAGCCTCGTGCATGACGACCTGCCCTGCATGGATGACGACGATCTGCGCCGCGGCCAGCCGACAGTTCACGTGAAATGGGACGAGGCCACCGCCGTGCTGACCGGCGATGTGCTGCAGACGCTTGCGTTCGAGCTTTGCGCCGATCCCGTCCTCGGCCCAGCAGAGCGGCGCATCGCGCTCAGCCTCGCGCTCGCGAAAGCCTCCGGCGCGGCTGGCATGGGCCACGGTCAGGCGCTCGACATCGCGGCGGAAAGTGCCACCGATCCGCTCTCGCTGAGCCAGATCACCGCACTGCAGGCAGGCAAGACCGGGGCGCTGATCTCGTTCGCGTCGCGCACCGGCGCGATCCTCGCAGGCGAGGACGAGGGCCCTCTGAGCGATTTCGCCGATGCGGTCGGTCTGGCCTTTCAAATTCACGATGACATCCTAGATGTGACGGGTTGCGAAAAGGCCGCCGGGAAACGGGTCGGCAAGGATGCCGAGGCCGGAAAAGCCACCTTCGTCTCGCTGCTCGGCCTCGCCGGTGCGCAGCTTCGGGAGGGCGAGCTGATCGAGCAAGCCATAGACGCGCTTTCGCCTTACGGCGAGGAAGCGGAAAACTTGCGGGCCGCTGCGCGTTTCGTTATCTCCCGCGAGATGTAGCGCGCCTAGGGGGCAGCCAATGAGCGATAACCCGAACGACCAAACGGCAACGCCGCTCCTCGACAAGGTGCGACTGCCGTCCGATCTGAAAGGCCTTTCCGATCCCGAGCTGAAAACGCTCGCCACCGAATTGCGCGCCGAGACCATCTCGGCCGTGTCGCAAACCGGCGGGCATCTGGGCGCGGGTCTGGGCGTGGTCGAGCTGACCGTCGCGCTGCATGCCGTGTTCGACGCGCCGCGCGACAAGATCGTCTGGGACGTGGGCCACCAGTGCTACCCGCACAAGATCCTGACCGGGCGCCGCGACCGCATCCGCACCCTGCGCACCAAGGGCGGGCTGTCGGGTTTCACCAAGCGCTCGGAGTCGCCCTACGACCCGTTCGGCGCGGGCCATAGCTCCACCTCGATTTCGGCTGCGACCGGCTTCACGATGGGCCGCGAGCTGGGCGCCGAAACGGGCGACGCGATTGCCGTGATCGGTGACGGCGCGATGTCGGGCGGCATGGCGTTCGAGGCGATGAACCACGCGGGCCATCTGGGCAAACGCATGTTCGTCGTGCTCAACGACAACGAGATGTCGATCGCCCCGCCCGTCGGCGCGCTGTCGTCCTACCTCACCCGGCTTTATTCCGAGGCCCCGCTGCAGGACCTGAAATCCGCCGCCAAGGGCGCGGTCGGCCTGCTGCCCGTGCCGTTCCAGGAAGGCGCGCGCCGGGCGAAGGAAATGCTCAAGGGCATCGCCATGGGCGGCACCCTGTTCGAGGAGCTGGGCTTCTCCTATGTCGGCCCGGTCGACGGCCACGATCTCGACCAACTGCTGCCGCTCCTGCGCACGCTCAAGGCCCGCGCGACCGGTCCGGTCCTGATCCATGCGGTGACGAAAAAGGGCAAGGGCTACGGCCCGGCCGAGAACCGCCCCGATGGCGGCCATGCCACCGCGAAATTCGATCTCAGCACCGGCGAGCAGAAGAAATCGCCCTCCAACGCGCCGAGCTACACCAAGGTCTTCGCCGAAAGCCTGATCAAGGAAGCGGCGAAAGACGAGAAGATCGTCGGTATCACCGCCGCCATGCCCGATGGCACGGGGCTGAAGCAATTCGCGGGCGTCTATCCGCGCCGCTGTTTCGACGTGGGCATCGCCGAGCAGCACGCCGTCACCTTCTCCGCCGGGCTCGCAGCCTCGGGGATGAAACCGTTCTGCGCGATCTATTCGACCTTCCTGCAGCGCGGCTACGACCAGATCGTCCATGACGTCGCGATCCAACGCCTGCCCGTGCGCTTCGCCATCGACCGCGCCGGTCTGGTGGGCGCGGATGGCGCGACCCATGCGGGCTCGTTCGACGTAGGCTTCATGTCCTCGCTGCCCGGCATGGTCGTGATGGCCGCCGCCGACGAGGCCGAACTGGTCCATATGGTCGCCACCGCCGCAGCATATGACGACGGCCCCATCGCCTTCCGCTATCCGCGCGGTGAAGGCATGGGCGTCGACATGCCCGAAGAAGGCGTTCCGCTGGAAATCGGCAAAGGCCGGATGATCGCGGAAGGCGCGCGCGTCGCGATCCTGTCCTATGGCACCCGTCTGGCGGAAGTGCTGAAAGCGCGCGAGGCGCTGCAGGCCCGCGGCCTTGCGCCGACCGTCGCCGATGCACGCTTCGTCAAACCGCTCGACACCGATCTGATCGACCGGCTGGTGGCCGAGCACGAAGCGCTGATCTGCATCGAGGAAGGCGCAATCGGCGGCTTCGGCAGCCATGTCGCGCAATACCTGTCGGAGCAGGGCGTCTTCGATCACGGGTTCAAGTTCCGCTCGATGGTCCTGCCCCACACGTTCATCGACCACGCCTCGCCCGAGGATATGTATCACTCGGCAGGCATGGATGCGCCGCAGATCGAGGCGAAGGTGCTCGAGCTTCTGGGCGTCGCGGTCGCGAAACGCGCCTGAGATAAATTTTTCTTATTTCCGGGTCGGCTGCATAAGTTGAACTTATGCGGCCTCCGCCTCCTCCAGCAGGCCTTCCTCGACCAGCCGCCGCGCCCAGCCCTCCGGCCCGTCGAAGAGATGCGTCTTCCAGCCGAAGGTATGCGCCGTCGCGATATTGTCGGCGCGGTCATCGGTGAAGATCAGATCCGAGCCGGACAGTCCCGACGCGTCCTCGACCATCTGATAGATCTCCGGGTCGGGCTTCGTGACGCCCATATGGCCCGAGATGAAATCGCGGTCGAAATCGCGCAGGAACGGGTAATGCGTGGCCGCGAAATCGTAGCTTTGAATCCCGAAATTCGTCAGGGAGAAAACCGGCATCCCCTTGGCCTGCAAGGATTTCATCAGGCGCAGCGAATGCGGGATCTCGGGCGCGGCCATCTCGATCCAGTCATCGTGCCAGCGCCGGATCGCATCGCGCCAGCTCGGGTATTTCTCGGCCCATGCGTAGATCGTCTCGCGGAACGGCGCGCCGCGGTCGATCTCGTCATTCATGCCGTGCAGATCGACCTCCGCGAACATCTGCTCGCGGGTCTCGCGCGGCATGATCCGGTCGTAATGCCGCTCCGGCTGCCATTCGATCAGCACGTTACCGATATCGAAGATAACTGCCTTAACCATTCTTAACCTCTCTTGCTGCCGCCCGCGCGACCCGGTCGAGCGCATCCGAGAACCGCGCCCGGTCGGCCTTGGAAAACGGCTTGCCGCCGCCCTGCCGGAACGGATCGGCAGAACGCAGATCCGCCATCAAATCCCGTGTCGCCAGGACGTTACCAATATTGGCGGGGGTCAGCGCCTCGCCATCGGGACGCAGCACCCGCGCGCCGGCCTCGACGCATTTCGCCGCCAGCGGGATGTCATTGGTGATGACCACATCGCCGACTGTCGCGCGCTCGGCGATATACATATCGGCCACGTCCGGCCCCTGATCGACATAGACCATCTCGACCAGCGGATTGGGCGAGGGCCGCAGCCCGCCATTGGAGACAAGCATCAGCTTGACGCCGAGACGGGTCGCGACCTTCTCGGCCTCGGCTTTCACCGGGCAGGCATCCGCGTCGACCCAGATCACGCCCAGAGCGCCTCGGCGTGGAATTCGATGTGATCGGGAATGAAGGTCGAGACGAAATAGTAGCTGTGATCGTAACCTTCCTGAATCCGAAAGGTGCCGGGCTGACGGCGCGCGGCCATCGCTTCGGCCAGCGCCTCGGGTTTCAGCAGGTCCAGGAACTGGTCCGAACCGCCCTGGTCGATCAGCACTTCGCCGTCGAACCCACGCTCGCGCATCAGAAGCGTGGCGTCATGCGCCGCCCATGCGGCCTCGTTGTCGCCCAGATAGGCGCTGAACTGCTTGCGCCCCCAGTCGCTTTGCGTCGGGTTCGCGATCGGCGCGAAGGCCGAGACGGAACGGAAGCGATCAGGCAGCGACATCGCCAGCGTCAGCGCACCGTGCCCGCCCATCGAATGGCCGGTGATCGCCTGCCGCTCGGGGTCGATCTCGAAGGCGGCGTCGATGGCGTTCGGCAGTTCCTCGGCGATGTAATCCCACATCCGGAAATGCGGCGCCCAAGGGTCCTGCGTCGCGTTGACATAGAAGCCCGCGCCCTGACCCAGATCGTAATCCTCGTGATTGGCCACGCCCTCGCCGCGCGGTGAGGTGTCGGGGAACACGAGCGCGATCCCGTGCTCGGCCGCGAAAGCCTGCGCGCCCGCCTTGGTCATCGCGTTCTCATGGGTGCAGGTCAGCCCCGAGAGATACCACAGCACCGGCACCGGACCGTCCTCGGCTTCGCGCGGCAGGAACAGCCCGAAGGTCATTTCGCAATCATTGACCTTCGACGCGTGCGAATAGACGCCTTGGACGCCTCCGAAACAGCGGTTTTCCGAGATCGTTTTCATCAAAGCCTCCTTAGCCGTGAACCCAATGGATGACCGCCGGAACCGTGAGGATCGAGACGGCGGTCGAGACGAGGATGGCGGCCGAGACGCGCTGCGGCGCCACCCCGAAATGCTGCGCCAGAATATAGACATTGCCCGCGACGGGAAGGGCGGCGGCGGCGATCATCACGCCTGCCGCGAAGGGGTCGACATCGAAGATCAGAAGCGAGGTGATCGCGATCGCGGCCGGGTGCAGGAAGAGCTTGCCGAAGGACAGCCAGACCGCCGGCGCGGGCTTCTCGGCCGATTTGCCCGCAAGCGAGGCGCCGATGGCGAAGAGCGCGCCCGGCGTCGCGGCGGCGCCGAGGATCGTCATGAACTCCGACAGCGGGCCCGGCATCGGCAGCTTCAGCCCGGCCCAGGCGAGCCCCGCCACCATCGAGACGATCATCGGGTTCTTCACCAGCCCCAGCGCGATCGGCGCGAGCGAGACCTTCCCGTGCCGCGCGGCGGTGATGAAGATCGTGATGATCGAGGAGAACACGATCAGATCGCAGCTCAGCACCATCAGCACCGGTCCAACCGCCGCCGGTCCCAGCAGCACCACCAGCATCGGCACGCCGAGGAAGCCGGTATTGCCGGTCATCGAGGTATGCGCCTCCATCGCCGAGAGCGCGGTGGGCAGCTTGCGCGCCTTGGCGACGGCGAAACTGATCAGCCAGACCGCGCCCGAGCCGGTGAGATAGGCGAGGATGAACTGCGGATCGACAAGCGCGGCCAGATCGAGATTGGCCGAGAATTTGAACAGCATCGCCGAGAGCGCGAAGTAGAAGACGAATTTCGTCAGCCACGCGGTCGCCTCGGCGGTGAAAAAGCGGATCTGTCCGGCGAACCAGCCAAGCCCGATCAGGGCGAAAAACGGCAAGGTCTTCAGAAAGATCTCAAGCATGGCCAAGGGCTAGCATGCGCCTTTGGCAAGTGCCAGCTATGGAATGAGGTCTGCGCGCCCGTGGCGGGGTCGGGAAGCCTCCGGCGGGGATATTTTTGCCAAGCCGAAAGCGGAGCGCCTGTCTTCGCCTTGGCTCAAATATCCCCCGCGGAGCGTCCCGCATGTGCCGCTGGCGCGCGGGTCGGAGGAAGGTCTGCGTCAGCCGCCGCCGATCAAGACACCGGCTGCGAAGACCAGCGCGCCGCCGAGCACGACCTGGAAGGCCGCGCGCAGGAAGGGCGTTTCCATGAAGCGGTTCTGGATCCAGGCGATGGCCCAGAGCTCGATGAACACGACGATGATCGCGATGGTGGTCGCGGTCCAGAAATCGGGGATCAGGTAGGGCAGCGCGTGACCCAAGCCGCCCAGCATCGTCATCACGCCCGAGGCGATGCCGCGTTTGATCGGCGAGCCGCGGCCCGAGATCACGCCGTCATCATGCGCCGCTTCGGTGAAGCCCATCGAGATGCCCGCGCCGACCGACGCCGCGAGGCCCACGAGGAAGGTGGTCCAGGGGTTTTGGGTCGCGAAGGCGGTGGCGAAGATCGGCGCGAGGGTCGAGACCGAGCCGTCCATCAACCCGGCGAGACCCGGCTGCACCCAGGTCAGGATGAACTGGCGGTGGGCCTGACGGTCTTCCTCTTCCTTTTCGCTCTCGGGCAGATGCGTGCCGGTCAGCTCTTCGGCCTTTTGCTCGTGACCGAGTTCGGCAGCGGCGAGATCGCCCAGCAACTCGCGCGTGCTGGCATCGGAGCTACGCTGGGCTGCGAGCGTGTAGAACTTGCCCGCCTCGCGCTCCATCGCCTCGGCCTCGCCGCGGATCGTGTCGAGCGACAGGTTCTTCGTCAGCCAGATCGGTTTGCGGTTGTAGAAGCCCGCGACATGTTCACGACGGATCAGCGGGATCACATCGCCGAAGCGTTCGGTGTGCCGGGCGATCAGGAGGCGGCGATGCTCGTCTTCCTCTTTCGCCATCTCGTCGAAGATCTTCGCGGAGGCCGGATATTCGGCGCGCAGATGTTCGGCATATTGGCGATAGATGCGTGCGTCGTCCTCCTCAGAGGAGATCGCGAGCGCAAGCACTTCCTGTTCAGTGAGATCGTCGAAACGGCGGCGTGACGCGAAACCGGGAAGCATGGGAGGCCCTCTTTTTTAGAACGGTTCTAAAATATTAAGAGTTGCGTCCAGCGCAAGGCAGTATTTCGAACCGATCAGTTCATTTTGGCTTGATTTCCGAACCGAACGGTTCATATTCAATTCCGAACCAAGTAGTTCAGTTATGGAGAACCGCTATGAAACGTCTCGCTTACGCCCTTGTTCTGTCTGTGTTTGGCGCGACCGCCGCATCGGCTGGCATCGGGGATTTCTCGCTGCCGCGTCTGGACTTCCCGACCACCGGGGCTCCGACCGTCACGCAAGGCTGCAACGATCTGACGCAGGTCTGCGCGGATAATTAATCGCGTCCGAGATGCGCTTCGTCCCGCTCGGCGGCGAGGCGCATCTGACGTTCGCGCTCGCGGAAGCGGTCGCGATCGGCATCGGAATATTCGCCGATGCAGCGGTGACAGGAGACGCCTTCCTCGTAATCGGGATGGCGCTTGTCTTCCGCGGAGACCGGGCGGCGACAGGCGTGACAGCTGTCGTAATCGCCCTGTTTCAGCCCGTGGCGCAGGCTCACGCGCTGATCGAAGACGAAGCAATCGCCCTGCCAGAGCGAGCCGTCTTCAGGCATGTCTTCGAGATATTTCAGGATGCCGCCCTTGAGGTGATAGACCTCGGGCACGCCTTCCGAGAGCAGGAAATTCGTCGATTTCTCGCAGCGGATGCCGCCGGTGCAGAACATCGCGACGCGCTTGTTGTCGAAGCGATGCGCATTGTCGCGCCACCATTGCGGAAATTCGCGGAAGGATTTCGTGCCGGGGTCGATGGCGCCCTCGAAAGTGCCGATCTCGATCTCGTAATCGTTGCGCGTATCGATCACGACCGTGTCGGGCGAGGAGATCAGCGCGTTCCAGTCCTGCGGCTCGACGTAATGGCCGACGCGGGCTTTCGGATCGATATCGGGCTCGCCCATCGTGACGATCTCGCGCTTGAGCCGCACCTTCATCTTGCCGAAGGGCATCTCCTCGGCCGCGCTTTCCTTCCATTCCAGATCGGCACAGCCCGGCAAGCCGCGGATATGCGCCAGCACCGCGTCGATCCCTTCACGGGTCCCCGCGATGGTGCCATTGATCCCTTCGCGCGCGATCAGGAGCGAGCCTTTCACGCCATGCGCGCAGGCGATCTTCGCCAGCGGGGCCTTCAGGGCCTCGGGGGACTCGAACCGGGTGAAATGGTAAAGGGCGGCAACGGTGAACATGGGCCCCGCATTAGCGCCGTGCGGGGGCGTTAGGCAAGAGCCGTTGACCATGTGGGGCCCGCGCCCTACCCATGGAGAGACCCTGCGGGAGAGACAAAATGGCCAAAGCCCTGATCGTGATCGACGTGCAAAACGATTTCTGCCCCGGCGGCGCGCTGGCGGTATCGGGGGGCGACGAGATCCTTCCGCGCGTGAATACGCTGATGACCGAGTTCGACACCGTGGTGCTGACGCAGGATTGGCACCCGGCGGACCATTCCTCTTTCGCGAGCCAGCACGAAGGCGGCGCGCCCTTCACGCAGGTGCATATGGAATATGGGCTGCAGACGCTCTGGCCCGATCATTGCGTGCAAGGTTCCAAAGGGTCCGAGTTCCACCCCGATCTGGCCGTGGACCGGGCGCAGCTGATCATCCGCAAGGGGTTCCGGCGCGATGTCGACAGCTATTCGGCCTTCTTCGAGAATGACCACAAGACGCCGACGGGGCTTGCGGGCTACCTGCGCGACCGGGGCGTCGAGGATCTGACCTTCGTGGGGCTCGCCACCGATTTCTGCGTGGCGTGGTCGGCGCTGGATGCGGCGAAGCTGGGCTTCCGCGCGACCGTGATCGAAGGCGCCTGCCGGGCGATCGATCTCGACGGCTCGCTGCAGGAGGCGCATAGCGAGATGCGCTCTGCCGGTGTGAAGCTGGAGGCCTGATCCATGGTCGACATCGCGAGCCGCGTCTATAACCACAAGTGGAAGATCGACCCGATCGTGCGGTCTCTGATCGACACGGATTTCTACAAGCTTTTGATGTGTCAGTCTATTTTCCGCAACAAGCCGGAGACGCGGGTCAAGTTCAGCCTGATCAACCGCAGCAAGTCGATCCGGCTGGCGGAGTTGATCGACGAGGCGGAACTGCGCGAGCAGCTGGATTATGCGCGCTCGCTGAAACTGTCGCGCGGGGAAAGCACCTGGCTGCGCGGCAACACGTTCTATGGCAAGCGGCAGATGTTCCGCTCGGATTTCATGGAGTGGTTCGAGGGCTATCAACTGCCGCCCTATCACTTGGAGAAGCGCGACGGGCAATATGAGCTGACCTTCGAGGGCAAATGGCACGAGGTCATGCTCTGGGAGATTCCGGCGCTCGCGATCCTGATGGAATTGCGTGGCCGTGCGGTGCTGAACACGATGGGGCGTTTTGAGCTGCAGGTGCTCTATGCGCGCGCGATGACGAAGGTCTGGGAGAAGATCGAGGCGCTGCGCGAGCTGGACAACCTGCGGATCGCGGATTTCGGCACCCGGCGGCGACACAGCTTCCTGTGGCAGGACTGGTGCGTGCAGGCGATGCTCGAAGGGTTGGGCGATGTATCCGAAGGCGGCGCGTTCACCGGGACCTCGAACTGCCTGATCGCGATGCGCCGCGATATCGAGGCCGTGGGCACCAACGCGCATGAGATGCCGATGGTCTATGCGGCGCTGACCAATAGCGATGCGGAACTGGCGAAGGCGCCTTACAAGGTGCTGGCCGATTGGCATGAAGAGCATGACGGCAACCTGCGCATCATCCTGCCCGACACCTATGGCACGAAGGGTTTCCTCGACCACGCGCCGGATTGGCTGGCGGGCTGGACCGGCATCCGCATCGATTCGGGCGACCCGGCGACGGGTGCGGAGATCGCGATCGACTGGTGGAAAGCGCGCGGCGAAGACCCGCGCCAGAAGCTGGTGATCTTCTCGGACGGCCTGACCGTCGACAAGATCCGCGAGTTGCACGCGCAGTTCGCCGGTCGGGTGAAGGTCAGCTTCGGCTGGGGCACGCTGCTGACGAACGACTTCCGCGGGCTGGTGCCGAATGACGCGCTCGCGCCGTTCAGCCTTGTGTGCAAAGCGGTCGAGGCCGATGGGCGCCCGACGGTGAAGCTGTCGGACAATCCCGCGAAGGCGATGGGCTCGGAGGACGAGATCGCCCGCTACAAGCGCGTCTTCGAGGTCGGCCAGCAGCAGGCGATGAAGGTCATGGTCTGAGCGGTCAGGTGATCGCGTTGAGGATCAGGTAGACCACCGCCGAGAGCGCGGCCGAGGCCGGCACCGTGACGATCCACGCCGTGGCCACCGTCATCATATGCGAGCGGCGCACCAGCAGGCGGCGCTTGCGCTCTTCCGGCGGGACGGGCTTGCCCTTGCGGATGCCCAGCTCGCGGGCGCGTTTCTCGGCATGCCATTCGCGGTAGAAGCCGACGCCGAAGATGCCGCCGACCGCGATATGGGTCGAGGAGACCGGCAGGCCCAGCCACGACGCCACGATCACCGTGATCGCCGCCGAGAGCGCCACGCAATAGGCGCGCATCGGGTTGAGCTTGGTGATCTCGTTGCCGACGAGGCGGATCAGCTTGGGTCCGAACAGCAGCAGGCCGACGGAAATCCCCAGCGCGCCCACGGCCATCACCCAGAACGGGATGCCGACCTGCGCCGCGATATCGCCCTGCTCGACCGTGTGCACGATGGCCGCGAGCGGGCCGACCGCATTGGCGACGTCGTTCGCACCATGGGCGAAGCTCAGCAGCGCGGCAGAGACGACGAGCGGCAGGCCGAACAGCGTCTTGAGCGATTTCTTGCGGTTCTCCATCCCCTCGGATTGGCGGCGGATCATCGGGATCGTGACGAGCCAGCCAATGACACCGACGACGAGGCCGATCAGGACCGCTTCGACAATCGTGATCTTGAACAGGTGCTTGAGGCCCTTGAGCGCGAGATAGGCGGCGAAGGCCCCCGACATGATCCCGATCAGGATCGGCACCCAGCGGCGCGCGGCGGCGATCTTGTCATCGACATAGATCACCTTCGTCTTGATCAGCGCGAGGAAGGCCGCCGCGATCACGCCGCCCATGACCGGCGAGATCACCCAGCTTGCCGCGATCTTCGCCATCGAGACCCAATCGACAGCCCCGAAGCCCGCGGCCACGATGCCCGCACCCACGACGCCGCCGACGATGGAATGGGTGGTCGAGACCGGCGCGCCGAGCCATGTCGCGAGGTTCAGCCACAGAGCCGCGGCCAGCAGGGCCGCCATCATCGCCCAGACGAAATGCCCGGAATCGGGCAAGGCGGTCGGATCGATGATGCCTTTCGCGACGGTTTTGACGACATCGCCGCCCGCGACCAGCGCGCCCAGGCTTTCGAAGATGGCGGCGACGATCAGCGCCCCGATCAGCGTCATCGCGCGCGAGCCCACGGCGGGGCCCATGTTGTTGGCGACGTCATTCGCGCCGATATTGAGCGCCATATAGGCCCCGATCGCAGCGGCGGCGATCACCACCAGCTGGCCGGGCTGACCGCCCACCAACACCGCGGCCACCAGACCGACGAGCACGATGAAGGCCAGCGCGATCCCCGGCGCGACCATGCCGCGCGCCACGAATTGCGCAGCGTTTTCGACGCGTCCGATCCGCTTGAGATCCTTATCGAGCGTTTTCCACTGATTGACGCGGGACTCGTTGTCTTGATTGGCCACCGTCACGAACCTGTCATCTAATTGTCAGAAGTCCGCGCGGGCCTAGCGGGTTTGACCCGTTGTGACAAGCCGTTCGACGGCTTTCGGGGCTCAGAGCTTGCGCAAAAGCTTCTGCAGGCCCTCTTCGTTGACCAGCTTCGCGGCCTGCTTGGGCGCGAACCATTTGCGCTTGCGCTGATGCTCTTCGGGAAAGGACTTCATCAGGGTCTCGACCCGCATCGGGAAGACGACGACATCGGTGGGCGTGGCCAAGCCGCTATCGAGAACCTTGTCGTAGCGGAACGCCCCGGCGGGCTCCTTTTCGATCTTCCCGACCGCCCCGGCCTCTTCCCATGCCTCCTGCTTGGCCGCGCCGGACAGCGAGCGGCCCCGCATCGGCCAGCCTTTCGGGATGACCCAGCGCCCGGTGTCGCGCGAGGTGATCAGAAGAACCTGGGTCTTGCCGTCTCGGATTCGCAGACAGAGCGCCCCCACCTGCAAAGAGGCGGGGCGATACCCCAGCAAGCCCTTCGCGACGGATTTCGCCCATTTCATCGACTGGTCCCCCATGGCGGCGTACGGTTCTCCAAATGCTGTGCGAGTTCAAGCGCACGCTCTAAATATAGTCTTTGGCGCGGATCGGAACCCGGTGCCCGGGTCACAATCCAGCCAGCAGACGCGAAGGCTCTCAGCGCCACGAAAAGCGGCAGAAGTGCCTCCTGATCGGGCGGAAGCGGACGCAGGCTGCGATAGCCCTCGACGAGCCCTGCCGCCTGTTCGCCCCAAAGCGGGTCGCCCCAGCCCTGCACCAGCGCCGTCGCAAGGTCGTAAAGCCGATAGCCCGGCCCGCAATCGTCGAAGTCGATCAGGGCGAGCCCGTCCGGGGTCGATAGCACGTTCTCACGCAGGCAATCGGCGTGGATCGGACCGTAATCCTGTGCCTGCGCCAACAGCGCACGCGCAAGATCGCGGCCCGAAGACAGCGTTGCGGCCTCAACTTCCGAAAGCTGAGGATGTTCCCAGAAACGTCCCCAAAGCGGACGCTCCCCCAGAAACCCCTCGCCATCCCACGGGTTCCGGTCGAACCCGTCGGGCGGGGCGGCATCGCTGCTGATGTGCAGTTGCGCGATAAGGCGGCCCAGCGCATGAGCCTCGGCGCGCACCGCCTCGGGCGAGCCGGACAGCGGCTGATCGCCCGCGCCGATCGGCGCGCCATCCAGCCACTCCACGCAGGAGGTGACGCGGTTGCGCACGCTGCCCGTCAGCGCCCCGTTCAGCGCACGCACCGGGCGCGGCACCGGCATCCCCTGATCGGCGAGGCTTTCGCACCAGCGCAACTCGGCCTCGATCCCTTCGCGGCCCTGATAGCCGGGACGGTGCAGCCGCAGCGCGACATGGCGGCCATCCTTCAGATGCGCCTCGAAGACGATATTCTCGCGGTTCTTCACCAGACGCGGCGGCGCGCTCGCCTGCCCCCAGGAATAGAGGGCGGAGTCCGCCATCGCCTGTGCGGTCTCGTCCGAAATCATGCCGGAAGCTCCTCGAAACTTTGCGCAAGTTTCTCCAGCATTTCATCGGCATCGGCCCGATTGAAGACCATCGGCGGGCGGATCTTGAGAATGTGTTGTGCCCGGCCCACCCGGCCCATCAAGACATGGCGCTCGCGCATCGCCTCGACGATCCGGCCCGCGGCTTCGCTGGCGGGTTCGCCGTCTTGCGCAAGTTCGATCCCGAGGAAAAACCCCAAGCAGCGCGCCTCAGAAATCAGCGGATGGGACAATGCGCGCAGCCCTTGCAGAAGGTAGTCGCCGACCTGCGCCGCGTTCTCCTGCAAGCCCTCGTCTTCGATCACCCGCAAGGTCTCCATCGCTGCGGCGACCGAGACGGGATTGCCGCCGAACGTGTTGAAATAGCCGAAGGCCTCGCGGAAGGCGGCCATCACATCGGGCTTCGCCACCAAGCCCGCGACCGGATGACCATTGCCCATCGGCTTGCCCATCGTGACCACGTCGGGCGTGAAGCCCAGCCATTCGTGGCCCCAGAAATGCGAACCGATCCGGCCGAAACCAGGCTGCACCTCGTCGCACAGGATCAGCCCGCCCGCGCGGCGGATCACCTCGACCGTCGGGTCGAGGAAACCGGGCGCGATGCCGGGCATCCCTTCATTGGCGAAGATCGGGCAGAGCATGAACCCCGCGAAGCCGTGGCCGCTCTCTTCCAGCTCGGCAATTGCTTGGGCCACATTCGCCGCAAAGGCCTCGGGCTGCGCCTCAAGCGATCCGCCCAAAGGCGCAAGACTGTCGGGCGCGGGCACCCGGCGGATATGGTCCGGCCAGCCTCCGATCGGCGGGCGGCGAGTCGAGAGATGCGCCACTGCGGTGGTGTTGCCGTGATAGGTGTTGTCGGTCGCGATGAAGCCGCGCTTGCCGGTCACCGCCTGCGCCATGCGCAGCGCGACATCGTTGGCCTCGGACCCCGTGCAGGCCATCAGAAGCTGGCCGTCAAAGCCGAACTTGCCCAGCAGCGCCTCGGCATAGTCGAGGATGCCCTCATGCAAATAGCGGGTGTGGGTGTTGAGCGTCGCCGCCTGCTCGCAGATCGCCTTCACGATGCGCGGATGGCAATGGCCGCAATGGGCAACGTTGTTATAGGCGTCGAGGTAACGCTGGCCGTCGGCGTCGAAAAGCGAGCTGCCCTGCCCCCGAACGATCTCCACCGGGCGGTCGTAGAAGGTCGGCACGTTCGGCCCCAGAAGCCGCTCGCGCCGCGCCAAAAGATCATTCCCCATCCGAGACCTTCCCGCGCAGCGCTTTCTTCTCGCCGTGGATCGCCTTCGCCTTCAGACGCCGCTTCTTCGAGCCGAGCGTGGGCCGGGTCGGGATGCGTTTCTTGGGCTTTTCGCAGGCCTTGCGGATCATCTCGGCGAGGCGGTCGCGCGCGATCTCGCGGTTGCGCGCCTGACTGCGCGTGTCCTGCACCAGCAGCAAAAGTGCGCCATCGCTGGTCCATCTGCGCCCCGCGATCCGGCGCAGGCGGTTCTTCACCGGTTGCGGCAGGTGCGGCGAGCGTTCGGCCTCGAAGCGCAGTTCCACCGCAGTCGAGACCTTGTTCACATTCTGCCCCCCCGGACCTTGCGCCCGGGTGAAGGTTTCGGTGATTTCCCAATCCTCGATGGTTATCTGATCGTTGATCCGCAGCATGGGCCACAAGCTAGCTCACGCTGCGAAAAACGAAAGCCCCCTTCGGCTTGGTCCAAATATCCCCGGGGGTGAGGCGCAACGCGCCGAGGGGGCGGCGCCCCCTCTTTCTCTGTAGATTGTCGCCCTCCGGCGACGGGGGGGCAGCGCCCCCTTTACCCCGCCAGCAACCGCGACCCGTCATGGCCGGTGATGCGCACGGTCATCAGCGTGCCTTCGGGCTGGTCGCTCTCGAATGCCACCTCGGCAAAGCCTTCGGTGCGCGCGACGCGCGGGGTTTCGGTCAGCACGAGCTGTTCGGTGCCGACCTGCGCGTCGAGATGGGCGGCCAGCGCGGCCTCGCCCTTCGCGCGCAGCCGGGCCGCGCGCTCCTTGACGATCGGGCCTTTCACGGCGGGCATCCGCGCGGCGGGCGTGCCCTTGCGCGCGGAATAGGGGAAGACATGCAGGAAGGTCAGCCCGCAATCATCGACGAGCCGCAGGGAGTTCTCGAACATCTCCTCGGTCTCGGTCGGGAAGCCCGCGATGATGTCCGCGCCGAAGACGATCCCGGGGCGCAGCTTGCGCGCTTCCTCGGTGAAGGCGATGGCGTCGTCGCGCAGGTGACGGCGCTTCATCCGCTTGAGGATCATGTCGTCGCCCGCCTGAAGGCTGAGATGCAGATGCGGCATCAGGCGCGGCTCGGTGGCGATCGCCAGCATCAGGTTCTCGTCGGCCTCGATCGAGTCGATGGACGAGATGCGCAGGCGCGGCAGGTCCGGCACGAGGCGCAGGATCCGCATCACCAGATCGCCCAGACGGGGCTCGCCCGGCAGGTCCGCGCCCCAGGAGGTCAGATCGACCCCGGTGAGGACGACCTCGTTGAAGCCGCGATCCACGAGGCGCTTGATCTGCTCGACCACGACGCCCGCCGGCACCGAGCGCGAATTGCCGCGCCCGAAGGGGATGATGCAGAAAGTGCAGCGGTGATCGCAGCCGTTTTGCACCTGCACATAGGCGCGATGGCGGCCGAACCCGTCGATCAGGTGACCGGCGGTCTCCTTCACCGACATGATGTCGTCGACCATCACGCGCTCCGTCTCGCCGATGAAATCGGGGCCTTGCGGGGCGAGCTGCGCCCAGGTGTCGGCCTGCATCTTCTCGTGATTGCCGATGATCTTGGTGACCTCGGGCATCGCCGCGAAAGTCTCGGGCTCGGTCTGCGCGGCGCAACCGGTCACGATCACCGGCACATCCGGATTCTCGCGCGCAAGACGGCGGATTTCCTGCTTGGCCTTGCGCACGGCCTCGGCGGTCACGGCGCAGGTATTGACGACCACGGCCCCTTCGAGCCCGGCGCCTGCAGCCAATTCCTTCATCGCCTCCGTCTCATAGGCATTGAGACGGCAGCCGAGAGTCGAGAAAACGGGCGGTTTCATATCGCGTCCAGAAAATCTTGGGTGAGGGTCGCATCGAAGACATGCGCGGTGGGGCCGGTCATCCAGACGCCGTCGTCGCGCCAGTCGATCTCCAGCTGGCCGCCATCGACATCGACGCGGACGCGCTTGCCGGTGAGCCCCCGCAGATGCGCGGCGACGGCGGTGGCACAGGTGCCCGAGCCGCAGGCCAGCGTGATGCCGGTGCCGCGCTCCCAGACGCGCATCCGCAGATGGTCGGGGCCGATCACGCTTGCGAATTCGACATTGGTGCGCTCGGGGAACAGGGGATCATGCTCGATCACCGGGCCTTGGCGATCCACCTCGACCGCCTCGGCATCGTCCACGAAGAAGACGCAATGCGGGTTGCCCATGCCGACCGCGATCGGGTCGCCGCCAAGCGGCAGATGCGCCGGATCGATCCCGGGCAGAATCGGAATTTGCGCCGCTTCGAGAATCGGCGCGCCCATATTGACCGAGACCATCCCGTCATCGCGCCGCACCGCGGCAAGCTGGCCCCGTTCGGTCAGGAGCGTGACATCGGTCCGGTCGAGCTGACGCATCATGTAATCGCTCACGCAGCGAGTCGCATTCCCGCAAGCGCCGGCCCGCGTACCGTCGGAATTCCAGAATTCGAGCGTGAAATCAGCCCCTTGCGCCGGGCGGATCACGGCAAGCTGGTCAAATCCCACACCGCGGTGCCGATCTCCGAGCGCACGCGCGAGCGCAGGCGTAACCGGATCGTCGCCCTCGCGGGCGTCGATCATGACGAAGTCATTGCCGAGCCCATGCATCTTCATGAAGGGCAGTCCGCTCTGTGTGCGCTTTGTATTCATGGCGCGCGATATACGCCCGCGCCAAGGTTTTTTCCAGATGTGCAATTTTTGTGAATTTTATGCCTTGACCCCCCCGGCGGGGGTTTGTAGAGACGCGCCCTGTGATGGGCCGTTAGCTCAGTTGGTAGAGCAACTGACTTTTAATCAGTGGGTCGCAGGTTCGAATCCTGCACGGCTCACCATCACCCTCAGAAACCCGGGCTTCAGCCCGGGTTTTTGCGTTTCTGGGCCCGCGGTTATGCGGGCCAACCTCCGGCGTCAGAAATAACTGCGTACCAAGGCCCCCGAGAGCAGCACCCAGCCGTCGGCTACCACGAAAAAGGCGAGCTTGAAGGGAAGCGCCACGACCGCGGGCGGCACCATCATCATCCCCATCGACATCAGGACCGCCGAGACGACGAGGTCGATGATCAGAAACGGCAGGTAAACGAGGAAGCCGATCTGGAAGGCGCGGGTGACTTCGGACAGCATGAAGGACGGCACGAGGGTCGAGAGCGGCGCGCCTTCCAGACTTTCCGGTGCGGGCGTGCCGCTGCGCAGCTCGGCCAAAGCCGCGAACGTGTCGGGATTCGTGCGTCCGGCCATGAAGGTGCGGAAAGGCTCGATCCCCTTGGCGAAAGCCTCGTGCCAGTCGATCGCGCCGTCGATCAGGGGCTGGCCCGCGACGCGCCAACTCTCAAGGAAGACCGGCTCCATGATGAACCATGTCAGGAACAGTGCGAGGCTGATGATCAGCATATTCGGCGGTGACTGCTGCAACCCGAGGGCTTGGCGCAGAATCGACAGCACCGTGACGATGAACGGAAAGGCCGTGACCATGATCGCGAGCCCGGGCGCGAGGCTGAGCAGTGTGATCGCCGCAATGATCAGCAAGGAGCGGCCCGCGAGGCTGTCGCCCTCCCCGGCCGAGAGCGTAATGTCCTGAGCCTGCGCGGGCAGCGCCGCAAGCGTTAAGGTTAATGCCCCGAGCAGGACGAGCCAAAGCGCTGGCAGGCACATCTTGGCGGCGCCGGGAGAGATCGGGCGGGGGCGCATCTCACAATCCGTTTTGCAGATCGGCCACCTCGGTAAGCCGCACCGCAAGCTGTCCGTCGCTGCCGTCGATCTCGGTCAGTTCGCCGCGCGCGATCAGCTTATCCCCGACATACAGCTCCACCGGATCCTCCACTTTCCGGTCGAGCGGCAGCACGGCGTCGCGCTTCAGGCGCAGCAAATCGCGCACCAACGGGCGGGCCTTGCCGACCGAGATGGTGATCTCGATCGGAACCTGCGTGAAGGGATTGGCGGTCGAAGCGTCCGGCGCGGTCTCATTCATCGGGCTTGTCCTTCGCGGTGGCGGTGAAATAGGTCGTGACCGCGCGCGAAATGGCGGCGATGACGGCGTCGAGATCGACGCGGGTCTCGGTATCGGCGAAGCGCAGATAGACTTGGCCTTCGCCAAGGCTGGGCTCTGCCGCGAAAACGAGCGGCAAGTCTGCACGTTGCGCGAGCGCCTCTTGAATCTGCGGCAATGCGGTCGGGTTGCCGACCACCGTGATCGGCGTCGCGCAGAGATCCTCGGCGATCGGTATCAATTGCTCGGCCACGACGGGGCCAAGCGACGCACGCGCAAGCTCGGGCAACAGCTTGCCGCAGATCTCGACCAGAAGCGGCTCGAGCGCGTCGAGCATGTGCTGGCGCGCTTCGTGATAGGTGAAGCCCAGCGCCTGCAGGTTGCGCCCCAGATCGGCGTGAAGCCGCGCGGTTTCGGCATTTTGCGCGGCAACGGCATCGTCCCACCCGGCCTGATATCCGGTCTCGAAAGAGGCCAGCTTGGCCTCTTCCAACTCGGCCGGCGCGAGCGCGATTTCACCCGCCTCTGCCGAGTTCGGCTCAAAGGATTCCAGTTTCAGCCTTTGCCCCATCATGTTTTCTCCGACGGCTCTTCCATCCAGCTACGCAGGATTTCGACGGTTTCCGCCTGCCGCTCCTCAATCATCTTCTTCAATCGGTCGACGGGATCGGCGGGTCGGTCGAGGTCGAAATCCGCCTGTGTCGCCATCGGCAGGTCACCGAGGTCGAAATCGGACACCAGCTGCATGTTCATGTCCGGCATGTCTCCGTCGTCGATCTCACCGGTGAGCGCCGTCGACGCCGTGGCGCCCTCCTCCGAGGCGCTGGGCGCGGGCAACTCCGCCGCGCCTGCACGTGATTTCTGCAGCAGGATCGGGCGCGCGACGAAAAGACCAAGCACGAGCGCGACGATCGCAAGGACCGCGATCTGGATGATCTGCGTCAGATCGAGCGCCATGCTGTCGATGAAGCCGGGCCCTGCGACGGTTCCCGCGTCTGGCAGCGCCTCGAACTGCATCGACCGCAGGGTGATCACGTCGCCACGCGCCTCGTCGAACCCGACCGCCGAGGCGACGAGTTCGCGCAGATCGGCCAGTTCGGCATCGCTGCGTGGTTCCCAGCTTGGCGTTCCATCCGGGTTGGTCCCGCGCACCCCATCGACGAGCACGGCCACGCTGAGCCGCTTGAGTGCGCCGGGCGCGCGCAGCAATTCGCGGCGCGTCTCCGACACCTCGAAATTGGTGCGCGCGCGGGTCTCGCTCGTACGGCTTTGCGATTTTCCGGTCTCGCCGGTGCCGTTATCGGGCAGATTCGAGGCCACGGTCGTTGCCGGTGGCGTGGTCGAGTCGGAGGTCTTCGAGGTCTCCGACGTATCGGTGGAAATCGCCACGCGCCCCTCCGGATCGAAGCGCCTTTCGGTGATCGCCTCGCGCTCTGTCGCGGTGTCGAGCGCCACTTCGACAACGACGTTTCCGGCCCCCACACGCGCCTCGAGCAGCCGTTCGACATTCTGCTTCAACGCTTGCGCGCGATCTTCCCCGCTGCCGGGCAGCGCGGGATTGTCGTTAAAGGGGATGAGCCCCCGCGCCGAGTCGATCACCGAGACATCTTCGGGCGTCATACCGGTCACCGCCGAGGCCACCAGATAGCGCACCGCCTTCGCCTGCGCGCCACTCAAGCCCCCGAGCGTCGGCGTGATCGTCACCGACGCGGTCGGCTCGGGCGTCCCGCGAAACGGCATATTCGTCGGATGCGCGATATGCACCCGTGCCGATCGGATCGACGGCACGGCGGCGATCGTTCGCGCCAATTCCCCCTCTTTCGCGCGCCAATAGGCCGCGTCGAACATCTGCGAGGTCGTGCCGAAACCCGACAGCGAATCGAGCAGTTCATAGCCCGCCCCGCCGCTTGCGGGCAGACCTTGCGAGGCAAGCGTCATACGCAATTCGTCGCGCTGCGGCGCCGCGACGAAAATCGAATCGCCACGCACCTCATAGGCCACACCGCGCTGTTCGAGCGCCGAGATCACCTCCCCCGATTCCGCACTGCCAAGCCCCGCGTAAAGCAACGCAAACGTCGGCTTCGACGCGATCGACCCGATGGCGAAAACCGTGGCGATCATGGCGATCACCCCAAAAACTGCGGCGAGTTTCCTGCGCATATCCAAGCCGGCCCAAGTGTCGATGAGTTGCTGCAAGACGAACCTCCAGAGAGCGGGCGTTCTACCCGAGCGTCGCAGGCACCTTCCCTTAATGCGATTAACAATCGGTTAGTCCGACTCGGGTATTCCAAGTCTCGAACCGCAACAGCGAGGCCCCCATGACGGACGCCACTGCAGAGGCCGAAGAGCCACCCAAGAAAAAGTCCAAGCTGATGCTCGTGATCGGTCTCGTGCTCATGCTTCTTCTGGGCGGCGGGGGCTTCTATGCGGTCTATTCGGGGCTGATTCTCGCGCCTCCGGACACGGCGCACGGCGCCGCCGGGCCGGAGACGCACACACCCGAGGCGCTTCCCGATATCGCCTATGTCGCACTCGAACCGCTCGCGATCACGCTGAGCGGGGCATCCGCGCGCCACCTCCGGTTCGCGGCCGAGCTTGAGGTACCCAGCGCCTATCAACATGACGTGGAGCTTTTGAAGCCGCGCGTGATGGACGTGCTGAACGGGTATTTGCGCGCGGTCGATGTCAGCCTTCTGGAGGATCCAAGCGCGATGATGCGCCTGCGCGCGCAGATGTTGCGGCGGGTGCAACTGGTCACCGGAGACGGACGCGTGCGCGACCTTCTGGTCATCGAATTCGTGCTGAACTAAGGGAGAGAGCAATGCAATTCCTTGCCGAAATCACATCCGGACTCGCGGCCATGGCGGCCGCGATTTATTGCTTCGTGCTCGCGCGCAGGCTCAAGCGGTTCAATCAGCTGGAGACCGGGATGGGCGGGGCGATCGCCGTGCTGTCCGCACAGGTCGATGACATGACACGCGCGCTCGAGCGGGCGCAGGCGACCGCGGGCACATCCGAGCGGCAATTGCGCGCCCTGACGGAACGCGCGGAAGCAGGCGCAGAGAAGCTCGAACTGCTTCTGGCCTCGCTGCACGATCTGCCCGAAGACGGCGAACCGCGCCGCCGTGTGCTGCGCCGACGGCATCGGGAAACGGATATGGAGGCGGCGCAATGAGCCGTCTGCCCAAGCGCAAACCCGGCCGTCGAAAATCCCGCCCGGGCCGCGGTGCGCTCTGGATCATCGCAGCGCTTTTCGTCCTGTCCGGTGGATTGCAGCTTGCGCAATTCGGAGCCTGGGCGCGCGAGGCGACCGGCCCCGCGCATGAAACCGAAGCGGCGAAACCGGAAGACGATTGCATCGACGACGCGGGGTTCATGGCAATGCTTGCAGATCTCAAGGTGCGAGAGGCGAAACTCGTCGAACAGGAGGGGCTGCTCAGCGACCGCCGCAATGCGCTCGCTCTCGCGGAAACCCGGTTGGAAGCGCGGCTGAATGATCTCGTTGCGGCGGAAGAGGCACTGTCCAAGACCGTGGCCGTGGCAGATGGCGCGGCCGAGAAAGATGTCGGAAAGCTCGTCGCCCTTTACGAGAACATGAAGCCGAAACAGGCCGCCCCGCTTTTCGCCGAAATGGACCCGAATTTCGCCGCAGGTTTTCTCGCACGGATGCGCCCCGCTGCTGCAGCCGCGGTTATGGAAAGCCTCGAGCCGAAAACGGCCTACGCGATCAGCGTCCTGATGGCGGGTCGCAACGCAGGCGCGCCCCGCGACTGAGCGGGACGTTAAGGGTCTTGGGCATTTCTTAAACCGAATCATTCAAAGTCGCCCAAGAGAAACGGAAGGGGCTTTCCATGATCGGCATCATCGGCATCGTGATCATCTTCGCGATGGTTTTCGGCGGCTATGTCGCGGCGGGCGGAAAGATGGGGATCATCCTGAAATCCCTACCCTTCGAGATGATCATGATCGGCGGCGCCGCCGTCGGCGCCTTCGTTCTGTCGAACGACATGGCCTCGATCAAGCACACGCTGAAGGATGTCGGAAAGGTTTTCAAAGGACCGAAATGGAAGCCCGACGACTACCGCGATCTTCTTTGCCTGTTGTTCGAACTGATCCGGCTTGCCCGTCAGAACCCCGTCGCGATCGAAGAGCATATCGAAGACCCGGAGAGTTCTTCGATTTTCGGGAAGTATCCGAAAATCCTGCACGATCACGAGGCGATCGACATCATCTGCGATACGATGCGATCGGCCTCGATGAATTACGACGACCCCATGCAAGTGGAAGAGGTGCTCGATAAGCAGCTCGAGGCGAATTACCACCACGCCATGCATTCGAGCCACGCGATGCAGTCCGTTGCCGACGCGATGCCCGCGCTCGGGATCGTCGCGGCGGTGCTCGGGGTCATCAAGACCATGGGGTCGATCGACCAGCCCCCCGAAATTCTCGGCAAGATGATCGGGGGCGCGCTTGTCGGGACCTTTCTCGGCGTGTTCCTCGCCTACGGGTTCATCGCCCCCTTTGCGAGCCGGATGAAGGGGGTGATCGACGAAGACAGCCACTTCTACAAACTGATCCGCGAGGTGTTGATCGCCAACCTGCACAATCACGCAACCAATATCTGCATCGAGGTCGGTCGCCAGAACACGCCCCACCACATTCGCCCAAGCTTCTCCGACCTCGAGGAGGCCTTGAAGTCGGTGAAATCGGAGGCGGCATGAGGTTCTGGATCGCGCTTCTTTTGCTGCTGCCCTTCACTCCGGCTTATGCCACGCCAATTCCGGTTAAATCGGGCGAGCATGACGGCTTTTCCCGCCTCGTGGTCTATCTACCCGCATCGGCCAGTCGGGCTCTTGCTCCCGTAGATGGAGGTTTTCGCCTCGCGACCGACGCACCAGATCCGCAATATGCGCTTAAGAACGTGTTCGAGTTGATCCCGCGTGACAGGTTGAAAGCGCTCATGGCTGAGCCCGATGGCACGCTGATTCTGAAACTCGCACCCGGAATCGTTCCCGAAACCTTTACTCTCGAAAGCGGTGCATTCGTCATCGACCTCAAGGATGCCCCCCCAGCTCAAGCCGCGCTGGCGTCAGCTGCGGCAGTGCGCGATCGGGCCAAATCTTCGCCAACGAATGCGCCGCGGCCATCCTCCCCGCCCCGGCTTAGAACCGTTCAGCCCGTCGCGATTGGACGGGACTATCTCGACCTCTTCTGGCAGCCGCCGCATATGCGCGAAACCACCGCTGCGCCGGTGACGATTTTGGATAGCGCGCCTAAACCGCAAATCCCGCCGAAACCGGATCCGCGACTTGATGGCATTGAAGAGAGCCTCTTACGCCAGATTTCGCGGGCGGCATCGCAGGGGCTCGTCTCGGCTCAGGTGAAGCCTTCGAAGTCCCAGCCCTCTAGGAGCGGGCAACAAGTAAACTCTCCGGCAAGCGAGACGCCCACGGAGAGCGCCGACGATCCGATGGGTCCACCCGCGCCGACACTGCCGCCGCATCTCGCCGTCGATTCGATGACCGTGATCGATCGAGATCATCTCGTCACGCCACCCCAGACGCAACTGGAGGTATCCGAATGCCCTCCCGATCGATATTTCGACCTCGCGAGCTGGATCGACGAGCGCCCGGCCTTCGCGCAGATCAGCGATGCACGCCGTGATCTTTTGGGTGAATTCGACGTCCCCAACCCGCGTAAGGTGATGGCTTTGGCAAGGCTATACATCGCCTTCGGCTTCGGGACGGAGTCCCGCGCGCTTTTGCGCGACATGGGCAACGATGGTCCTAGCAAAGATGCTCTGCTCTTTGTCGGATCGGTTCTCGATCAGGACCCTGCCGCCGCCGCATCGCCGCTCGCGCGGCTCACAGATTGCGATGGTGCGGTCGCGCTATGGGCTTTCCTTGCATCAGACCCGCCGCCCGAAAAACGAGATGTCGAATTCGCCGCGCTCCGCCGAAATTTCGAAGCACTTCCGGCGGATCTGCGACGGTCTCTGGCACCAAACCTTGTGGCTCGGCTCACGCAGATTGGGGCAGCGGATGTGGCGCGGTCTCTCGAACCTGCGGTCAGCCGAATAACCACGGAGGATCGAACTGCGCTTGATACAGTGGAGGCGGAAATCCAAGCGAAAGAAGCGGATCCACAAGCTTTGGGTAACCTTGAGGCGCTTTCGAAGACGAATTCAGAGCAAGGGTTGCGCGCGTTAATCTTGTGGCTCAACGGCCAGATCGATGCGGGAGGAGAGGTCGATCCGGCAGCTCTCGCCAATGCTGAGGCGCTCGCCTTCGAACTCGCCAAAGCGCCAGAGGCACCGGAGCTGCGCCGCATCGCTGCGATCGGACACGCCGCGAATTCCGAATTCCCTAAAGCCTTTGAGATTTATGCCGATGCGACCACGATCGCGGACCCAAACGGCACGCTCGCGGCAATATTCACACGGTTGGTTGGTCAAGCCAGCGACGCTGTCTTCCTTCGAACCCTCTATGACGAATTACCGCTTGCCGAGGAAGTCGCGCAGATACCGGACCTGCGACAAGAATTGGCCGGACGCGCAATCTCTCTGGGAATGCCGGCCGTCGCCGTGCGCCTCCTCGGCAAGGCCGCGCCATTAACGGAGCACGACAAAACGCTGCTCGCTCGGGCTGCGCTTCTTGAAATGGACCCTGCAGCTGCCCTCGCCCATCTGAAAGACCTCGGCGGCCAGCAAGTCGAGCGACTCCGGGCGGAGGTTTTATCCCGGCTTGGTCGACACGACGACGCGCGCGCCGCCTACCTTCGCGCGGGCAATCCAGAAGATGCGCGCGCACAATCCTGGCATAAGGGCGACTGGTCATACCTGGAGACCTCGACCGATGCGGTGGAGAAGCAGTTTTTGGAAACCTTCGGTGCGGCGCCTTCGCCTGGGACGGAGGTCCAAGGCGGCCCGATCACTCAGGCGCGCAGCCTCTTGGAGCGAAGCCAAGCCGAGCGAGAAACGTTGTCGAAAATGCTCGACCGTCTTGCCTTGCCGTCCGCACAGGAATGACGCGCCGAAACGGCGCAAACGGTTTCTAAATCTTTGGCCGCTAGGTCTGGATTTGCAAGAATTGCACTGCAAAGGGAAGATCCCATGCCTTGGTTTCGGCGGGCTCTGTATGTTCTCTGTCTAACCCTCGTTCCGTTATCCGCGGCGGGGCAACCCCAGCTATGCGAGGCCGCCGCGAAGCAAGCCTCGCGCGAAAGCGGCGTTCCTTATGCGGTGCTCATGGCGATCTCGCTAAATGAGACCGGACGAAAAGGCGCGGGTGGCTTCGAGCCGTGGCCATGGACCGTGAATATGGAAGGCGCTGGGCATTGGTTCGACAACCGGGACTTGGCGCTCGCTTACGTTTTCAAGGAATTCAAACGCGGCGCGCGAAGCTTCGACGTCGGATGTTTCCAGATCAATTTCAAATGGCACGGGCAGCATTTTTCATCGATCGAAGACATGTTCGACCCGTTGGAAAACGCCCGATATGCGGCGCAATTTCTGAAATCGCTCTACGCGGAAAGCGGTGACTGGAAGACGGCGGCGGGCGCCTATCACTCGCGAACGCTCGAGCACGCGAACAGCTATTCGACACGCTTTGCCCGATTTTACGCGAAACTCGAAGGCAGAAGCGGCCCGAAAGACGTGATGACCACTTCCGCTGCCGCGGCCAGTCCATTGCCTGATATTCCCGACATCGTGCTGGCACAAAGCGGGTCCCAAGCACAACGCCGAGAAAACGGCTACCCGCTTCTGCTCAGGTCGAAAGACGCAGAGCCGCCCCGGCCGGGCGGTGCCCCCGGCGCCTCCCTGTTCGCGCGTGCCGGGCGGAAAGCGCGAGGGATGTGATGGCGACCCCGCTCGTGCAACGCGCGTTTCAGCCAACGATCCTGCTGGCGCTCGCGCTGATGGCGGTCATCGCGATGATGATCCTTCCGGTGCCCTCCTGGATCCTCGACATCGGTCTCGCCACCTCTTTCGCCCTCGCGATCCTGATCTTCACCGTCACCCTTTTCATCGAACGTCCGCTCGATTTTTCCGCCTTTCCGACCATTCTCCTTGCAACGCTCATGCTGCGGCTATCGCTCAACGTCACCTCGACGAAACTCATTATCGGAAACGGGCATACGGGTACGGGTGCGGCGGGCGGCGTCATCGAAGGGTTCGCGAATTTCATCATGAGCGGCTCGGTCCTGATCGGGCTGGTCGTGTTCTGCGTGATCCTGATCGTGAATTTCATCGTGATCACCAAAGGTGCGGGGCGCATGGCCGAGGTCGGCGCGCGCTTCGCGCTCGACGCGATGCCGGGTAAGCAGCTTGCGATCGACAGCGACATGAACGCGGGCGCGATCGACCATGCCGAAGCGCGAGAGCGGCGCGAACGCGAGCAGGCGGAAACCACCTTTTTCGGCTCGCTCGACGGGGCATCCAAATTCGTCAAAGGAGACGCGGTTGCCGGGCTGTTAATCACGATGCTCAACCTCGTGGTCGGTCTGCTTATCGGCACCGTCGTGCATGGAATGCCGCTCGATCGCGCGCTCGAGACCTATGCGATTCTTACGGTCGGCGACGGCCTCGTCAGCCAGATACCGGCGGTCATCATCTCGATCGCAGCGGCCATTTTGCTATCGCGCGGCGGGGCGAAAGGCTCCACCGATCTGGAGTTTTTCCGCCAGCTTGGTAAATATCCGGCCGCCCTGACCACCGTTGCGGTCTTGATGGCGCTTTTCGGTCTCGTGCCGGGCCTCCCCTTCGTGCCTTTCACCGCAGGGGCCGCCATCCTCGGCACGGCGGCCTATATGCTGCGGCGCGCCGAACGGGCGCGCGCCCGGCGCGAAGCGATGAAAATGCCCGCGCCGGAGACCGGACCGAAGCAGAAATCGATGGGTGACGTACTCGACATCGACGATATCCATGTCGAGTTCGCCCCGAATCTGGTCAAGATGGCGCTCGATCCGGCGACGGGTCTGGACGCGCGCATATCCAACATGCGCAATCACGTCGCGGCGAATTTCGGATTGATCCTCCCTGAAATTCGGCTGACCGACGACGCCACTTTGCCGCCCGGTCATTACCGCATCCGCGTTCAGGGGGTGGAGCAGGCGCGCGATCGGCTGATGCCGGAGCATGTTCTTGCGCTGATCGCGGACAATCGCGAATTCCTTCCAGACGGCGAAGAAGTGCGCGAACCGGTGTTCCACGCGCCCGCGCTTTGGGTGCCCGCCCATCAGCAGGAAGACGCGGCGCTCGCCGGCTCGACGGTGGTCGGGCCGACGGAGGTGCTCGCGACGCATCTTCTCGAAGTGATCAAGGCGAATTTCTCGCGGCTGATGACGTTGCGGGCGCTGAGGCGGCTGCTCGACGAAGTCGCGAACCTCTCCGATCCGACGCGCGCACAAGCCAATCGACGCGTTCTCGACGAGCTCATTCCCGACAAGGTGCCAATCGATCTTCTGCTTTCGGTGTTAAGGCTACTGCTCGATGAACGGGTCTCGATCCGCAACCTTTTGCTGATCGTCGAGGCCATCTCGGAGGCGCGCCACCTGCAAAGCCCCGAGCAGATCTGCGAACATGTACGGCAACGCCTCGGCTTCCAGCTCGTTGCCGATCTGCGTCGCGAGGACGGCACGATCCCCCTGATCCAACTGGCCCCCGATTGGGAGGAACGCTTCGGAAAATACACGATCGGGGGCGAGGCGGGCAGTGATGTCGCCTTGCCACCTGATCTGTTCAACAAGCTGGCGGCGAATATCGCAGAGAAACTCGCCGGGGCGGCCCAAGCGGGGACGTTCCCGGCACTGGTCTCTTCAGGGCGCAGGCGGCGGTTTTTGCGTACGGTCATCAACGCGAAAGGGCTGAACGCGCCGGTCCTGAGCTACGAAGAAATCGGCCTCGAGGCGCGGCCCGCGATGGTCGGACAGGTCCCCGCATGAGCCCGTCGCTTCTCGATCTGCTCAGCGAGATCCTGCAACAAGCACGAAGCTTTTTGTTCTTAGGCTTCATTGTCTTGCTGCGGGTAGGCGGGATTGTCGCCATGGCCCCGGGCTTTGGCGAGACGAGCCTGCCGGCGCGGATCAAGACGGGGGTCGCCCTCGCGATAACCTTGGTGACGGTTCCGGCACTCGCGCCGACGCTCTCCAGTTTCGACCAGGGGATGGCTTTGCCGCTCTGGCTCGCCTCGGAAATCGCGATCGGCCTCTTTCTTGGCTTCGGATTGCGCGCCTTTGTCTTCGCTCTGCAAATCGCGGGCACAATGGCGGCGCAGTCGAGTTCGCTCTCGCAGCTGCTCGGCGGAATGGGCGGAGAGCCGCAACCCGCGATCGGGAACCTGCTGCTGATCGCCGGTATCGCGGTGCTGATGAGCCTCGGGTTTCACGTCCAGCTCATCGAGTTTCTGATCGGCACCTATCAGGTGTTACCGGTGGGCGAATGGCCCGATCCGGATGCGCTGCGGCGCTGGGGCGTCTCGGGTGTCGCGCATGCGTTTTCGCTCGCCTTCAAGCTCGCCGCCCCCTTCGCGGTCACCGGGCTGATCTACAACGTCGCGCTTGGCGCGATTAACCGAGCCATGCCGCAGCTGATGGTGGCGTTCGTCGGCGCCCCGGCACTCACGGCAGGCGGGCTGATCCTGCTTGCACTATGTGCGCCCACCGCCATTGCGATCTGGCGCGAGGCGGTCATGGCCTTCCTCGGCAACCCGTTCGGAGCCGTGCGATGAGCGAAGACGAAGCCGGCGAAAAGGAATTCGATCCAACCCCGCAGAAGTTGGAGGAAGCACGGCGCAAGGGCGATCTGGTGCGCTCGACCGAGATTTCCGTGGCCGCCGTCTATGGCAGTTTTCTCGCGACACTGCTCGGCCTGGGTATCTACAGCGTGACGCGGTTCGGCAGTGGGGCGATGGCGATGCTGGATCGCGCCGATGAGATGGCCGCGCAGTTTCTTGGTGGCGGGACGGCCCTGGGCGGACGGATTATCGGCACGCTGCTCCTGCCGCTCGCGCCGTTTTTCGTGGTGCCGATGATCGCCGCGCTCGTCGCCTACTGGGCACAACGCGCGATCGTGGTCGCGCCCGACAAGATCCAGCCAAAGCTCAGCCGAATCAATCCGCTGAAGAATGCTGCGCAGAAATTCGGACGCAGCGGGCTGTTCGAATTCGCCAAGAGCGCGACGAAACTCGCGGTGATCGCGACGATTCTTTTCATTTACCTCAGGGCGCGCGCCGATCTGATTTTGCTCACGCAGCGCCTCGAAACGGTGCAGATCGTGGGGCTGCTGTTTCGGATGATCGCCGAGTTTCTGATGATCGTCACTGCCCTCGCCGCCACGATGGGCGCGATCGACTATCTTTGGCAGCGGTCCGAATTCCTGCGCCGCAACCGGATGACGCGCAAGGAATTGACCGACGAAATGAAACAATCCGAAGGCGATCCTCATCTGAAGGCACAGAGACGTCAGAAGGGGATGGAGCTTGCGATGCGGCAATCGGTTCCCGACACCGCCAAGGCCGATGTCGTGATCGTCAACCCGACCCATTACGCGGTCGCGCTGAAGTGGGATCGCGCCTCGGGTCGTGCACCGGTCTGCCTGTCGAAAGGGGTCGATGCGATCGCGGCGCGGATCCGCGAGATCGCGGCGGAAAATGCGGTGCCCGTGCATTCGGACCCGCCGACCGCGCGGGCGCTGTTCGCGGCGATCGAGATCGGCGAGGAAATCCGACCGGAGCATTACAAACCCGTCGCCGCCGCAATCCGCTTTGCGGAGAAGATGCGCAAGGCGGCCCGCGGAGGTGCAGCATGGCGCAAATGAGCAAATTGCAGGTAAAGCGGCTGGCGGCACTCGCCCGATTGACCCGTATGCAGCGGGAGGCGGAGCTTGCAGAGCTCGCACGGCTGAACGCCCGGGCGCGTGCGCTCGATGCGCGAATTGCCAGCCTACAGGCAGAGGAGCGGTCGACCCGGGAGACGCTCGCGCAGGACCCCGCCTCCGGGCAACACACTCTCGCCTATCTGCGCTACCTGTCGCTGGAAGACACGCGGCTACGCGCCGCGCGGAAGGAGCTCGACCCCGCGCTTGCTGCGCAGCATGGCGCAACCGCGCGCGCGGTGGGCCGCCATGACGTTGTCACGAAACTTGGTCACCCGAAACGAGGCGCGCCGCGCTGAGGCACGCGACTTCTAGTCTCTCGCAGAGCTCACGGACCGGGCCTAGCTGTCCTGACGCACGATATCGGAGACCAGCACCGCAAGGACACCGGGACCTAGAATGCTGCGCGCGGTCTCGGTCAGGGCCCGGCGCAAGCGCGACATGTTCGCGGAATCCGTGAACAGGCCCTGAAATCCCCCCGTATTCGCGTGATCGAACAGCACCTGCAGGAACGCATCGCGCAGTTTCGGCTCGGCGCGGTAGACGGCCTCGGTCTCACCGACCTTCACCTCGAGGCTGAGCGACAGGATCACCATGCCGGAGATGCGCGACTCGGTTACCAGCGGCACGATGAACTGGTTGTTGAGCTTGACGAATTCGGAGGTGACATCGCCCTCGTCTCCATGGTCGGCGGCGGCCGGGTTCCCATGAGCCTCTGGTGCGGCGCCGTGATCTCCTTCCGCTGCCCCCTCCGCAGCGACCGGGTCGGTGGGATGTTCTGCGGGCGGAGGAGCTGGGCGCAGGAAATACCCGGTCGCACCGCCACCGGCGAGGCCGATCAGACCGAGGAGAAGCGGGAGAAGTTTACCAAGCATTTCGGAACCTCAGAAGGGCAGGAGAATATCGGCGATCTGCTGGCCGTAGCGCGGTTGCTGCACATCGGTGATCTGCCCGCGCCCGCCATAGGAAATCCGCGCGCCAGCGATCTTGTCATAGGTGATCTCGTTCTGGCGGCTCACATCGGCGGGGCGCACGAAACCGGTGACAATCAGCTCGCGCACCTCGAAATTCACGCGCACCTCCTGGCTGCCCTGAATGCGCAACACACCATTCGGGAGCGTCTCGATGATCGTTGCGGCCACGCGCAGGGTCAGTTTCTCGTTGCGCGACACCTGCCCGTCGCCGGAATAGGTCGAATTCGAATTGGTCGAGACAGCGTCGGCCATGCTCGCCCCGGCGGGCAGGCGCTTGTCGATCCGCTGCGGAATGCCGAGCATCGAGGTCACCCCCATCGTGTCGGACCCGCTGCGCGAGCGACCCGTCGAATTCGAGATTTCGGCCTTATCGTTAATCTCAATCACGACGGTGAGGATATCGCCGCGTTTGGCGGCGCGTGGGTCGCCCAAAAGCGAGTTGCGCGCACCGGACCAAAGAGAGGCTTCTTGTTCGGGGCTGCGCGCCTCTGTCGTGACGGACAGCGGCGAGGAGGCCATGGCGTAGAACTCGTTGCCGCCTTCGACCGGCGTAAATCCGGGCGCCTTACCGACCTGCTCGAGCCGCCCGCAGGCGATGAGCGTGATCGACAACAGCAACAGGGCAGGAGATTTCATCGCGAATTCCTCATGGGGCAACATGGGCAGTTCCGTCAGCGCCAAGCGTCGCGGAGACCACGGTTTTCGAAGCGGCGTTCATCACGCGGATCGTCTCTCCGATGCCGGCGCGATCGAGCGCGCGGCCTTCGGTTCGAATCTCCAACGAGCCGCGGCTGAACAGGAGCGGGATGATCTGATTGCGCTCGACAATGGCGGGCTGCCCCAGATCGCGGGCTCGAATTGGGCGACCGGCATAGATCACCCCACGCGTCTCGAGGCCGATCGCGTCCTCCGGCCCGGTCAACGCCCCGGCCATCTCGCCCGGTTGCAGCCCGACATCTGCGGGGGCGACGATCGTCCGGGCGCGCATGGTGTGCAGCGCGACGAGCGTGTCCGCCAAGGCGTGGCCCGGCAAAAGACCGGATCCCGCAATCAGGATCGCCCGTCCCAGCATCAGCGCACCTGCGTCGTCGCGCCAAGCATCTGATCGGCGGCGGAAATGACCTTCGCGTTCAGCTCGTAGCCGCGCTGCGCCTTGATCAGCTCGGTGATCTCGCGCACCGGATCGACCGAGCTCTCCTCCAGATAGCCCTGCCGCAGCGTGCCCAACTCATCCGCGCCGGGCGTATTCACATTGGGCGGCCCCGATGCCCCGGTTTCCAGAAACAGGTTCGACCCGATCGCCTCCAGCCCCTTCTGGTTCGAGAAATTCGCCAAGGTGAACTGCCCCAGAAGCTGCGGCGCGACCTGATCGGCGAAATAGGCATAGACCTCGCCCTCCGCGTTGATTGCAACGGCGCGCGCGTCGTTCGGAATGGTCATATCGGGCACGACCGGGTAGCCGTCAGAGGTCACGATCTGGCCAGTCCCATTGCGCTTGAGCCCACCGTCGCGCGTGTAGGCGGAGATGCCAGAGGGCAGCGTCACCTCGAGATAGCCATTGCCGTCGATCGCGAGGTCCAGATCGCCGCCCGTCGCGCTGAGCGAGCCTTGCGCGATGTTGACCGTCACGGCAGTCGGGCGCACGCCGAGGCCAAGCTGCACCCCGGCGGGGATGGTCGTGCCATCGGTCGCGTTGATCGTGCCGGGGCGGGTCATCTGCTGGTAATGCAGATCGGCGAACTCGGCGCGGCGCGCGTTGTAGCCAGTGGTCGACATGTTCGCGAGGTTGTTGGAAATCACCTCGACGCGCATCTGCTGCGCGCTCATGCCGGTGGCTGCGATCTGAAGAGCTCTCATGTCATGGGCCTCCTGTTAGCGGGCGAGCGTCTGGATGACGCCGCGCATTCGTTCGTCTTCGCGTTCGAGAAAGGCCTGGCCCATCTCATAGGCGCGCTGGACCTCGATCATGCGCGCAATCTCGGTGATCGGATCGACGTTACTGTCTTCGAGAAACCCCTGCATCAGAACCGCGCCCTCCACCGGTTCGGCCCCGGCCTCCGCGGTGAAGCGGGTGCCGCCGACATGGCGCAATTCATTGGGATCGGTGGGAAGGTAGACGCCGACCTGCGCGATCGGCTGGCCGTTGTTCGAAAGTGTGCCATCGGCGGCGAGCGCGACCGAAGTCGCCCCCGAGGGGATCGCGACCGGGGTGCCACCGGAATCGAGCAGCCGGTACCCGTCGGGCGTGAGCAACTCGCCTTCAGCCGAGGGGACAAAACTGCCAGCCCGCGTAAGCTGATTGCCCTGCGGGGTCTCGATCATGAAGAACCCCTCGCCTTCGATCGCGAAATCAAAGGTGCCGCCTGTCTGGGTCAGCCCGCCTTGGCTTCGATCGATCAGACGACCATGCGCCCGCGCCATCGAAAGCGAAGGTTCGTTGCCCTCCAACCCCGAGAGATATTCGGAGAAGATCACGCCCTCGCGCCGAAAGCCGGTGGTCGAGACATTCGCGATATTGTTCGCGACAGTCCGCATTTCGTGCATCAGGCCGGATTGCCGCGTGAGGGTGGTATAGATCGCGTTATCCATCTTAGCCCCCGGCGACGATCGGCAGGATGGTGCGGGTGAAGAACTCCACCAGCTTTTCCGACATGAAACTCATCGACACCCAGAACACGACGAGCATCGCGCCCACTTTAGGCACGAAGGTCAGCGTCATTTCCTGCACCGAGGTCAGTGCCTGAAAGAGGCCGATCGTGACCCCCGCGACCAGCGCGACCGACAGGAGCGGCGCCGCGATCAGCACGGCGATCCACAAGCCCTGCCGGAGCGTGTCGAAGAAAATCGCGTCCTGCATCAGACCGGCATCCTGAGAATTTCCTGATAGGCCTCGACGACCTTGTTGCGGACCGTCACCGCCGCCTCGATCGCGAGTTCCGTCTGGGCGAGCGCCTGCACCAGCGCATGCGGATCAGCCTGTCCCGCCATCGCGGCTTTGGCAGTGTCTTCGCCCGCCTTGACCGCATCGACGAATGAGTTCGCCGCCTGTTCGAAAAGGGAGCCCGGCCCGGAACCGCCCGCTTCCGTGACCTCTCCGGTCGGGGCGCCATCTGAGACGACCTTCTCGAAAGGCGCGATCTTGCGGTGATATCCGGGCGTATCGGCATTCGCGATGTTCTCGGAGCTTTGCCGAAGCCGCATCGCCTGCGCCTTCATGCCCGAGGCGGACAGCGCCATGGATTGGGTGAAATCGCTCATCTTCAGCCCCTCCCGAGCGAACTGCGCAGGATGTTGAGCGAAGAGCGGTAGATCGCGAGCGACAGGTCATGCTCGCGTTTCACCTCGACCGAGCGGACCATCTCTTCTTCCAGCGAGACCGAATTGCCGTCGGGCGAAGTGACACCGGGGGAGGCGATCACCTCGGGCGCGGTGGTGATCGTTGCCGAGGCGTCGATGTGACCGGACCGCGTCGCCCTCAGAGCACCGCCACCCTCGCTGCGATAGAGGTCTTCGAAAGCCGGCAGGTCACGCGCCGCATAGCCGGGCGTGTCCGCGTTGGCGATATTCTCCGCAACCGCGTTCTGGCGGGCTGCGGCGTGGGTGGCCATCGCACTGGCCATTTTCATGATCTCAATCTTCTCGAACATCGGGGCTTCTCCTCCGAGCTATCAACCAAGCTTTAAGAGCGAATCGTTTAGAAAACGTTTCGAGAACATCGGAGGCCAGAATGGCATTTGCGGGATTCGACCTGTTGCGCGCCGAAATGCGCGGTATCGCCAGCGCCCATGCGGTCGGGCGCGTGCGCGAGGTGCGGCGCGGGATGATCGAGGTCAGCGGTCTGGCCCGTTCGGCGGCCCTCGGCGACCGCGCGACGATTCGCTGTCAAAGCGGGCGCGAGATCGGCGCGGAAGTTCTGTCGCTGACGCGCGGGGCGGTCACGGTGCTGCCCGACGGCGCCGCCGATGGCGTGGCGATCGACGACGAGGTGGAGCTGCTCGGTCAGGGCGGGATCGCCCCGCATGACAGCTGGGTCGGACGGATCATCGACCCGTTCGGAAAACCGCTCGACGGGCAACCGCTGATCCACGGCGCGCGCGAGCGCGAATTGCGCGCAAGCCCTCCGCCTGCCGCCCAGCGCAAGCGGTTGGGCGGCAGGTTGGAGACTTCACTCGCCGCCTTCGATACGATGCTACCTTTGGTCCAAGGCCAAAGGGTCGGCCTTTTCGCGGGATCGGGCGTCGGGAAATCCTCGCTATTGGCGAGTTTCGCGCGCGGGGTCTCTGCCGATATCGTCGTCATCGCGCTGATCGGCGAACGCGGCCGGGAGTTGCGGGAATTCGTCGAAAAAACGCTTGGCCCGGAGGGGATGGCCCGCGCGGTGATCGTCGCCGCAACCTCGGATCAGTCGCCGCTGGTGCGCCGTCGCTGCGCCTGGGCCGCGATGGCCGTGGCCGAGCATTTCCGCGATGCGGGCCAGCATGTGCTGTTCCTCGCCGACTCGATCACGCGCTTTGCCGAAGCCCATCGTGAGGTCGCTTTGGCCGGGGGCGAACCTGCCTCGCTGCGCGGCTATCCGCCCTCGACCTCCTATCAGATCATGGCCTTGGGCGAGCGCGCGGGCCCCGGCGCCGAGGGGCAGGGCGACATCACCGGCGTGTTCTCGGTTCTGGTGGCCGGGTCCGATATGGACGAGCCGATCGCCGATATCCTGCGCGGCGTGCTCGACGGGCATGTGGTGCTGGAGCGCGAGATCGCGGAGCGTGGGCGCTTCCCGGCGATCAATATGCTGCGTTCGGTCTCGCGCTCGCTGCCCGACGCGGCGGATCCCGAGGAAAACCGGCTGATTGGCAAGGCGCGCAGCCTGCTTGGCGCCTATGACCGGGCCGAGATGATGATTCAGGCGGGGCTCTATGCGGAAGGCTCGGACCCGCGCATCGACGCGGCGATCAAGGTCTGGCCCGAGCTGGATGCCTTCATTGCCGAACCCGCCCCCGACGGCATCGCGGGCAGTTTCGCGCGGCTGCGCACAATCCTGTCGCAGGCGCCGGGCTAGGGTCTACATCAGATCCCAGAGCAGCTTCGCGGCCAGCAGCGTCGAGGTCGTCACCAGCAGCGGTTTGATCAGCCGTGCGCCCACCCGCATCGCAAGCCGCGAGCCCAGCCGCGCCCCGGCGATCTGCGCCAGTCCCATCGCGATGCCCAGCACCCAGAGCGGCGAGCCGACCAGCAGGAACCCCGTCAGCCCCCCGATATTCGACGAGAAGTTCAGCAGTTTCGTATGCGCCGTCGCCTTGAGCACGCCGTAACCCGCCAGCGTCACGAAACCGATCATGAAGAACGACCCCGTCCCCGGCCCGATCAGCCCGTCGTAAAAACCGATAACCGGCACGAAGGCGGCGGTGAACAGGCCGGGCCGAATACGCTGCACCCGATCCGTGTCGTCCAAACCGGGCCGCAAGGCGAAAAACGCGGCGATCGCGACGAGGATGAACGGCAGGGCGATCTCGATCTTGTCGGTCGGGATGCGCGACACGAGAAGCGCCCCCGCCAGCCCGCCAAGAAACCCGATCACGGCGGCCAGTAGCTGTTTTCGTAGCACCACATGGCCCGAGGCCGCATAGGAAATCGCCGCCGTCGCCGCGCCGAACGTGCCCTGAATCTTGTTCGTCGCGAGCGACTGCACCGGCGGCACGCCCGCCAGCAAAAGCGCCGGCACCGTGATCAGCCCGCCGCCGCCCGCGATGGAATCGACCACGCCCGCCGCGAAGGCCGCGCCAATCAGCATCACCACCAGATCGAGAGGAAGTTCAAACATTTGCACCCCGGTCAGAAGACAGCCGCCTCTTGTCCTGCCCGCGCCGCGAAAAGTAAAGCCGTTGCCTCACCGGGGCCGCAGCCGCTATCACCGAAGCTCAGCCTTGCGGAAGACCCAGATGACCCAATCGCCCCTTGCAGCCGCCCCGCTTCTTGCGAGCCCCGCCCGGTGATCGCGCGCACGAACCGATATGCGCCTCTCGAGGCGTTCGCGGTCCCTGCGAAGCCCTATGCGCAGATCTGGCGCGGGATGCTGGGTCTGGGCGTGATCGTCGCCTTCTACCTGCTCAGCGGCTGGGCGATGATCCTGTTCTTCTCCTCGATGCTCGACGATTTCTCGATGCTTCGGCTGTTTCAGGAAATCGCCCATGGCTCGACGCCGCGCGGCCTCGCCATTCTGCTGGCGAGTTTCGCACCGCTTCTGATCGCGACTTTCGTCGTCAGCCGCCACCTGCATCACCGCGCGCCCGCGACGCTGTTCGGACGGCGGAGCCTCGCCACCTTCACGAAGGTGCTGCCGGTTCTGCTGCTCTTCGCTCTTTTCGCCTTCGGGCTGACCCAGCTCAGCGACGCCGCGGCGCGCTCCAACCCGCTGCTGCATGTGCTGAGCTGGGCGCCGATCGCGCTGCCGCTTCTGTTCGTGCAGATCGCGACCGAAGAAGTGCTGTTTCGCGGCTATCTCCTGCAGCAGCTCGCGGCGCGCTGGCGCAGCCCCCTGATCTGGATGGTTCTGCCCTCGGCACTCTTCGGGGCGCTGCATTATTCGCCCGGCGCGTATGGCAGCAACGCGCTCTGGCCCGCGCTCTGGGCTTTCGGCTTCGGCTGCCTCGCGAGCGACCTGACGGCGCGGACCGGCAATCTCGGCGCAGCCCTTGCGCTGCATTTCGCCAATAACTTCGGCTCGCTTTTCCTCGTCGGCTTCTACGGCCAGCTCGACGGGCTGGCGCTCTACACGATCGTAATCAACACACGCGACCTGTGGGACCTCTTGCCGTGGCTTCTGCTGGACATGCTGCACCTGCTGATCGCGTGGTTGTTGATCCGCCTCACCCTCCGCGTCTGATTGCAATTCGTGCAGGGGCGGCGTATTTCAAGCCAAACCGACCCGCCCCAGCGAGAGGCTCATACGATGAACTGGATCACCAATTACGTCCGTCCTCGGATTAACTCGCTGTTTTCGCGCCGCGAAGTGCCCGAGAACCTTTGGACGAAATGTCCCGAATGCGGGACGATGCTGTTCCACCGGGAGCTGTCGGACAATCTCAACGTCTGCACCAATTGCGACCACCACCTCGCGATCACGCCCCGCGTGCGCTTCGAGGCGCTGTTCGACGGCGGCATCTTCTCCGAAGTGAAAGTGCCCGAACCGATCACCGATCCGCTGCATTTCAAGGACCAGAAACGCTATCCGGACCGGATGAAGGCGGCGCAGAAATCGACGGGCGAGAAAGAGGCGATGCTGGTGGCCGAGGGCGAGATCGGGCGCACGCCGATCGTCGCGGCCGCGCAGGACTTCACCTTCATGGGCGGCTCGATGGGCATGTATGTCGGCAACGCGATCATCGCGGCGGCCGAACGCGCGGTGAAGCTCAAGCGTCCGCTCGTGCTGTTCTCGGCGGCTGGCGGCGCACGGATGCAGGAAGGTATCCTGTCGCTGATGCAGATGCCCCGCACCACCGTCGCCGTGCAGATGCTCAAGGAAGCGGGCCTTCCCTATATCGTCGTGCTGACCCATCCGACGACGGGCGGCGTGACCGCCTCCTACGCGATGCTGGGTGACGTGCATATCGCAGAGCCCAACGCGCTGATCTGCTTTGCGGGCCCGCGCGTGATCGAACAGACGATCCGCGAGAAGCTGCCCGAGGGCTTCCAGCGCGCCGAATATCTGCTCGATCACGGGATGCTCGACCGCGTGACGCATCGCATGAAGATGCGCGACGAGCTGATCACCATCCTGCGCATGCTGATGAACCTGCCGCCGGCGGTGAAGGGCGATCTGCCCGCGCCGGAGAAGGCGCCCGAGGAAGCGGTCGCCGAGGCGGCTCCCGAGGCCGAGGCGAAGCCCAAGACCTGATCTTCGTATTGGCTGAAATATCCCGGGGGGCGGCAACAGCCGCGGGGGCAGCGCCCCCTCCCCGGTCCGCCATCTAAGGCCGGAGGGGCCAATGACGCAAAGCTCCGATGATATTCTCGACCGCCTGATGGCGCTGCATCCCAAGGTCATCGACCTGTCGCTCGACCGGATGGAGCGGCTGCTGGGGGATCTCGACCATCCCGAGCGCGACCTGCCGCCGGTGATCCACATCGCGGGCACCAATGGCAAGGGCTCGACCCAGGCGATGATCCGGGCCGGGCTGGAGGCTGCGGGCAAGCGCGTCCACGCCTATACCTCGCCGCACCTGGCACGCTTCCACGAACGTATCCGGATCGCCGGTTCGCTCATTTCCGAGGGCGATCTGGCCGCGCTGCTCGATGAGGTCGAGGCGGCGAATGGCGGCAAGCCGATCACCTTCTTCGAGGTGACGACGGCGGCGGCGCTTCTGGCCTTCGCGCGGACCTCTGCGGATTACACCCTTCTCGAGGTGGGGCTCGGGGGGCGGCTCGACGCGACCAATGTGGTCGACACGCCCGCGCTGAGCATCATCACGCCGGTCTCGATCGACCATCAGCAATTCCTCGGTGAGACGCTGGCCGAGATCGCAGGCGAAAAGGCCGGGATCATCAAGCGCGGCGTGGCCTGCGTGGTCGGCCCCCAGCAGGAGGCCGCGCTCGAGGTGATCGAGGCGCGGGCGGAAAAGCTTGGCGCGCCGCTTCTGGTGCACGGCCAGCATTGGCAGGTCTGGAAGGAGCGCGACCGCCTGATCTTCCAGGACGAGAACGGACTTCTCGATCTGCCGCTGCCGAACCTGCCCGGCCCGCATCAGATCGCCAATGCCGGGGCGGCGCTCGCGGCGTTGCGGCATCTGGCCTTTGACGAGGCCGCCTGCGAGGCGGCGGTGACGAAAGCCGAATGGCCCGCGCGGATGCAACGGCTGCGTCACGGCCCGCTGGTGGACGGCGCGCCCGAGGCCGAGGTCTGGCTCGATGGCGGGCATAACCCGGCGGCGGGCGACATGATCGCCAAGACGCTCGGCGCGCTTCCGAAACGCCCGACCCATCTGATCTGCGGCATGCTCAACACCAAGGACGTGACCGGCTATCTGCGTCCGCTGGCGGATCACGCGGCGAGCCTGCTGGCCGTCTCGATCCCCGGCGAGGCGAACACGCTGCCCGCCGAAGACACCGCCGCGGCCGCGCGCGTGGTCGGCATAGAGGCCCGCCCTGCGGCCTCGGTCGGCTCGGCCATCGCGGGGATCGTCGCGATCCATCCCCATGCCCGCATCCTGATCTGCGGCTCGCTCTACCTCGCGGGCCGGGTGTTGCGCGACAACGGCTGAGGCTGCGGTCTCGCACGAGCTCTGTGCGGGGATACCGGTGGCTGACCTGCGCCCGCGCCCCTATCTTCGCGTGAACAGGAAAGGAGACCACCATGCAGCTTGAGCTTGGGATCGACACGTTCGGCGATGTGACGCGCGGGGAGGACGGCCTGCTGCGCAGCCATGCCGAGGTGATCCGCGACACGTTGGCCGAAGGCGAGCTCGCCGATCAGGTCGGGCTCGATTACATCGGTCTGGGGGAGCATCACCGGCCCGATTTCGCTATCTCCTCGACCGAGCCGATCCTCTCGGCGATCCTTGCGCGCACCGAGAAGATCAAGGCGGGCACCTCGGTCACGGTGCTGTCCTCGGACGATCCGATCCGCGTTTTCCAGCGTTTCGCGACGCTGAACGCGCTGGCGCCGGGACGGGCCGAGATCACCATCGGGCGCGGCTCCTTTACCGAGAGCTTCCCGCTGTTCGGGCTTGATCTGAACGATTACGAGGCGCTGTTCACCGAGAAGTCGCAAATCCTGCATCTGCTCGCGACGCAGGAGAAGGTCAGCTTCGACGCCCAGATGCGCCCGCCGCTGAAGAACGTCACCGTCTATCCGCGCCCCGAGGCGCCGCTGCAGATCTGGCGCGGGGTCGGCGGGTCGCCGCAATCGGTGGTCGAGACCGCCGCGATGCAGATGGATCTGATGCTGGCGATCATCGGCGGGGATTCGACCCGGTTCAAACCGCATGTCGACCTCTATCACCGCGCGCATGACCAGATGGGCACCAAGCCTGGCAAGATCGGCGTCCATTCGCCCGGCCATATCGCCGAGACCGACGAGATCGCGCAGGAAGAATTCTACGAAGGCTATGCGCGGATGCATGACATGATCGGGCGCTCGCGCGGCTGGCCGCCGTTCCGGCGCGAGGCCTACCTGTCGGAGATCGAGCATGGCTCGCTCTATGTCGGCAGCCCGGAAACCGTAGCGCGCAAGATCGCGCGGACGGTGACGGCTCTGGGCCTGTCGCGGTTCACGCTGAAATATAGCGGCGGGCCGCAGAACCCCGCGCATCTGCGCAAGACGATCGAGCTTTATGGCACCAAGGTGCGCCCGCTTCTGGCGGAGATGCTGGCTTAAGCCTCTGCCGCCCAGCCGTCTGCCTGCATCTCGCGCAGGCGGCTGGCGGTGCGCTCGAATTCGAACGTGCCTTCGCCTTCGACATAAAGCCGCTCGGGCTCGTCCGCAGCCGAGCAGATCAGCCGGACCTTGCCCTCGTAGAGCGAGTCGATCAGCGTGACGAAGCGCTTCGCCTCGTTGAAGTTCGAGGCCGAGAGCAGCGGAATATCGTCGAGCAGCAGCACCTTCACCGCATCCGCGATGGCGAGGTAATCCGCCGGACCCAGCGGCTGCGCGCATAGATCCCAGAAGCTCGCCCGGCCGACCCCATTGTGGAAATGCGGGATTTCGACCACACGGCCCTTCACCGGGATATCGAGCTTGCCGTGATGATCGCCCCCGGTCAGCTCATCCCAAAGCGCATCCATCTTCGCGCGCGCCTCGCGGCCCGCAGGCGTGAAATAGACCTGTTGGCCTGCCAGACGGTTCTGCCGGTAATCGTTTTCGGAGGCCAGCTCGTAGATGTCGAGCTTTTCGCGGATCAGCCCGATGAAGGGCAGGAAAAGCTGGCGGTTGAGCCCGTTCTTGTAGAGGTCTTCGGGCACCCGGTTCGAGGTCGTGACGATGGTCACGCCCCGCTCGAACAGGGCCTCGAACAGACGACCCACGATCATCGCATCGGCAATGTCCGTGATCTGCATCTCGTCGAAGCACAGCAGCCGCAGCGAGCCCGCCACCTCTTCGGCCACGGGGCGCATCGCATCGACCGTGTTGGCGCGGCGCGCATCGTCGAGCTTGCCTTGGACTTCCTGCATGAAGGCATGGAAATGCACCCGGCGCTTCGGCACGTCGGTCTGGCCGAAGAACAGGTCCATCAGCATGGATTTCCCGCGCCCGACACCGCCCCAGATATAGAGGCCGCGCACGCCGTCGACCGGCTTGATCTTGCGCTTGAAGAAGCCGCGTTTCACCGGCTCGGGCGCAGGCGCCTCTTCCAGCGCGCGGCGTACGCGCTCCAGTTCGGGCAGAATGGCGCGTTGGGCGGGATCGGGGTTGAGGTCCCCGTTCTCCACCATGGACTCGTAAAACTCGGGCAGACTGCGTTTCATGACGTTCCGATATAGCGCGCTCACGGGATTGAAAAGCCCCGCGGCTTGCGCGAGCATTCGATCCGGAGGAGGACCCCATGGCCAAGGAATTACCGCTGCTCGGCGCTGCGCTGAGCCTCGATATGCTCGCGCATCATCGCGACTGGATTCTGAACGACCAGCGCGATCTGGAATTGCAGAGCTTCTGCTGGCCGAACGCCACGGATGCGGACCTGCGCAAGATGGTCACGCGGACGAAGGAATTGCTCGACGGCTATACTGGGCGGCTCGGGCTGCACGGGCCCTTCACCTCATTCAGTATCGACTGCGCGGATTCCGAGATCATCGAGGTCATCCGCGCCCGGATGCTGCGGGTGCTGGAGATCACGGCGGAACTGGGCGGCGATCAGATGGTGATCCACTCGCCCTACACGCTCTGGAAGGAATCCGATCTGGAGCAGAACCCCGCCAACGGGTTCATTCAGGTCGAGCGCGTGCGCTACGTCCTGACCCCGGTGATCGAACGCGCGGAGGAGCTGGGCGTGACGCTGGTGATCGAAAACTGCGAAGACATCACACCGAGCCTGCGTGTCGAACTCGCGGCGAAGATGAAGAGCGAAGCGGTGAAGGTCTCGCTCGATACGGGCCATGCGCAGTTCATGCATCGCCGCTGCGGCGCGCCGCCGGTCGATGTGTTCGTCCATGCGGCAGGCGCGGCGCTGGAGCATGTCCACCTGCAGGATATCGACGGCTATGGCGACCGGCATTGGCATCCGGGCGAGGGCACGATCGCGTGGCACTCGGTGTTCAAGGCGCTTGGCAAGCTGCCGAAGATGCCACGGCTGATTTTGGAAGTGAACGACGAGATTGGCGTGCGACAAGGCGCGGAATATCTGGAGTCTCTGGGACTGGCGCGGTAACGGCTACGTGCGGCCCCGGCCCTCTCCTTGTGAAGCGTGGGGGCAAAGCGTAATCTCTGCGCCGCAGAAAAGCCGACAGGAGTTCTTATGGCCAAACCGACCCCGCAACGTCTTCACCTCGTCTTCGGCGGCGAGCTGGTGACCCCGAGCCGCACCGAATTCAAGAATGTCGACGATATCCATATCGTCGGGATGTACCCGAACTACGCCTCCGCCTATGCCGCGTGGAAGGCCGAGGCGCAGCGCACCGTCGACGACGCCCATACCCGTTACTTCATCGCGCACCTGCATCGCCTGCGCGACGAAGAACTCGAAGTGTCGACCACCGAAGAGCTCGGCAACTAAGGCTGGCATGGCGCGCTCTCTTCCTCTCTGGCTCAGGCTGCAACTCTCTGCCTTGCGTCCTGCGGGACCCAAGGCGAAAGCCGCGGTCGAGGCCGGTCAGGGGGAGGACCGCGCCGACGCCCCGCTGCTGTGGATCTGGGCTGCGGGGAAATGCGCGGAAGCCGCCGGGCTGGTCGCGCGCAGGGTGGCCGCGCGGATGCCCGACATCCGCATCGCGATGACGGTGCGCGGCGCGGAAGACCCGCCCGACGGTCTGCCCGAAGAGGTCTATTTCCGGCCCACCCCCGAGGATCGTCCCGCGTCCGTCCGTCTGGTCTTGGATGCATGGCGCCCCGATCTCGTGCTCATCATGGACGACACGCTGCCCGCCGCCCTGATCGCGGAGACGCAGAAACGCGGCATTGCCAGCGTTCTGGCCGATGCGAAACTCGGCGGTCAGGATGGGCTGCGACTCGATGACGTCTCGCTGACGCTGCTGGGCCGGATCGACCGCATCTACCTGCGCGACGAGGCGAGCCTCGAACGGGTGGGCGACAAACTGAATGGGCCGGTCATCGTGGTCAATGACGGTGCGCTCGGCGAGCCGCCGCGGCCGCTTTACGGCTCCGAGGCAGAGCGCGCCTCGATGGCCGAGTCGATGGGCGCGCGCCCGGTCTGGCTCGCCGCCGCCGTGCCCGAGGCCGAAATCGGCCCGGTGACGGCCGCGCATCGCTACGCCCAGCGCCATGCGCATCGGCTGCTGCTTCTGCTTGCGCCGGATGACGAATCCCAGGGCGAGGCCCTCGCCGCGCAGCTGACCGCCGAGGGCTGGTCGGTCGCGCGCCGGTCGCTCGAGGGCGAACCGGAACTGACGACCGAGATTTTCATCGCCGACGACGCGATGGAATACGGGCTTTGGTATCGGCTGGCCGCGCTGAGCTATATGGGCGGCACCTTGTCGGGAACGGCGCGGGCGCCACGCTCCCCGGTCGAGGCGGCGGCGCTTGGTTCGGCGATCCTGCATGGTCCCAAGCTCGTCCCGTTCCGCGAAGATTACCTGCGTCTCGAGGCTGCGAAAGCCTGCCGCGGCGTCGTGGTGCCTGAGGATCTGCCCGAAGTGGTCGCGGACCTGATCGCGCCGGAACGCTCCGCGCAGCTGGCCCATAACGCCTGGGCGGTGACCTCCGGCGGCGCGGGCGCGGTGGAGACCATCGCCCGCGATCTGGCCGAGATTCTCTCGGGCACACAGCCTGCACGGGTGGCGTGATGGGCGCGCCCGGCTTCTGGTTCAACGCCCCCGCCGCGCCGGGCCTTCGCGCGCGGCTTCTGTCGCCGCTCGGCGCGATTTACGCAGCGATGACGAAGCGGCGTGTGGCACAGCCGGGGCTGCGGCTGGGCGTGCCGGTGATCTCGGTCGGGAACATCAACGCGGGCGGGACCGGCAAGACGCCGACGGTGATCTGGCTGGTGCAACGGCTGGCCGCACGCGGTGTGACTGCCCATGTGGTCACGCGCGGCTATGGCGGATCGCTCGAAGGGCCGGTGCAGGTCGACGAGCGCAGTCACCGCGCGGAGGAGACCGGGGACGAGCCGCTGCTGCTCTCGGCCTTCGCGCCGGTCTGGGTCGCGCGCGACCGGGCCGCCGGGGCGCAGGCGGCGGTCGCGGCCGGAGCGCAGGCGATCGTGCTCGACGACGCCCATCAGAACCCCGCATTGCACAAAGACCTCTCTATCGTGGTGGTCGACGCGCATAAGGGCTTCGGCAACGGGCGCTGCCTGCCTGCCGGGCCGCTGCGCGAACCGATCGAGGCCGGAATGGCCCGCGCAGACTTTCTGCTGTCAATCGGGCCGGAGGCTGCACAGGGTGAATTCGCTAATTTCTGGAGTTCCAGAATTTCGAAACCGCATCTGACGGGACAGCTCGCCCCGCTGCAGACGGGCATGGATTGGGAGGGCCTTCCCGTCCTCGCCTTCGCAGGCATCGGCCATCCCGAGAAGTTCTTCGCAACCCTGAGCGGTCTCGGAGCGGAGCTACTGCGCGGCGAGGCGCTGGAAGATCACCAGCCTTTCACGACCCGCCTGTTGCAGCGCATTGAGGCGGAGGCCGACATGCTTAGCGCGCAGATGGTGACGACCGAGAAAGACGCGGTGCGCCTGCCGGAAAGCTTCCGCCCGAAGGTGCTCGCCCTGCCGGTGCGGCTCGAGATCGACGACCCTACAGCACTCGACGCAGCGCTCGACCGGCTCGGGATATGAAAAAGGCCGGCCCCGCAGGACCGGCCTTCGTAAGATCTGTCGCCGAGATCAGTTGGCTTGCTTCGCCAGCTCGTCGTCGAGGATTTTCTTGAAGTCGTCCCAAGCCATGTTGGAATGCTTCTCGCCGTCGATGATGAAGGTCGGCGTCGCGTCGATCTTGTCGTCGCCCGCGTTCTTCTGGAAGGTCGCGACCATCCGCTCGGCGCGCTTCTCATCGTTCATGCAGGCGGTGACCTGATCGTTGCTCAGCCCGGCCTGCAGGCCGATCTTGCGCAGGTTGTCCGCGATGGTCTGCGGCTTGCCGTCGCCGATCCAGTCCTTCTGCTTGTTATAGATCATGTCCGAGATCGCGTAATATTTCGGATCGCCACCGCATTGCGCGATCAGACCGGCCCAGACACCGAACTTGTCGAAATAGACTTCGCGCTGGATGAACTTCACCTTGCCGGTGTCGATGTAGTTCTTCTTCAGCTGCGGATACTCGACCTTGTGCCATTCGGCACAGTGCGGGCAGGTATAGGAGGCGTACTCGATCACGGTGACCGGCGCGTCTTCCTGACCCAGAACCACGTCGGGCAGAGTCTCGACATCTTTGTTCGCCGTGGCTTCCTGCGCTTGGGCCGCAGTGATCAGGCTCGCCTCGCTGTGTTGGCTGGCATACCAGCCGCCCGTCGCGAGAAGCCCCATGACAGCCGCGCCGCCGAGGATCGAAAGAGTTTTGCTCATCTATCTGCCTTTCTTGTGTGCAGCCCGCTCTGCGGACTTCGATAGAACGTTTCTTGCCAGTTCTTCCAGCGCCGATTTGAGATCGGCATCGCCACAATCGGCCACCTGCGCCTTCGCCGCTTCGGCGACGCGGGGGTCCGGTTTGCGGGGTTCGGGTTTGGGTTTCGGTGCAAATTGCGCCTGACCTTCGGCAAAGCCGGTCGGCGCGGTCTGCGTCAGCGAAATGCGCGAGATCGCGTTATAGCCGTAGCAGGCATTCACCTTGTCGCGGATTTGCGGCAACTGCATCTGCAGCATCGGCGCCGCCGCACCGGTCGTCAGGAGGGTAAGGGTCGCGCCGAAGCCGCCTTTGGTGTAGCCGATCTTCACCGGGCGGCATTGCGCGGCCGTCTCAGGGCCCACCACTTCCGCCCAATGGGTCAGCAGGCGCGAGACCGCAAAACCGCGCGCTTCACCCGCGGCGCGGATACGGTTGCGCAGCAGCCCGCCCGCGGCTTCAAAGCCACGCATTCGCCGCGAAGGCGTCTTTTGCGGGTCGCTTTTTTTCATTCGTGGGCGGTTCCTCTTGATCCATCCCATTCTAGGAAGCACATCGGGCCGGGCCAACCGGTCGGCAAGAGGGGAGCATAAACATTGCGTGACGGTAAAGGGGCAATCGGCGAAACCCTGCTCAACTGGTATGACGCAAATGCCCGCGTCATGCCGTGGCGCGTATCGCCTGCGGATCGTGCAGAGGGCGAACGGCCCGATCCCTATCGCGTCTGGCTGTCCGAGGTGATGCTGCAGCAGACCACGGTCGCCGCCGTACGCGATTATTTCCGCCGCTTCACCGAGCGCTGGCCCGATGTCGGTGCATTGGCAGCGGCCGAGGATGGCGATGTGATGGCCGAATGGGCCGGGCTCGGCTATTACGCCCGCGCCCGCAACCTGCTGAAATGCGCGCGTGTCGTGGCCGGTGAATTGGACGGGCGCTTCCCCGAAACGGCAGCAGAACTGCAAAAGCTGCCCGGCATCGGCCCCTACACCTCCGCCGCGATCGCCGCCATCGCCTATGACGAGCCGGTCGCCGTGGTCGACGGCAACGTCGAGCGCGTCGTCTCGCGCCTCTTCTCGGTCGACACGCCGCTGCCCGGCGCGAAAACGGAGCTGACCGAATTGACGGCGCAGATCACGCCCGAGGACCGACCCGGAGATTTCGCGCAGGCGATGATGGATCTGGGCGCGACCATCTGCACGCCGCGCAATCCGGCCTGTGGCATTTGCCCGCTCATTGATGCCTGCACCGCCCGCGCTGCCGGGATCGCCGAGACGCTCCCACGCAAGGCCCCGAAGAAGGAAAAGCCCACCCGCCGTGGCTTCGCCTATGTCGTGATGAACGGCCAGGGCGACGTGCTGCTGGAGCGCCGCCCCGACAAGGGGCTTCTGGGCGGTACGCTGGGTTTTCCCGGCTCCGACTGGTCCGAGGCGCCGACACCCGCCCCGCCGATGCAGGCCGACTGGACGACCTCCCCGGTCGAGGTGCGCCACACCTTCACGCATTTCCACCTGATCCTGCAGGTCCACGTCACCCGCACGGAGGCCCATGCCATGACCCCGCGCGCCGATTTCCGGCCCGGCGATTTGCCCACGCTGATGCGCAAGGTCTGGGATGCCGCCCAAAGCGCCGAATGGCCGCAACCCGAGTGATTGTATCGGGTTAGCGTTCGGCTAGTATGACCGCGCCCGCATCGCTCACGAGGCCCCGATGTCCAGCCGCGACGAAATCCGCCGCCCCTCTCACGCCCTGCCCTTCTGGTTGTCGCTCGGCACCGTGCCGCTGGCGGGGATCGAGGCGTGGTTCGGCGGTTGGACCCTGATCCTGCTGCCCGCCTATGCGTGGTGGCTGACGACCGTGCTCGACCAACTGCTGGGGCGCAACGAGGATCAGCCCGACACCGAGACGCCCGAGGCCGAGTTGTTCTGGTATCGCGCGATCACGCTGATCTGGTTCCCGATTCAGGCGACCGTGATCTTCGGCACGATCTGGTGGGTGACGCATACGACCCATCTGAACGGCTTCGAGATCGTCGCCCTGATGTTCGGCGTGGGCGTGATCTCGGGCACGATCGGCATCGTCTATGCCCACGAGCTGCTGCATCAGAAAAGCCAGCTGGAGCGCTGGCTGGGCGATCTACTGTTGGCGAGCGTCCTTTACTCCCATTTCCGGACCGAGCATCTCCTGGTCCATCACCTCTGGGTCGGCACGCCCCGCGATGCGGTCTCGGCGCGCTATAACGAGGGGTTTCACCGCTTCTTCTGGCGGGTGATTTTTGAGTGCCCCCGCTCCGCATGGAAGGCGGAGAAACTGAAACTCAGCCGCGCGGACCGTCCGGTCTGGCACCGCTCCAACCCGTTCTGGCGCTACGCCGCATTGCAGGCGCTGGCGCTGATCGTGGCGGCGCTATTGGGTGGCTGGATGGGGCTCGGTCTGTTTCTGCTGCAGGCGCTCTTCGCGATCTGGCAGCTGGAACTGACCAACTATGTCGAGCATTACGGCCTGACCCGGCAATACAAGGGCGAGGGGCGTTATGAGCATGTCCTGCCGCGCCATAGCTGGAACGCCGATCACATGGCCTCGAACTGGCTGCTGATCAATTTGCAGCGCCATTCGGATCACCATTACAAACCCGACCGCCGCTTCCCGCTCCTGCAGACCTACGATGCCGAGGAAGCCCCGCAGCTGCCCTTCGGTTATCCCGGAATGACGGCGCTGGCGATGATCCCGCCGCTCTGGCGACGCCGGATGAACCCGCGCGTGCGGGCGTGGCGGCGGAAATACTACCCGGACGTCGAGGACTGGACGCCCTATAACAAGGGCACGACGCCGCTGCCGCGCGGCTCTTTCTGACCAGCCCCTTCCTCTTGGCAAAAATATCCCCGCCGGAGGCTCCAGCCGGCGCAGCCTGCACAGGCCTCAGGTCACGACGCGCATCGTCAGGTTGATCCGCCCGCCCTTCGGCATCAGCGGCGAGGTGCCGGGCTTCACGCGGTCGATGCCATGATAAAGCAGCCGCGCCTCGCCCCCCATCACCATCACGTCGCCCGAGTGCAGCCAGATGCTTTCGGTCTTGCCACCGCGCGTCTTGTTCCCGATGCGGAACAGCCCGTCATCGCCCAGCGAGACCGAGACCACGGGCTGATCGAAATCCTGCTCGTCGCGGTCCTGATGCATGCCCATCTTCGCGCCTTCGCCGTAGAAGTTGATGAGACAGCATTCGGGGGCCCGCGGCGTCCCCGCGACCGCCTCCCAGATATCGAGGATCGGCTGCGGAATTGCGGGCCAGGGCTGACCGTCGGGATGGGTCTCGGAATAGCGGTAGCCGCGCCGGTCGGAGATCCAGCCGAACCGCCCGGCCGACGTCATGCGCACCGACATCGGCTTGCCGTAGGGTGTCATCGGCGAGAATAGCGGCGCCTGCGCCACGACACCGCGCAGCGTCTCGATCAGCGCCTTCTGCTCGTCGAGGTCCAGCCAGCCGGGATAATGGCGGAAGCCGCGAATCTCCTGCGGATCGGGCCGAGATATTGCGTGTTTCGGATTTTCTGTCATTTTCTCACCCTCTTCCTCGGGGGAGCCTTCTTGCAGCCCGATTTTCCCCTCCTTATATACGCTTCGAAGCCGAAGGCGGCTCACACCGCCAGATAGCAGAACATGAAACCGAAACCCAAGGGATAGGGGCCGGGGGCCTGAATGGACCCGTTCCCCGTCATATCGCCAAGAGAGGTAACATCATGGGTAAAGTCATTGGTATCGACCTCGGGACCACGAACTCCTGCGTCGCCATCATGGATGGCGCACAGCCCCGAGTGATTGAAAACTCCGAAGGGGCGCGCACCACCCCCTCGATCGTCGCCTATACGGACGACGAACGTCTGGTCGGCCAGCCGGCGAAACGTCAGGCGGTCACCAACCCCTCGAACACCGTTTTCGCTGTTAAGCGTCTGATCGGTCGCCGCACCACCGATGCGGAAGTCGAGAAGGACAAGAAACTCGTCCCCTACAACATTGTCGACGGCGGCAATGGCGACGCATGGGTCGAAGTGAAGGGCGACAAGTACTCCCCCGCACAGGTTTCGGCCGTGATTCTTCAGAAGATGAAGGAAACCGCCGAAAGCTATCTGGGCGAGGAAGTCACGCAGGCCGTCATTACCGTGCCCGCCTACTTCAACGACGCTCAGCGTCAGGCCACGAAAGACGCCGGCAAGATCGCCGGTCTCGAGGTGCTGCGCATCATCAACGAGCCGACCGCGGCTGCGCTAGCCTATGGCCTCGACAAGAAAGAATCGAAAACCATCGCGGTCTATGACCTCGGCGGCGGTACCTTCGACATCACCATCCTCGAGATCGACGACGGTCTCTTCGAAGTGAAATCGACCAACGGCGACACGTTCCTCGGCGGTGAAGACTTCGACATGCGCATCGTCAACTACCTCGCTGACGAGTTCAAAAAAGAGCATGGCGTCGACCTGACCAAGGACAAGATGGCGCTGCAGCGTCTGAAGGAAGCTGCCGAGAAAGCGAAGATCGAGCTGTCGAGCTCGAGCCAGACCGAGATCAACCAGCCCTTCATCTCGATGGGCAAGGACGGCACGCCGCTGCACATGGTCATGAAACTGACCCGTGCGAAGCTGGAAAGCCTCGTGAGCGATCTCATCAAGGCCTCGCTGAAGCCCTGTCAGGCTGCGCTCAAGGATGCGGGCGTCTCCAAGGACGAAATCGACGAAGTCGTGCTCGTCGGCGGTATGACCCGTATGCCGAAAGTCGTGGAAGAAGTGACCGGCTTCTTCGGCAAAGAGCCGCATAAGGGTGTGAACCCGGATGAGGTCGTGGCGCTCGGTGCGGCCATTCAGGCCGGCGTTCTGCAAGGTGACGTGAAAGACGTCGTCCTGCTCGACGTGACCCCGCTGTCGCTCGGCATCGAGACGCTGGGTGGCGTGTTCACCCGCCTGATCGATCGCAACACGACGATCCCGACGAAGAAGAGCCAGGTGTTCTCCACCGCGGAAGACAACCAGAACGCGGTGACCATCCGGGTCTTCCAGGGTGAGCGCGAGATGGCTGCCGACAACAAGATGCTCGGCATGTTCAACCTCGAGGACATCCCGCCGGCCCCGCGCGGCATGCCGCAGATCGAAGTGACCTTCGACATCGACGCCAACGGCATCGTGTCCGTTTCGGCGAAGGACAAGGGCACCGGCAAGGAGCAGAAGATCACGATCCAGGCGTCCGGCGGTCTGTCCGACGACGAGATCGAGAAAATGGTTCAGGACGCCGAGGCGAATGCCGACGCGGACAAGTCCCGCAAGGAACTGGTCGAAACCAAGAACCAGGGCGAATCGCTCCTGCACTCGACCCGCAAGTCGCTTGAAGAACACGGCGACAAGGTCGATGCCTCGACCGTCGAAGCGATCGAACTGGCGGCCAACGCGCTTGAGGAAGCCCTCAAGACCGAAGACGCTGGCAAGATCAAAGGCGCGATCCAGAACCTGACGGATGCGGCGATGAAACTCGGCGAGGCCATCTACAAGGCCGAGCAGGAGAAAGCCGGTCAGGGCGAGAGCTCCAACGACGAAGACAGCCCGCGCGATGTCGATGAAGATATCGTCGACGCTGACTTCGAAGATCTGGGCGAGGACGAGCGCAAGTAATTGCGCATGGAATGTCGGGCGGGCCTGCCTTTTTCCAAGGGCGGGCCCGCCTGCGTTCCGCCAAGGGGGTAACCAATGGCAAAACGCGACTATTACGACGTTCTGGGAACTGCCAAAGGCGCCTCGGCCGAAGAGATCAAGAAAGCCTATCGCAAGAAGGCGAAAGAGCTTCATCCCGATCGCAATTCCGACAACCCCGAGGCCGAAGCTCAGTTCAAGGAAGTGAACGAGGCTTACGACGTCCTCAAGGACGCCGAGAAAAAGGCAGCCTACGACCGGTTCGGTCACGCAGCCTTCGAAGGCGGCATGGGCGGTGGGCGTCCGGGCGGCGGCTACGGCGGCGCGGGCGGTCAGGGCGACTTCGCCTCGGCCTTCTCCGACGTCTTCGAAGACCTGTTCGGTGATTTCATGGGCGGCGGCAGAGCCGGTCCCGGCGGTGGGCGTTCGCGCGCGCAGCGGGGCTCCGATCTGCGCTACAACATGCGCGTCACGCTCGAAGAGGCGTATCGCGGCACCCACAAGACGATCAACGTGCCAAGCTCGGCCGCCTGTACCGAGTGTAACGGCTCCGGTGCGGAAGGCGGCTCCGAGCCGCAGACCTGTCCGACCTGTTCGGGCCTGGGCAAGGTGCGCGCGCAGAACGGCTTCTTCACGGTCGAGCGGACCTGCCCGACCTGTGGTGGCCAGGGTCAGGTGGTGAAGAACCCCTGCAAGGTCTGCCATGGTGCAGGCCGCGTGGAGGTCGATCGCCAGCTTCAGGTCAACATCCCTCCGGGGGTCGAGACCGGCACCCGCATCCGTCACGCCGGCGAAGGCGAGGCGGGGCTGCGCGGTGGTCCGTCGGGCGATCTCTACATCTTCATCGAGGTCCAGCCGCACGCGATCTTCGAGCGCGAAGGCACCGATCTGCATTGCCGCGTGCCCGTCAGCATGGCGACCGCAGCCCTTGGTGGCGAGGTCGAAGTGCCGACAATAGATGGCGGCCGCAGCCGTGTGAAAATCCCGGCCGGCAGCCAATCGGGTCGGCAGATGCGCTTGCGTGGAAAAGGGATGCCCGCGCTGCGTGGCGGTGGGGCCGGCGACATGTTCATCGAACTGGCCGTCGAAACCCCGGTGAACCTGACCGCACGGCAGAAGGAAATCCTCAAGGAGTTTCAGGGGATTGAAGCCGAGAACAACCCGGAAGGCGCGAGTTTCTTCAAGAAAGTCAAAAGCTTCTGGGATGGCATGACCCAGTGATCATTTGGAAAAGGCGCCTTCGGGCGCCTTTTTTCTTAGGCTGACCGAGGGCGATTAAGGCTTTCTTCAACCCGAATCGTTCATGGTCTGTTTCATGGACCAGATACCCCGTCATATGCAGGAGCCTCCGCTGCCGTTGTTCAACGGCGGCACCGCGATCCGTCCACCGCCGGGCGCGTCCAAGCCGTCCTATCTGTTCGACCATCGGCAACGGCTGCGCACGCGGTTTATGGAAGGCGGCGCGCAGGCCCTGCCCGATTACGAACTGCTCGAACTGGTGCTGTTTCGCGCGATCCCCCGGCAGGACGTCAAACCCCTCGCCCGTCGCCTGATCGAAACCTTCGGCGATTTCGGGCGGGTGGTCTCTGCCCCGCCTCACCGCCTGCGCCAAGTGACCGGCGTGGGCGAAGCCGTGGTGATCGAGCTGAAGCTGGTGGAGGCCTCGGCGCAAAGGCTCGCACGCTCGAAGGTGATGCATCGCCCGGTGCTCAGCTCGTGGCAGGCGCTCGTCGATTACTGTCACATGGCGATGTCCCACGCCGAGACGGAGCAGTTTCGTCTGCTGCTACTGGACCGGAAGAACGCGCTGATTGCGGATGAGGAACAGGGCCGCGGCACGGTGGACCATGTTCCCGTCTATCCGCGCGAGGTGATGAAGCGCGCGCTGGAGGCCAATGCCTCGGCGCTGATTCTGGTGCATAATCACCCCTCCGGAGATCCGACCCCGTCAGAGGCGGATATCGCCCTCACACGGCAGATCGACGAGGCAGCGAAGCTCTTCGGCATCGTGCTGCACGATCACCTGATCCTCGGTAAGGACTGCGAGATCAGCCTGCGGTCGGAGGGTTACTTCTGAGCGGTCAGGCCCTGGGACTCGAACCCATCCAGCGGCAGAACCACCGCGCCGCCATCGGACGGACAGGCGGGCAGATCGAGGGTGATCGGCATCGCTGCGGTCCCAGTGCCATGCATCCGCATCAGCCGCCCGCCGACCGACTTGCCGCAATCGTTGGAGGACAGCGTCGCCTCGAGTTGCAGCTTGAGCGCGGTGAGCGTCTTGGGGGCGGTATAGATTTCGATGCGTTTGCCATCTGCGGAGGTGAAGCTTTGCATATAGCCGCCCAGCGAGGTGTCCGGCGTGCGCGGCTTAGTCACGTCGAGATGGCCCGCATCGTCGAACTGCGCACCGTTCTCATAGGCGTTCAGATGCAACGGGCTTTGTGCATCGGTCACCCAGATCGCGCGGTTGATCTTATCGAGCCCCGACGCCGCGGCCTCCACCTGCGCGATCGTCGATCCATCGGTGGTGACTTCCAGCGAGGTCATAGGCGCAAGCAACGGCAGGATAGCCGAGAAAGCCCCCGACTTATCGGTTTGCCCGGCGATCGAGAGCGACGCATCGCGGATCGCCAGTTTCATATCCGGGTGGCACGGCGCGCTCAGCTCCAGCTGGGTCAGCCCATCACCAGCGGGGGTCACCGACAGGACGGCATGCCCGCAATCGGCAGCGCCGGTTTTCAACGGCATCGGTTGCGGAAGCGAAGAGGTGAACTGGTCGCCGGATGTGCGCACCGTCGCAGGCACGATGCCGACGCCGGAATCCGTCGCGAAATGATAGACCGGCGGATTGCGAAGAACGGTTTTCGAAATGAGCTGAACCCGCGGTTCTTCGCGCGGCTCGACCCGGTTTCCCCAACTGTCGCGAGCGACCGAGCTCGCCACCAAAGACGCGCCAAGCTGCGGACGCGGACCCACGCTTTGCATCACATGACCGGTCGCGGCGGCGAGCAGGAACGTCGCTCCGATCATGGATATCTTGCGAATGGTGCGCATCGCCGCCTCGAACTGGGGTCTGTCTTAGAAAACTGCTTAATAATTTTCTAATGACCGAAAGCGGCGAAGCTGCGGCGCGAATTGGGAAATCGCGCCTTTCACGCGGCTGGCCTGGGGGGTGGACCTGCCAAGAGAGTCAATGACTCCAACAAGATATGGAAAAGGCGGCCGAAGCCGCCTCACCTTTGCCACATTCGCGTCAGAGTTGTGTCAAACCAATTGCCCGTGGCAATGCTTGAACTTCTTGCCCGACCCGCAGGGGCAAGGATCGTTGCGCGACGGCTCGCCCCAAGTTGCCGGATTCGTCTCGTCGAATCCCGGCAGCGGTTCGCCCACCACCTCGACCTCGGGCACCGCCTCGGTCGGGGCTTCCGCCGACGCTTCAGTCGGTGCGGGCTGCTGCTGTTGCGCCTGCATCATCTGCGCCTGCTCTTCTTCGGTGAGCGGACGGATGCGGGCCAGCTGCTGCGTCACGTCCGAGCGCAGGCTGTCGAGCATGATCTCGAACAGCTGGAAGCCCTCGGTCTTGAATTCCGACAGCGGATCGCGCTGCGCATAGCCGCGGAAACCGATGGTCTGGCGCAGCTGATCGAGCGTGACCAGATGCTCGCGCCATTTCGCGTCGATGATCTGCAGCAGAACCTGCTTTTCGATCATCTGCATCGTGTCGGCACCGAACGCTTCGGCCTTCTCGGCCATAAGCGTATCGGTCGCTTCCTCGAGACGCTCGGCGACGACTTCCTGATCGACACCCTCTTCCTCGGCCCATTCCGCAAGCGGCACGTCGAGGTTGAGCTGTTCGATCACCTCTTGGTGCATGCCTTCGACATCCCATTGATCGGCATAGGATTTCGGCGGCATGAAGCGGTCCACGAGGTCCTCGATCACCTGCACGCGCATGTCGCGGGTGATCTCGCCAACCTCTTCGGTTTCCATGATTTCGCGACGCTGCGAGAAGACTGCTTTCCGCTGGTCGTTCATCACGTCATCGAATTTCAGAAGCTGCTTACGGATGTCGAAGTTGCGGCCCTCGACTTTCGCCTGCGCGCGCTCGAGCGACTTGTTCACCCACGGGTGGACGATCGCCTCGCCCTCTTTCATGCCCAGCTTGGAGAGCACCGAATCGAGCTTGTCGGAGCCGAAGATCCGCATCAGGTCGTCTTCCAGCGAGAGGAAGAACAGCGAGCGGCCCGGGTCGCCCTGACGGCCCGAACGACCGCGCAGCTGGTTGTCGATGCGGCGGCTTTCGTGGCGCTCGGTCGCGAGAACAAACAGACCGCCCGCCTCCAGAACCTTCGCCTTTTCCTCGGCGGTCGCCGCGTCGATCCGCTTGCGGACCTCTTCGGGATCCGCATCGGGATTCGCCGCGAGTTCGTCCTGCACGCGCATCTCGACATTGCCGCCGAGCTGAATGTCGGTCCCGCGGCCTGCCATGTTGGTCGCGATGGTCACCGCGCCCAGACGGCCGGCCTCGGCGACGATGGTCGCTTCCTGCTCGTGCTGGCGGGCGTTCAGGACGTTGTGCTTGATGCCGGCCTTCTTGAGCATGTCCGAGAGCATCTCGGACTTCTCGATCGAGGTGGTGCCGACGAGCATCGGCTGGCCCTTCTCGTTGGCCTTCTTGATCGCCTCGACGACGGCGTCGTATTTCTCCTGCGCGGTGCGGTAGACGCGGTCGTGTTCGTCTTTCCGCGCGATCGGGCGGTTGGTCGGGATCTCGACCACACCGAGCGAGTAGATCTCGGCGAATTCCTCGGCCTCGGTGGCCGCGGTGCCGGTCATGCCGCCGAGCTTGTCGTAGAGGCGGAAGTAGTTCTGGAAGGTGACAGAGGCCAGCGTCACGTTCTCGGGCTGGATCTCGACGCCTTCCTTGGCTTCGATGGCCTGATGCAGACCTTCCGAGAGGCGGCGGCCCTTCATCATACGGCCGGTAAATTCGTCGATCAGCACGACCTCGCCCGACTGCACGACATAGTTCTGATCCTTGAAGAACAGCTTGTGGGCGCGCAGGGCCTGGTTCACGTGGTGCACGATGGTCGTGCTTTCTGGATCGTAGAGCGACTGGCCCTCGGGCAGAACACCGGCCTCCAGCAGGAGGTTCTCGAGGAAGTCGTTGCCCTCTTCGGTGAAGGTCGCGGTGCGGGCCTTCTCGTCGATCGTGTAATGCTCTTCGCTCAGGCTCGGGATGAACTTGTCGAGCGTGATATACAGCTCCGAGCGGTCGTCGGACGGGCCCGAAATGATCAGCGGCGTGCGCGCCTCGTCGATCAGAATCGAGTCGACCTCGTCGATGATCGCGTAGAAATGGCCGCGCTGCATCATCTGGTCGACCGAGGTCTTCATGTTGTCGCGCAGATAATCGAAGCCAAGCTCGTTATTCGTCGAATAGGTGATGTCGGCGGCGTAGGCCTGCTTCTTCTCGGGCTCGGCCTGGAAGGGCACGACGACGCCGGTGGTCAGACCCAGCGCGCCATAGACCTTGCTCATCCACTCCGCGTCACGCCGCGCGAGGTAGTCGTTCACGGTCACGACATGCACGCCCTTGCCGGCGAGCGCGTTCAGGTAGGCCGGGAAGGTCGCGACGAGGGTTTTCCCTTCGCCCGTCTTCATCTCGGCGATATTGCCCTGATGCAGGAAGATGCCGCCGACGAGCTGCACGTCAAAGGCCCGCAGGCCGAGTGCACGTTTCGCGGCTTCGCGACAGTTGGCGAAGGCTTCGGGCAGAATCTTGTCGAGGCTTTCGCCGTCTTCCTGCACGCGGCGCTGGAAGTCGCGCGTCTTCTCGATGATCTGTTCGTCGGAGAGGGCTGCGAACTCCTCCTCCAGCGCGTTGATCTTGGCCACCAGCGGGCGCACCGATTTCACCTTACGATCATTCGACGTGCCGAAGACCTTCTTCGCGAGTGTTCCGATGCCGAGCATGTAATCTCCGAGGGTAGCTGACCAGATCGTTATTCCCTGTGCCTTGTCGCATAGGGTTTGCTTGCCTAGAAGAGCTAGCGAAACAAGGCCGAAAAGGCTCTTACAGGCCCTAGGCGATGTAAGGGGCGGCTGCCAGACTGTCAACGCCGCCTAAAGACGCGGCAGAAAGGAAGTGGCAAGGATGCCGAATCTGACGAAACTGTTCGCGAGCGTCGCGATCTGCGCAATGACTGCCGGGATCGCACAGGCCGATGACGCGAAAGCGCCTGCCGCCGCTGCGGATGCCGCGAAATCGGAAACCGCCGCCAAGCCGCGCACCGACCTGAGCGCCGACACCGTGGTTGCCACCGTGAACGGTCAGGATATCACGCTGGGCATGATGCAAACGGTACGCGACGGCCTGCCCGCGCAATACCAGCAACTGCCCGATGACAAGCTGTTCCAAGGCGTCCTGGAGCAACTGATTCAGCAGACCGCGCTCGCCCAGCTCGAGGAGAAGCGCATCACCCAGCGCGACAAGATCGCTCTCGAAGTGCAGAAGCGCGCGTATCTCTCGGGTGCGATGCTGAACTACACCGCTGACAAGGCCGTGACCGACGACGCCGTGCAGAAAGCCTATGACGCGAAATACGCCAAGGCCGAGCCGACCAAGGAATATCACGCGGCCCATATCATCGTGAAAACCAAGGAAGAGGCCGAAAAGATCAAGAAAGAGATCGATAACGGCGGCGACTTCGCAGAACTGGCGAAGAAGAACTCGACCGATGGTGCGGCGGCGAATGGCGGCGATCTGGGCTGGTTCAAGCTCGACGCGATGGTCAAGCCCTTCGCGGATAAGGTTGCAGGCATGAAGGACGGCGAAGTCGCCGGTCCGATCCAGACCCAGTACGGCTGGCATGTCGTGAAACTGCTCGGCACGAAGATGGTCGACGCGCCGAAACTGGCCGATGTGCGCAAGAAGCTCGAAGGCGATATTCGCCAAGAGGCTGTCCAAAAACGCGTAAAGGCTGTTGTGGGCGAAGCCAAAATCGACAAGATGACCGACGGGATTGATCCGAGCGTTCTGAAAGATCAGTCCATCTTGGGTAGCAACTGATCGATCAAAAGGCGGGCGCGATGGCGAAGAAAAAGTCGAAGGACACCAAGGAGCTGAAGGCCAAGGTCAAGAAGCTCCGCGCCAAGGTTAAGGCGCTGAAGTCCGACCTTTCCGCCGCGCCCGCCCCTGCCGCTTCTGCGGCGCAAACAAAGGCGAAATCGGTGACGATTTCGCCGCTCGCCCCCGCGAAATTTCCCGATCTTCCGGAAATCGCGGGGGTCGAGTTCGCCTCCGCCGCGGCGGGGGTCAAATATGCTGGCCGCACCGATGTGATGCTGGCGCGGGTCGCGCCGGGATCGTCGATCGCGGGCGTGTTCACGACCTCCTCCACCCGCGCGGCCTGCGTTCTCGACTGTCAGGAAAAGCTCGCGATGCGCGCGCCTGCCGAGACGGGCGCCGCGATCATCGTCAACTCCGGCAACGCCAACGCCTTCACTGGGAAAAGCGGTCAGGAGAGCGTCGACAAGGTGACCGGCGCGGTGGCTCAGGCGCTCGATATGCCGATCAGCCGGGTGTTTTCGTCCTCCACCGGTGTCATTGGCGAGCCGCTTCCGCATGACAAGATCGTCGCGGTGATCGACGGCCTGACGCAGCGCCTCTCCCCTGCCGGGATCGAGGATGCCGCGCGCGCGATCATGACGACCGACACCTATCCCAAAGGCGCCTTTGCCGAGGTTCAGGGTGAGGGTGGCACGATCAAGATCGCCGGGATCGCGAAGGGCTCGGGGATGATCGCGCCGAATATGGCGACGATGCTGGTCTATATCTTCACCGACGCGAAAATCACGCCTGCGCGGCTGCAGAAGATGCTGTCGCGTCAGGTCGGCGACACGTTCAACGCGATCACCGTGGACAGCGACACCTCGACCTCGGATGCGCTGATCGTCGCGGCGACGGGCAAATCCGACGCCGCCGAGATCGCCGATCTGCGCTCGGAGCCTGCGAAGGCGTTTGAGGCCGGGCTGCGCGAAGTGATGATGGATCTGGCCCATCAGGTCGTCAAAGACGGCGAAGGGGCCACCAAATTCGTTGAGATCCGCGTGACGCGGGCGCGCTCGAACGAGGACGCGCATAAGATCGCGATGTCGATTGCGAATTCGCCGCTGGTGAAGACCGCGATTGCGGGCGAGGACGCGAATTGGGGCCGCGTGGTCGCGGCTGTCGGTAAATCCGGAGCCGAGGCCGATCGCGACAAGCTCAAGATTTCCTTCGGGGACATGGTCGTGGCCGAGAAAGGCTGGCGCGTGCCGGATTACTCCGAAGAGGCCGCGAGCGCCTATATGAAGAACGATGAACTCGTGATCGGCGTCGATCTCGGCCTTGGTCGCGCCTCGAAATCGGTCTGGACCTGCGATCTTACCCACCGCTACATCGACATTAACGCGGATTATCGTTCGTGAAGATGGTTCTGGTATCCGCCGTCGCCCTGATCGACGCTGACGGGCGCGTGCTTCTGGCACAGCGCCCCGAAGGCAAGTCGATGGCAGGTCTGTGGGAGTTTCCCGGCGGCAAGGTCGAAGCGGGCGAGACGCCCGAAGCCGCGCTGATCCGCGAGCTGGACGAGGAGCTGGGCATCCAGACCCATCAGAGCTGCCTCGCACCTCTGACCTTCGCCAGTCACGCCTATGACGACTTCCACCTACTGATGCCGCTGTTCGCCTGCCGTAAGTGGGAGGGGATCGTCAGCCCGCAAGAGGGGCAGACCCTCGCCTGGGCGCGGGCGCGCGACCTGCGCGACTACGAGATGCCGCCGGCGGATATCCCCCTGATCCCGATCCTGCGCGATTGGCTCTGACTGGGGTTAGTCTCTGACCGGGGGTTACCGCGCGATTAACCTTCGTGACCTTTTCTCCCAGCTCTCGCCACTAACGCGGAGGGATCCCCGTTTACATTTGCCGTTCCTTAACGCCTTGCGCTTCTAATGAGCGCTCAAGGGAGGAACCTCATGCTCAGAACCATTCAGATCGGCAGCAGCGTCTTCATTCAGGGAGTTTACGAACGGACGCTGGATTGCGGGCGCATTCTCGTGCGTGTCGGCGATGCGCTATTTGCCGGGCATCCCGTCAATCGCTGACGCAGCCGGACGACAGCCACAGATGCAAAACGGGGGCCCGAAGGCCCCCGTTTCTATATTCGTAACTCGGTCCCGAAGGATCAGAGCGTCCGCTCGACCTCTTCGCGCTCGAAGATCTCGATGACATCGCCGGGGCGGATATCGTCGTATCTCTCGAAGGCCATGCCGCATTCCTGACCGGAGGGCACTTCCTTGACCTCGTCCTTGAAGCGCTTGAGCGTCTTCAGCGTGCCTTCGTGGATCACCACGTTGTCGCGCAGCAGGCGGACGCCAGCCGAACGACGGGCGACACCCTCGGTAACCCGGCAACCGGCAACTTTGCCGACGCCGGTGACCTTGAACACTTCGAGGATCTCGGCGTAGCCGATGAAGTGCTCGCGGATCTCGGCCGACAGGAGGCCCGAAGCGGCGGCTTTGATGTCGTCCACCAGATCATAGATGATCGAGTAGTAGCGGATCTCGACGCCCTTCTGGTTCGCAGCGTTGCGCGCAGGCGCATTGGCACGAACGTTGAAGCCGATGACCGGTGCGTTGGACGCCTCGGCCAGCGTGATGTCGGATTCGGTGATCGCACCCACGCCCGAATGCAGGACGCGCACACGCACCTCGTCGTTGCCGACCTTCTCGAGCGCCTGGACGATCGCTTCCGCCGAGCCCTGCACGTCGGCCTTCACCAGCACGGGCAGTTCGGTGACGCTTTCATCGGCCTTGGCTTTCGCCATCAGCTGTTCCAGCGTCGTCGCGGCACCGGCAGCGGCGCGTTTGTCCTTCGCGGCCTGCTCGCGGTATTCGGCGATCTCGCGGGCCTGCGCCTCGGTCTCGACGACGTTGAGAACGTCGCCCGCCTCGGGCGTGCCGTTGATGCCAAGCACCTCGACCGGAACCGACGGACCGGCCTCATCGACGCGGTCGCCCTTGTCGTTGATCAGCGCGCGGACCTTACCCCACTGCTCGCCGACGACGAAGATGTCGCCTTTGCGCAGCGTGCCGTTCTGCACCAGAACCGTCGCGACCGGGCCACGGCCCACGTCGAGCTTGGCTTCGATCACCGCACCTTGCGCGGCGCGGTCGGGGTTCGCCTTGAGTTCGAGCAGTTCGGCCTGAAGCGCGATGGCTTCGAGCAGCTGATCGAGACCCTTGCCGGTCTTGGCCGACACTTCCACGTCCTGCACGTCACCCGACATCTCTTCGACGACGACTTCGTGCTGCAGAAGCTCGGTGCGGACCTTCTGGGCATTCGCCTCGGGCTTGTCGCACTTGTTGATCGCGACGATCATCGGAACGCCAGCGGCCTTCGAGTGATTGATCGCTTCGATGGTCTGCGGCATCACCGAGTCGTCGGCCGCCACGACGAGCACCACGATATCGGTGACATTGGCACCGCGTGCGCGCATCGAGGTAAAGGCCGCGTGGCCGGGCGTGTCGAGGAACGACAGGGTCGCCCCGCTCTCGGTCTGCACCTGATAGGCGCCGATATGCTGCGTGATCCCGCCAGCCTCGCCGGAGACGACGTTCGCCTTGCGGATCGCGTCGAGCAGCGAGGTCTTGCCGTGGTCGACGTGGCCCATGATCGTGACGATCGGCGGGCGCGGCTGCAGATCTTCTGCCTTGTCGTCGACCTGATCGATGACCTGTTCGACATCCGCATCCGAAACACGCACGGACCGGTGACCGAATTCCTCGATTACGAGTTCCGCCGTATCGGCGTCGAGCGTCTGGTTCGCGGTGACCATCATGCCCATCTTCATGAGCGTTTTGACCACGTCGGCCGCGCGCTCCGCCATACGGTTGGCGAGTTCCGACACGATGATCGTCTCGGGAAGCTGCACTTCGCGCGATTGCTTTTCAGCACGCTGCGAGCCGCCCATCGCCTTCTGACGGGCCTTCTCCTGCTTGCGCTTCATCGCAGCAAGCGAACGCTGGCGACCTTCGCCACCCGAGAGCGCATCGCTCAGCGAGAGCTTGCCCGAACGGCGGTTGCCGCGGTCATTGCCCTTGTTGTTGCGATCGTTGCGCGTGTCACGCTCACGATCCGTCTTGCGCGGACCCGAAGCGGAAACACCCTTGGTCTCGGCGCGGGCGGCAGCAACCTCCACGGCAGCCTGATCGACCGGAGTGTCTTTCTTCGGTCCGCCCTTGCGGATCTCTTCTTTCTTCTTGTCGCGAAGTTCGGCCTCGCGCTTCTTGCGCTCGTCCTCTTCAGCCTTCGCCTTGAGGGCCGCTTCGCGTTCACGCTCCTCGCGCTCCTTGGCCTCAGCCTCGGCGCGACGACGCTCACGTTCTTCTTCGCGGGCTTTTTCCTCGGCCTCGCGGGCGGCGGCCTCTTCGACCTCACGCGCCTTCGCGGCCTGAAGCGCCTTCAGGCGACGCTCCATCTCGGCGTCGGAAATCCCGGCGGGGCGCTTCGACGGATCGCCAAGGGAAGTTTTGTTACCCCCTCCCTTACCAGCGCCTGCCGCCGGTTTGTTCAGCACCCGCTTCTTGCCTTTCGTCTCGACCACGACGTTCTTGGTACGCCCGTGCGAGAAGCTTTGCTTCACCTGCCCGGAGCGCCCGCCGCCCAGTCCGAGAGTCTTTTTGCCGTCCGTATCGCTCATGCCGTCTTCGTATCCTTCATGGCGGTCTTGCCGCCGTCCTGCTTGCGTACGCCCGCAAGCCTCGATGCGTCTTCAATTACGCGCCGGGTGAGGCCACCGGCTGCAAGCGCGCCGTGTATCGCACGATCGCGGCCGAATGCCAAACCCAATTCCTGAGAGGTGAGGCAGCCGAACCAGCGCCCGCCTTCGGGCGTCCACAGCTTGCCCTTGCCCCTGTCCGAGCCGTCGCTTGCCTGTAGCAGCACTTTCGCGCGCCCCTCGGCCAGCCAGCCCTTGACCTTTTCGAAGCCGACAACCGCTTTGCCGGCCTTCCGCTCCAGAGAAATAAGCTCCACAACGCGAGAGGCAAGGGCCAGTTCCACCAATTCCACCAGATTTTCTGGGGTTTTGGCCGCCTGCTTCGCTGCGCGAGCAAACAATCCCTTTTTCATCGCCGTCTCGATGACGCTGCGTTCGGAGGTGACCCAGATGCCGCGGCCGGGCAGCTTGCCTGCCACGTCCGGATAGATCATCCCATCGGGTCCGAGCACGAAGCGGACAAGCCCCGCCTTCGGCTGAACATCGCCGGTGACGATGCAGCGCCGTTCGGGATCGTCGTTGGTTTTCGGCTTTCCGCCGCGACTCATCTAAGCTCCTCTCCGGTCGGGACCGAGGCTTACGCCTCGGCCTCCTCCTCGGTTTCCTCTTCGCCTTCGTCTTCCGCGTCGCTTTCCAGCTCGGACGGGTCGACCCAGCCCAGCTGAATACGCGCGGTCATGATCAGGTTCTGCGCCTCTTCGAGGCTCACATCGAATTTCTCGAGCAGACCGTCATCCTTCACTCGCTGACCGTCGACCGTGGTCCAGCCACCGGCCAGTTCCCAGTCGGCGCAGGTCGCGAAATCTTCCAGCGTCTTGACGTCGTCTTTCGCGAGCGCCTCGATCATCTGCGGGGTCAGGCCTTCGAAGTCGAACAGCGACTGCTCGACGCCCATTTCCTTCGCCGCTTCGAGCGCCTTGCGGTTCTGCTCTTCGATCACGTCGCGGGCACGGGCCTGCAGTTCGCCTGCGGTGTCCTCGTCCACGCCTTCGATCGACAGCAGCTCGTCCATGTCGACATAGGCCACTTCCTCGAGCGAGGTAAAGCCCTCGGCCACGAGCAGCTGCGCGAAGAACTCGTCGAGGTCCAGCGCGTCGACGAACAGCTTGGTGCGCTCGGCGAACTCGGCCTGACGGCGCGCCGATTCCTCGGCTTCGGTCAGGATGTCGATGTCGAGACCGGTCAGCTGCGAGGCCAGACGCACGTTCTGACCGCGACGGCCGATCGCGAGCGACAGTTGCTCGTCCGGGACCACGACTTCGATCTTCTGCGCTTCCTCGTCGATCACCACTTTCGACACTTCGGCCGGCTGCAGCGCGTTCACGAGGAAGGTCGCCTGATCTTCGTTCCACGGAATGATGTCGATCTTCTCGCCCTGAAGCTCGCCGACGACGGCCTGCACGCGCGAACCGCGCATACCGACACAGGCGCCGACCGGGTCGATCGAGTTGTCATAGGAGATGACGCCGATCTTCGCGCGCGAACCGGGATCGCGGGCCACGGCCTTGATCTCGATGATGCCGTCGTAGATTTCCGGCACTTCCATCTTGAACAGCTCGGCCATGAATTCCGGCGCGGTGCGGCTGAGGAAGATCTGCGGACCACGGGTCTCGCGGCGCACGTCTTTCACGTAGGCGCGGATGCGGTCGTTCGGGCGATAGCTCTCGCGGCCGATCTTCTCGTTGCGGCGCAGGATCGCTTCGCCACGGCCCACATCGACGATGATGTTGCCGTATTCCTCGCGCTTGACGATGCCGTTGATGATCGTGCCCACGCGGTCCTTGAACTCTTCGTACTGGCGATCACGCTCGGCTTCGCGGACCTTCTGCAGGATGACCTGCTTGGCCGATTGCGCGGCGATGCGGCCCAGATCGACCGGCGGCACCTCGTCGACGATCTGATCGCCGACCGAGGGGTTGTCGAGATACTGCTTCGCCTGCTCGACGGTCAGCTCGGCCTGATAGTTCTCCAGCTCCTCGTCTTCGACGACGGTGCGGACGCGGGTGAAGGTCGCCTTGCCGGTCTTGCGATCGATCGAGACGCGGATGTCCATCTCCGCGCCGTAACGCGACTTCGCCGCACGCGCGAGGCTCTCCTCCATCGCCTGGATCACCAGATCCGGGTCGATCATCTTTTCGCGCGCCACCGCCTCGGCGGTCTGCAGAAGCTCAAGCTGGTTGGCTGCCGTGATGGCCATCTCAGTTCTCCTCCTCGGGGGAATCGTCAATCTCGTCAAATTCAGCTTCGTCGACGCTTTCGGTCGCCTTCTTCTGGCGCAGCATCTCGTCGATCAGCTCATCGGTCAGCACCAGCTTCGCATCCGCGAGCCAGTCGAACTGGAGGCCGATCACGACGTCTTCGCCGTTCTCGTCCAGCTCGATCAGGATTTCCGAGCCTTCGGTGCCGCGCAGGATACCCTTGAAGCGCTTGCGTCCGTCGATCTGCTCGGAGGTCTCGATCTTCGCCTCGTAGCCTTCCCAGATGTCGAAATCCTTGAAGCGCGTCAGCGGCCGATCGATCCCGGGCGACGACACTTCCAGCGTATATTTGTCCTCGATCGGGTCTTCCACATCGAGAGCCGCGGACACGGCGGTCGAGATCGCGGCGCAATCGTCCACGATGATCCCGCCATTGGGGCGGTCTGCCATGATCTGAAGCGTGGCCGTCTTGCCGCCCTGCAGCCGCAGCCGCACGAGCTCGAAGCCCAGCCCCTCGATCACGGGGGTCACGATCTCGGCCAGACGCCGGTCGATGGCGGTCTTGGCGATCAGGTCGGTCATGTCTCTCTTTCCGATCCTACAAAAACAAAAAACGGGCCGTTGCGGCCCGTCACACGTTTCCGGTGGGCGTCAGGTTTGGACCCCGGCGCGCCGCTGTTGATGGCGATATAGTCCTGTATCGCAGATTCCGCAAGTGGAATCAGGTTTGGCCCCCCGCCCCGGGGTTGTCACGCCAGACCCGGAAGTTCAGCGCGCCCGCCAATGTCAGCCAAACGAGATAGGGGAAGACCAGCAATCCGGCCAGCATATCGAGCTGCAGGAAGGCCAGCATCATCGCCGCGACGGCGACCCACAGACAGATCAGGACAAGCAGCCCGAGCCACAGCCGATGCGCCCCGAAGAAGACCGGCGTCCAGAGCGTGTTCAGCGCGATCTGCACCGCGAAGAGGGCGAGCGCGATCTGGCTGCCCGCCTCGGGGGCGATGCGCGACGCAGCATAGGCGACCGAGACGTAGAGATAGGTCCAGGCGACCGGGAAGACCCAGTTGGGCGGCGTGAAACCGGGCTTCTTCAACCCGACATACCATTCGCCCGGCTTGAAGATGATGCCCGTCGCAGCGGCGGCCGCGGAGGCCACGAGAAACAGCAGGAAATAGGTAAGCGTCATGGCGGCCTCGATCGAAATCTTTCGCTAGATCAGGATCTAAGCTCATCCATCGCGCGGACAAGCCCGGCGGTGATCCCCGGTTCGGAAAGCGCATGCCCCGCCATCGGCACCAGTTGCAGCTTCGCCATCGCCCAGCCCTGCGCCAGCCGATAGGCCGAGGTCGGCGGGCAGATCATATCGAGCCGCCCCTGCACGATGGTCGTCGGGATATGCTCGATCTTGTGACGATCACGCAGGATCTGGCCATCCTCTTCGAGGAAGGCCGCATTCTGGAAATAGTGGTTCTCGAGCCGCGCGAAGGCACGCGCGTAATCGGGCGAGGCTTCGCCGGGCGGGCCGTCATAGCGCACCGAAGCCAGCGCGTTTTCCCACATCGCCCAGTGCCGCGCATAGCGCGCTTCGGCCATGTAGTCGCCCGAGAACAGCCGCTTGTGATAAGCGCCGATCAGATCGTGCTGCTCGTCTTCCGGAATCGGACGCCGGAAATTCGCCCAGAGGTCTGGATAGAAATTCCCCGCGCCGCCGCCGTAGAACCAGTTGAGCTCGACCTGCGTCGCAAGGAAGACGCCGCGCAGAATCAGATTCGTCGCCCGGTCGGGATGCGCCTGCGCGTAAAGCAGCGCCAGCGTCGCCCCCCAGCTACCGCCGAAGACCATCCAGCTATCGATACCGAGCGTCCGGCGGATCTGCTCCATATCCGCGATCAGATGCCAGGTCGTGTTATCCGCGACGCTGGCATGCGGGCGCGACAGACCGCAGCCGCGCTGATCGAACAGGATGACCCGGTAATGCTGCGGATCGAAGAATCGCCGCATCGTCGGCGAGCAGCCGCCTCCCGGCCCGCCATGACAAACGACGACCGGCTGCCCCTCGGGATGACCCGATTGTTCGACGTAAAGGACATGGCCATCGCCCACGTCGATCCGGCGCTGATCGAAGGGCTCGATCGGCGGATAAAGATGGGCGCCCGATGCGCGCTTTTGCCCTGCAGTTCTGTCCATGTCTGGACTATATAGAGCAAAAGGCGCGCCCGCCATGGGCTGCCCTAAAATCAATGCGAGGAGAGCAATGGCAGATCCGGTAAACAGCATCGACCCGTCCGAAGTCGCCAAATTCGAGGCGATGGCCGCCGAATGGTGGGACCCGAACGGCAAGTTCAAACCGCTGCATATGCTCAACCCCTGCCGGCTCGACTACATCACCACGCAGATCGCCACGCAGTTCGGCCGCGACCTGAAAGCGCCGCGCCCGTTCGAGGGGCTGCGCCTGCTGGATATCGGCTGCGGCGGCGGGCTTCTGTCCGAACCGATGGCGCGGCTCGGCGCCACTGTCGTGGGCGCTGATGCGGCGGAAGGGAATATCCCCGTGGCGCGGCTGCATGCCGAACAGTCGGGGCTCGAGATCGACTACCGCCATTGCGCGGCGGAAGATCTGGCCACGAACGGCGAGCAATTCGATGTCGTCCTCGCGCTGGAGATCATCGAACATGTCGCCGACCCGCAGGGCTTCGTGAACACGATCCAGAGCCTGATGAAACCGGGCGGGCTGATGATCTGCTCGACGCTGAACCGCAATCCGAAAAGCTACATGGTCGCGATCATCGGTGCCGAGCGGGTGATGCGCTGGCTGCCCGTGGGCACGCATGAATGGTCGAAATTCGTCACGCCCGACGAGCTTTACGAGCTGTCGCGCAAGGCCGGCCTCGACCCGGTCGACCGCCGCGGCATGGTGTTCAATCCGCTCAGCTGGACCTGGTCGCTCTCGGCGCGCGATCTTTCGGTGAATTATGCCATCGCGGCGGTGAAGCGGTAAGGGGCGCTGCCCCTCTTCGCATGCGCGAATTCACCCCGGGATATTTCAGCCAACACGAAGAGAGGCGATTTTCGCCTTGGGTAAAATATTCCGGGGGAGTCTCTGAAAGAGACGGGGGCGGCGCCCCCTCTTACTTTTTCTTCGGACGGAATGCTTCGATCCGGGCCGGATCGGTCTCGATATAGCCCGCGCTGATCAGGTCGAGACAATAGGGCACGGCGGCGAAGACCGCGTCGAGGCAGGTCGCGATGGCCGACGGTTTGCCCGGCACCATGATGATCAGCGATTTGCCCGCGATGCCCGCCGACTGGCGCGACAGGATGGCGGTGGGCACTTCGAGCAGGCTCGCGCGGCGCATTTCTTCGCCGAAGCCCGCAAGCTCCTTTTCGATCACGTCGAAGCAGCCCTCGGGCGTCTCGTCGCGCGGCGCGGGGCCGGTGCCACCGGTGATCAGGATCAGATCGGCCTCGGCCTCGACCAGTTCGCGGAGTTTCGTCGCGACCGACTCGCGCCCGTCGGGGATGATGTGGCGCTCGATCTCCAGCGGCGAGGTGACCACGCCGCGGAGGTAGTCTTCGCAGCCCGGACCGCCCTTGTCCTCGTATTCGCCGCGCGACGCACGATCGGAGACGGTGACGATGGCGGCCTTGGGCTGCGAAAAGCTCATTTCTTCACTCGCGCGTTGCGGGTTGCGATCAGCTTCAGGCGCAGCGCGTTGAGCTGGATGAAGCCCGCCGCGTCTTTCTGATCGTAGGCGCCTGCGTCTTCCTCGAAGGTCACATGGGCCTCGGAATAGAGCGAATACTCCGACCAGCGCGCGACGGTGCGGGCCGCGCCCTTGAAGAGCATCAGCTTCACCGTGCCGGTGACGTATTCCTGCGTCTTGTCGATCAGCGCCTGCAGCGCCTCGCGCTCGGGCGAGAACCAGAAGCCGTTATAGATCAGCTCGGCATAGCGCGGCATGATCGAATCCTTCAGGTGGCCCGCGCCGCTATCGAGCGTGATCTGCTCGATGCCACGGTGCGCTTCCAGCAGGATGGTGCCGCCGGGGGTCTCGTAGACGCCGCGCGACTTCATGCCCACGAAGCGGTTCTCGACGAAGTCGAGACGGCCGATGCCGTGCTTTTTGCCGTATTCGTTGAGCTTGGTGAGGATCGTCGCCGGGCTCATCGCCTCGCCGTTGATCGACACCGCGTCGCCCTTCTCGAAGCCGATCTCGATGAATTCCGGCTCGTTCGGAGCCTGTGTGATCGGATCGTCGGTGCGCTGGTAGACGTAATCGGGCGCCATGTCGGCCGGGTCTTCCAGAACCTTGCCCTCGGACGAGGTGTGCAGAAGGTTCGCATCGACCGAGAACGGCGCTTCGCCGCGCTTGTCCTTGGCGATCGGGATCTGGTTCGCCTCGGCGAATTCCAGCAGCTTGGTGCGCGAGGACAGGTCCCATTCCCGCCACGGCGCGATCACCTTGATCGACGGGTCGAGCGCATAGGCCGACAATTCGAAGCGGACCTGATCGTTGCCCTTGCCGGTCGCACCATGCGCCACCGCATCGGCGCCATGCTTATGCGCGATCTCGACGAGGTGCTTCGAGATCAGCGGCCGCGCGATCGACGTGCCCAGCAGATAGAGCCCCTCATAGACCGCATTGGCGCGGAACATCGGGAAGACGAAATCGCGGACGAATTCCTCGCGCGCGTCGAGAATATGGATATTCTCCGGCTTGATGCCGAGCATTTCGGCCTTCTTGCGCGCCGGCTCGAGCTCCTCGCCTTGGCCGAGATCGGCGGTGTAGGTGATGACCTCGCAGCCATATTCGGTCTGCAGCCATTTCAGGATGATCGAGGTATCGAGGCCGCCCGAATAGGCAAGCACGACTTTCTTGGGCGCGGACATGCGGCATCTCCCGGTTTTCTTGTTCCGCGACGGAATAGAAGCTTTTTTTCCAATGAACAAGGGCCGCCCCGAAGGACGGCCCTTTCGCAAGTGCTCTGCGCGAGATCAGCTCTCGGTGGACGGGTCCACGAGCGGATCGGTCGTGGTGTCCCCGCTCGAGGCGAGATCGCCATCGACCGTGGTCCCGTCGCCCGTCGTGCCGTCGCCGGTCGCCACATCGCCATCCACAAGTGCCTCTGCCGTTGCGGTTTCCGGCGGCGGCAGGTCGAGCAGTTCGTGCAGGTAGGCTTTGGCCTCGGGCGAAAGATCGCGCCCGTTGGATGCGGCAAGAAGCGCGTCCGCCTGCATCTGATCGGCTTCCGCGACCTGTTTCTCAAGCTCGGTGACCTGATCCTGAGCCGTCGCGAGATCCGTCTGATAGGTCTCCGCCGCCTGCTTTTGGGCTTCGAGCGTGTCGAGCCGGCTCTGGTAGTCCTCTGCCTCGGGATCGAGATCGTCGATTTGAGCCTGAACTTCTTCCGGCGCGGGAACATCCTGCGCCTCGAGATCCGAGAGGGTCTGCTGCGCGGTCGCGAGATCTTCTTCTGCTTGCGCCGCCCCGACGACAGAGTCGCGATAGGTCGCGATCCGGCCCACCTGACTGTTCGGCGAGGCGTTGGCGAGCGCGGTCGCGCTTGCATGGGCCGCGTTCAGACCCTTCAGCTCGGAGGCCAGTGCGCCGTGATTGCGCAGCTCATCCTCGCTCAGGCTCGGCTTGCCGTTCGGGCGCGGCGACTCGTTGACCGCATATTTGGTTGGGGTGGTCGAGCGCGTCTTCGTCGCGGTGGTGCCGCGCGACGCCGTTTTCACACTGGAGCGGGTCGTATGCTGCGATTTCGCCTGCCGCTTACCCGAGAACAGATCGTCGAGGAATTTCGCGGGGCCGCCGCCATGCGCAGCAGCCTTGCCGGAATTTCCGGGGCTCGTCGCGCGCCCGGCCGATGCGGATTTGCCCGTCGCGCCGGAATTACCGCCTGCGTTGCTTTTGCCTCCGCCATTGCCGCCACTATTTCCGCCGCCGTTGCCGCCACCGTTTCCACCGCCGTTGCCACCGCCATTACCGCCACCGTTGCCGTTCTTGGCAAAGGCGGCATCCGCACCGGTGAAATGGCTGGTCGCCACCGGGGCGACGACGAAGCTCGCCGCGACAAGGGCGACAATCGAAGTTTTTCTCAGGCGCATGCGGCCCTCCTCTTTTGTTGCTCGCAACACAGTTTCAGCACGATTAGCGCCGAAAGTGGGCAAAAAAGCGGCAGCCTTTGCAAAATGCGCAAGGCTTCGCTCAAAGCGAAGGTGAGCCGGCGGTGACTCGCTCTTTTCCACCTCGATCACACGGAGAATTCAACCAAGGCGCGCCGAACGTGCTTTGACTGCGGTGAGATCGAGCCCCAACGGTGAATTGTTAAATGACATTCTTTGGGGGCAAAGTGATGAATGTATTGGGGGTTTTCGGACACTCGTTCCGGCAGGTCTTTGGAAATTGGCGGCAGACCCTTCGGATCTCGGCGCTTCTTCTCTTGATCATGATCATCGGGCAGCAGTGGCTTATCGAGAGCGTGATGCAGGCCGGAGCATCGCAACACCAGAGTTTCGAAAAATCACTGTTCATTTTGGTTTTCAACACGTTCATCCTGCCGATCCCGATGATCATCGCGGCGGTGAACTGGCACAGGTTCATCCTGCTCGGCGAGCGCGTCGGCTGGCTGCCGCGGATTCATCTGCGCCGCGACGTGAGCTATTTCTGGCGTGGCATAGTGATCACGCTCTGTGCCATGGCGATCATGGTTCTGGGCGCCGCGATTGTTTTTCTTTTCGCCCTCGCGGCGCAGGAAATCATTCCGAACCAGACCGCTGAAGCCGTTCTACTTGCCGTGGTGGGGCTGGCATTCTTCATTGCCCTGTATGCCTTCATGCTCCGTCTCGGAGTATCCCTGCCCGGGGCCGCGATCGGCGGCGCCACGATCCGCGACAGTTGGCGCGCGACTCGCGGCCACTGGCGTGGCTTCGCTTTGCTCACTCTGCTGGCATTTCTCGTGGTACTCCCTTTCGTTGCGGTAAGCATGCTTTCGATACAGGCGCCACATGATCTCGCGGATGATATGGTCGTGGTCGCGCTCAAGTTGCTTTTCGCCGTGCCCACCGTGATGCTGCTGCTGTCGATCCTAACGACGCTCTACGGTCATTTTGTCGAGCAACGCGCCCTCGTCTGAGCTTGCCAAAGCGGGCGGCGCGCGTCACATCTGGCGGTATGAGTGAGTTCGCCCTTTCCGCCCAAGCCGCCACCCGCGCGCTGCGTGCGCTCTTCGAGCCCACGCCGCTGCAACTCAATGCCCATCTGTCGAAACGTTTCGACGCCGAGGTCTGGCTCAAGCGCGATGACCTGACGCCGGTGCGCTCCTACAAAATCCGCGGCGCCTTCACTGCGATGCGCAAATTGCGCGAGCGCGATCCGTCGGCGGCACATTTCGTCTGCGCGAGCGCCGGGAACCACGCTCAGGGCGTGGCCTTCGCCTGTCGGCATTTCGGGGTGAAAGGCACGATCTTCATGCCGGTGACGACGCCGCAGCAGAAGATCGACAAGACCAAGACCTTTGGCGGAGATGCGGTCGAGATCGTTCTCACGGGCGATTATTTCGACGACACGCTGGCTTCGGCGCAGGAGTTTTGCCGTGAGGCCGGGGCGCATTTCCTCGCGCCTTTCGACGATCCGGATGTGATCGAGGGGCAGGCGTCGGTCGGGGTGGAGATCCTCGACCAGTTGGGCGGCGCACCGGATATGGTAATCCTGCCCGTGGGCGGCGGCGGTTTGGCCGCGGGCGTGACCGGCTATCTGCGCGCGACCGCCCCCGACACGGAATTTCGCTTCGTCGAGCCTTTGGGCGGCGCGAGCCTCACCGCTGCGGTCAAGGCGCATGAGCCCGTGACGATCTCGCAGGTGAACAGTTTCGTCGATGGAGCCGCTGTGGCCCGGATCGGCGCGCGCCCCTTCGCGGAGTTGGGCTGGGTCACGCCCGAGCAAGTTCATCTCGCACCGGAAGATCGCATCTGCATCACGATGCTTGAGATGCTGAACGTCGAGGGCGTCGTGCTGGAACCCGCCGGCGCGATGTCTGTCGACATCCTGCCCGAACTGGCCGAGACGATCCGCGGCAAGCGCGTGGTCTGCGTGACTTCGGGCGGCAATTTCGACTTCGAACGTCTGCCAGAGGTGCGCGAACGTGCCCAGCGCTATTCGGGTCTGAAGAAGTACTTCATCCTCCGCCTACCGCAACGCCCCGGCGCCCTGAAGGATTTCCTCCAGATGCTTGGCCCTGACGACGACATCGCACGCTTCGAGTATCTGAAGAAATCGGCGCGGAACTTCGGCTCGGTCCTGATCGGGATCGAAACGAAACGCGCCGAGAACTTCACAGAGCTCTTCGCGAAGCTCGACGCCGAGGGCTTCGTCTGGCGCGACATCACCGAAGACGAAACCTTGGCCGAGTTTCTTATCTGAGGCCTTCAATTCGATAGAGCGGCCGCCTGACGGACGAAACACTCTGGCCCTTCACCGGTTTACACTGTGGAGGCCTTTCTACACCTTCCAACTCCTGCGCTCACGGCCCGCAGTAGGCACGCGAGTTAACCAAAGTTTGGCCGCACCCGTGCCCAATGGGTGCGACTGCGTGCAAACTGCGCTCGGCGCAGCTCAATCTGCTCAGCACCTCGCACTATGCTGCCGGCGTGAACTCCGATAGCCGCCCCATGAACTGCGTCTTGGACAGACGATAGGTCTCGCGGATCGCGCCCAGATCGACCTCCACGGCGCGTCCGGCGGCGGCCATTCGTTCTCCCTGCTGACAGGCGCCGCCGAAATCGCGGAACCCGAGATTCCAGGCAGACCCTTTCAAGAAGTGCAAATCCTCTTCGACCCGGTCGGGACGTCCGCCAAGCCCCATCACCACGGCCTCGACCTCGTCGAGAAAAAGCTCCACGACCTCCGCAAACCCATCGGCGCCAATTTCAGAACGCAATTCCTGTACCCGTTCCCAATCAATCATCACGCCCTCCAGGCCACTCGATCCGACTCCACCCGAGACTGACCGTAGCGCCGCACCCTTTCGATTTTCTTAACGTCTGATCCGGGCTGGTTTTCACCGAATCTTAGGGAGTTTGCGGTTTCGTGAGGGCAGAGGTTTCGGATGATGCAGATGGTGCAAAGACAAGAGGTCCCCGCAGATGCGGGCCGACGACCGTTGGCGGGCGCTGCACGGCACGTTCTCGTCGTGGACGACAGCCGCATGCAGCGCCGTATCCTCTCGGCCCAGTTGTCCCGCTCCGGTTACCAGGTGAGCGAAGCTGAAAGCGCAGAAGAGGCGATCGCGATCTGCGCCCAATGCGAGCCCGATATCGTGATCTCGGACTGGATGATGGCGGGGATGAGCGGCCCTGAATTCTGCCGCGTTTTTCGAGGCTTACCGCGGCGAAGCTACGGCTATTTCATTCTTCTGACCTCCAAGGCCGAGAAGACGGACGTTACACGTGGATTGGAAAGCGGCGCCGATGATTTCCTGTCGAAACCGGTCAACGGAGCGGAGCTTCGGGCGCGGCTCAGCGCGGGCGCTCGCATCCTGACCATGCAAGAGGAGTTGAGCGAAAAGAACCGCCTGTTGCGCGAGGCACAGGAGGTGATCGACCGCGACCTGCAAGAGGCACGCAAACTACAGCAAAGCCTCGTGCGGACACGACACGCCCGGTTCGAGGCAGCGGATGTCTCGCTACTCTTGCGGCCCGCAGGCCATGTCGGCGGCGACCTCGTCGGGTTCTTTCCAATCAATGAACGCCGGGTGGGCCTATACGGCATCGACGTGTCGGGGCATGGGATCACCTCGGCCCTGATGATGGCGCGGATCGCGGGCTACTTCTCCGGCACCACCCCCAGCCAGAACCTCGCGATTTACCGCAACGCAAAAGGCGAATTGCGCGGACGACGCCCGGCGGAGCTCGCGCAGCGCCTCAACGATCTCGTGCTGAGTGAAATGAGCACCGAGAGCTACTTCACCCTTATCTACGCCGATGTCGACCTGCGCACCGGCAAGGCGGAATTGGTTCAGGCCGGCCACCCCTACCCGGTCCTGCAACGGCGCAACGGCACGGTCGAGTTTTTCGGCGAGGGCGGGCTGCCGATCGGGCTGATCGAAGGCGCCGAATACGAAACGCTTACGGTTCAACTGACCCCGGGCGATCGGCTGGTGCTGGTCTCGGACGGGATTACCGAAGCCAGCGACCGCAGCGGCGAGATGATCGATCAGACCCGGCTGGCCCGGATGCTCCGCAAGTTTTCCCAGATGCCGGGGCCCGGGCTTCTGGATGCGCTCTATTGGGCCACCGAGGAATTCGCGGAGGGTGAGATCGGGGACGATGTCTCGGCTGGCGTTTTGGAATTTCACGGCCCCGGCAGCAGCGAGCGACGTTCGGAGCTTGTGTCAGACTGCAGAGACCATCCCCCGGGGGAGACTTGAGAGGAGAACGCACCAGCTCAGCTACATCTGAGGCGAACGAAACGCCCGCGCCTTTTCAGCGACGGACGAACCGTTGGAAAAACGCGCGCTCGCCTTCATTCGCGAGCAGTTCGAGCGCTTCCTCGGGATCGGCCCAATGCGCCGTGTGATGCGGCTCTGGCGGCAGACCGCGCTTCAACACCGGGCGCGCGAGCCAGACGGAGCAGAGCTTTTCCGCCCAGAACTCGTACTCGGGCATATAGGTGAAACGCCGATAGGCCCCGAGACGGCGCAGCCCCGTAATCGCCCAGCCGGTTTCCTCGAAGACCTCGCGGTGCAGCGCCTCGATCGGCCCCTCGCCCGGATCGATCCCGCCGCCGGGCAATTGAAACTCCGCTATGGGGTGCGCCTGATGGGTCAGCAGCACCCGCCCGTCGCGGATCAGAATCGCGTAGGCACCGGGGCGCAAACGATACTGCTGACCGGATTTCACCCGCTCTCCGAACCTCGCGATCATGTGCTCTCCCTTGGGTCTGCGGTTGCCGCGCCTATATTGGGGCTGTATGGCAGGCTCCGCGCTGCCCGAAAACCCCTCTGAGCCCCTCAGGAGCACCATGTCCAAGCTATCCCAAATCGCATGGGACGATACAGTTCTGCCGTTTCAGCTCGACCGCTCTGACATCCGCGGCCGGGTTGCCCGCCTCGACGGCGTGCTCGACACCGTCCTGTCGCAACATGATTACCCCCGCGCGGTCGAAATGCTGGTGGCCGAAGCCGCCCTTCTGACCGCGCTGATCGGCCAGACCGTCAAGCTGCGCTGGAAGCTGTCGCTGCAAATCCGCGGCAACGGTCCGATCCGCATCATCGCCACCGATTACTACGCCCCCGAGAAGGAGGGCGCGCCCGCCCGCATTCGCGCCTGGGCGAGCTTCGATGAAGAGAAGCTCGATCCCAAGGCCGACCCATTCGAACAGATCGGGCAGGGTTACTTTGCGATCCTGATCGACCAGGGCAAAGGCACGACCCCCTATCAGGGCATCACGCCACTGTCCGAAGGCTCGCTGCGCGCCTGCGCCGAGGCCTATTTTGCGCAGTCCGAACAGCTGCCCACGCGGTTCTCGCTGTCCTTCGGGCGCTCGATCCTGCCCGGTCAGGGCGAAAGCTGGCGCGCAGGCGGCGTGATGCTGCAGCATATGCCGCCGGCCTCGCCCTTCGCCGCCCAGGAGGGCTCGGGCGATCAGGGGCTGCTGACCGCCGATGACATTCTCGACGGCGAGGAAGGCGAGAACTGGGCGCGCGCCAATATCCTGCTCGACACGGTCGAGGATATGGAACTGATCGGCCCGACTGTGCAGCCGACCGAGCTGCTGGTGCGCCTCTTCCACGAAGAGCGGCCGCGCGTCTTCGATCCGCAGCGGATGGAGTTCGGCTGCACCTGCTCGGCCGATCGCGTGCGTCAGTCGCTCTCGATCTACTCGGCGCGCGACATCGCGCATATGACCACCGATGAGGGCACGGTCACCGCGGACTGCCAGTTCTGCGGCGCGCATTACATTTTCGATCCGCTGACGCTCGGCTTCGAAGCGCAGAAGAACCCCGACGGGTCGCTGCGCGAAGCGGGAGACGAGGGAACGAATGAGTGATCCGCTCGCCCCGGTTCTGAACGCCTTGGCGCGACCGGGGCGGCCCTCTTCGGATTACGATCTGAACCCGGAAGTGATCCTGCCCGAGGACCGCAAACTGCGACCCGCGGGCGTTCTCGTCGCCTTCGATACGTTCGGGCCGGAGCCGCGCCTGCATCTGACGAAGCGCAGCTCGCATCTGCGCCATCACCCCGGCCAGATCGCCTTTCCCGGCGGCAAGGTCGACCCCGATGACGAAGGTCCGGTCGGCGCGGCGCTGCGCGAGGCGCAGGAAGAGATCGGCCTGCCCCATGCCCATGTCGAGGTGCTGGGCACGCTCGATCCGCATGAGACCGTGACGTCCTTTCTGGTGACGCCGGTGCTGGCGCGCATCCACACGCCGTTCGAGGTGATCCCCGAAGCGGGCGAAGTGGCCGAGGCGTTCACCGTGCCGCTCTCGCATATCACGCCCGGGAATTTCCGCGTCGAGTCGCGGCGCTGGCGCGGCTCGCGGCGTAGCTATTTCGTGGCGCCTTACGGGCCCTATTACATCTGGGGCGCCACCGCGCGTATATTGCGCTCATTGGCGGACCGGATGGCGGAATGAGACTGACCGGAGACTGGATCGAGGCAGAGGCGACCCAACGCGTGCTGAAGATGCTCGAAGAGGGCGGGCATCAGGCGCTTCTGGTGGGCGGCTGCGTGCGCAACAGCGCCCTCGGCGCGCCGGTCAACGATATCGACATCGCCAGCGATGCGCGCCCCGAGCGGGTGATCGAACTTGCGAAGGCGGCCGGGCTGAAGCCGGTGCCGACCGGCGTCGATCATGGCACGGTCACGGTGGTTGCGGAGGGTCATCCGCATGAGGTCACCACCTTTCGCCGCGATGTGGAGACGCATGGGCGGCATGCGACCGTCGCGTTTTCCGACGATATCGCCGAGGACGCGGCGCGGCGTGATTTCACGATGAACGCGCTCTATGCCCGCTCGGACGGCACGATTCTCGACCCGCTCGGCACCGGGCTGGAGGATCTGGCGGCGCATCATGTCCGCTTCGTCGGCGAGGCGGAGGAACGTATCCGCGAGGACTACCTGCGTATCCTGCGCTTCTTCCGCTTTACCGCGTGGTATGGCCACGATCTCGACCCTGAAGGGCTGGCCGCCTGTGCCGAGAATATCGCCGGAATAGAGACGCTTTCGCGCGAACGCCTCGGCGGCGAGATGCGCAAATTGCTGGCCGCGCCCGATCCGGTTCACGCAGTGGCGGCGATGGCGCAATGCGGGGTTCTCACGGCCGTGCTGCCCGGCGCCGATGCGACCGCGCTCGGGCCGCTCGTCCATCTCGAAGATCGCCCCGCCGATCCGATCCGCAGGCTGGCGGCGATTGGCGGCGAAGACGTGGCCGAGCGGCTGCGCCTGTCGAAAAAGGACACAAGACAACTCGAGGCTCTGCGCGCCTCGCTGTCCGACGGTGACGACCCGACGGTCCTTGGCTATCGGCTCGGGGCAGAGGTCGGGGCCGATGCGCTTCTTCTGCGGCATGCGCTGATGGGGCAGGAAATGCCGGAAGGCTGGCAAAACAGGGTCTATTTCGGCGCAAAACAACAATTTCCGGTACAATCGCGCGACCTGATGCCCCGCTATGAAGGCAAGGCATTGGGAGATACGCTGAAGACGCTCGAGGCGCGCTGGATCGCCTCCGGATTCACGCTGACGCGCGAGGATCTGCTCGCCGCGCTTTGATCCGCGCCGCAATCGCCTATATCGGGAGGGGAAAGAGAGACTCATGTTCGATCCCTTCTCCCCCGCCGAAGGCGCCCCGCCGCGCCAGCTTGGCGCTTTCTTCCGCTGGTGCCTCAAGGGCAGCTGGGGCGCGATTGCCGTGGCCAGCTTTGGGACGACCATCGCCGGCGTGATGGAGGTCGTCTCGGCCTGGCTTCTGGGACAGGTGATCGACGCGGCGCTGAACAGCGAACGGGCCGCAGTGATCGGGGCCAACGTCGGGCTTCTCGTCCTGTTCGTCGCGTTCTTCCTGCTGATCCGCCCCCTGACCTTCGGCATCAGCTCCGCCACCAACAACCTGCTGATCAGCCCCAATGTGATGCCGCTCGTGCTTTCGCGCCTGCATCGCTGGACGATGGGCCAATCGGTCACCTTCTTCGACAACGACTTCGCCGGGCGGATCGCGCAGAAGCAGATGCAGACTGCGCGCGCCGTCACCGACACGGTCACCGAGATCATCAATACCGGGCTCTTCGCGCTGGCCTCGATCGTCGGCTCTCTGATCGTTCTGGCGCAGATCGACCGCTGGGGGGCCGTGGGCCTCGTGTTCTGGACCTTCGGGCTCTACCTGATTATCCGCCTTTTCCTGCCCCATATCCGCGGACGCTCGCGCGAGCGGGCTTCGGCGCGGGCGATGGTGACGGGGCAGGTCGTCGACACGGTCACCAACATCAAGACGGTGAAGCTGTTCGCCCATGCCGAGCACGAGGATCGCGCGGCGCTGGAGGCGATGCAGAAGTTCCGCCAGAAAACCTATTCCTTCGGCATGGTCCAAAGCCTCTATCGCGTGGTGCAGATGGCCTATGCCGGGATCGTTCCGGTGATGCTGGTGGGCGGCGCGATCTGGCTCTGGTCGCAGGGCGAGGCCACCGCCGGGGCCATCGCGACCTCAGGCGCCATCGCGATCCGGCTGTCGCAGATGTCGGGCTGGGTGAGCCAAGCACTCATGTCCGTGTGGACCCATATCGGCGAGGCCGAGGACGGGATGCGGACGCTCGCGCATATGCACGACCTGACCGACGCGCCCGATGCTCGCACGCTGCGCCACGTGGAAGGTGAGATTCAGTTCGACAATGTCGATTTCGCCTATGGGCGCCGCAGCGGCGGGATCGCGGATATCAATCTGACCATCGCGGATGGCGAGCGGATCGGGATCGTCGGGGCCTCGGGCGCGGGGAAATCGACGCTCGTGGCGCTGCTTCTTAGGCTCTATGACCCCGAAAAAGGGTCTATTCTGATCGACGGGCAGAATATTCGCGAGGTCACGCAGGAGAGCCTGCGCCGCAACATCGCGATGGTCACGCAGGAAACGGCGATGTTCAATCGTTCGGCACGGGAGAACATCCTCTACGGCAAGCCCGACGCCACCGAGGAGGAGATGATCGCCGCCGCGAAGCAAGCCGAAGCGGACCACTTCATCCGCGGCCTCGCCGATCACGAGGGCAATCGCGGCTATGACGCCAAGCTGGGCGAGCGTGGGGTGAAGCTGTCGGGCGGCCAGCGCCAGCGGATCGCCCTTGCCCGCGCCTTTCTGAAGAACGCGCCGATCCTTGTGCTGGACGAGGCGACCTCGGCGCTCGATTCCGAGGTGGAGGCTCAGATTCAAAGCGCGCTGCACCGGGTGATGGCGGGCAAGACCGTGCTGGCGATTGCCCACCGCCTCAGCACCATTGCCGAGATGGACCGGATCGTCGTGCTGGAGGAGGGCCGGATCGTCGAGCAGGGCAGCCATGACGAGTTGCTGGCGATGAACGGGCTCTACGCACGCTACTGGGCACGTCAGTCCGGCGGCTTCCTGACCTGCGACGACGCGGAGGATGCGGCGGAATAGGGTCTTTTCTGACCCGGGCCGCGCAGCTAGAGAAGGCGCATGACCTACGAAATCGAGCGACTGTCCCTGCATGCCGACGGCGTGACCCATGGCCCCGAGGGGACCGTGCATGTCGCCATGGCGCTTCCCGGTGAGGTGGTCGAGGGCGAGGTGATCGACGGCCGCATCGCGCAGCCGAAGATCGTGACGCCGTCGCCCGACCGCGTCAAAGCGCCCTGCCCGCATTACCGCTCCTGCGGCGCATGTTCGATGCAGCACGCATCCGAGGCGTTCACCGCCGAGTGGAAGATGGACGTGGTGCGTCAGGCGCTGGCCGCGCGGAACCTGCCCGTGCCGGAGATGACCATCGCGACCTCGCCGCTCAATTCGCGCAGGCGGGCGACGCTTTCAGGACGGCGCACGAAGAAGGGCACTCTGGTCGGATTTCACGCCCGCGCCTCAGACACGGTCGTCGAGATTCCGAACTGCCTGATCCTGAGGCCCGAACTGCTGGCCGCGATCCCGATGCTGCACGAGGCGACCGCGATTGCAGGCTCGCGCAAAGGCGAGATCGCCTTCACCCTGACCCTGTCGGAGGCCGGGCTGGAACTGGCTGCACAGGGCGGAAAAGACCCTGATACGGCCCAATTCGAGGCTTTGTCGGCTCTGGCGCGCAGCCACGATCTCGCCCGGCTCAGCTGGAACGGACAGGTCGTCGCGGGGCGGCGACCGGCGATCCAGCAATTCGGCAAGGCCAAGGTCGTGCCGCCGCCGGGCGCGTTTCTGCAAGCGACCCATCACGGCGAAGCGGTGCTGACCGCCTTCGCGAAAGCGGCGATTGGCAACGCGAAAAAGGTGGCGGATCTCTTCGCAGGTTGCGGCACCTTCTCGCTGCCGCTGGCCGAACTAGCCGAGGTCCACGCGGTCGAAGGGGTCGCGGCGATGACCGAGGCGCTCGATCAGGGCTGGCGTCAGTCGCAGGGCCTGCACCGGGTCTCCACCGAGGCGCGCGACCTGTTCCGCCGTCCGCTTCTGCCCGACGAGCTGGCGAAGTTCGACGCGGTGGTGATCGACCCGCCGCGGGCTGGCGCGCAGGCCCAGATCGCCGAGATCGCGGCATCGAAACTCAAGCGGCTGATCCATGTCTCCTGCAACCCGGTCACCTTCGCGCGCGACGCCGAGACGCTGATCGCGGCGGGCTTCACGCTCGACAAGCTGCTGGTCGTGGATCAATTCCGGTTTTCCGCTCATGTGGAGCTTGCGGCCCTTTTCACCCGCTAGATGCGACGGCGAAAATCGGGTAGAAAGACTGTAAAACAGCAGTCTCCGAATACAGGCCGAACATGAACCGTCGAACCCTCCTCTTGGGCGGATGCGCCCTCGCAACGCTGGCCGCCTGTGGCGATTCCAGCAAATTCAAATCCTATAACGGCCCCGCCGTGACCCAGATCCAGATCTTCAAATCGCAGCGGATGATGTATCTGCTGCATGGCGACGAGGTGCTGGAGAAGTACAAGATCGGCCTTGGCGGCGATCCGGTCGGGCCGAAGCGGTTCGAGGGCGACGGCAAGACCCCGGAAGGGCTCTATTACATCAATCGGCGCAATCCGAACTCGGCCTATTACTTGTCGATCGGCATCAGCTATCCGAATCCGCAGCAGGTGGCCTTCGCAGAATCGCAGGGCAAGAAGGCGGGCGGCGACATCTTCATCCATGGCCGCGACGGAAAGAACAAAGGCAAGGGTCGCGACTGGACCGCGGGCTGCATTGCTGTGAAGGACAAGGAAATCCGCGACATCTACGCGATGGTCCGCGACGGCACGCCGATCTTCATCTTCCCCTGATCGCAGCATCCCCCGGAAATGACAAAGGGCCCCGCGTGGGGCCCTTTTTGCTTGCGGCGGGTCTTCGGCTCAGTTGCCGGTGACCATCGTCCACCAGATCTTGCCGGACGGCTCCTGATACCACGAGAAGCCCATCTGCGTCGCCGCAGGGTTCAGGATCACGTCGCGCGTATCGGCGACCTTCATCCAGGCCGAGAGGGTTTCCATCTCGGTCTCGTAGGTCTCGGAGATATTCTCGCCCAGAACCTGCCCCGGATAGCCGGCGCGCTGCGCCCGGCTCAGCGGCGAGGAGCCGTCGGAGCCCCAGTGCCACGGACGGTTCTGCACGGCCATGTCCTTGGAATGGGCCAGCGCCGCCGTGGTGAGCGCGTCGTTCAGCACCAGCGGTGCGGCACCGCGCGCCGAACGCAGGCTGTTCACGGATTCCAGCACGCGCTGCGGGATCACGGAGCGATCGCTCGCGGTGATGTTGTAGACTTTCGGCAGCGGCAGGCCATCGGGCCCGAGCTTGGGCTGCGTGTCGGTCGGCTGGCAAGCCGCCAGAGCCACAATCGCGGAGACCGCAAATACAGAAGCGCGCAACATCTTTGGTCCGTCCCTCGTTAAAACGTCAATCTGCATTACACGCTTGTCCCCAGCCGCGCAAACCCCTCTGTCGCTTTGCGGGCACATCCCCGCCAGTTTGATTTGCCGCAGCCGCGCGATCACATTATATTTATCGTAATTGACCCCGTCGCGAACCCGGAGCCTGAGATGTCCCATACGCGCAAGCCCTTCGATCGCCGCGCCTTCCTTGGCGCCGCCGCCTGCCTTGGTGCGGGGCTCGCGCTGCCCGCCCGCGCGCAAACGCCCGATTACGGTCAGGAGCAGTTCGAAACGAATGCCTTTACCAACCAGCGCCGCAATATTTCGAGCTTCCAGAACCGCGACTGGCAACCCTACTTCTCGAACCTCCGCGGTGGGGCGATCCTCGTGGATACCCATTCGCGGGCTTTGCATTACTGGTCGGCGGATCAGTCGATCTACCGTCTCTATCCGACTTCGGTGCCGGTCTCGGAAGAGCTGACGCGGCGCGGCCGGACCTCGGTGATCCGCAAGGTCGAAGGGCCGAGCTGGGCGCCGACCCCCTCGATGAAGAAGCGCAATCCGGAATGGCCCGATTACGTGCCGCCGGGCCCCGATAACCCGCTGGGGACCCATGCGCTCTATCTGTCGTGGCGCTATTACCGCATCCACGGCACGCATGACACGCGCAAGATCGGCCGCAAAAGCTCGAACGGCTGCATTGGTCTTTACAACGAACATATCCAGGAGCTGTTCGGCTTCGCGAAGATCGGCACGCAGGTGCTGCTGATCTGAGCCACGCCACCCATCGGACAAAGTAAAACCCCCGGGACTACGCAGTCCCGGGGGTTTTCAATTCATGGGACAGCGATCAGTGGTTACCACCTTTGCCGCCGCCATGGCCGGACCCGCCGCCCTTGCCGCCGCCCGAACCACCAGCGCCGCTGCCCGAACCCGAACCGCCGCCAGTGCCGCCGCCCGAACCCGAACCGCCCGCCAAGCCGTCGAGCTTGCCATGGGCGCTTCGTACCATGACGCCGAGCATCTCATCCTCGCCGGGCGTATCGATGGATTTCACGAGGTTATCCTCGTGCTCTTGGTTGTAAATCACGTCATCCTCGGTCGCCCACGGATTTGCGTGCCCGGCCCAGGAAGCGCCAGCATAGAGAGCCGCCAAGGCGACCAGTCCCATAGTCTTGAGCATTCTCTTTCCTTTCTGCTCTGAGCGTCCCGGTCGTTGCCGGTCCGCAGGGTACGCCTTCACGGCGATCCCTTGCCCCCGCGTCAGAACTTATAAGAAAAGACACTCACGAATCTGTGAGGCAGGACGTCGCAGATCGCGACAGTTTTATCAGTCGATCCAACCGGCGAGGTTTTCTCCGACCACCTCCATCAGCGCCTTGATGTGCAGATCGTCGTCGTTGAGGCACGGAACGTAGGTGAATTTCTCACCGCCCGCGTGCTCGAAAGCCTCGCGGATTTCGCCGTTGATCTCTTCGAGCGTCTCGATGCAATCCGCGCTGAAGGCGGGCGAGATCACCGCGATGTTCTTCTTGCCCTGCTTCGCCAGCTCCGCGACATGCTCGACAGTGTAGGGCTTGAGCCATTCCTCGGTGCCGAAGACCGACTGGAAAGTCGTGTCGATCCCGTCCTTGTCCCAGCCGAGCCGTTCGCGCAGCAGGCGCGAGGTCTTCTGGCACTGGCAGTGGTAGGGGTCGCCTTCCATCAGATAGCGCTTTGGCATCCCGTGATAGGAGGCGACCAGCACATCGGGCTTCTCGTCGAGCGTGGCATAGACCCGCTCCACCGATTGCGCGAGCGCATCGATATAAGAGGGCTTGTCGAAATATTCCGGCGCGACGCGCGCGGCGGGCTGGCGCTTTTGCTTCATCAGCGCGCGGAAGAACTGATCGTTCGCGGTGGCCGAGGTGGCGCCCGCATATTGCGGATAAAGCGGCAGGAACAGGATCTTCTCGCAGCCCTGCTCGACCATCCGGTCGACGACGGACTGGGTCGAGGGATTGCCGTAGCGCATGCAGTAATCGACGACAACCTCCTGACCGTAGCGCGCCGAGACCGCATCGCGCAGCTTCGCGACCTGCTGCTTGGTGATCGTCATCAGGGGGCTTTCGCCCGCCTCGTTGTTCCAGATCGTCTTGTAGTTCGCACCCGAGGTGAAAGGCCGCTTCGACAGGATGATGAGCTGCAGCAACGGCTGCCATTTCCATGCCGGGTAATCGATCACGCGCCGGTCCGAGAGGAACTCGTTCAGATAGCGACGCATCGACCAGTAATCGGTGTTGTCCGGGGTTCCGAGATTGGCGACGAGCAGACCGATCTTCGCTTCCTTGACGGGCGGGTGATCGGCGGGGGCATGGGCAAGGCGCGGATTTGCGGCGTTGGTCATCGTGTCACTGTCCTGTCGTCATTTATCGCGGAACTTCCACCCGACTTAACGGGTTTCCCGATCTGTGCCAATGCGGCCTATTCAACCGGGACAGGATCACTTACGGTCTTCACATGGCAATGGATGACATGACCGGGAAAAAACCGGCCCCGCCCGCTCTCGACCCGTCGCGAGACGCGTTGTTCCTAGATTTCGACGGATGTCTGGTGGACATAGCGCCCCGCCCGGATGCGGTGATCGTGCCGCAAAATCTGCCGCGTTTGCTCGAACAACTCTCGGAGGCGCTCAACGGGGCGCTCGCGGTTGTCTCGGGGCGATCCCTGCACGAGCTGGAACGTTTCCTCGACGGGTTCGACGGTTTGATGGTCGGCTCCCACGGCTCGGAAGCGCGCGGAATGGAGCCGCCGATGGCCGAGACCCCACAACATCTGGGCGCGGTCAAAGAGGATCTGGCCGGGTTCGCGCAGGACCACGATCTCATTTTTGAAGACAAGAGCCACGGCGCCGCGATCCACTTCCGCTCCAACCCCGCCAAGCAAGGCAAAGTGGAAGCCTTCACCGAAGAGCTGACCGCGCGCTATGACGGCTTCACGATCCAGCCCGCAAAAATGGCGGTCGAAATTCGCCCCGAGGGGTTCTCGAAGGATGGCGCCTTGGCGATCCTGTCCGACCTCGTGCAGTTCGGCGGTCGCAATCCGGTCTATGCGGGCGACGACACGACCGACGAGCCCGCATTGGCTTGGGCAGAGGCGCATGGCGGTTTCGGCATCAAGGTCGGTGACGGAGAGAGCGTCGCGCGCTATCACCTTGACGAGCCGATGGATGTACGCGCCTGGCTCGCCGCTGCCGTAGCACGCTGAATGAGGAACGTCGAATGGGCCGCCTGATCTGCATCTCCAACCGCATTCCCACCGGGGCCAATCCCTCCGGCGGGCTGGTCGTGGCGCTTGGCGATGTGCTGGAGGAAACCGGCGGCATCTGGATCGGCACCTCGGGCGAGATCGCCGACACGCCTGCCGCAGAGTTGCGCGAGATCGAGGGTGGGCCGTTCAGACGTTACTGCTTCGATCTGACTCAGGAAGAGCAGGACAACTATTACGCGGGCTATTCGAATTCGGTGCTCTGGCCGCTGTTCCACGGTCGCGCCGATCTGATGGATATCCATCAGGAATATCTGGGCGTCTACAAACAGGTGAACCGGCGGATCGCGAAGCTCGTGGCGCCGTTCCTGAAGCCCGACGACCGGATCTGGGTGCAGGATTACCATCTGCTGCCGCTGGCCTACGAGCTGCGCCTGATGGGCGTGACCAATCCCATCGGCTTCTTCCTGCACACGCCCTTCCCCGGCCCGACCGCGATGCAGGCCCTGCCCAACGGGCGCGAGGTCTGCCAGTGGATCGCGAATTACGACCTCGTGGGCCTTCAGGCAGAGCGCGACGTGCGCGCCTGTCTCCACTCGATGATCGAGATCGCCGACGCCTCCAATCTGGGCGCGGGCTACGTGCACCTCTCGCCCCGTCAATGCCGGATCGCCGCGTTCCCGATTTCGATCGATGCGCGAGAGTTTCAGGAACTGGCGGAGACCGAGTTCGATAAACTGCCCGCCGGGATCGTGAAGGATCACCGCCGGCTGATGATCGGCGTCGACCGGCTGGATTATTCCAAAGGCGTGCCGCACCGCTTCCGCGCCTTCGGCGAATTCCTCGAGCGGCACGAGGATTGGCACCGCTACGTCTCGCTCTTGCAAATTTCGCCGCCGACCCGCGAGGGCGTGCAGGCCTATGACGATATCCGCGAAGAAACCGAGCATCTCTCGGGCCGCATCAACGGGCAATTCGCCGACATCCAGTGGGTTCCGATCCGCTTCATCAATCGCGCGGTGCCGCGCGAAGTGCTGGCGGGGCTCTATCGCGCCTCGCATGTCGCGCTGGTGACGCCGCTGATGGACGGGATGAACCTCGTGGCGAAGGAGTTCATCGCGGCGCAGAACCCCGACGATCCCGGCGTTCTGATGCTGTCGCAATTCGCGGGCGCGGCCGAACAGATGGATGCGGCGCTGATGGTGAACCCGCACGATCCCGAACAGGTGGCCACCTCGATGCTGACCGCGCTGATGATGTCGCGCGGCGAACGGCGGGAACGCTATCGGTCGCTGATGACGGGGCTGACCACCTATGACGTGCATTGGTGGTCGAAGTCTTTCCTCGACGCGCTAGGCTGAGCCGGGCTTGTCGCCGCTCGGGTGCTCGGTGGTGCCCAGCGCATCGGCGAGCCGCTGCGCAGCCGATCCGGGACGCAACGGTTTTTGCTGATCGGGATGCGGCTTCCAGCCGGTGAGCCAGACCATGTCGAAGGTCGCGCGCACCCGGCCATCGGGCTCCTGATAGGTCTCGATATACAGCCGCAGCGCCTCGGTCAGCACATCGCGGCGCAGGAAGCGACGATCGCGGGCGGCAAGCGCATTGGTCTCGCCCATCGCGCGCAGGTCCGACAACAGCCGCAGCGGCGTCTCGTAGGTCACCTTGCGCGTCACCGCATCGGCCACCGGCAGCGCCAGCCCCGCCCGCTGGATCAGCGCGCCGAGATCGCGAATTTCGCCCATCGGCACGATCCGCGGGCTCAAGCCTCCGGTGATCGCAGCCTCGGCCTGCGCCAGTGCGGCGCGCAGTTCATTGAGCGTCTGACCGCCGAACATCACGCCGATGAACAGCCCATCGGGTTTCAGCGCACGCGACGCCTGCACCAGCTGCCCGACCGGGTCATTCGCCCAATGCAGACAGAGCGCGTGGACCACCAGATCATGCGCGCCTTCCTCCAGATCGAGCACATCCGTATCGGCCACGATCTTCGCCTCGGGAAGAATTTCGCGCCACGGCTCGGGAAAAGCGGCGATCAGCGCCGGCTCCGTAAAGGTTCTGTTAACCTCTTGCAGCCTTTCCTCAAGTTCAGCCGCCGCGTCCTCATGCAGAAACAGTTCGGGCGCACGGGCGGCGCGAAGTCTGTGGCGCTCGAGCGCGGCGCGGTCGGTCAAAAGGGGCGGCGTATCCATGGCAGAAACCCTTAACGAGGTTCGCAGCCGGATGCTAGCGGCGGGACGTCTGGGATTGCGCGCGCTCTTCCCGCCGCGCTGCATCGCCTGCGGCGACGCGGTCGGCACGGATTTCGGGCTCTGCGGTGCGTGCTGGTCCGAGGCAACTTTCGCGCGCGGAACGGTCTGCGACGCCTGCGGCACGCCCCTTCCGGGCGAAAGCGACACGGCCATCCTTTGCGACGACTGCCTCACCCATCCGAGACCCTGGGCACGGGGGGGTACGGTGATGCATTATTCGGGCACCGGGCGCGATCTGGTGCTGGCGCTGAAACATGGCGACCGGCTCGATCTGGTGCCGCCGCTGGCCGACTGGATGGCGCGTGCTGCCGGACCGCTGCTGACGCCCGACACGCTGATCGCACCGATCCCGCTGCATCGATTGCGGCTGCTGCGACGGCGCTACAATCAGGCGGCGGAGCTGGCCCGCGCACTGGCCCGGCGCACCGGCCACGCCTATTGCGCCGATCTCTTCACCCGCGCCCGCCCGACGTCGAGCCAGAAGGGCAAAACTCGCGATGAACGACACGCCAATCTCGACGGCGCGATCACCGTCACGCCGCGCCGCGCCGCACTGCTGCAGGGGCGTCCGCTCCTGATCGTTGATGACGTGATGACCTCGGGGGCGACGCTTTCCGCCGCGACGGAGGCGGCGTTGAGCGCAGGTGCAGAGCCGATCTGCACTGTGACACTGGCACGCGTTGCGAAGGCACCCTAAATCCCTATAGTCTCGCAGACCAAAGGGAATTGAGAATGAAACGCGTCGAAATCTACGTCACCAGCACCTGCCCCTTCTGCATCATGGCCAAGCGCCTGCTGGACAAGAAGGGCATCTCCTACGAGGAAACCGACGTCGGCCGCGAACCGCAACTGCGCGCCGCGATGACCCAGCGCGCGAATGGCCGCCGGACCGTCCCGCAGATCTTCATCGGCGACGAGCCGATCGGCGGCTGCGATGAGCTGCATGCGCTCGAACATTCGGGCAAGCTCGATCAGATGCTGGCGAGCTGACGCGATGAAGGCGGCGCTCGTTCAGCTTTCGGTAACGGATGATCCGGCACAGAACCTGCCGGTCACGCTCGACTTCATCCGCGATGCCGCGTCGAAAGGTGCGCAGCTGATCGCGACGCCGGAATGCACCAATCTGATCTCGTCGGATCGCGCCCATCAGAACGCGGTCCTGCAGCATGAACATCACGACCCGACGCTGGAGGCGCTTTGCAACGAGGCAGAGCGCCTCGGCGTCTATATCCTGATCGGCTCGCTCTGCCTGAAATCCGGAGACGATGCGCGCTTCGCCAATCGCTCCTTCCTGATCGGGCGCAAGGGCAATATCAAAGCCCGCTACGACAAGATCCACATGTTCGACGTGGACGTGTCCGAGACCGAACGCTACCGCGAGTCCGAAGCCTACCGCCCCGGGCGCGAGGCGGTTCTGGGCGCCACGAAATACGCTCAGCTGGGCCTGTCGGTCTGCTACGACCTGCGCTTCCCGCATCTCTATCGGACGCTGGCGCAGGCCGGGGCGCAGGTGCTGACGATCCCGGCGGCGTTCAACGACACGACCGGGGCCGCCCATTGGGAGGTTCTGGTGCGTGCCCGCGCGATCGAGAATACCTGCTTCGTGCTGGCGCCCGCGCAATGCGGCACCCATGCCGCGCATGGCGGTCGGCCGCGCCGGACCTGGGGCCATTCGCTGGCGGTCGATCCGTGGGGCAAGGTGCTGGCCGATGGCGGCACCGAGCCCGGCGTGACCCTCGTCGATCTCGATCTCGATCAGGTGGACGCGGTGCGCTCGCGCCTGCGGTCCCTGTTCCATGACCGGAGCTTCGACGGACCGTGAGCACCCCGCCCGAGAACGATCCGCTCGCCGCGACGCTGTTCGCCGAGGTCTTCATGGCCGATCAACTGGCGCGCAACGTGGTGAGCCGCGCCCTGCCGAAGGGCATGGAAATCTCGCATTTCTCGGTGCTCAACCTGCTGGCCCATATCAACGAAGAGCGCACGCCCGCCCAACTGGCCGAGGCGCTGCATGTGACCCGCGGTGCGATGACCAACACGCTCGCCAAGCTGGAATGGGCGGGGCATGTGCATATCCGGCCCGACTGGGACGATGCGCGGCGCAAATGGGTGTCGCTCTCGCCCTCCGGCAGGCGGGCGCGCGATGCGGCGCTGGCCTCTCTTATGCCGATCATCGGGGGGATCGTGCGCGATCTCGGCCCCGAGAAGGTCCGCGCCACCCTGCCGGTGCTGCGCGAATTGCGCGCCCGTCTCGGCCAGGCCTGAACGTGGCAGGGGCGCTGCCCCTCTGGCCTGCGGCCATTCACCCCGGGATATTTCCGCCAAGCCGAAACCCGGCTCTTCGCTCTTGTTCAAATATCCCGGGGGAGCGCGGCACGCGCGGGGGCAGAGCCCCCTTTACCTCGCAAACGAAAAGACCCCGCCGTTTCGCACGGCGGGGCAAGGCGCGTGCCGAGGAGCGGCCCTCGGCACCGGCGGTAACTTCTAATTCTTGAGAGAGGGCTGAGCCTCAGTTCATCTCGGCGCGGATCTGCTGGCGCAGCAGGTCGATCGGGACCTGTTTGCCATCGCGCTTGAAGGTCCAGTAGGTCCAGCCGTTGCAGCTGGGCGCGCCTTCGAGATGGGCGCCGACCTGATGGATCGAGCCTTTCACGTCGTCGCCGATCAGCGTGCCGTCGGCGCGGACCTTGGCCTTGTGGCGGCCGTTGAGCGAATAGAGCTCTTCGCCCGGGCGCAGCATGCCGCGTTCGACCAGCTGGCCGAAGGGCACGCGCGGCTCGGCGCGTTTCGAGGTGGAAACTTCCAGCGCTTCCTTGTCGAACTTGCGGATCTTGGCGAGGCGCTTGAGCGCGACTTCGCGATACGCTTCTTCGCGCTCGATACCGATGAAATCGCGGCCCAGCATCTTCGCCACGGCGCCGGTCGTGCCGGTGCCGAAGAACGGGTCGAGGATCACGTCGCCGGGATTGGTGGTGCCGACGAGGACACGGTGCAGCAGCGCCTCGGGCTTTTGGGTCGGGTGGGCTTTCTCGCCGTTCGAATCCTTCAGACGCTCACCGCCATTGCAGATCGGGATCACCCAGTCGGAGCGCATCTGCACCCCTTCGTTGAGCGATTTCAGCGCCTCGTAGTTGAAGGTGTATTTCGCGCCTTCGGATTTCGACGCCCAGATCAGCGTCTCATGCGCGTTGGTCAGGCGCTTGCCGCGGAAGTTCGGCATCGGATTCGACTTACGCCACACGACATCGTTGAGAATCCAGAAGCCCTGGTTCTGCAGCTCTGCGCCCATGCGGAACACGTTGTGATAGGAGCCGATCACCCACATCGCGCCATTCGGCTTGAGAATGCGGCGTGCGGCCTTCAGCCATTCACGGGTGAAATTGTCGTAATGCGCGAAGGAGCCGAACTGGTCCCACGCGTCATCGACCGCGTCGACCTTGGAATTATCGGGGCGGTGCAGGTCACCGCGCAACTGTAGATTGTAGGGCGGATCGGCGAAGATCAGGTCCACGCTGTCCTCGGGCAGCGAGTTCATCATCTCGATGCAATCACCATCAAGAATTTCGTTCAGGGGCAGTGCATTGCGCACCACCGGAGCTTTCGTCTTTGCCATTTTTAGCCTCTTAACTGCCCGCCTCAGGGCCCAATATCTGGGAGCCGGCTTTGTGCCGATCTATGGCTATAAAAATGAGTCAAAGGCGATTCATCGTCAATTTCTTTTTTGAATCAAGGGGTTATATAATTCACTTGGCACAAGATATTGTGGACCGGCTTGAAGCTTCGTCTATGAACGGGGGTGACCCCTAAATCTAGAAGCGCCTGCAGATGGTCCTTGGTCGGGTAGCCCGCATTCCGCTCCCAGCCGTAGCCCGGATACTGTTGCGCCAAATCCACCATGAGCAAATCGCGGGCCTCTTTCGCGAGGATCGAGGCCGCCGCGATCGACAAAGAACGGGCATCGCCCTTCACGACCGGCTCGCTGGACAACTTCAGGTCGCGCGGTACGCGGTTGCCGTCGACAAGCACATGATCGGCTGTGCGGGCCAGCCCCTCGACCGCGCGGCACATCGCGAGATGCGAGGCGTGGTAGATATTGAGCTCGTCGATTTCCTCGACGCTGGCATGGGCCACGCAGAACTCGGCGCAGTCCATGATCTGCGCGGCCAGATCGGCGCGGCGCTTTGCGGTGAGCTTCTTCGAGTCGTTGAGCCCTTCAGGAATGCGGGCGGGATCGAGAATGACCGCCGCTGCCGTCACCGGACCGCAAAGCGGGCCGCGGCCCACCTCGTCCACGCCTGCAACGATTGCCAGGCCGCGCGCGAAGGCGGCTTCTTCGAAAGAGAAATCGGGGTTCTGTGCCATGAGTTCGGAATGCCCCGGAACGGCAGGTCTGTTCAATGAAAAAGCGGGGACCCGAGGGCCCCCGCACTGCTCGACGACGCTCTTATGGCGTCTGCCGCATGGCTTAACGCCGGCTGAGACGGATCCCGCGATCCTCGAGGCAGTTGCTGCCATAGACTTTCTCGACGCCGTGACGGCCGGTCTTCATCGTGAAGGCGCAATTGGCGGGCAGGCGGCGCTCGGTGCGGCGATCGAGGCAGGAGGCGGAAACCACCTCGCCCCAGCCGCGGCCGGTCTTCACGCGCTGCACGCATTGCGCGGGCAGACGGATGCGGTCGCGATCATGGCTATAGCGACGGTGGTCGCGGTCGTAACGCTCCTGCGCGCGCTGGCGGCGGGCCTCGGCTTCGCGGCGCTCGCGCTCGCGGCGTTCACGTTCCAGACGACGCTGGCGGTCCTGCCAGCTCTCGTAGCGCGGCTGCGCCTTCTTCGCCTTGTGATCCTTCTTGTTCATCCCGTCGAGGAGCAGCGCGGCGGCACCGACCCCAAGCAGAATGCTCAGCGCCTGACGGTCTTTCTTGCCCAGCGCGGCGGCGGGCGTGGCGCTGATCGCAACGGATCCCAGCGCGAGGGCGAGGGCGGTGATGGCGGCGGTGGCCTTGGTCTTGAGGCTCATGGCTTCGGTCCTTTCACTCGGCAGCCCGAAGGCCGCATGACGTCGATGAACCGAGATTGGGCCGGGGGGCGAAAGTCAGGCAATAACGGCCCCCTGCTATCGGATAACAGGTGGGCCAAACCCCTTTGGCTATTGAATAACACGGGCGTTGAGCGCAGCGTGTTCCACATGAAACACGTAGTCCTCATATTGGCGTTTCTCGCCTCTGCCTCGGCCGCGCAGGCCGAGTGCTATGCCGATTACAAGGCCAAGCGCGACAACCCGTTGCAGCTGCAATACGGGGTAGCGCAGGTCTCGGACTCGGCCTGTTCGACACAGGCGGCGGCGCGCGAATTGGCGCCGAAGCTGAAAGCCGATGGGTGGACCTTACTGACGGTTCTCTCCACATTCGGCCCCGATGGCTTGGAGCAAAGGAAGGCCAGTGCCGGACAATATTTCCTCCGTTACTGATAGTTTACGACTCGGCTCGCGCGCGGTTGTGGGCGGGATCGTGGCCGTGGTCGCGATTCTTGCCGTGGCCGCGGTGCTGTTGTTCGCGAACCTGCCGAATGCGGATGCGTTCAACGCGCGGGTCGAGCAGATCTTCGTGCAGAACGACAATCTGACCTCACAAGCCGAGATCAAGCTGCTGGAGGTTCTGGCGCAGTCGGGCACCGCGTTCTCGGACGTGCTGGCGAATTACCGGGTGATCATCTTCATCCTGCTGATCTTCGCCGCCGCCCTTCTGATCGCGACGATCGTCTTCCTGCTTCTGCTGATCGCGCTGAACAAGCGGATGACCGAGATTCGCCGCGCCGGGATCGAGGTGCAGTCCTTACGCATCCTGCGGGGCGAAAACGCGGTGATGCTCAACGATATGGGCTTCACCCTGACCCCGGCCGCGATCGAGACGCTGTCGGTTCTGGCCGAGGCGCGGATGGATGACGACATCCTCACCGGCGCGCAGATCGAGGCGATGATCTCGGGCCGCGACGAGGCCGATTGCGACGAGGCGGCGGGCGCCACGCGGATCAAACGCCTGCGCGACAGTCTCGGAAATCAGCTCGTCAGCGAGCTTCTCGTGCGCAACATTTCCCGCAAAGGCTATGCACTTAGCGTGGCCAAGGATGCGATCCGAGTCGACTGATCCGGTTGCGCCACTGTCACATGCGCCCTATATCGCAGGGTCTGTTGACCCGAGGGAGAGCCATGTCCGACACGCCCTTCTACCTGATCGACGAGGCGCGCCTGCGCGAGAACATGCGCAAGATCGAGCGTCTGCGCGAGCGTTCCGGCGCGAAAGCCCTGCTGGCGCTGAAATGTTTTGCGACCTGGTCGGCCTTCGACATCATGAAGCCCTACATGGATGGCACGACCTCCAGTTCGCTGTTCGAGCTGCATCTGGGGCGTGAGAAATTCGGCAAGGAAACCCATGCCTATTCGGTCGCCTGGGCCGATCACGAGATCGACGAGGCCATCGGTTACGCCGACAAGATCATCTTCAACTCGCTGAGCCAGCTGGATCGCTTCGGCGACAAAGCCGCGCATATCGAACGTGGCCTGCGCCTGAACCCGCGGTTTTCGACCTCTGGCTTCGATCTCGCGGACCCGGCGCGGCCGTTCTCGCGTCTGGGCGAATGGGATGCGGAGCGGCTCGAGGCGGCGATGGAGCGTATCTCGGGCGTGATGATCCACTACAATTGCGAGAACGCCGATTTCGCTCTGTTCGATCATCAGCTTTCGCGCATCGAAGCCGAGTTCGGCGATATCCTGAAGCGCTTGAAATGGGTGAGCCTCGGCGGCGGCATCCATTTCGCCGGCGACGATTACCCGCTGGACGCGCTCGCCGACCGGCTGAAGAAATTCTCCGAGGATTTCGACGTGCAGGTCTATCTAGAGCCCGGTGAGGCCTCGATCACGCAGACCGCCTCGCTCGAGGTGACGGTTCTCGACATTCTCGATAACGGCAAGAAGATCGCCATCGTCGACAGCAGCATCGAGGCGCATATGCTCGACCTGCTGATCTATCGCGAGACCGCCAAGCTGCCGCAGCACGGCGAATTCGAGTACCAGATCGCGGGCAAGACCTGCCTCGCGGGCGACATCTTCGGCGAGGCGCGGTTCGACAAACCGCTCGAAATCGGCGACCGTATCTCGATTGCGGATGCCGCCGGTTACACGATGGTCAAGAAGAACTGGTTCAACGGCGTGGCGATGCCCGCCATCGCCATCCGCCGCGAAGATGGGAACATCGACCGGATTCGCGACTTCACCTATGAGGATTATCGCGCCTCATTGTCCTGAGGGCCCACAAGAGCCCCCTTCCCCTGTCCGCAGAAAAAGGAGACAGCCGAAGTGAAAAAGAACGTGCTCATCATCGGAGCGGGCGGCGTCGCCCAGGTCGTGGCGCATAAATGCGCGCAGAATAACGACATCCTTGGCGATCTGCATATCGCCTCGCGCACCAAATCGAAATGCGATGCCATCATCGACAGCGTGCGTGAAAAGGGCGCGATGAAGGTGGACGGCACGTTCGAGGCGCATGAGGTGGATGCGACCGATTCCGAGGCTGTCGCAGCCCTGATCCGCGAGACTGGATCCCAGATCGTCATCAATGTGGGCACCGCTTTCGTGAATATGCACGTCCTCGACGGCTGCATCGCGACGGGTGCCGCCTATATCGACACCGCGATCCATGAAGAGCCTGACAAGATCTGCGAAACCCCGCCGTGGTATGCCAATTACGAGTGGAAGAAGCGCGACCTGTGCACCGAGCATGGCGTGACCGCGATCCTCGGCGCGGGTTTCGATCCGGGCGTGGTGAATGCCTATGCGCGCTTCGCGATCGACCAGATGGACGAGGTGAAGTCGATCGACATCGTCGACATCAACGCAGGCTCGCACGGCAAGTATTTCGCGACCAATTTCGATCCCGAGATCAACTTCCGCGAATTCACCGGCGTGGTTTACTATTGGGAAGACCAGCAGTGGAAAGAGACGAGCATGTTCGCGTCGGGCCACAACTGGGATCTGCCCGTCGTCGGCCCGTCCCAGGCCTATCAGTCGGGCCATGACGAGGTGCATTCGCTGGCGACCAACTATCCGCAGGCCGATGTGCGCTTCTGGATGGGCTTCGGCGATCACTACATCAACGTCTTCACAGTGCTGAAGAACCTCGGCCTGCTGTCCGAACAGCCGGTGAAAACCGCGGAAGGTCTGGAAGTCGTGCCGCTGAAAGTGGTGAAGGCCGTGCTGCCCGACCCGTCGAGCCTTGCGCCGAACTACACCGGCAAGACCTGCATCGGCGATCTGGTGAAAGGCACGAAGGACGGCAAGGACGTGGAGTATTTCGTCTATAACGTCGCCGATCACAAAGAGGCCTATGAGGAAGTCGGCTCGCAGGGCATCTCCTACACCGCGGGCGTGCCGCCGGTCGCCGCCGCGATCCTGATCGCCCAAGGCGACTGGGATGCGAAGACGATGAAAAACGTCGAAGAGATGGACCCCAAGCCCTTCTTCACCCAGCTCGACCGCATCGGCCTTCCGACCCGCGTGATGGTCGGTGGCCTCAAGGGCGAGGACAAGGCCTGGACCGAGCTTTAAGCGGTCGCACCAGAAACACGAAAGGCCCGCATCGCGCGGGCCTTTTTCATGTCTGATTGGCGATCCCGGCAGGATTCGAACCTGCAACCTGCCCCTTAGGAGGGGGCTGCTCTATCCAGTTGAGCCACGGGACCGCGCTGCGCCTTTGATGCCGCCAAAGAGCTTGTGGCGCAAGTCCATCGCTGCGCTGCAACAGAAAACCGCGCGCATATTCCTATGCATGCGGGTCGTGCAGAAATCTCAGGATTTCAGGGGAAGGAGAGAAAAGGGAGCGCAAATTGGCCCACTGCGCCCCCTTCGCATCCCTCGCCGTGACGAATCCGACACCGGCGCGGGTCGTTCCAGGTATCGGGCGGAGATTTTCCGACCCTACAACCGTTAACGCTAACATACTTGGCATCATTCGCTTGCGCAAGGGAAATGTTTGGCGCTAACAAGAGGAGAACCTTGAGGAACCGCCCTTGTCTCGCCCTATCGAAACCCGCCGTCCTTTGACCCTGCGCGATGTCTCCGAAGCCTCTGGCGTCTCGGAGATGACCGTCAGCCGCGTGCTGCGCAATCGCGGCGATGTCTCTGATGCGACACGCGAAAAGGTCCTGCAGGCCGCGAAAGCGCTTGGCTATGTGCCCAACAAGATCGCGGGCGCGCTGGCTTCGCAGCGGGTGAACCTCGTGGCCGTGATCATCCCGTCGCTGTCGAACCTCGTCTTCCCGAAAGTGCTGTCGAGCGTGTCCGACGAGCTCGAGGATACCGGGCTGCAGCCAGTCGTCGGCGTGACGAATTACTCGCCCGAGAAGGAAGAGCAGGTTCTCTATGAGATGCTCTCGTGGCGCCCCTCGGGGGTGATTATCGCGGGGGTCGAGCATACGCCCGCCTCGCGCGCGATGCTGCAGAACGCGGGCATTCCGGTGGTCGAGATCATGGATGTCGACGGCGAGGGGATCGACTCGGTCGTGGGTATTTCGCATCGCCGCGCCGGGCTGCATATGGCCGAGGCGATCATCGCCGCGGGCTATCGCAAGATCGGGTTCCTCGGCACGAAAATGCCCGAGGATCACCGGGCGCGCAAACGGCTCGAAGGGTTCAAGGAAGGGCTCGCCAAGGCGGGCATCGAACTGGCCGATACCGAGTTCTACGCGGGCGGATCGGCGCTCGCGAAAGGGCGCGAGATGACGGAGACGATGCTCAAGCGCTCGCCCGATCTCGATTTCCTTTATTATTCCAACGACATGATCGGCGCGGGCGGTCTGCTCTGGTGCCTCGATAACGGCATCGACGTGCCGAACAAGATGGGTCTGGCCGGGTTCAACGGGCTGGAACTGCTCGACGGGCTGTCGGTGCGACTCGCCACGATGAATGCCTGCCGCGCTGAAATCGGCCGCAAGGCGGCGCAGATCATTTCGGGGCGCTCGCAAAGCGGGATGATCGGCGGCGAAGTGATCGAGCTGGAACCGACCCTCGATCCGGGCGATACGATCCGTAAACGTTGATCCCAAGGCGGCAGCGCAAGCACCGCCTGCCTTTTAGCGCCGTGCGCCCCAGCTAAGCGACGCGTATTGCCGCGTGTAGAACTCGCCCAGAAGGCCGATCATCAGGATCGCAAGCCCGACATAGAGCGGATATTCCCAATTCGAGAAATGCGGATTGTAGTTGATAAAGGTGTAGCCCCGCGCCTGATCGATCGTGTGAAACAGCGGGTTCCAGTTGAACAGGATCAGCATCTTGTGCGGCAGATTGTTGGCGAGGAACATCTTGCCCGAGGCGATCATGTTGGCGCGGGTATAGACCTGCTGGATCACGCTTACCACTTCGGGCGCCCAGGGCTTCGCCGCAAGCAGCACGACACCGACCGCGAGCCCCGTGAACCAAGCCAGCAGCACCATCGCGAACGCGCCGACCCAGTCGTAGATCTCGATCGGTTTGAAGGCCGCGTGGTAGATGTAGAGCACCGTCACCATCGACAGCACCTGGATATACAGCGCGCTCAGCGCCGCCGACGCGATCGAGATCGCCGTGGTCATCGGCGCGTGTTTCATCATCGCCGATGTGGGCCCTTCCGACCCGAAGACCGCGCCAAGGGTCTTGGTGTGGGTCATGTAAAGGAAGATGCCCGTCATGATGTAGAGCAGGAAATCGCCCCGCACCGAGCTCGACCGCATCCCGAGTACGCTGAACATGATGTAGAAAGAGATGACCAGCAGCATCGTCTGAAACATGTTCAGCAGCAGGCCGATCAACGCATTCCCGTGGTTCTTGCGCAGATTGCGCACGGTGGCGTGATAAATCAGCTCCAGCAGGCTGAAGGTCGTGCCGAGCTTGGTCGATTTCGTCTCTGGTCTGAACATGTCCCTGCCGATTCGGGCGTCGTTGCGGCCCAAGCTAGATCGGATTGCTTGCTCAACCCTTATCGCCGCATCATAAGGGGGGAGTTGGAGCATAGCAATTGGGCCTTAACAAGGCCGGGAGAGGCGTGACGATGGATTTCGAACATCTGATGCGAGTGATGCGGCGGCTGGCGCTCGAAGCAGGCGACAAGATCATGGAGATCTACGACTCGCCCGATTTCGAGGTGAAGTCGAAGTCGGACAACTCGCCGGTGACCGAGGCCGACGAGGCCGCCGACGCGTTGATTTCCGCAGGGCTGCGCGCGGAATTCCCCGATATGCCGCTCGTCACTGAAGAGCAGGCCGCGAGCCATTCGCAGGAGGTGTCGACCTTCCTGATCGTCGATCCGCTCGATGGCACGAAGGAATTCGTCAAGCGCCGCGGCGATTTCACGGTGAACATCGCCTATGTCGAGAATGGCAAGCCCGTGCGCGGTGTGGTCTACGCCCCCGCCAAGGGACGTCTGTTCTACACGCTGGCCGAGGGCCGCGCGGTCGAAGAAGACGGCCCCTTCGACAAGGAACGCCCCGGCAAGCAGCATCCGATCACCGTCTCGATGCCCGACAATCGCGGCCTGATGGTCGTCGCGTCGAAATCGCACCGCGATCAGGCGACCGACGATTACATCGGCAAATACGCGGTGAAGGACATGGCTTCGGCCGGGTCGTCGCTGAAGTTCTGCCTTGTCGCGACGGGCGAGGCCGATCTCTATCCGCGCCTCGGTCGCACGATGGAATGGGACACGGCGGCGGGTGACGCGGTTCTGCGCGGCGCGGGCGGCGAAATGATCCGCTTCGACGATCACGCACCCTTCACCTATGGCAAGCCGGGCTTCGAGAACCCGTTCTTCATCGCTTATGCCCCCGGCGTCCTTCTGGTGAAGTAATGTCGGTTCTGATCGTTATCCCGGCGCGCTACGCGTCGAGCCGTTATCCCGGCAAGCCGCTGGTCGAACTGACCGGCGCCACGGGCGAGAAAAAGACCCTGATCCAGCGCAGCTGGGAGGCGGCGACGCAGGTCGGCGGCGTCGACAAGGTCGTAGTGGCCACCGATGACGACCGCATCCGCGAGGCCTGCGAAGCCTTCGGCGCTGAGGTGGTGATGACCTCCGAGAGCTGCCGCAACGGGACCGAGCGCTGCGCCGAAGCGGCGGCGACCCTTGGCGGCGGTTTCGACATCGTCGTGAACCTTCAGGGCGACGCGCCGCTGACCCCCGCGTGGTTCATCGAAGACCTCGTTGCAGGCCTGCGCGCGAATGACTGGGCCGAGCTTGCGACTCCGGTGCTGCGCTGCGAAGGCGCGACGCTCAACAGCCTGCTGGAAGATCGCCAGAACGGGCGCGTCGGCGGCACCACTGCAGTGTTCGGAGCCGGCAATCGCGGGCTCTATTTCTCGAAAGAGGTTATTCCCTTCACCTCCGAGACTTACGCGGACGAAGCCCCCACGCCGGTGTTCCACCATGTGGGTGTCTATGCCTACCGGCCGGACACGCTGGCGGCCTATGCGGGCTGGCCGATCGGGCCCCTGGAGACGCTCGAAGGTCTGGAGCAGCTGCGCTTTCTGGAGAACGGTCGCGCGGTGCTCTGCACAGAGGTCGAGTCGCGCGGACGGCAGTTCTGGGAACTCAACAATCCGTCAGATGTGGCCCGGATCGAATCCATGATGCTGCAGATGCAGCTTCCCTGAACGCACGCAATTTATCGCCTATCGCACTAAAAATGCGGTTTTTCACGGCATTGCACGAAACAATTTTCGCATTTGCAGCATTTCTTCCCACGGGAGTGCTCAACGCCAGAACCGGTCCCTTGTTGGATCACGGCTTTGGGGACACAATGAACCAACTTCTGACGATTTAATCGTAGCAACCCTATAGGTGACGAATGAAAAGCAAGGTGACGAAGGCGATCTTCCCGGTGGCCGGCCTCGGAACCCGCTTCCTCCCCGCGACGAAGTCGATCCCGAAAGAGATCCTCACGTTGGTGGACCGCCCGCTTATCCAATACGCCATCGACGAGGCGCGTGCGGCCGGTATCGAGGAATTCATCTTCGTCACCTCGCGCGGCAAATCGGCACTTGAGGATTATTTCGACAACGCCCCCGAACTGGAAAGCGCATTGGCGCAAAAGGGCAAGACCGAAATCCTCGACGAGCTGCAGCAGACCAATATGGACAGCGGCGCGATCGCCTATGTCCGCCAAAACCAGCCGCTGGGTCTGGGCCATGCAGTCTGGTGTGCGCGTCGTCTGGTGCATGACGAGGCCTTCGCCGTTATCCTGACCGACGACGTCATTGCCGCCGACAAGCCCTGTCTGCAGCAGATGATGGAAGCCTATAACGAGACCGGCGGGAACTATGTCGCGGCGATGGAAGTCCCCGCCGACAAGACCGCGTCCTACGGGGTTCTGGATGTCGCCCCGGGCGACGGCCCGCGCCTGCAGGTCAACGGCATGGTCGAAAAGCCCAAGCCCGAGGATGCACCCTCGAACCTCGCGGTGATCGGGCGCTACATCCTCACTCCGCGCATCATGTGGAACCTCGATGCGCGCAAGGCGGGTGCTGGCGGTGAGATTCAGCTGACCGACGCGATCGCGCAGGAAATCCATGGCGGCAACTCGGTCTATGGCTATCGCTTCGACGGTCAGCGTTACGATTGCGGCTCGAAGGCGGGCTTCCTGCAGGCGACGGTGGCTTTCGGTCTCCAGCGCCCGGATTTGAAGGATGAGTTCGGCGAATATCTCTCCGATCTTTCCGCGATGCGGCAGGCGGCTGAGTAAGCGATGCAGCAACATGTGTTGGTAACGGGTGGTGCGGGCTATATCGGCTCGCACGCCTGCAAAGCGCTGGCCGCGGCGGGTTACGTCCCGGTCTGTTTCGACAATTTCTCCACCGGCTGGAAAGAAGCGGTGAAGTTCGGCCCTGCCGAGGAGGGCGATCTGGCAGATCGCGCCCGCCTCGACGAGGTCTTCGCGAAATATCAGCCGATCGCGGTGATGCATTTCGCGGCGCTGAGCCTTGTCGGCGAGTCGATGCAGAACCCGTCGAAATACTGGCGCACCAACGTGAATTGCGCGCTGAACCTGATTGAAGCGGCCGTCGATGCGGGCTGCCGCAACTTCGTCTTCTCCTCGACCTGCGCGACCTATGGCGATCAGGATGGGGTGGTGCTGAACGAGGACACCGAACAGCGCCCGATCAATGCCTATGGCGGCTCGAAACGGGCCATCGAAGACATGCTGCGCGATTTCGGCGCGAGCCACGGGCTGAACTCGGTGATCTTCCGCTATTTCAACGTGGCGGGCGCCGATCCCGACGCTGAGGTCGGCGAGCAGCACATCCCCGAGACGCATCTCATTCCGCTGATGCTCGACGCGATCGCGGGCAAACGCCCGGCGCTGACCGTGTTCGGCTCGGATTATGCGACGCGCGACGGCACCTGCATCCGCGATTACGTCCACGTCTCCGATCTGGTCGATGCGCATGTGCTGGGCCTGAAATGGCTCGAAGACGGTAAACCCTCGCGGGTCTTCTGCCTTGGCTCGGGCAACGGGTTCTCGGTACGCGAAGTGATCGACGCCTCGCGCGCGGTGACCAACCGCGACGTGCCGATCGTCGAAGGGGACCGCCGTCCCGGCGATGCGGCGGCGCTGGTCTCGGGCTCGAAACGGGCGACCGAGGAGCTTGGCTGGCAGCCGAAGCGGTCGGACCTTTCCACCATGATTTCCGATGCATGGCGTTGGCATCAGGCGAAAGAGTATGAATACTGACCCCCAAGCAGGGGTCAGGAGAATGAATGCCATCGCGCCGTGAGCTTTGGGAGAGCTACAGGTTGCGCCTCAAGCGCAAGCATTTCCTGTGGCGCGCCCTGCGTAAACGGCACCAGCTCGACCGCGTCACAAACCGCACGGGCAAGATAAAGCCCGGTGCGATCCTCGCCTTCGCGGTGATGCGCAACGAGGCGCGGCGACTGCCGTTTTTTCTCAAGCATTACCGCAAGCTCGGCGTGGATCACTTCCTGTTCGTCGACAATGGCAGCACGGATGGGACCGCCGCGCTCTTGGCCGAGGCGCGCGATGTCTCGCTGTGGCAGACGTCGGACAGTTACCGTGCCTCGCGCTTTGGGCTCGATTGGGTGACGTGGTTGATGCTGCGCTACGGGCACGATCACTGGTGCCTGACCGTCGATGCGGATGAGCTGCTGATCTACCCCTATCACGACAGCCGCCCCCTGCCTGCGCTGACCGACTGGCTCGACCGGTCGGAGCAATGCAGCTTCCCGGCCATGATGCTCGACCTCTACCCGAAAGGGCCGCTGGGCGCGCAGCGCTACGAGGCGGGGCAGGACCCGTGCAAGATCCTGAGCTGGTTCGACGCCGGGAATTACATGATCACCCGGCAGGCGCAGACCGACGCGCTGTGGATCCAAGGCGGGCCACGGGCGCGGGCGTTTTTCCCCGACAGTCCGCGCCAATCGCCGACCCTGTCGAAGATCCCGCTGGTGCGCTGGCACCGGCGATGGGCCTATCTGAACTCGACCCATGCGCTGCTGCCGCGCCACCTGAACCGGACCTACGACACACAGGGCGGCGAGGCGATTTCGGGGCTGCTGCTGCACACCAAGTTTCTCGACGAGATCGTGGACAAGTCGAAGGAGGAGAAATCGCGCGGCGAGCATTTCGGCCAGCCCGCGGAATTCGACCAGTATTACGACGCGCTGGCTGCCGATCCGGAGCTTTGGACGCCGCATTCGACGCGGCTCGGCGACTGGCGGCAATTGGAGGCGCAGGGGCTGATGTCGCGCGGCGGCTGGATGTGAACGTGTTGACTTGGAGGCAACATTGCTGACGCAAGCGTTAGGCATGGCCTTCTCAGCTGCGCGCAAACCGGGTAAGTATCGGAAGATATTGATAAGCCGTTGAAAACTTGCCGATTTGAACAGGGCGACCTTTAACGATTTGAGAACTACGCTGCGAGTAGCAAGGGACCAGTGCGGCACGAAATGACCGCCACGTCGGAGAGGGACGGGTATTGGGACTGAGAGAGATCGCCAGGCTGCGCCGTAAACGCAGAATTCGGCAGATTCGGGCTTTCCGCAAAAGCCGCGAACTCTCTCTCTATTCCGATCGCACCGGCAACATCCGCCCCGAGGATATCCTCGTCTTCGTCACCGCCCGCAACGAACGCATCCGCCTGCCCTATTTCCTGCGCTACTACCGCGAGATGGGCGTCGGGCACTTCCTGTTTGTCGACAATGGCAGCGACGATGGCAGCGCCGAGTATCTCGCCCAGCAGGAGGACTGCTCGGTCTGGCACACGGACGCCTCCTACAAGGCGTCGAATTTCGGCATCGACTGGATGAACTGGCTGCTGCGCAAATACGGCACCGGGCATTGGACGCTGACGCTCGATCCGGACGAGTTCTTCGTCTACCCGTTCTGCGACACGCGGCCCATTCAGGCGCTGACCGACTGGCTCGACACCTATGGCATCCGGTCCTTCCCGGCGATGCTGCTGGATATGTATCCGAAAGGGCCGATCGACGCGCAGCCCTATCGCGAGGGACAGAACCCGTTCGATATCGCCAGCTGGTTCGATGCCGGCAATTACATGATCTCGCGGAATTCCGAGACCAACAATCTGTGGATTCAAGGCGGACCGCGTGCGCGCATCTTCTTTCCCGACGCGCCGAAGAAGGCCCCCTCGCTCAACAAGATCCCGCTGGTCAGATGGGAGCGTGGGAACGTCTATATCTCGTCGACCCATGCGTTGCTGCCGCGCGGCCTGAACCAAGTCTACGACACGATCGGCGGCGAGATGGTCTCGGGCTGCCTGCTGCATGCGAAGTTCCTCTCGCCGCTGACCGACAAGGTCGAGGAGGAGCTGGAGCGCAAGCAGCATTACGCGGGTTCGCGCGAATATCACGCCTATGCCCGCACGATCTCAAAAGAGCCCGATTTGTGGTGCAAATGGTCTGAGAAATATATCAACTGGCGCCAGCTCGAGATCCTCGGGCTGATGTCGAAGGGCAATTGGGCGTGAGGAAACAAGGCGCGTGACAGTCGGATTCATCATGATGTGCCACACCGCGCTCGACCGGGCCGCGCAGGTCGCGCGGTTCTGGTCGGAGGGCGGATCGCCCGTGGTGATCCATGTCGACGCCCGCGTGACCGCGCATGACTATAACGGCTTCAAGAAGATGCTCGCCGATCTGGAGAATGTCTCCTTCTCGCGGCGCTACAAATGCGATTGGGGCACGTGGTCGCTGGTGGCGGCGAGCCAAGCCGCGGCCGAGCAGATGCTGGCGCTGCATGACGATGTGCGCCACGTCTATCTGGCGTCGGGCTCCTGCCTGCCGCTGCGCCCGCTGCACGAGCTGACCGACTATCTCGACGCGCGGCCCTATACCGATTTCATCGAAAGCGTGACCACCACGGAAGTCGGCTGGACCGTGGGCGGGATCGACATCGAACGCTTCACCCTGCGCTTCCCGTTTTCATGGAAGAAGCAGCGGCGGATGTTCGACCGCTATGTCGAGTTCCAGCGCCGCGTAGGCTTCAAGCGGCGCATCCCCGACGGGCTGGTGCCGCATCTGGGCAGCCAATGGTGGTGCCTGACGCGCCAGACCCTGTCGGCCATTCTGGAAGACCCCGATCGCGCGCTTTACGACCGCTATTTCAAGCGCGTCTGGATCCCGGATGAGAGCTATTTCCAGACCCTCGCAAGGCTCTATTCCACCTCGATCGAGAGCCGCTCGCTGACGCTGACTAAGTTCGATTTTCAGGGCAAGCCGCATATCTTCTACGACGATCACCTGCAGCTTCTGCGGCGGTCGGACTGTTTCGTGGCGCGGAAAATCTGGCCCAAGGCGGATAAGCTTTACAGGACCTTCCTCGACAAAAGCCCCGGGCGCTCGGTCATGGCAGAGCCGAACCCCGCCAAGATCGACCGGCTGTTTTCCAAGTCGATCGAGCGGCGCACGCGCGGGCGGCCGGGCCTCTACATGCAAAGCCGTTTTCCCAGGAAAGACCACGAGAACGGCAAGACCTCGGCGCCCTATTCGATCTTCCACGGCTTCTCGGATCTCTTCGAAAATTTCGACGGCTGGCTCGCGAAATATGTGGGCGCGCGGGTGCATGGTCATCTCTACGCGCCCGAGCGCGCCGAGTTCGCGGGCAATGAGCGGATGTTCAACGGCTGCCTGACCGACGACGCGGCGCTGCGCGACTACAACCCGCGTGCTTTTCTCACGAACCTGATCTGGAACTCGCGCGGCGAACGTCAGTGCTACATGTTCTCGCCGCGCGACAATCAGGCGAATAACTGGTTCACCGCGACCGACCCGAATGCGCAAATCTCGGTCATTACCGGCGCCTGGGCGCTGCCTCTGTCGCGCCGCAACGAGAATTTCGCGACGATCCGGCGCGAGGCCGCGATGCTGCAAAAGCGCGAGCTGGAGCATCTGGATATTCTGCGCTCGATGTATGTTAAGGCGCGCGTGCGAATCTGGACCGTCGCGGATTTCATCGAGAACCCGATGGAGCCCCTGCAGACCATCATCGACGAGATCAGCCCCCGTGCGACCCGTCGCCTGACCGAAGCGCCGCAGATGGTCGATCTGTCGGGGTTCAACCAATTCCTGCAAAATCTCAAGAACCAGGGGATGCAGCCGCTCGTGATGGGGGATTTCCCGCTCGAGCAAAGCGGGCAGCGCGATGCCGCCACCCGCCGCGGTCGCCCCTATCTGGTGAAATAACCTATGCCAAAATTTGAAAGTTTCGTCGTCTTTGCCGAGATGCGCACCGGCTCCAATCTGCTGGAAGCTGCGCTGAACGATCTGGACGGCGTGACCTGCCATGGCGAGGCGTTCAATCCGGCGCTGATCGGCTATCCCAACCGCAAGGAGCTGGTGGGCGTCACCAAGGCGCAGCGCGACGACGATCCGCTGGCACTTTGGGGCGCGATCAAAGCGCAGGACGGGCTGAACGGCTGCCGCTATTTCCACGATCACGACCCGCGGATGCTCGCCGTCTTCGTGAACGATCCGAAATGCGCGAAGATCGTGCTGACCCGCAATCCGATCGAGAGCTATGTCAGCCTGATGATCGCACGCGCCACCGGCCAGTGGAAGCTGGGCGATGCGAAGCACCGCAAGGCCACGAAGGCGCGCTTCGACGCCGAGGAGTTCGAGGCGCATCTGGAAGGGCTGCAGGATTTTCAGGTGACTTTGCTGAACGCGCTGCAACGCTCGGGGCAGACGGCCTTCTATATCGATTACGAGGATGCCCAGTCGGTCGAGGTGCTCAACGGTCTCGCGAATTGGCTGGGCGTCGCGGGGCGGCTCGACAAGCTGCCCGAGACCCTGAAAGTGCAGAACCCCGAGCCGCTCGAGGCGAAGGTCGCGAATTTCCCAGGGATGGAGGCGTCGCTGGCGCGGCTCGACCGGTTCAACCTGTCGAAGACCCCGAATTTCGAGCCCCGGCGCGGTCCCGGCGTGCCCGGTTTCATCGCTAGCGAGGCGGGGCTGCTTTATATGCCGCTCCGGCCCGCGATGGATGCGCCGATCCGCGACTGGCTGGCGGCGACCGGCGAACTGGTCGAAGGGTTCAGCCAGAAGACCCTGCGTCAGTGGAAACGTCGCCATCCCGGCCATCGCAGCTTCACCGTGCTGCGCCACCCGCTGATGCGCGCGCATCTCGCGTTCAACGCGGTGCTCAACTGGGACAACATGGACGAGACCCGCGCCGTCCTTCGTCAAAGCTACAAGCTGCCGATCCCGAAGGAAGGCGAAAGCATCGCGCATGGCGACTATGCCGAGGCGCTGATCGCGTTTTTGGGCTGGCTCAAATCCAATCTCGCGAACCAGACGAGCCTGCCGGTGAATACGCTCTGGGCGACGCAATCCGCGGCGCTGCAGGGGATCGGCCAGTTCGCCCTGCCCGACCTTCTGGTGCGCGAAGAGCGGATGGCGGAGGATTTCGCCTATCTCGCCAACATGGCCGGGGTGGAGGCCCCTGCCTTCGTGCCCGGCGAGACCGACACCGCGCCGATCAAGCTCGCCGATATCTGGACGCCCGACCTCGAAGCCGCCGCACGCGAGACCTATACGCGCGACATGATGCAGTTCGGCTTCGGCAACTGGCGCGACTGAGCCTGCGCCACGAAAAAAGCGCGCCGGGCGGACCGACGCGCTTTTTCGATTTTCATTCGAGACCGGTTCAGGCCGCCTGACGGCTCTGCGCCTCCGTCAGCACCGCGTGCAGCGTCGACGGGTCGGTATTCGCCCGCAGCTTCTCGCAGGTTTCCGGATCGCGCATCGTGCGCGACACGAGGGCCAGCGCCTTGAGATGCTCGACCCCGGAATCCTTCGGCGCGAAGAGCGCGAAGACCAGATCGACCGGCAGCCGGTCCACCGCGTCAAAATCGAGCGGCTTTTCCAGACGCAGGAAAACACCCACGACTTCGCTCAGCCCGTCGAGCCGCGCATGCGGAAGCGCAACGCCGTGGCCGACACCGGTCGGCCCGAGGCTTTCACGCTCCTGCAGCGCATCGACAGTCTCCGCGGCGTCGATCTTGTAGCACGCCGCCGCGATGTCACCGAGATCCTGAAACAGGCGTTTCTTGCTCGTGACATTCGACAGCACTTTGACCGCGCCAGGCACGAGAAGTTTAGATAGGTCCATGAACTCGTCTACTCCGCGCCCGTTCCGGGCCGCTCATTTGCTGTTGCGCGGGTCGATCCAGCCGACATTGCCGTCTTCACGCCGATGAACGACGTTGACCCCGCCATGTTTCTCGTTGCGGAAGACGAGTAGCGACGCATCAGACAGCTCCATCTGCATGACCGCTTCACCGACCGAGAGAGTGGGAACCTTGGTTTCCATCTCGGCTACGATCATCGGAGCACCTTCGTGCGTCTCGCCGGTATCGTCATCCTCTTCCGAGGCGAGCACATATAGACCTGCAGCTTCGAATTCAACTGGTTCAGCACGGTCGCGGTGATGATCTTTCAATCTGCGCTTGTGACGCCGCAGTTGCTTGTCCATCTTTTCGCGCGCCGCATCGAAGGCCGCATAGATTTCCGTGGCATGACCCTTGGCCGAAGCGGTGAGCCCGGTCGACAGGTGCACTGTCGCCTCGCAAATAAACTCATGCGCATCGCGCGAGAAGGTGATCTGCGCATCGGTGGGACGCTGCATGTATTTCTCGGCGACCTCGCCCAACTCCGACTTGACGTGAGATTGCAGGGCCTCTCCGACATCGATTTGTTTGCCGGTGATTTGGTAACGCATGGATTTCCTCCTTCACGCATTGGGCCAGTGACCCCAGCCTTTGGGCTGAGGTGTTTCGGGCCGGTTAATCTCTTGGAAAGTCGCGTTGAGTCTGAATTCGCCCGGGCCCTCTTTCGGGGACCTTCCGCGCGCCGGACCCCTCTCGGGGGCCGCAAGCGCGCCCGGGGAGTGGGGGCGAACATTACGCATCTCTTATGTATTTGGGGATGGATCGCGGGGGGTGTCAACGGGTCTCCCTCGCTGCGGTGCAAAACTGCCGCTGGAGAGAGGCGCGGTCGGCGTCCCTTCGATCACGATCAGAGGATGCGGAAATGCTGTCCGAGATAGACCCGGCGGACGTTTTCGTCCTGCACAACCTCTTCCGCGGTGCCCGACATCAGCACCGTCCCGTCGTGCAGAATATAGGCGCGATCCACGATCTCGAGCGTTTCGCGCACATTGTGATCGGTGATCAAAACGCCGATACCGCGATCCTTGAGTTGCGCGACGAGCGCGCGAATCTCCGACACCGCGATCGGATCGACACCCGCAAAGGGTTCGTCCAGCAGCAGATATTTCGGATCGGCGGCCAGACAGCGCGCGATTTCGCAGCGTCTACGCTCGCCCCCGGACAGCGCCAGCGCGGGCGCCTGACGCAGATGGCCGATCGAGAAATCGCCCAGAAGTTCTTCCAGCCGCTCGCGGCGGGTATGGGGATCTGATTCCGCCACCTCCAGAACCGCCATGATGTTGTCTTCGACCGAAAGCCCGCGGAAAATCGAGGCTTCCTGCGGCAGATAACCGATCCCGAGCCGGGCGCGGCGATACATCGGCAGCCCCGTCACATCGCGCCCGTCGATCAGAACCTCGCCCGCATCGGGACGGATCAGACCCGCGATATTATAAAAACAGGTGGTTTTGCCCGAACCGTTCGGCCCCAGAAGCGCCACCACCTCACCGCGCGACAGGTTCAGCGAGACGTCGCGAATCACGGGGCGGCGCTTGTAGCTCTTGCGCAGACCCCGGACCTGCAAACCGCCCTGGCCCGCGACCGGGGCCAGCCCGGCGTCGCTTTTGACGGCATCCTCGGCCATCACTTGCTCCCGGCGGGCTTCAGAAGCGTGCGCACACGCCCGTCCATCGTGCCGGCGCCGGTGCTCAGATCGACGTTGAGCTTGTTGCCGGACATCACGTTGTCGCCTTGGGTCAGCAGCACGTTGCCGGTCATTACGACGGTGCCCGCCTTCACGTCGTAGACGGCTTCGTCGGCCTCTGCCGCCTCGGTGGGCGAAACCAGCGTAACGCCGCCGGTCGCATGGAGCCGGGTGATCTCGGAGCGCTTGTCGCTGGCGTAGAACACCTCAAGCTCGGCGGCTTTCATGTGCATGTCGCCCTGCGTGACCTCCACATTGCCGGAGAACACTGCCTGACCGCTTTCCTGCTTTACGTTGAGCGAGTCGGCCGTGACTTCGACCGGGGCGGTCTTGTCGGCGCGGAGCCCGCCGAAATCGACGCTTTGCGCCATCACGAGAACCGGGAACGAAACCGCCATCGCACAGGCGGTGAAGAAACGCGCTCGAAACATCCACACCCTCATTGTTGCGGCTGATATACCAGCTTCACACCCTGTTTGAAAACAAGATCGTGACTGCTGCCATCCGCCGTCGGGACCATCTGCATATAGCCCGCATCGAGCGTTCCGAAAGGGGACGTCCCATGGATCGGGCCGGGCGAGGTCAGGATACTGCTATCGGTCTGCAACTCGACCTTGTCGGAGTTCACCCGGTAGCCGTCCGAGGTCTGCATCGCGACCTTGCCGGTCAGGTCGATCCGGTTCGAATTGGGCTGGAATAGACCCTCATTCGCGCTCAGATCGGTCACATGGCCATCGGGTGCGGTCAGCTTCGCCGCGACCTGATCGGCACTCGCACCCTGATCCTGCGAGGGCTGGGTGCGCGCCATTGCTGCGGTCACCGAGAGCGTCGCGCCGGTATCGGTCACGCCGGAATATTCGGGCCGGGTGACCGCATTTTCCCGCGCGAGTTTTTCGACATCGACCTTGGCATAGGGAATCGCGGCGCTCGGATCGATCCGGCGCGAGACGAGAAAGATCGTCGACAACAGCGCCAGCGCGAGCAGCGGCAGGACGATCTTCGCCCAGGTCACCAGTCGCGTATGGCTGTTGTCGTACATCATCAGACGATCCCGGCCCTCAGGCAGTCGTGGATCTGCAGGAAGCCCACGGGTTTCTCATCTTCGACCACGAAGAGCGCGGTGATCTTGCGCTCGTTCATCTGCGCCACGGCGGCCTCGGCCAGTTGCCCGGGCGCGATGGTGCGCGGATTGGCGGTCATTACCTCCGAGACCTTATGCTCCAGCAGCCCCTGCATATGGCGCCGCAAATCGCCGTCGGTGACGATCCCGGTCAGGCGGCCCGCCTCATCGGTGACGCCGACCACGCCGAACCCCTTCTGGCTCATCATCAAGAGCGCATCGGGCATCGGCGTGTCTTCCGCCACCAGCGGCATATCCCGATGCATCAGGTCGGAGACTTTCGACAGGCGCGCGCCCAGCTTGCCGCCGGGATGGAAGGTGCGGAAATGCTCGGCGGTGAATTCGCGATGCTCCATCAGCGCGATGGCCAACGCATCGCCCAGCGCGAGCGTCATCGTCGTCGAGGTGGTGGGCACCACGCCCGTGCCGCAGGCTTCCTCCGCCTTGGGCAGCACCAGCGCCAGATCGGCCTGCCGCAGCAGGGTCGAGTCCGGGCGGCTCGCGACACCGATCAGCGGGATCTGAAAGCGCCGCGTATGGGCGATCAGATCGGCCAGCTCCGGCGTCTCCCCGGAATTCGACAGAACCAGCGCCAGATCGTGCCGGGTGACCATACCCAGATCGCCGTGGCTCGCCTCCGCCGGATGCACGAAATGCGCGGGCGTTCCGGTCGAGGCCAGCGTCGCCGCGATCTTGCGCCCGATATGGCCCGATTTCCCCATGCCGGAGACGATCACGCGCCCCTCGGTCTTGAGTATCATCGCCACCGCGCGCGAAAACTCGCCATCAAGGCTCGCCGCCAAGGCTTCCAGCCCGGCGACCTCGATGCCGATCACGCGGCGGGCGATGTCGGAATAATCAGTGGTGGAAGATGTCATTGGGTTCATCCCAGCCCAGCAGATCGAGCTTCGCACGCGTCGGCAGGAAATCGAAACAGGCCTGCGCCAGTCCGAGCCGGTTCTCGCGCTCGAGCCGCGCCACGAGTTCGGCTTTGATCTGGTGCAGGTAGAGCACGTCGGAGGCCGCATATTCCATCTGTGCGTCGGTCAGCTCCGCCGCGCCCCAGTCCGAACTTTGCTGCTGCTTGGAGATGTCGACGCCGACAAGCTCCTGCACCAGCACTTTCAGCCCGTGGCGATCGGTGAAGGTCCGCACCATCTTCGAGGCGATCTTGGTGCAGAAGACCGGCTTCGTCTCCACCCCGAACGCATTGTAGAGCGCGGCCACGTCGAAACGCGCGAAGTGGAACAGCTTCTCCACCGACGGATCGGCCAGCATGCGGCACAGGTTCGGCGCTTCGGTCTGACCTTGGGCGATCTTCACCAGATGCGCGTCGCCGTCGCCCGCCGAAAGCTGCACGAGGCAGAGCCGGTCACGGCGCGGGTCGAGGCCCATCGTTTCGGAGTCGATGGCCACAACGGGACCGAGATCGAGCCCGTCGGGAAGGTCGTTTTGATGCAGGTGGATTGCCACGGCGTGTCCTTCTTTAACGTCTTGCCGGGCATATAAGCCTTTTGCCGCGTTCTTGCCAACGCGAGATGGCAAAACCCGGCCTAGGCGTCGTTTTTGCTTGGCAGATCAGCTCTCGTGTGAGGGCGTGGCGCCACTGGGTTCGTCGCTATCTCTCAGCGGCTTCCAGGTGACCACGCGATAGATGTAGAGCAGGACGAGCACCACGATCACGCCGGTCGAGACCGGGTTCACCCAGCTTGCGACCTCGCTGTATTGCTTGCCAAGCAGGTAGCCCGCGACGGTCAGCAGCGCGGTCCAGAGCGCGCTGCCCAGCGTGGTGTAGGCGAGGAACGGGACGAACGGCATCCGCGCCATGCCCGCCGGCACCGAGATCAGCGTGCGGACGCCGGGAAGCATCCGCCCGAAGAACACGCCCACCCAGCCGTGCTTGTCGAACCATTTCTTGGTGCGGGTAATGTCGCGCGGGGTGATGCCGATCCAGCGGCCATGGCGGGTCGACAGATGGCACAGGCGCTTGATCCCGATCTTGAGGCCGATCCAGTACCAAAGGAGCGCGCCCAGCACCGAACCGATGGTGCCCGCGACGATCAACCCGACCAGCGAGAATTTCCCCTGCGCCGCCATATAGCCTGCGAGTGGCATGATCAGCTCGGACGGGATCGGCGGAAATACGTTCTCCAGCAGCATCAAGCCCGCGATGCCGAAATAGCCGAAGGACGCGATGACGCCTGTGATCCAGTTGAACATGTTTTCTCCTTTGGCGACTGAGGCCAGAACGGCGCGCCATGGTCAGTTAAATTGGCTTCAATTCTCGTGATGCATCATTCGGCAGCCTCGTGCGGAGCGTCGGCCTGGCGATCCTTCTCGCTTTGTCGCTGGCGGTGTCGCAGCTGTTGCAGCTCTGCGCCACGCTCGCGGCGTTGGCCGTCTTCGCTGGTCAGGAAAGCGCGTGCTTCCTGCTCCAGCATTTCCTTCAGCCGCGACGCCAGTTCACGACGCTTGCGGAAGCTGCGCAGCTGCACCGTTGAAGAGGTCTGCGGCAAGAAGCGCTGATGCTCACCGGCGTGATAGACGTCGAAGCACAGCCGTCCCGCAGTCAGGATATTGTCGCGACTGCTTTCTGCGAGAACGGTGAAAACCACCGATTCCACCTGTTTCGCGTCTTCGGGCAGGTCGGAGAATTCCAGCGCGACGTCCACGAGATCGGAGATACGGCCGAGATCGCGATAATCCGCGGTTTTCAGCGGGCCCTTGATCGACTCGTTGGGGCCCGAATCCGCGAACGGGGCAAAGCCCCCGGAATCGCTGGCGATCGAGTGATAGGTTTTCCCGTCGATCACGAGATCGGCCAGAAGGGCTTTCACGAAAATCGGCTCGGCGCCCATATTGCCCAGCATCAGATGCCCGCGCTCATGGCCGCCCGCGACACGGGTGAGCAGCAGTTTCGAGCGACGCTCCCGCCGGAAATTCTGCAGCAGAAGTTGCAGATAGATAATCCAGACGAGCGCGGTAACGATCTGCACCGCGATACTCACCACCTGATTATGATCGACGAGCCACTCCATTTTCATCCTTCTGCAACGGTCGCGTGTAAGCTTTCATCGGCAACGCGGCAGAAGGGGCTCCGGGTCCGAAAACCCGGAGAAAAGTGGGGTGCGGGCGTGTTTTCGCGTCGTCAGTCGGCCAGAACGAGCAGATCGCGGCTCGCCACGCTGACCTCGGCCTCGGTGCCGACCTTGGGCGGCGGATTGCCGGGGCGGTTGAACGTGTCGAGCGCGATAAGCTGCCCTTCCACTTCCATTCTCACCCGCAGGATCGAGCCGAGGAAATGCGTCTCGACGATCCGCCCCGTGAACACCGTGTCATTGCCCTCGCGGCGGCCCAGCGCCAGAACTTCGGGCCGCGCGGCCAGCGTGACCGGAGTGCCTTGGCCCGCGGTGACGGGTTCGGAGAGGATAACCTCGGTATTGCCGACGCGCAGGGCACCACGCGCCGGATCGGCCACTTCGGCCTCGAGCGCGTTCAGCGTGCCCACGAATTGCGCGACGAAACGGGTCTTCGGCTGGTTGTAGATCTCGAAGGGCGCGCCGATCTGCTCGGCCACACCGCCATTCATCACCACCACCCGATCCGAGATCGACAGCGCCTCTTCCTGATCGTGCGTCACGAAGATCGTGGTGATGCCGAGGCGGCGCTGAATGTCGCGGATTTCTTCGCGCAAGGAGACGCGGATCTTCGCATCAAGCGCGGAAAGCGGCTCGTCCAGCAGCAGAACGCGCGGCTGGATCGCGAGCGCACGCGCCAGCGCCACGCGCTGCTGTTGCCCGCCCGACAGCTGGAACGGATAGCGGTTGCCCAGATCGGGCAGGCCGATCAGCTCCAGCATCTCGGTCACACGGGCCTTGATCTCGGCGCGCGGACGTTTCGCCACGCGCAGCCCGAAGCCCACGTTCTGCGCGACCGTCAGGTTGGGAAACAGCGCGTAGGCCTGGAACACCATGCCGATATTGCGCTGGTTCGCCCCCAGATGCGTGACGTCCTGCCCACCGATGCGGATCGCGCCGCCCGAAGGGCTCTCGAAGCCTGCCACCATCCGCAGCACGGTCGTCTTGCCGCAGCCGGACGGACCGAGCAGCGAGATAAATTCGCCCTCTTCGATGGAAAGGTTGAAATCTTTCACAACGCGGTTCGCGCCGAAGGATTTTTCCAGATGTTCGATCTCGAGAGAGGCCATGGGTTACCGCTTTGCGTTCGTATGTTTGGAAAACCGGGTGACGAGTTGGATCAGCCCCATGCAGATCCAGGTGATCGAGAAGGCGATCACCGCAAGCGCGGCAGGCTCGTAAGCCTTGTTCGCGCCGGTCAGCTGCATATAGGGGCCGAATGCCGGCCGGTTGAGGAGCGAGGCGAGGACGAACTCGCCGATGACGATGGCGAAGGTGATGAAGGCGCCCGAGAGCACCGCGACCAGCACGTTCGGCAGGATCACGCGGGCGAGGATCGTGCTCCACCCGGCGCCGAGGCTTTGCGCGGCTTCGGTCAGCGTGCCGACATCGATCGTGCGCAGCCCGGTATCGACCGCGCGATACATGTAAGGCAACGAGAGCGTGGCATAGCCCAGCATCAGCAGGACATTGGTGCCCGTCGTCGTGCCGGTCAGCGGCAGGATCGACGATGTGTTATAGAGCCGGATATAGCCGAAGACGATCACGATCGGCGGGATCACCAGCGGCAGGAGCGTGATGAACTCCACCACCGGGCGCCAATGCGGCAGCTTCAGACGCACCCAATAGGCGGTCGGCACCACGATCAGCGCGCCCACGAGGATCGTGAAGATCGCCATCACGACGGAGTAGCTGAAGGTCTCGCGGAATTGCGGATCGGCCAGCACCGAGCGGTAAGCGTCGAGCGAATAGACCCCGCGCCGCGCGCGCAGCGAGAATTCCAGCGTGCCGAGCAGCGGCAGCGCGAAATAGAGCGCCCCGAAAGCCAGCGCGAGCCAGGACCAGAGTTTCTTGGATTTCATCGCATCCACCTTTCGGAGCGTACGCGGAGCCAGACATAGGCGAGGTTGGCGAGGCCAGTGATGACGATCATCCCGAAGGCCAGCGCGTAGCCCAGATGCGGGTCCTGCAGCACATCGCCGCGGATTTGCGCGTAAAGCATGATCGGCACGATCGACATCGACGAGCCGGTGAGCGCATAAGCCGTCGCCACCGCGCCGAAGCTATTGGCGAACAGCAGCGCCAGCGTGCCCAGCAGCGAGGGCCACAGGATCGGCAGCGCGACGATGCGCCAATACTGGAAGCCGGTCGCACCGAGGATGCTCGCCGCCTCTTTCCATTCGCGCTTCAGACCGTCCAGCGCGGGGGTGATGATCAGCACCATCAGCGGGATCTGGAAGAACAGATAGGTGATCGTCAGACCGAAGAAGCTGAGCAGGTTGAAGCCGTGCGTGTAGATGTTGAAGCCGAACCACGACTTCAGCAGCACGGTCACGAGACCCAGACGTCCCAGCGTCGCAAGGAAGGCAAACGCCAGCGGCACGCCTGCGAAGTTGGAGGCCACGCCCGAGAAGGTCATCACCGGACCGCGCAGCCAGTTCGGCAGGCCGCCCAGCGTCACGGCGGCGGCCAGCGCGAAGCCGATCAGGCAGCCTACAAGCGCGGTGGCGAGGCTGATCTTGATCGAGATCCAGTAGCTCGCGAGGATCGTCGGTTGAAACAGGTTCACGAGGTTCGACAGCGTGAAGCCCCCGTCGCTCGTCCTAAACGCGCCCACCACGATATACATCGTCGGGGCGATCAGGAACAAAAGCGCGAAGAGCGTGAAGGGAACCATCCCCACCCAAGTCAGCGGCAGCTTGCGGCTTTGCATCGGGCCTCGCTTTGCAGAATTTTCAATAAAGTCGCCCCGCGCGATCAGGCGCGGGGCGTGTGCTTATGCGGGTTCGGTTACTGGACGTTCGCGCCGACGACGCTATCCCAGCCGCCGGTCACGACTTCCTTGTTCGCAGCCTGCGCGTCGAGCGACGGGAAGACCGCCTTGGCGTAGCCCTCGGCGGGCGGCATCGCGTCGAGCATCTTCTGCGGAACCTTGCCGTTGGCCGACAGGTCGTTGAAGCGGATCGGGTGGCAATAGCCTTCGAGCCAGCCGAGCTGACCTTCGTCCGAATAGAGGTATTCCATCCAGAGTTTGGCTGCGTTCGGGTGCGGCGCATAGGCCGAGATCGCCTGAACGTAGACACCGGCGACGACGCCCGATTTCGGCACGACGACGTCGACCGGCGGGTTGCCGTTCAGCGTGTCGCGACCGGCCAGAGCGTTATAGTCCCACTCGACGACGATCGGGGTCGCGCCTTGGGCCAGCGTCCCGGTCTTGCCGATGACGGGCACGAAGTTGCCGTTCTTGTTCATCTCGGCGAAGTACTTCAGGCCGGCTTCGCCCGAGGCTTTGCCCGGCTCGCCGCCTGCCGCGACGCCCGCGGCCAGAACGCCGAGGATCGCCTGGTTCGAGGCGCGCGGATCGCCCGCGAGAGCCACCGAGTTCGCGTATTCCGGCTTGAGCAGGTCCGACCAGTCCTGCGGCACGTTGTCGACGATGTCTTTGTTCACCGCAAACGACAGCACGCCGTAATAGTCACCGTACCAGTAGCCTTCGGAATCCTTGGCGCTGTCCGGGATCGTGTCCCAGGTCGAGACCTTGTAGGGCTGGATCAGACCCTCGTCCTTGGCCGCCGGGCCAAAGGACAGGCCGACATCGATCACGTCGGGCGCCTGCGGACCCTTGTTGTCCTTGTTGGCGCGGATCGCTTCGAGTTCGTCAGCCGAGCCCGCATCGGGGTTCAGTTCGTTCACGGTGATCCCGGGATACTTCTTCTTGAAGCCGTCGATCACGCCCGCGTAGTTGCACCACGAATGCGGCAGCGCGATCGTGGTCAGGCTGCCTTCTTCTTTCGCAGCAGCGTAGAGGTCATCCATGCTGTCGGCGAAGCTGACGCCGGTGCTGGCAGCAAGGGCCATGGCGCTGGCCGCTGCAAGATAACGGAACTTGAAGGTCATTTTCAGGTCTCTCCCCGTTGATGGAGGGCGGTGCCGCCTCATGCGGTCCTGTCTCCCCCGAGCTAATGTCTTTCGACGGTTGTGCCGTCCGGTTGGCTCCGGCATCGGCGACCCTTTATGCGGGCGTTGTAACAGATTTTTGGCAGTACAGATGTTGAAGCAAAATTCCTCATCAACACTAGTTACAGACGCGTGAGCCGCGCCAACGAGCGAGGGCGCAGCCCCCGCTCGCGCCGATGTCAAAGGCACGCCTCGTAAAGCGCGCGGGTATTCTCGGCCGTCATCTCGACCGGGTTGCCGCCACAGGACGGATCTTCCAGCGCCATCTCGACGAGCATGTCGAGATCTTCGCGCTTCACGCCCATCTCGGTCAGGTTCGCCGGGATGGACAATTCGGTGCGCAGGCTCTCGATCCGGGCCTTGAAGCCCTCGAAGCCGCCCGCGATGCCCAGGTAAGCCGCCGCGCGGTTGATCCGCTCCTCGATGGTGGCGCGGTTGAAGTCGAGCACCATCGGCATCACGCAAGCATTGGTGGTGCCGTGATGGGTGCCGTAGACCGCGCCGACCGGGTGGCTCAGCGAATGGATCGCGCCGAGGCCTTTCTGGAACGCCACCGCGCCCATCGCCGCTGCCGACATCATGTTGGCGCGCGCCTCCAGATCGTCCGGCGTCGTATAGGCGCGCGGAAGGTTCTCGAAGACGAGCCGCATCCCTTCGAGCGCGATCCCCTGGCTCATCGGGTGGTAATGCGGGCTGCAGAACGCCTCGAGGCAATGCGCCAGCGCGTCCATCCCGGTACCCGCCGTGATGAAGGGCGGCATGCCGACCGTCAGCTCCGGATCGCAGATCGTGATCGCAGGCATCAGTTTCGGGTGGAAGATGATCTTCTTCTTGTGAGTCTCGGAATTGGTGAGAACGCCCGCGCGCCCGACCTCCGAGCCGGTCCCGGCCGTCGTCGGCACCGCGATGATCGGCGCGATGGCATCACCATTCGCGCGCGTCCACCAATCGCCGATATCCTCCAGATCCCAGACGCTCAGCGAAGCGTCCTGCCCGGCCATCAGCGCGATCATCTTGCCCAGATCGAGCGCGGAGCCGCCGCCGAAGCAGATCACGCCGTCATGGCCGCCCGCCTTATAGACCTCGATCCCGGCGGCCATGTTGCCCTCGTTCGGGTTCGGATCGACCTCGGAGAAAACCGCGCGGCCAAGGCCCGCCGCGTCCAGCACGTCGAGCGCCCCAGCGGTGATCGGCAGCGCCGCCAGCGCCTTGTCGGTCACCAGAAGCGGCTTCGCGATACCCACGGACTTGCAGTGATCGGCCAGTTCCGAAATCCGGCCGGGGCCGAATTTGATCGTGGTCGGATAGGACCAGTTTGCGGTGGGGGCAGTCATTTCGTCACCTTCTTGAGATGGTAGGATTTCGGACGCGTCAGCGCGTGATAGCCCAGCACCGAAAGCGAGCCGCCACGGCCCGTTTCCTTGCAGCCGGTCCAGCACAGCGCCGGGTCGAGATAGTCGCAGCGGTTCATGAAGACGGTGCCGGTCTGCAGCCGCTTGCCCATCGCCTCGGCGCGGGCGGGATCGGCGGTCCAGATCGAGCAGGTCAGCCCGTAATCGCAATCGTTCATCGCGGCGATGGCTTCCTCGTCATCCTTCACCGGCATGATGCCGACGACCGGACCGAAGCTTTCCTCGCGCATCACGCGCATCTCGTGGTTCACATCGACGAGGATCTGCGGCGCGAGATAGGCGCCGCCGTCATCGGCCGGGAACAGCTCGGGGTCGAGCAGCGGCTTGGCGCCATCGGTGATCGCATCCTCGATCTGGCCGCGCACCACTTCGGCGAAGCGCTTGTTGGCCATCGGGCCGAGGGTCGTTTCCGGCTCGAACGGATTGCCGAGGGTCAGCTTGCTCGCCCAGGATGCGGCCTTTTCGACGAAGGCGTCGTAGAGGCTGGCATGGACGTAGATCCGCTCGATCCCGCAGCAGCACTGGCCCGCATTGAAAAGCGCGCCGTCCATCAGCCCGTCGACCGCCGCATCCAGATCGGCATCCGCGGCCACATAGCCCGGATCCTTGCCGCCCAGTTCGAGGCCCAGCCCGGTGAAGGTGCCCGCCAGAGCGCGCTCCACCGCGCGGCCACCGCCGACCGAACCGGTGAAGTTGACGAAATCGAACGCCTTCGCGCCCATCAGCTCTTCCGAGGTCTCGTGCGTCAGGTAGACGTTCTGGAACACGTCCTGCGGCACGCCCGCCGCGTGGAAGGCCTCGGCGATGCGCTCGCCCACCAGCATCGTCTGCGTCGCATGCTTCAGCATCACCGTGTTGCCCGCGATCAGCGCCGGAACCAGCGAGTTGATCACCGTCATATAGGGGTAGTTCCACGGCGCGATGATGAAGACGACGCCGACCGGTTCGCGCGCGATCTGGCGCAGGAAGCTGTCGCTCTGCTCGACCACCATCGGGGCCAGCGCCTCTTCAGCGATCGAGGCCATGTAGCCCGCGCGCTCGTTCATGCCGCCGAATTCGCCGCCATAGCGGGTCGGGCGGCCCATCTGCCACGCAAGCTCCTCGACCACGAGATCCTTCATCTCGTTTAGCTTGGCGATGCCCGCCTCGACGAGCGCGATACGCTCGGGCAGCGGGCGCTCGGCCCATGCGGGCTGCGCGGCGCGCAGGCTCGCGGCCAGTGCCTGCGCGTCGGAGGCGCTCAGCGCCTCGCGTTCGGCATAGATCTGCCCGTCGACGGGCGAGATACATTTCAGGGTCTTGGTCATCATGTCTCCTTGCGGGGTGTAGGGCCCCGCGGGTCTGTCAAAACTCAGGCGCGTTCGAAACCGCGCATCCGCTCCCAGTCGGTCACAACTCGGTTCTGTTCTTCGATTTCCCAGCGAGCGGCGCGCACGTAATGGGCCATCACGTCCTCACCGAAGGCGGATTTGAGCATGTCCGAACCTTCCAGAGCGCCCAGCGCCTCGGTCAGGGATTTCGGCACCTCGGTCACTTCGCCCGCCTTGTAGATGTCACCCGCGGCTTCCGGGCCCGGGTCCATCTCGCCCTCGATCCCGGCCAGCCCCGCCGCGAGAAGCGACGCGCAGGCCAGATAGGGGTTCAGGTCCGCCCCGCCTATGCGGCATTCGACGCGGATGGATTTCGTGCCCTCGCCGCAGATGCGGAAGCCCGCGGTGCGGTTGTCGAGCGACCAGACCGCTTTCGTCGGCGCGAAAAGCCCCTCGCAGAAGCGCTTGTAGCTGTTGGTGTAGGGCGCGAGGAAATAGGTGATCTCGCGCGCATGGGTCAGTTGCCCCGCAAGGAATTGGTGCATCAGTTCGGACATGCCATTGGGCGCGTCCTTGTCGAAGAAGGCAGGCTTTCCGCCCTTCCAGAGCGATTGGTGCACGTGGCTCGACGAGCCCGCCTTGTCGGTGTGGTATTTCGCCATGAAGGTCGCCGAAAGCCCGTGCGACTGGGCGACTTCCTTGGCGCATTGCTTGACCAGCACATGCATGTCAGCGGTCTGAAGCCCGCCCGCATATTTCACGTTCAGCTCTTCCTGACCGCATTCGGCCTCGCCCTTGGAGCATTCGACCGGCACGCCCGCCGCATAAAGCGCGTTGCGCATCGCCCGCATCGCCGGTTCGGCGCGCGAATTGCCCATCAGCGAATAGTCGACATTGTAGCGCGCGACCGGGGTCGGATCGGGATAGCCCGCGTCGAAGAGCTGCGGATAGCTTTCCTCGAACAGGAAGAATTCCAGCTCGGTCGCCATCATCACGTCAAAGCCCATGTCCTTGGCGCGCTTGAGCTGCGATTTCAGCATCTGGCGCGGCGCATGGGGGATCGGCTCGTGGCTGTGATGATCGAGCAGATCGCAGATCACCAGCGCCGTGCCCGGAACCCACGGGATCAGCCGCAGCGTCTCCATGTCGGGCTTCATCACGTAATCGCCGTAGCCGCGCTCCCAGCTGGACGCGTCATAGCCCGGCACGGTGACCATCTCCATGTCGGTCGCCAGCAGGTAGTTGCAGCAATGGGTCTCTTCCCATGCGCTGTCGATGAAATGCGCCGCGTGGAACCGCTTGCCCTGAAGCCGCCCCTGCATATCCACAAGGGCTGCGATGACCGTATCGACCTCGCCTGCATTGACCGATTTCTTGAGCGCGTCGAACGATAATTTGCGCGACATGAGTTCCTCCGGGATCAAGATCACCGCGCGAGATTGCCGCGCGGTGCGGGGCCCCACAAGAGGGCAAATGTTGCGTCGTAGGGGCAGCGTTTCCGCCGCCCCCGCTTTGCTTAGCCGCAGCGATAGGGCGGGCCTGCCTTCGCCATCGTCGCGTTGTATTTCTTGAAGATGTCGACGACTTTGGCTTTCAACTCGCTTTCGGCCGCGATCTCGTCCCAGAACTTGTGGGCGGCGTCTTCGACCTTCTGCCATTCGGCGTCCGGAATGGTCGTCAGCTCCATATCGGTGCCTTCGACGCGTAGCTTCGCCTCGCCCGACCAGTACCAGTACTGGCGGTGGTAATGCGATTGATCGAAGCAGGTCTTCATCAGCGTCTTCAGACGATCCGGCACTTCATTCCAACGATCCATGTTGGCGAAGAAGTGGCCGATCCAGGCGCCCGAGATGTTGTTGGTCAGGAAGTAGGGCGCGTTCTTGCCCCAGCCCGAGGTGTAATCCTCGGTGATGCCCGACCATGCGACGCCGTCCAGCTCGCCGGTCTGCAGCGCGACTTCCACGTCTTCCCACGGGATCGTCACCGGCACGACGCCGAATTGCGCAAGGAAGCGCCCGGCGGTCGGGAAGGTGAAGACCCGCTTGCCGTTGAGATCGTCGAGCGACTTCACCGGCTCTTTCATCGCGAAGTTGCACGGGTCCCACGAGCCCGCCGAGATGTGCTTCACACCAACGGCCGAATACTGCTCGTCCCAGATCTCGTTGAGGCCCCATTCGTTGAACAGCGTCGGCACATCGAGCGAGTAGCGCAGGCCGAAGGGGAAATAGCCGCCGAAGACGGTGACTTCGGTGGGCGAAGCCATCGAGTCATCGTCGGATTGCACGGCGTCGATCGTGCCCGACTGCATCGCGCGGAACAGCTCGGAGGTCGGCACCAGCTGGTCGGCGTAGTAAAGTTCGATCTCCATCTCGCCATCGGCGATTTCGTTGAAGGTCTTGATGCAATTGTCCACGACCTGCTCGGCCAGCGCAGGACCGGCATAGGTCTGCATACGCCACTTGATCGGTGTGGTCTGCGCGACGGCCGGGGCCGCAAGCCCCGCCGCAGCCGCACCCACCGCACCGGTGGTGAGGAACTGTCTTCTTGTCGTCATCACTCTCTCTCCTTGTTGGTTGATCCCGGTTTTTCCGGGTTATGGTTATCTTCCAAGCACCGCATGCGGCAGCCAGAGCGCCAGCTGCGGAAAGATCATCACGAGGATCAGCGTCAGAACCATTACGCCCACGAAGGGAATCACCGAGGCGTAGATCACCGGCAGGGTGAAATCCTTCGGCGCCATCGCCTTCATCAGGAACAGATTATAACCGAAGGGGGGCGTCAGATAGGCAACCTGACAGGTGATGGTATAAAGGACACCATACCAGATCATGTCGAAGCCCAGATGCCGGGCGAGCGAGACATAGACCGGCGCCACGATCACCAGCATCGCCGTGTCGTCGAGGAACATCCCCATCACGAGGAAGCTCAGCTGCATCAGGATCAGGATCTGCCACGGACCGAGGCCGAGGCTGTCGGTGAAGAAATCCTCGATCGCGCGGCCCGCGCCCAAACCGTCGAACACGGCCCCGAAGGACAGCGCCGCGGTGATGATCAGCATGAACATCACAGTGATCTTGAGCGTGTTCTCGGTCGCGACCTGGAACACCTGCCAGGTGAAGCGCCGCTTGATCGCGGCGGCGAATACAGCCGCAAGAGCGCCGATCACCGAGGCTTCGGTCAGGCTCGCCCAGCCCTTAAGAAAAGGCACCATCATCGCAACGAAGATGAAGACCGGCATCAGGCCCGCGCGCAGCAGCCGCAGCTTCTCGCGCATGGTGATCGCGGCGCGCTCTTCCGCATCCATCGGCGGGGCGAGATCGGGGTTCAGTTTGCAGCGGATCACGATATAGGCGACGAAAAGCGTGGCCATCAGCAGCCCCGGCACCGCGCCTGCCAGCCAGAGTTCCGACACCGGCTGCCGCGCGATCAGCGAGAACAGCACCAGCACGACCGAAGGCGGGATCAGGATGCCCAAGGACGAGCCCGCCTGAATGACGCCCGAGATCATCAGCTTGTCGTAGTTGCGCCGCAGCAGTTCCGGCAGCGCGATCGTCGCCCCGATCGCCATGCCAGCAACCGACAGCCCGTTCATCACCGAGATCATCACCATCAGCATGATCGTCCCGATGGCGAGGCCCCCCGGTAAGGGCCCGAACCAAACGTGGAACATGCGATAGAGGTCTTCGGCCAGACGGCTCTCGGACATCACGTAGCCCATGTAGACGAACATCGGCAGCGTCAGCAGCGGCGTCCATTTCATCAGCTTCATCACCGAGCCGAAGCCCATCTGCGTGCCGCCCGGCCCCCAGAGCCAGAACGCCGCGACGACGGCGACGAAGCCGATGGCACCGAAGACGCGCTGACCGGTCAGCATCATCAGCAGCATCGTCGAGAACATCAAAAGGGCGATGGTGTTGTGATCCATCAGATTTCCTCTCCGCGAATAGTCGCGACATCGCGGATCAGAAGCGCCACGGCCTGCAGGAACAGAAGCGCGAAGCCCGTGGTGATGATGACCTTGATCGGCCACAGCACCGGACGCCATGCGGTCGGGTTTCGCTCGTTATATTCGAAGGAATAGACCGTGGAATCGAAGGCCGAGTAGACCATGATCCCGAGGTAGAACATCAGCGCGAAAACGGTGAAGGCATCCCACCAGGCCTGCCCTTTCGGAGACCAGCGGGAATACAGCAGGTCCATCCGCACGTTCGTGTCGCCCTGAAGCGTCCACGGCGCGCCGAGCATGTAATAGGCAACCAGCGTGAACTGGGCCATCTCCAGCGTCCAGAGCGCGGGAATCTCGAAGATCTTCGTCAGCGATGAGAACAGCATGATCGCCATCATCACGTAGAGAAGGTACATCGCCACCTTGCCGAGCTTGCGGTTGAACCCGTCGATCAGGCGAACATAGGCGACACTCCAGCGTGGCATCAGGCGGCCTCCCCGTTATTTGCGGTGATCTGCGACAGCGCGGCTTGCAGCACCGGGGCAAGCGTCGCGGCCATCGCCTCTTGCGCGGTAGGATCGGCTATCAGATCGTTGCGCAGCTCCAGCATGACATTCGGCAGCCCCATCGGCGTGGCCTGCAGCGCCAGCGTATGACAGACGCCATCCGCGCCCGAGTAAGGTTCGTTAAGACGCGCATCGAGCTCGGTGACACGGCGGGCTTCCTCGAGAACCGCCTGCGCCAGGCTCGGATCGGCATCGTGGATCACGCCAAGCTCGACCTCACGGGGCTTCCCGAACCAGATCGGCGTGAAGGAATGGACCGTCACCAGCGCCGTCGGCCGCCCGCGGGCCAACCGCTCGGCGATCAGACTGCGTAGGGCTGCGTGGAACGGCTCGTATAGCGCCTCGGTGCGCGCACTACGGTCGTCCGGCGAAAGCGCCGCATTACCGGGAATGTCGTGAATTTCGGAGGTCACAGGCATCGCACCCGGATGATGCGGCGGACGATTGAGATCGTAGATCAGCCGCGACTGGCGGGCGGCGACCAGCGGTGCCTGCAGTTTCGCAGCCAGACCGCGCGCAAGGCCCAGCGCGCCGGGATCCCAAGCGATATGCGCCTCGCGCTGATCGGGTGTCAGACCCAGATCGCCCCAAGGCGCAGGAAAGGCATTCGACGCATGTTCGCAGACCAGAACGACCTCACCCGGTCGATCCGCGCCTTCGATTTCCACCGCTACATGCGCGCTGTTCAAATCGGTCCCTCTCTGTTGAGCGGCGCGATTCTACGTCGCGTCCTAGGGGCAGGCTCGCCCCGCCAAGCCGCATCTGTCAAGAAAATTTCAGAGAAGAAAATTCTGTTACAATCATTTCTAACTTGATTCGCACGGGGGTGCCCGATTTGTCAGCAGCGACGCAAAGCATCGAAGACAGGCTCCGGACGGGCATCGAAGAGATGACCCGGACCGAGAAGCAACTCGCCGGACATATCCTGCGCCACTATCCGATGGCGCTTCTGGGATCTGTCGCGCAGCTGGCGCGGGCCGCCGAGGTCTCCTCTCCCACCGTGGTGCGATTGGCGCAGAAGATGGGCTATGGCGGCTATCCGGGGCTGCAGCAGGCGGTGCGCGACGAGTTGGAGGCGCAGCTTGTCTCGCCGCTGGTCAAACACGATCGCTGGGCGGGGGATGCGCCCGACACCCATATGATCAACCGTTTCGCCGATACGGTTCTGGGCAATATGCAGGCGACGCTGAAGCAGATCGACCATGCTGAATTCGACGCCGCTGCCGCGCTGATGGCCGACCCGAAGCGCCGCATCTTTGCGACCGGGGGCCGGATCACCGGCCCGATCGCGGCCTATTTCGTGGCGCATATGAAGGTGATCCGCCCCGGGGTCGAGCTGCTCGAACCGCTCTCGAACAGCTGGCCGCCCGCGCTTCTCGAGATGCAGAAGGGCGACGTGCTCTTGGTTTTCGACATTCGCCGCTACGAATCGAGCGTGCTGCAACTGGTGGAGATGGCGGTCGAGCAGGGCGCGGAAGTCGTGCTGATCACCGATCCTTGGGTCTCGCCCGCCGCGGCCCATGCGCGCTATCGCTTTTCGGCGCAGATCGAAGCGCCCTCGGCCTGGGATTCGACGGTCGCGATTCAGGTTCTGGTCGAAACGCTCATGGCCGCGATCCAGTCGCTGACATGGGAAGAAACTTCGGCCCGCATGGCGCGGCTCGAAGCGCTTTACGACCGCGCGCGCTTTTTCCGCAGGAAATAAGGCCCAGCGCGCGCCTGCGCGAAAATGCACAGCCCGGAACCTAAAAAGTCGCGCAACCCGGATGAGTTGCGCGACTTTTTGAGTAATGGTGCCCAGGAGATGCAGGCTCGAGGGAGAACGAAATTTTCTCTCGGGCGGTGGAAGTTCCCAGTTTCTTTGGAGAAATCGCTCCACCCAACTGCGGGTGGAATTTGCAAGAACTGCACCCGGGTGGAGCAACGGGCAAGACCTACTGCTTCCGCATGCGCGTCCCGAATAAGTTTACGGACGTCGAACCCCTCCGTGAAATTAACAGGTCTCTTAAGACGAGGGACTCATCAAGGCCGAGGCACGCTGTGCCAACGTCAGGCTTGCTCTCTTCACCGAGTGGAGGGCGCGTCGCGCCGGGCGTGCCGCAGACACACGAGCTATGTTCGACGCCTCGGTCGACATACTGAAGGCCTGGGGCATGAGCTTCAGCCCGATGGCAGACCTGATTACGGGACCTCTCTGCGACCTCCATTCCCGAATTGAGGCCATTGCCAATGTGGATCCTCTGTCGCCCGCAGTCCCGGCAGCACTCGGAGCCATAGGCCTCCCCGACCTGTCTCTCTATGAAAGCCAAAGGCATGCCCATCCTGAAGGCGAATGAGGTTCGTGCGAAGAAAACACGTCAACGCTTACCTATTTTCGGATGCCAGAGCCGTTTGGCGTGGGTGGAAGACCCGCGCCCGACACGGCAGCCTGACAGGTTTGAAGCGTCACGGCGCGGCGGAATGACGACCACCGCATAGGCATGAGGTCACGCGATGGACCATAACCGCCCTATTCGAGCGATGCCGCGAGGGCGCGCGCTGCGTCCTTGCCCAGCCGCGCGCCCGGCTCGCCCAAGACCGCGCCGCCGACTGTCTGCCCCATCCCGATCGCCTGTTCGACCGGGTACCCAAGAAGACGGGCGGCAAGATAGCCCGCATTGAACGCATCGCCCGCGCCGGTGGTATCGCGCAGCTCTGTCAGAACCGGGGTATCGCGCCGACCGGTACGCCCCTCGGCAAGATACCAGACGGGTTGCGCGCCATCCTTCACGGCGATCTCCGCCACCCCCTGCCCGCTCAATCGTGCCAAGGTCTGTTCCGGTGTCGCATCGCCCCACAAGGCAGCCTCGTCGTCAAAACTCGGCAGCGCGATATCGGTATGGGCGAGCATGCGCAGACACGTGTCACGCGCCTCCTCCGGCGATTGCCAGAGCCGTGGCCGATAGTTCGGATCGAAGGAAATACGCGCGCCATCGCTGCGCGCCTTGGCAATCGCGTCGAACAACGTCTCGCGCGCCTCCGGCGAGAGAATGGCAAGGGTGATGCCCGACACATGGACGAGATCCGCGCCGGACAAGGCGCGCCCGAGGGTATCGGGATCATCCGCGAGCCGACGCGCCGCAGAGAGCTGGCGCCAATAGTGAAAACTGCGCTCCGCCCCCTCGAGCTCGATCATGTAGAGGCCCATCTCGCGCTCGGAATCGCGCTGAACGGTGGAGATGTCCAAGCCATCCGCCTCCATCTCTGCGAGGAAACGACCGGACAGCTTATCCTCGCCGATGCGCGTGACGAAGCCCGCCCGGGCACGCGACCCAAGCAGTTGCGCCGCATGCCACAGCGTGTTGAACGTATCGCCCGCATAACCGAGGCGGAACGTGCCGCCCTCGACCGGGGCGAGTTCCAGCATCGCTTCGCCGATGGCGACCATCTTCTTCGGATTCTCACTCATTCGCGCAGGCCTTTCGCGTCGAGGTCAAAGATGCGGCCGGTCAGCCAATCGGGCCAGTCCCGCTCGAAGAACGCGCGTGCGCTCTCGTCGAAGCTGCGGTTTTCGCGGTTGTCGATCTTCAAGTCTTCCCCCTCCAGACGGACGAGGATTTGCGTCTGTTTGTCGATGTCGCGCTCCGTCTTGAAGCGGAACGCGCCCAGATCCGTGTCGCGCGCCATCGGGATCGCTTCGCCCTCGTCGGAACAGATCGCGCGCGCGCCGCGGCTGCCACCGCCTTGCGAGATATACTGGTCGAGCGCGGCAAGGACGGCCTCGGAGGCAAGCGCCATCTGCTGCCACTGGATCGCGCGACCGCCATCGCCCGCGCGCTCCGGGGCGATCCCGCCGCTGCGCAAGCTCCGGTTCAACTGGCGCGCCGCTGCAAGCGCTTCGGCCACGTCCTCGCCGTTGCAGATCATCCCAGCATGGTCGCTCATCCGGGCCTGAACTTCGTCGCGGACCGACTTCACGGAATGCGCGCTGTCCGTGTTCAACCGTGCAAGCAGATCCGTCACCGCCGCAGTGAGGGCCTCCGATCCGACAGCATCCGGCGCATGGGCCGTGCGGCTCGCGCCGATATGCTCGCCAACGCGGGTGCCGAAAACCTGACCGGCGTTCAGGGCCGATCCGCCCGGGCGCGTCACGCCATGCGTGCCCGCCGCCTCTCCCGCGGCATAGACACCGCGCAGGTTGGAACGTCCCCAGGGATCGACCGCGATCCCACCATTCATATGCTGGTTGTTCACCGCGAATTCGAGCGGCGCGGCGGCGATGTCGACCTTGTAGCGGCGGTACAGTTCGATCGCGAGCGGGTTCATGTGGCGCAGCCGGTCGATCGGCAACTCCTGATCCGCCCCGGCCGTGCCTAGATAGGTCCGCACATCCTCGTCGAGGCGAGTGAGATCGAAAGGCTGATCGCCGGGCACCGGCAGCGGGTTGCGATTGAAGTCCATGAAGACCCGGCGCCCCCCAGCGCTCTCGCGCCAGATCGCCAGATCGACGAGGCTCGACGCGAAATCCAGCATCCGCGTCGCGTGGAACGGCCATTGATAGCCCTTGCGGAACACGTTGGAAGCCAACTCCTGCGTCGTCCGGTAATATTGCGCGAGGAAATGATGCTCGCGCCCTTCGGCATCGACCGAATAGATATGCGGCAGGGATTGCACGTAAGTCCCCGAGAGATTCCACGGGAACCCTTCGCGGCGCGTCCCGATGCCGAACTGGCTCTCGGTGAGGTTCACCAGTTCGATCCCCGCTTCGAGCGCGAGACCCAGCGTGCCGAAACAGCCATTGGGATAGACGCTGTCGCGATAAAGCTCGCCCGGCCCGCCTGCTGCCAGCACGACATTCGGCGCGGCAAACAGCACGAGACCATAGGGATTGACCTCATTGCGGTCGGATTTGCGGAACGCCAGCGCCCCGGTGGTCCGGCGGTCATCCCCCTCGCCTTCGGTGAGCAGTTGCACGACCGTCGTGTGGTTAAAGATCGGCACGTGGAGCCGCAGCGCCTCTTCCGCCAGCACCTTGACCATCAGCCGCGAGGTTCGGGGGCCGCAACTCGTCGCGCGTCCGGTCTCGTCATGGTCGGTCTTGTAGCGCAGCGTCGCGCCGAACCGGTCCTGCGGCAGCGGCAGGCCGAGATATTGCAGCGAGGCCATCATGCGCGGCGAGCCGACCGCCTCGATATAGGCCGTATCCTCGTCCATCGCGCCGCCAGCCCGGATCGCCCGCGCCATCGCCTGAAAATCGTCGCCGTGATCGGCGGTATTCGCGGTGTGCAGCGTCTGCTTGTCGGAACCCGAGCAGGCGGAGGTCCCGCCCCAGGCGCTCTGACTCGCGACGATGACCTCGCCGCCGCGCCGCTTGAGTTCGACGGCGGCGCGAAGCCCCGCGGCCCCGCTGCCGACGACGAGGCAGCCGGTGCGATAGACCGGCAGGGTGAGGCCCGCAACCTCGAGCATCTCCGGGATCGCCTCGTCGGCCCGCAGCCGCGGCATCTCGATATCGGTCAGGGCGTCTAGGATTTCCTGAGGGATTGCACTGTCCATGTCTTGGCTCCGTTTGCGGTCCGGTCAGCTTTGCGGAATATCGACCCAGGCGCGTTGCCGGGACGAGCTCATGCAGGCGTCGACGATCTGGGTGATGTGATGGCCTGTCTCAAAGGTCGGCCACATCGCCTTGCCGGAGACGATGGAGCGGATGACCTCCGCCGCTTCGATGATCTTGGTCTCGTTATAGCCGAGCGCGAAATTCGGCAGCGGCAGGAAGGCCGCGTAGGTCGGATGCTCCGGCCCGACATCGATCTCGCGGTAGCCGCGGCGCCCGATCGGATCGGCATTGGTGTAGAAGCGCAGCCGGTTCACCTCGTCGAACGTATAGGCGAGGCTGCCTTTCGTGCCGTAGATCTCATAGGTCTGCATGAATTTGCGCCCGGTCGCGACACGACTGAAATCCACGATCCCGTTCGCACCGTTCTCGAACGTGCACAGAATCTGGCTCGCGTCGGGATTGGTGATATCGGCCCATTCCTCGCTGCCGGTCAGCTCCGCCGTCTCACCGAGCCCCAGCCCTTCGATCTTGGGACGGCGCGGCGTGACGATGATGTTGTTGGCAATCAGAGACGAGACGCGACCGACGAGGAATTCCATGAAGCTGAAGACATGGCTGCCAGTATCCCCGACGATCCCGGTCGGCGCGAGCGACCCATCGGCGCGCCACATGTAGGGCACCATCGGATCGCCATACATGTCGACATGCTGGCACCCTTTGAACATCGTGATCTCACCGATCTCGCCCGCATCGATGATCTCCTTCGCGAGATCATGGACGGGGTTGCGCGGGAAGCCGTGGCCGACGCGGGTGATCAGGCCGCGCGCCTTCGCGATATCGGCAAGCTCGCGCGCCTCCTCGGCGGACTCGGCAAGGGGCTTTTCGCAGAAGACATGCTTGCCCGCTTCGAGCGCGGCTTTCGCGACCTCGTAATGCAGGTTGTCGGGCAGGCAGATATCCACAAGATCGACCTCGGGATCGGCGATCACCTCGCGCCAGTCCTGAACGATCCGCGCACCGGGCACCCGGGCGGCAAGCTCCTGCGCCCGCGCGGGATTGCGATCGACGAGGGTGACGACGCGCGCCGTGCCCCCCTCGGTCCCGAAGAAATGCGGAAAGGTCTGGTAGGCCATCGTATGGACTTTGCCCATCCACCCCGAAGCGCCGAGCACGGCAACGCGGATCTCTGTCATTTGAACACTCCTCTCCTGTTCGCGCCGGTGTCTCTCCGCGCGGTCTCGTCTCTGTTTCGTCCGAACGGGCGGGCCTCCCGTCTCCCTGTCGTCTCAGCCCGCGGGTGTCTCGCCACTCGATCCACGTATGGCCAGCGAGACCGGCGTGCGGATTTCCGGCGCCGGCACCTTGTCGTTCTCGAGCCAGGCCAGGATCGTTTCGGCGACAAGCTTCCCGAAGCCGTCAATATCGCAGCGCACCGAGCTGAGCGGCGGCCAGGAATGGGCCGCCTCCTCGATGTCATCGAAGCCCACGATGCGCAGATCGCGGCCGACATTGCGCCCGATCTCGGCGCAGCCCGAAATCATCCCGAGCGCGACCTGATCGTTGAAGCAGACCGCGGCATCGACCTCCGGATGATCCTTTGCCAGCTCATGCGCCGCCTGCCTGCCGAAGGCGCGGCTCGCGCTGCCGGTCAGAACATGGGGCTCGAGCCCGGCGCTCTCTATCGCACTCAGATACCCCGCCATACGTTCCTGCGTTACGGCCCGGCCTTCCAGACCGCCCACGAAAGCGATCCGCTTCGCGCCTTGTTCGAGGAGATGCTCGGTCGCGATGCGCGTCCCGTTCGGATAGTCCGGCGCGGCGAAGGGGAAAAGCTCGGTCCGCATCTCGACTTTGCGCAGCACCTGCATCGCCGGAATACCCGCCCGCTGAAGCGCCTCGAAGCTCAGTGCCTCGTCGCCATAGGCGGGCGACAGGATCATCGCTGAGACGCCGTGCTCGATCATCGCCTCGACCACCTGCGCCTGAAGCTGGGGGTCTTCGTCGGTATTGGCCACGACGGCCGCATAGCCGCGGCTCGACAACGCCATTTGAACGGATGTCGCGAATTCGGTGAAGAACGGGTTGCGAAGGTCGTTGATCACGAGACCGACGAGCCCTGCCCCGGCGCTGCGCAGATTGGCCGCCGCCCGGTTATAGACATAGCCGATCTCGGCCATCGCAGCCTGCACCTGCTCGCGCGTTTTCTGCTTCACCAGGGGGCTGTTCTGGATCACGAGGCTGACGGTCGATTTCGATACCCCGGCCTTGCGGGCCACGTCGATGATCGTCGGTCTGCGGTCGCTCGGCGCCATGTCACGCCCCCTGCGGCTGAGCCGCGATCTCAAGGTCGAAAACGAGGATGCCGTCGATCCCGCCTTGGGCGTTGGCCACGAGCTTCGCACCGAGCGCCCGGTGATCGGGATGTTCCTGATAGGCGGCGAGCGCCTCCCAGTCGCGGAAATCGACCGTGAAGCCGTGCATGTAGCCGCGCTCGATCTTCTCGGGGCTCTCGGAGCGGCCCGCGCAGATCGCGCCAAGCCCGTCCACCTTGCCCTCGATCGCGTGCAGCTCCTGCCAGAGCGGCGCGATCTCTTCCTCGCTCAGCTCGGGTTTGAATTTGACGAGAACGATGTGGCGCACTGTCATGTCAGCCTCCATGTGACGCGCGGATCATATCGGCGGCTTTCTCGCCGATCATGATCGCCGCTGCGTTGGTGTTGGACGAGATCACGCGCGGCATGATCGAGTTATCGACGACGCGCAGCCCCTCGATCCCGTTGAACCGCAATGTCGGGTCTACGACAGCCCCCGGATCGGCGCCCATGCGACATGTCCCCGCGCAGTGATGCGACGTTTTCGAATGGGTGCAGATGAAATCGAAGTAATCCTCATCGGTTCGGACGTCAGGTCCCGGAAGGCGCTCGGCGAGGATATATTTGCGCAAGGGCGATTGCGACAGGATTTCCTGCGTCAGCTTCAGCCCGCGGATCGACATTTCGCGATCAAGCGGATCCTGCAGGTAGTTCGGATCGATCAGCGGCGCCTTCGCCGGATCGTCGCTTTGCAGGCGGACGCTGCCGCGCGAGCGCGGGCGCAGATAGCAGGAATTGAGCGTGATACCTCCCTGCGGCATCGAGACGACGCCGTGTTCGATGCCGGTCCCGAGCCCGAGATGGAACTGCAGATCCGGGGACCGCGCCTCGGGATCGGCATACCAGAAACCGCCGGTTTCGAACAAAGACGACGCCACCGGCCCCTTGCGTCCGAACAGATATTGCAGCCCCGCCAGCGCCGCCCAATGCGGCTTCGCATAGCGGTCGTAGCTATAGGGGCCCGACAGTTCGCTGATGCAATAAAGGTCGAGGTGATCCTGCAGATTGGACCCCACCTCCGGCTGGTCGAAGACGACATCGATCCCGAGCGAGGCCAGCTCATCCGCCGGTCCGATGCCCGACAGCTGCAAGAGCCGCGGAGAACCGATCGCCCCGGAACACAGCAGCACTTCGCTTTCCGCCCGAAGCTGCGTGCCATCGACAAGCTCGACCCCGGTCGCGCGGCCATTCTCGACCACGATCCGGCGCACCTGCGCACCCAGCTTCACCGTTAGGTTCTCGCGGTGACGATTGGGCGCGACATAGGCCATCGCAGCCGAGGAGCGGCGCACATTTCGCTGGGTCAGCTGGTAATAGGCGACCCCGTCCTGCTTCTCGCCGTTCACGTCGTAATTGCGCGGGATGCCAAGCTCGGCAGCCGCTTCGAAATAGGCCTCGCAGACCGGCAGGGGCGCACGCGGATCGCTGACGCCGAGCGGACCGCCCTTGCCGTGATACCGGTTCTCGAGGCTCGCGTTATCCTCGGCCTTGCGGAAATAGGGCAGCACGTCCTCATAGCCCCAGCCGGTGCATCCCATCTGACGCCATTCGTCGTAATCGCGCGCATTGCCGCGGGTATAGACCTGCGCGTTGATCGCGGAGCCGCCACCGATCACCTTGGCCTGCGTGTAGCGAAAGACCTTGTTCTGCATGTGCCGCTGGGGAACCGTTTCCCAGCCCCAGCTGCCGATGCCCTTGGTCATCTTCGCAAAGCCCGCGGGCAGATGATAGAACGGATGGCGATCGCTGCCGCCCGCCTCGAGCAGCAGCACGTCAGCCGACGGGTCCTCGGAGAGACGCCCGGCCAGCACCGAGCCCGCCGAACCGCCGCCGATAATGATGAAATCGTAAGTCGTCTTCATGCTGGCCTCCTTTGGCCAAGTCTCTCGCCGCAGCCCGGGTGGCTCAGGCGGCAAGCTCTGTCTGTTCGATATGCTCGGCCGCGCGCAGGGCGAGCGCCGCGACGGTAAGGGCGGGGTTCACGGCAGCCGAGGTCGGCAGGACGGACGCGTCGGCGATGAACAGGTTCGGGTGATCATGGCTGCGGCAGAACGTGTCGACGACGCTCGACGCCGGATCGTTACCCATCCGTGCCGTCCCGCATTGATGCGACGGGGTCTGCCGGTCGAACGGCCGCGCAAGCACGATCGGGTAGCCCGCAGCGCGCAGCTTTCTGCGCAGCATGGCGACGAGTTCGAGATGGGCCTCCCAGTTGGAGCGCTTCCAGTCGAGCCGGATCTTGCCGTCCTTCAGCGTCACGCGGCTCTCGGGATTGGGCAGGTCTTCGGACATCGCGTAAAGATCGACCGAGCGGTTGGCGATCCAGCTCGCCACCGGTCGCGGCAGCGGCGAGGCCGAGGCGAGAATCGGACCGGAAATTTTGCCGAGCAGCTGGATATTGCCCAGCGGCGCACCGTTCGCCCCGCCCGACAGGTAGAAATCGTTGATCGCCAACGTCTTCTGGTAGATCGCCCGGTTCCGGCGCAGCGGGTGCAGCGCCAGAACTGCCGAGCAATTGTGGTTCATGAAATTGCGCCCGACCTGATCGGAACCGTTCGCCAGCCCGGTCGGATGACGCTCATTCGCAGAAGCCAGCAAGAGGGCCGCGCTTTGCACCGCCCCGGCGGAGAGCACCACGACCGACGCCGTCAGCGTCTGCGTCTGCCCGTCTTTCTCGATCTCGACCCCGCTGATGCGGTTCTCGGCATCGACGATCAGACGTCGCGCCCGCGCGCCCGTCATCAGCTCCACATTCGGGGCTTTCAGCGCCGTCGCCAGACCGACGCTTTCGGCATCCATCTTGCCGCCGCAGGTATCGGGGAACGCATCCCAAGGCGTTTGCCCATGCGCGAGCCAACGCTCGATATCGACCCCGAGCGGCAGGGAGGACGGGTGCAGCCCGACCGATTTCAGCCGCCGCCGAAGCGCCACGATATCGGGTTCGTCCGGGACCGGTGCATGGGCGTAGAGACCGGAATGGCGCGGCTCCGTCGGGTCCTCTCCAAGCTGACCGCGCACCTGATAGAGCGCCTCGGCCTTCTGGTAGAACGGCTCGATCTCGTCATAGGCGATTGGCCAGCCCGGCGTGGTCCCGCCCTGATGCGCAACCGGCGAGAAATCCGCCTTGCGGTAGCGCATCAGAACGGCGCCGTAAAATTTCGAATTGCCGCCGACATTGTAGTAGTTGCCGGGGTTGAACGGCACGTCATCGCCATCGAGCCAGGTTTCCTCGGGCCGGTAATGACCGCGCGCGAAAATCGCGTCCGGGTCGCGCGCGTCCGGCGTGTCGGGCAGGCGTTCGCCACGCTCGAGCACCAGCACGCGCCGCCCCGTCCGGGCCAGTGCCGCCGCCGTGGTGGCACCGCCCATGCCCGAACCGATGATGATGACGTCGGCATCGCTCATGGCTGGATGCGCTCCTCCGTCTTGGGATCGAAGGCGACCGCCTTGTCCATATTGACGGCGAAATCGAAGACCTCGCCCGCCCGCACGGTCACATCGGCCCGCATCCGGGCGATGGCGTCACGCCCGCCCAGCGTCATCGTCACGAACGTGTCCGACCCTGCGGGTTCGGTGACGCCGATATGGTTGCGCAGCGACGCGATATGGGCGGCGTTGCGATCGGCCCCCTCCGGATCGGTGATCGTCTCCGGCCGGATTCCGAGAAGGATTTCGCGCCCGTCCCACTGAGCGAGATTGGCTTGCGGGAAGCGGAGCAGTTGTTCCACCCCGTCATGGCCCGTCACGGCGGCATGCGGCGCGCCGTCCTTCACCACGATCCGCGACGGGAACACGTTCATCGCGGGGCTGCCCATGAAGGTCGCCACGAAAACATTCGACGGCGTGTCGTAGATTTCCTTCGGCGTGCCGAGCTGCTGCACATAGCCCTTGTTCATCACCGCGATCCGGGTCGAGAGCGTCATCGCCTCGATCTGGTCGTGGGTCACGTAGACGATCGTGGTGCCAAGGCTCTGGTGCAGTTTCTTGATCTCGGTGCGCATGTCGACGCGCAGTTTCGCGTCGAGGTTCGACAGCGGCTCGTCGAACAGGAACACATCCGGGTCGCGCACCAGCGCACGGCCCATCGCGACGCGCTGACGCTGACCGCCCGAAAGCTGCCCCGGTTTGCGCGAGAGCAGATTGTCGATCTGCAGCATCTCCGCCACCCGGTTCATCGCGTCCTCGCGTTCGGGTTTGGGCGTGCCATGCATCTCGAGACCGAAAGTGATGTTCTGGCCCACCGTCATGTTCGGGTAGAGCGCGTAGGACTGGAACACCATCGCGATGTTGCGCTTCGACGGGTGCACGCCGTTCATCGTGCGCCCCTTGATCGAAATCTCGCCGGAGGTGATCCCTTCCAGACCCGCGATCATGCTCAGAAGCGTGGATTTGCCGCAGCCGGACGGGCCGACCAGCACGAGGAATTCACCTTCATCGACCGAGATGTCGACGCTGTGCAGCACTTCGACCGCGCCGTAGGACTTGGTGACGTTTGAAATATCGAGGAGACCCATTGGCATTACCCCTTGACTGAGCCCGCCATCAGGCCGCGCACGAAGAAGCGCCCCGAGACGATGTAGACGATGAGAGTGGGCAGCGCCGCAAGGATCGCACCCGCGAAGTGAACGTTGTAGGCCTTCACGCCGGTCGAGCTTTGAACGAGGTTGTTCAAGGCGACGGTCATCGGCTGGCTGGCCTGCCCGGCGAAGGACGACCCGAACAGGAAGTCGTTCCAGATATTGGTGAACTGCCAGATGATCGTGACCACGATGATCGGCCCCGACAGCGGCAGCAGGATGCGGTAGAAGATCCGGAAGAACCCGGCCCCGTCGATCTGCGCCGCGCGCACCAGCTCGGTCGGGAAGGCCGAGTAGTAGTTGCGGAAATAAAGCGTCGTGAAACCGAGCCCGTAGACGACGTGAACGAGGATCAGCCCCGGCACCGAGCCTGCGAGCCCGATCATGCCCAGCACCCGCGCCATCGGGATCAGCACGATCTGGAACGGAATGAAGCAGGAAAACAGCAGCATCCCGAACAGGATCGTGTCGCCGCGGAACCGCCACTTGGTCAGTACGTACCCGTTGAGCGCGCCCATGATGGTCGAGATCGCCACCGCCGGAACCACGATCAGGATCGAGTTGATGAAGTAGGGGCGCAGGCCGGTCGGCTGAACGCCGATCTGGGCCGAGGACCAGGCTTCGCGCCAGGGCTCGAAGGTCCAGACATTGGGCAGCGCCATCATGTTGCCGCCCGTGATCTCGCTCAGAGGTTTGACCGAGTTGATCAACATCACCGCGAGCGGCAGCAGGTAGAACAGCGCGAAGAGCAGCAGGAAGAGATAGATGAAGGTGCGGGTCACGCGATTTGTGCGGATCGCGACCCCGGTATCGACGGCGCCGGACATTACTTCGGCTCCTTCAGTTCAGCGTAGAGATAGGGGATCATGATCGCGGCGATGGTCATCAGCATGATAACCGCCGACGCTGCGCCCACGCCCATCTCGTTGCGGGTGAAAGTGTAGGAATACATGAAGGTCGCGGGCAGTTCGGTTGCCCGGCCCGGGCCGCCACCGGTCAGCGCGATGACGAGGTCATAGGATTTGACCGCGAGGTGCGCGAGGATGACGAAGGCCGACAGGAAGGCGGGCCGAAGCTGCGGAATGATGATGCGGCGATAGAGGTTCCAGTTCGAGGCGCCATCCATCTGTGCCGCTTTCAGGATCTCGTTGTCGATGCCGCGCAGCCCGGCGAGGAACATCGCCATTACGAAGCCGGAGCTCTGCCAGACCGCGGCGATCACCACCGTGTAGATCGCCATGGACGAGCTCTTGATCCAGCCGAAATGGAAGCTCTCCCAGCCCCAGAGATGCAGGGTATGTTCGATGCCGATGCCCGGATCGAGAAGCCATTTCCACGCCGTGCCCGTCACGATGAACGACAGCGCCATCGGATAGAGGAAGATCGGGCGCAACATCCCCTCGCCGCGGATTTTCTGATCCAGAAAGATCGCGAGGGTGAGCCCGATCGCGATACAGATCGCGATGTAGAGCGAGGCGAAGATCGCAAGGTTCTGGACCGCGATCGTCCAGGTCGGCAATTGGAAAAGCCGCCAGTAATTGTGCCAGCCGACAAGGTCGAAGCTCGGCAGGATCCGGCTGTTTGTGAACGACAGGTACCCGGTGAACACGATGAAGCCGTAGACGAAGATCAACATGGACGCGACAGAGGGCGCGAGGACGATCTTGGGAATCCATTCCTGAAGCCGGGTACGCAAGTCTGACTGGACCGGACGGGCCATTGCTCTCTCCTTTGGGGAAATGAGACGGATGGGTGAGGTTCGGGCCGGTCAGATCGACCGGCCCGAGGGCCTGTTACTGAGCCAGTGACACGGCCTTGACGAGTTCCTTGGCGGCGGTCTCTGCGTCATATTCGCCGTTGAAATTCGCCGTCACCACGTCATAGATCGCGTTCTTCACCGAAGCCGGGTCAGCATGGCCATGCGCCATCGAACCCAGAAGCGTGCCGTTCTCGCTCGCCGATTTCAGCTGAGCCATCGCCTTCTTGCCGCAGGCGTCGAACTCTTCGTCCGACACGTCCGTGCGCGAGGGAACAGAGCCTTTCACCGTGTTGAAGGCGATCTGGAACGACGGCGACATCACGGCTTTCGCCATCGCGTCCTGCGCGGCCTGCGCATCCTCGCCCACCTTGAACATCGCGAACTGGTCGGAGTTGAAGGTCACATCGTCTGCGGTCCCCGGGGTGCGGAAGCAGCCGAAATCGACCTCGGCCTCTTTGCCGGCACGCAGGAATTCACCCTTGGCCCAGTCGCCCATCATCTGGAAGGCGGCTTCGCCATTGATGACCATCGCGGTCGCGAGGTTCCAGTCGCGGCCCGAGAAGTTCGGGTCGACGAAGCTGTGAAGCTGCTCCATGCGCTTGAAGGATTCGACCATCTGCGGACCGCCGAGCGCTTCGGGATCGAGATCGACGAAGGCCTTCTTGTAGAACTCGGGGCCACCGACCGACAGCACGACGCCATCGAACATCGTGGCTTCCTGCCAGGGCTGGCCGCCCGCGGCGAGCGCGATCTTTCCGGAATCCTTCACCTTCTGCATCGCAGCGATGAACTCGTCCCAGGTCTTCGGCTCTTCGATACCGAGATCGGCGAGCATCTTCTTGTTCGACCAGACCCAGTTGGTCGAGTGCACGTTCACCGGAACCGCGACCCAATGGCCATCATATTTCGAGAACTTCTGCAGCGCCGCAGGCACCACGGCATCCCAGTTGCCATCGGCCGCGACCTTGTCGAGATCGGCCAGCGCGCCTTGCTGCGCCCAGTCCGAGATGTCGAAGCCGAGCATCTGAACCGCGGTCGGCGGATCACCCGAGGTGACGCGCGCACGCAGCACGGTCATCGCGCTTTGGCCACCGCCACCTGCAACGGGCATGTCCTTCCAGCCGATGCCTTCTTTCTGCAGATCGTCCTTGAGGACGTTGAGCGCGGCAGCTTCGCCACCCGAGGTCCACCAGTGAAGGACCTCCACATCCTCCGCCTGTGCCGAACCTGCGACGAGCGCCAGAACGCTCGCCATTTTCAGTGTCCGTCCGATGTAACTACGCATGATTTTCCTCCCTCTGCGTTGTCGTTACACTTCTCCTCCCGTGCGACCGATCAGGTCATTCGGGTCTCACCCAAGGCTCACGCGTGCGACCGATGCGCATCACGAGCGTCTTGATCTCGAAGAACTCCTCGAGGCCGTAGCGTCCGATCTCTCTCCCTTGACCGGATTGCTTGACCCCGCCGAAGCTCAATTCCGGGAAACCGTCCATCCAGGTATTCGTCCAGACAGTGCCCGCCTGCGCCCGCGTCGAGAACTCGAGGCAGGTGTGGACGTTCTCGCTCCAAACGCCCGCAGACAAACCGTAGCTGGCATCGTTCGTTAGCGCTACCGCTTCGTCCATCGTTCTGAAGGTCAAAACGGAGAGGACCGGTCCGAAGACCTCTTCGCGGGCGATCGCCATCTCGGGCGAGACGCCGCGCACAACGGTGGGTTGATAGAATTGCCCCTCGAGGCCCGGCACGGTCATCGGCCCGCCACCCAGCGCGATCTCGGCGCCTTCAGTGACGGCCGCGCGAACGTAGTCGTCGATCTTGCCCTGATGCTGAACGGAGATGATCGCCCCGACCTGCGTACGCGGATCGAGCGGGTCGCCGAAAGCCACGCGCTTCGACAGTTCCACCACGCGCTCGACCACCTCATCCACGATATCTTCATGGACGATGATCCGGCTGCTCGAGTTGCAGCATTGCCCGGTGTTGAAATAGACGCCGAAGGTGATCGCATCGGCTGCGCTCTCAATGTCGGCATCGGGGAACACGACTTGCGGGTTCTTCCCGCCAAGCTCCAGCGCGACCTTCTTCAAGGTGCTCGACGCGGCCGCCGAGATCGCCTTGCCGACCGCAGTCGAGCCGGTGAAGGTCACCATATCCACGGCCTCATGCGTCGACATCAGGCCGCCCACGGCGGGCCCGTAGCCCAGAACGATATTCACGACGCCCGCGGGCATCCCGGCCTCGAACAACAGCTCCCCGAGCATCACCGTCGTCGATGGCGTCAGCTCGGACGGCTTGATGACCGTGGTGCAGCCGGCGGCGAGCGCGAAGGGCAGCTTCTGGCTCAGGATCCAGAACGGAAAATTCCACGGCGTGATCATCGAGACGACGCCGATCGGATCTTTCACGACGACGCCGAGCATGTCCGGCCCGAGCGTGTTATGGCTGTCCCCATGCATGGTGCGCGCCAGCGAAGCCGCGTAGCGCCACAGGTCCGCGGCGCCCGACACTTCGGCCCGCGACTGCGAGATCGGCTTGCCGCTTTCGAGCGTTTCCAGCAGCGCCATCCGCTCGACATTGCCCTCGATCAGATCGGCGACGCGCAGCAGGATCGTGGCGCGTTCCTTGCCCGAGATCCGGCTCCAGACGCCGCTGTCGAACGCTTCGCGCGCCGCGACGATCGCGGCTTCCGCATCGGCTTCGGCGCCCAGCGCTGCGCGGCTCACGAGGCAACCATGCGCCGGGGACATCCGATCGTAGGTTTCGCCAGAGGCACTGTCGCGCCACTCGCCTGCGATCAGGTGACGACAGATAAAGGGCTCTGCGGGGATCGCCGCATCAACGGCAGAGATCAGGTTCAGCTCGGTCATGTTCAAAGTCCCGAAAAATTAGGTTTGCGTTTCTCGCGGAAAGCCGTGACCCCTTCGGCGCGATCTTCGCTGGCCGAAATGGCGGCACTTCCGAGCGCCTCAGCCATGGCGCCGCGATCTTCACCCGCAGCGACATGGATCATCGATTTCGTGATTTCGACGGCGCGGGGCGACAGCCCGAGCGCACGGTCGATCAGGGTCTGCGCTGCCGCGCGCGGATCGTCGGAGACGGCGGCCACGAAGCCGACCGCCAAAGCCCGCTCGGCTTTCACCCGGTGACCGAAAAGCGCCATCTCCTTCACCATCGGTTCGGGCAGCAGACGCATCAGCCGCTGCGTGCCCGACCAACCGGGAACGATCCCGACGCCAGCTTCCGGGAGGGCAAGGCTGGCGCCGGGTGCCATGACCCGAAGGTCGCAGGCTGCGGCAAGTTCGAGACCGCCCCCGAAGGCGTGCCCGTTCAGCGCCGCAATCGTCGGCTTCGAGAGGCGCGCCAGCCGGTCGAAGATCCGGTGCCCGTCGCGGACCCAATGCCGCGCGAACTGGGCGGGGCTCAGATCGCCCCAACCGTTGATATCCGCCCCGGTGCAGAAGGCCCGGTCGCCCTCGGCGGTCACTAGCACGCAGCGAATCTCGACGTCTCGTTCGATCCGATCGAGATGCGCCTCGAGCGCACGCAGCATCTCCACTGTCAGGGCGTTCATCTTCGCCGGGTTGTCGAGACGCAGCTCTGCGACCGCGCCGTCGATGATCAGGTGTATATCGCTCATGGCGTCCACCCCATCGGGGCATCGGCGAGAAGCTTCGTGGACATGGTGACGGCGTTCTCCGCCACACGCACCCGCCCCTCGGAGGCGCCGACGATATCCCGCTCGGGATCGATCCCCGGCATGATTTCGGTCGCGATAAGCCCCTTGTCATCGAGCCGCATCACGCAGCGCTCGGTGATATAGAGCACTTCCTGCCCCTGCTCGCGGGCACGCGCGCCGGAGAAAGTCACATGCTCGACCTGGTCGACCATCTTGGTGAACTTGCCGGGCGCACGGACGCGGATGCCGGTCGCGTCCATCTCCATCTGCGCCCCGGCCTCGAACCAGCCCGAGAAGACGATCTTGCGCGCATGGGCGGTGATGTCGACGAAGCCGCCGCAGCCAGCGGTCAGGTAAGGTTTCTTGCCGAGCTTGGAGACATTCACGTTCCCCTCGACGTCGACTTCGAGGAAGGACAGGAAGGACATGTCGAACCCGGCGCCCTGGAAATAGATGAATTGCTGCGGCGAGGGCACGTAGCCATCGGCGTTCGACGCACAGCCGAAGGCAAAGCCGGTCAGGGGCATGCCGCCCACCGCGCCTTGTTCGATCGCCCAGGTGACCGCATCGGGATGGCCTTCCTCGAGCAGGATGCGCGGCACCATCGCCGAAATCCCAAAGCCGAGATTGGCCGTCATGCCTCCGCGCAACTCCATCGCCGCGCGCCGTGCGATCACCTTCTCGATCCCGTGCTCGGCCAGTTCGAAGCTCGACCACGGACGCATTACCTGACCCGAGATCGCCGGATCGTAGGGCGTCTCGCAGGTCTGCTTCTGATCCTCGTCCACGACGACGTAATCCACGAGGTGCCCCGGCACGCGGACGTCATGCGGACGCAGCGAACCCGCCGCAGTAACGCGCTCCACCTGCGCGATCACCAGCCCGCCATTGTTGCGCACCGCAATCGCCTGCTCGAGCCCGCCGAGATAGGCGCCCTCGTGCTCGTAGGTCAGATTGCCGCGCTCATCGGCGGTGGTCGCGCGCAGAATGCAGACATCGGGATAGATATTCGGGAAATGGAGCCAGGTGTCGCCGTCGAATTCCACGCGGCGCACGATGGGGGCGCCTGCTGCGCGATCGTTCATCGCACAGCCCTCGCGCTCGGGATCGACGAAGGTCTTCAAGCCGACCTTGGTCATCACCCCCGGACGCCGCGCAGCCGCTTCGCGATGCATGTCGAACAGGATGCCAGACGGCACGTTATAGGCAGTAACCCGATCCTCGACGACCATCTTCCAGATTTCCGGCATCGGCAGGTTCGACGAACCCGACGGATAGGATCCGGCCAGAACCGTGCTGAGCAGACCATCCTTGGCGATGTGATCGATGCCCTTCACACCGTACATGTCCCCCGCGGCGATCGGATGGATCATGGTCAGGTTCTGCGGATGTTGCTCCTGATCGAAGCGCTCGCCGATCGCCTTGAGCACGGAATCGGGGCAGCCCAATGCCGAAGACGAGGACACCGTGATGATAGCGCCATCCTCGATTTTCCCCACTGCTTCCGATGCACTGACGATGGTGCCCATAGTTCGCTTCTCCCAATCCAAATTGCCGACCCCAGACAAGATTTCAGTCGACACGCCCCCAAAAGACTCAGCAAATAGGAACGTTCCAAATATTTATAGGAACGTTCCAAATTTGTGTCAAACGTTTTTAACTGAGCAAATTCATTCGATAGGACATGGAAACGAGGCGATCGCGCAAAGAGGCCCCTTCTTGCCGTATAGAGAAGATCGACGCCCTGCGCAGAGCCTTGACGATGAGGAATAACTGTCAACGGCGGGGTAAAATCCTGCCATTGGGCGGCGCAAAAACCGGCAACTTCGGGGAAAGGGCGCGACGCGCACTATAAGACAGCGACCGGTCAACCGCGCTCCCCAGGTAGCGGGCAGTTGACTGGCCGCCTTGGCCCGTGAAGGCCAAGCCTTCATCGGCTGGATCAGGCGGCGTCGGTGGACTTGCCTGCGCGGCTTTAGGCGAGCCGGTAATCGCGCTGAAGAGATGGCGAGCTAATGCTCAACTGGGCGCGCCACCAAATCCTTTCCGCATTTGCTCCACTGAACCGGAACCGGTGCGCCCGAATCTTATCGTTACGCCTCAGGGTCGAGTCTCACGAACGATATTCATAACCCGCCTCATGAAATTCACATGCGGGACAGTTTTTGAGGCAAAAACAGGCCCAAAACAGAGAAAAGCTCGGAAAACCGAAGTTTTCCGAGCTTTTCGCTTGGTTTATGGTGCCCAGGAGAGGCACACCTGCGGAAGTCATAAGATTTCCGCAGTGGACCGTATGCACCCATTTTTACTGTGGAAATCGTTGCTCCCCCTGAGGGGAAGGCAAGTATAAAGCAAGCCCGTGTGGGGCAGTTTGTGGGGCAGAATGATCACGAGCGAAAACACCTGCATCGCCGGCATCGAACGGCGCGGACGAGTCTACTACATGCGGTTTCGCGTTCCCGCGCGCTTCGCTGAGGTTGAGACACGGCGAGAGATCAATGTGACATTGGGCACGCGAGACTATGACGAGGCCAAGGCGCGCTTTGCTCTCAAGAAACGAGCGATCTTCAAGCAATGGGAGGCGCGACTTTCTCGGAACGGTCCTTGCATGACACCTGACGCATACGATGCCGCCATGTCGCTCCTCGAGGATCTTGGCCTTTCCTACAAATCGATGGATGAGATCCTTGCAGGTCCGGTCAACGACCTTCTGGTTCGCATTGAGAAAGCCGCGACCCAAGGCCTGTCTTCGGCCTCTCTTCCCGCGGCCTTGGGTGCAATGGAATTTCCCAGAACGCTCCTGTCGGAAATGCCGCCGATAATCGAAGAGCTGAAGAGCGCCGACATCGCAGCAAAGAACCCACGCCAGTTGCGAGCTTGGAGGAACAAATACCTGCAAGCGGCATCGTCCTTTGCGGAGATCGTCTCCGACAAACCGGTGCTGGATCTGACTGAGCCCGACGCAGTTGCCTACCGAAGGCACTGGAAAGAACGCCGTGATCAGGGCGACGTCACGACCGCATACGCAAACAAAAAGTTACGCTTCGTTCGCCAACTCGTTGATGCGTATCACGAGCGCTTCGACGTACCTCCGAGCCAAAGAAGCAATCCGTTTGAAGGCTTCTCGATCGAAAAACTCGCCGGAGAGACATCCGAGGAAAGCAGAAAGCTGGCGTTCCCGGTCCCTTGGATCCAACAACACCTGATCGAACAGAAGGGTCTTGAAGGACTAAATGCGGAGGCAAGAGACATTTCGACGATCTCCGCAGAATGTGGAAGTCGGCAAGCCGAGATCTTTGATCTTCCACCGGGAGACATTTTCTTGGAGCACGCTATCCCCCATATAAAGCTTCGTGTTGTTGATGATCCAGAGTTCAAGAGACAGCTCAAAAATGGCGCGTCCATTCGTCCAGTCGTTTTGCTCGGGGCCGCCTTGGACGCCATGAGGCGTCATCCGAAAGGCTTCGCTCGTTACCGTGGCAAAGATGCCTATTCAGGAGCGGTAAATTCCTATTTTCGTGAAAACGAGTTGTTCCCACCCATTCCTGAGGGTGAGAGCGGTAGATATACAATCAGCTGCACCCGCCACACATTCGAAGACAGGATGCGATTTGCCAAAATGACGAACGAGGAGCGCGCATACCTGATGGGGCATTCAGTCGGTCGCGTTCGTGGACGCCCAGTCTATGGATCAGGCCCAGACCTTCAGATGCGCGCGCTATATCAAGAAATGGTTTCTTTTCCGACGAAGACCTGGGAACCGCGCCCAATAAAGGTCCTACGACACGAGATTGATAGGCTGGCTTCCGATCTCGGCTTCCGAGTGGAGTAGAAACTACGAGCTGACACTCTGGTTGGACCCGATGCAACTTTTCTGAGCTGCCGAAGTCTGCTCGCACAACGCCCCTTCCCCAGATTTCGGCACGCATCCCGGAAACTGGGGAGAGTGTCGGACCTTTTGTGTATGAGTGATCCGGTCCATGCTTCATCGAAAGGAAGCATGCATGACGATCTCCAAGGAACTTCTGGACGAACTGCTGAAGGGCGTTGAGCGCCCCGAGGACCTGCTCGGCGACGCCGGGCTGATGAAAGAGCTCAGGATCAAGCTCATGGAACGGATGCTGGGCGCCGAGCTGACAGCGCACCTCGGTTACGAGGAGGGCAAGGAAGCCTCGCCCGGTCAGAGCAACCGCCGGAATGGCGCCTCGACCAAGGTGCTGAAGGGACAGGACGGGGAGATGCCGTTGGCGGTGCCCCGCGACCGTGACAGCAGCTTCGAGCCCGAGCTGGTGAAGAAGGGCCAGACCCGGATCGACTGGATGGACGACAAGATCATCGGGCTCTACGCCGCCGGGCTGACGGTGCGGGATATCCAGGCCCATCTGCTCGACCTCTATGGTCTGAAGGTCTCGCCCGACCTGATCAGCCGCGTCACCGACGCCGTCCTGGACGAGGTCCGGGACTGGCAGAGCCGGGCGCTGGAGCGGATGTATCCGATCGTGATCTTCGACGCCCTACGGGTGAAGATCCGCGATGCCGACAGCCGGACGGTGAAGAACAAGGCCGTCTATGTCGCCCTCGGCGTCAGCCGCGATGCCCTGCGCGAGGTCCTGGGCCTGTGGATCGCCGAGAACGAGGGCGCCAAGTTCTGGCTCTCGGTGATGAACGAGCTGAAGAACCGGGGCACGCAGGACATCCTGATCGCGGTCGTCGACGGGCTGAAGGGCTTCCCAGAGGCCATCACCGCCGCCTTCCCGGAGGCCATGGTCCAGACCTGCATCGTGCATCTGGTGCGTCACAGCCTGAACTTCTGCTCCTGGAAGGACCGCAAAGGCCGTGGCCGCCGATCTGCGCCGGATCTACGGGGCCACAACCGCCGATCTGGCCGCTGCCGAGCTCGACGATTTCGAGGAGAAATGGGCCGGGAAATACGCCTCGATCGCCCCGGCCTGGCGCCGGGCCTGGCAGGAGGTGATCCCGTTCTTTGGCTTCGATCCGGCGATCCGCAAGATCATTTACACGACGAACGCCATAGAAAGCCTGAACCGTGTGATCCGCAAATCCATAAAGACGCGCGGCTCATTCCCGACGGACGAGGCAGCGACCAAGCTGATTTATCTCGCCATTCGCAACTTCGAGAAGGATGGCCGAAACGTCAGGGAATGGTTTGCAGCCCGTAACCAGTTCGCCATAATGTTCGGCGAGCGCTTCGACGCTTGAGTATCCCAAACCGCATGGGCCGGGACAGATACACAGAGTTCACGACACTCCCAAACTGGGACATGGTCTGGACAGTTTCGGCAAGAATGTTTGAAGCAAGGACGATCAAGTGTCGGAAGACCCGCAGACAACCACGCCGACAGACCTCTCGGCTTCAGCCAGGAACTACGCTCGCGAGGAAGATGCTCGCGCAATCGGATCGAACGTCCTCGGGCTGATCAATATCTTCGGTCAGCACATGAACCTCGAGACCCTGGATGGCGTGACACTGGCCTACGACTATGGGGAAGCCCTGAGAGAACTGGATCGCGGAGTCGAGACGTCCTCTGAGCTGTCGTTCAGCAAGGAGTGGGGCATCGGGGTCGCCATGACACCCGCCGTCCTGCGCGATGGGGTCCTGAAATCGCATATCCTGTTCAATGCCGCGATTCTGGAGGGCCTTATGGACGAGCCCGACAGCGAGGCCTGCCGGGAGGCCGTTCATATCATTGCCCACGAATGCGCGCATGTCGAAATCAACGCCATCAAGGATCGGCAATTTCCGGGCGTTATCCTCCGTTACAGGGCGGACACATGGTATGAAGGGCTCCGCCTGGAGGTCATCGAGGCCTCATGGGATGAGTATGCCGCCTGTCGTATCTCTGCAGGCTTCGGCAATGACCCGTCCGAAAACTATCAGGGCGTCTTCCTGAACATCCTTGGCGAAGCAGGACCGAACGTGCGGGAGGCGATCCTGAAGTGTCGGCACGATGCCGATTACGACGCGCTCATGATCGAAGCGCAGCGAAACATCGGTAACCTCGTGAAGTATGCTTCCTACGTGCTGGGCACCGCCGACGGGCTCGATCAGGATATTGAAACGGACCTTCGAGAGATATCGGAGGCCCTCGAGGGGCACTGGTTTGCCCCGTTCTTCCTGCGTCTGCGCGACGCCCATCGTGTTCTCTGGGAGCGCTATGGGCAGTGGGAAAGCCTGACGGAGTTCGAGACGATCGCCGATATCTGGCTCGAAATGCTCGCAGACCGCGGAGTGGAGGTCACTCCTCAGGAGGACGGCAGGATGTATGTGAACATCACCTTCCGTGCGGATACCAGTTCTATTCAAGCCATGATGTGGGGGATCCGGCAGGCAGCCAAGGGGAGCCAGAGTTGGAAGCTGCCAACCGATCGGGATGACAAGGGTTCCGAGCCGTCCTGAGCAAGCCCTCGGCAAGACAGGAGCCCGCAGATTTCACGACGGCCGTTGCCTCTTCCTATTTGAACTGGGTAGAACGCCCGTCTTTTCTCTTCTTACCGATCGCGCTGAATGACAAATCCACCACCGCCACAGAGCATTTACTGGGACCCTTTCTTCGTCGCTGGCCAGGAAATTTCCCTGGTGCATCTCGATCCGTTCGAGTTCCTCTGTCCTACGCCGGACGGCAACAACCGGCGTGTGCGGGTGGTCTACAAATCACACGTGTTCACCAGGGCGCATGTGGAGGGAGACCCTCTGGATGAGATGTGCTTCGATCAGCGGATCTTCTGCCCGGACCGCTACGCCGACAGTCACAACCTTCAGCCGATCCTGGCGGGGCTGCCAGGGGCGCGGGTATTCCAGACCTGGGAGAAGCGTAACTACGTCTTCCTCGCGGTCGAGACACCACAGAGAGACGACCGGTATCACCTCTTCTTCGAGGTCAAGAAGATCAACAGGAAGCGCGACAAGCACATCGAACTCCGCGTCGAGAGCGCCTATCGCAGGGAGGATTCACCCTACGCCTCTCCCAACAGGCCGAATGCTGTCCGGTTCGCCATGCTGATCCAGAACGTGTTCCTGGGACGGCCGCTGGTCTTCGCCAACCGCTGAGACCTCTCTAAAAGGGTGCCTGAAAAGTTAGAGGGCTGCCCGAAGGCAGCCCTGGGATCCGACTTACCACTTGCCATCCGCTCGCGCGAAAACCGTGAAGGTGGGTGGGCGCTGTTTCAGCCGGTCTGTCGCCCTGCCATTCACATATAGTGTGAAAGCAAAGAAATCAACAAAGAACCGTGCTGTGACAGTCTGCGCAACGTCCCCTCCTCCGAGTTGGCAGCTGCGAACATCCGGCACGATCGCCCCCTGACGGCCCCACCTCATGCGGACAACTCCCCGTCATGTGGTGGGACTTGCAGGCGCTTATCCGGCCCGGACTACTTCGGGAAAGCCCGGCCAGCACTTCAGGTCCGAAATCCATCGTCCTGTCGAGAGACACTCGGGGAACCACTCCACGAGCCGGGGCAGCGAGACCACCCGGTGCTTTCGCAGAATGTCGAGGCCTTGAGACATAACTTGGTCGACCGGCCCCCGGAACGAGCCCTCTTCGAAATACCACTCCTGCTTGACGAATTTCACATCGCGGTCTGGATCGTCCCGCACGGGGGCACGCCCCTCCTGGATTTTCCAGAGCGGGCAGTAGTCGCGGGAGAACAAGACCTTCGCGCCATCTGCTTTCGTCCAGAATCCGTATGGCATCCAGAAGCGCAGCGGCACGAAGAGGCGCCCGGCGCGATGTGCGGGGGCTTCCCGGGATACGCAGGTCATGATGCTGTGATCGATCATGACGCGCGTGAGCCCCTCCGGCCCCTCGCCACGCTCGACAAGCAAGGCGCGCGCATTGTCATAGCCGGGGGCTTTCACGCGGCACGGAGTTCCGACGTCCTGCCGCCCGCGAGCCGGATAGTCTACGGCGAACAGAGCCTCTCGGACAGCGAGCGTGGTTTCCGGGTCCGGATTGCCGCCGAAGAACCTGGTTCGGGTCAGGGCATCAAGGATGTCGCCGCTCCGAAGACCGCTGGCCTGATGAATCCGGGAGACGATGTCGACCTGGGTGACGACAGACGCCTCCGCCGGGTGGTGCATCTTGGCCTGGAGGGCTTGTAGGTGATGCAGGTCACGATGGCCGCTCGCCTGGGCAAGGGCGGTCTGGCACGCGCTCAGGGAGCTTGAGCCCGGCAGCTTCGAGAGAGCCTGGGCTGCACGCTTGAAGGCGTGCGGGTCGGGAGAATGGATAGTCAAGGTGATGATCCTTCAACAGATGCCGTATTGGGTGCCCACTGAGCCGACGGCAATGCGTCGAAGGTCGTTCATTCTGCAGTACGCACGCATGCTTCTCCACTGTGGGCGGAACGGATCACCAGAGCCGTGCCATTGATATGGGCACAGCGGCTTCCCGCGACAAGCCATCGGCTGCATCTTTCGCATTCTGAATTTCTGCGGCGTGTTGGCAGCTGCCAACGTCAGTCCGCAAGCATGCGCTCATCCTGCACGACCAGCAGCGTCAGCACCTCATCGTCATAGATGCGCGCGGTCTGTTCCTTGATCGGTATCTCGTCCGCCCATGGCTTGTCGAACCAGGCGTCCGCTCCGCTCGCGCGCAGCATCCTGTCGTCTGGCCCTCCTCCGAACAGGACGTCGAACGCGAGACTGTCTTTGTCCAGGTGGTCCATGGGGAACCATCGCTGGTCCACCTTCGGGGAGCGCGTGAACCACTTCCGCCCCTTCGGATTGTGACAGACAAGGAGACTCGGCTGCGTATTGCGCTCGACCAGCCTGATCGCTGCAGCCGTCAAGCTCATGTCGAAGTCTTCGGCCATCGCCTTGATGGTTCCCATGTCGAACCGGTTGTTATAGCCGCGGAGGCTCTCCCGGATCAGGAACTCGGGCATCAAGAGCTGCGCGGCGAAGCGGTCGGCAGCACGCTCTGGAAGTTTCCCGATCGTGCTGCCCGTCTCGATATCGTCGGACTGGCACATCAGAGTCTGACCTCGATGGCACTGCCAGTGACCGATCTCGTGTGCCAGCGAGAAGCGCCTTCGACGAGGGTTCCCATCCGGCTTCAGGGAGATCTTCGCACGGTTCCCCGCACCAATGATCCGGGCCTCGCACCCGTGCAGATGACGGTATTGGACACGCGCGTTCTGCGTCCAGGCGATGGCCTCCAAGTCGATCTGGTCGGGACGAGAGACGCCAAATTCCCTTAGCAACTCCTCTGGATCACGGATGGTGCGCATCACTCATCGTCATCCCAATCGTCACCCGTGAGCTCCTGCAGGTCCTCAAGGACCCCCTCCAGATCGCCGTGATGCTCCTTCTCGAAGTTGCGGGCGGCCATCGTCAGGTCAGGATTGCCGGCCACGATCGCGGCGATCTGCGCGCGAAGCTCGTCCTGGGACTTTTGCTGCTCTTTCCGCTTCTGGCGTTCATGATGCAGGTCGACCGCCTTGCGAGCGTCCTGCAGGCGCCGCTGCCCACCCTCTGCGAGCGCGGATGCGAAGAGGTCGTCCATTTCCTTGTCGAACGCGTCGATATCGACGCCCTCTTCCCGAAGCTCCGCCTCGATCTCGGCGTCACTCATGGCAAAGACATCCTCCACCATCTCGTCTTCGAGACGGGTCACTCCGGGGTCCTTCTTTTTCGTCATCGGTTATCACCCTGGGCCCGGTAGTTCTCGATTTTTCGATTCATTCTTCTTCGGACCGTTTCATATGAGGTCTTGCTTCCGAAGAGCTCGACCAGTTCTTCCGGCGTGCTGTTGTTGAGCAGACCTTCTACGAGAAGTTGCACTTCCCAATCGTCACCGCACAGTTCGATGGCCTTTGCGTGTTGCTCCTCTCGGAACTCGCGGGCCTCGAGAGCGGCCTCGGTCGATGGTTCTTCACCCCGCCATCCGTCTCGTGCAGATAGCTCTTCACGATTGTCGGCGGCGACCTTTCTGCGCTTCGCGGCATTGGAAGTGATGCTCTGCATCACCTTGTCCAGATGGCGCACGATATCGACGGAACGGTTCCATCGTCTCCTCCCCTCTGCTGTGCTTGCGATAGCCTCATGCAGCAGACCTTTATGTTCGCCCGTGAACCAGGCGCGCCTTCTGGCCGCCGCCTCAAGCCTTCGTTTCTGTTCGGGTGACAGGATTCGAATTGCCTCGGTGGCGTCTTCTGGGGTGTAGAACTTGTCTACTTCTTTGTCATCTTTCATGAGCCGCTCGATTGCCTGTCACTCGAATATGCTCTCGAGAAGACGCCCATCGGACACCTTCTTGAAAATTTTTTCCGATGGCTTCGTTTTTCGGGAGCGCCGCCGGAGAGCACACCATAGCAAGTTGTGCTCGAAATTTCATCAACAATATCTGGTAGAAAGCACGAGCTCGACGCGCCGCCGTAAAACCGGTGTCGGGAAGCGCGAAACTTTTTTGCGAATTTTCTGGTGGCAGTGTCCGATGGGCTGCTTCTCGGGAGCATAGGGGGCACAAGGCGCCTACTGTGGGCGTCGAGCAGACAAGAAAAGGATTTGCTGCCATGTCTACCGAACCGATCGAAATCGAAGATCTCCAAGCCGCCCTGAAGGCCGGCCGTAAGCCCCGCGACCACGGACCCTACAAGGTCAAAGTCGGCGACCACGACCTGAAGTTCACTGACGCCGTCATCGACGATCCGACGCCCACCGGCCGCCAGATCATCGAGGGGGCCGGCTTCCGCAAGGCCGAGGAACACCTCGTGTTCCAGGTGCTGCGCAACGGTGAACTCGAGGAACTGCGCCTCGAGGAAACCACGGACCTGCGCCCCGGCCAGGTCGAGCGCTTCCTGGTCTTCCCGAGCGCGGAATCCTTCCGCTTCGACATCGATGGCAAGCGCCTCGAATGGGGCCACAAGGTCATCAGCGGGCGCGTGCTCAAGAAGCTGGCCGGGGTCGATCCCGCCAAGTTCGCCGTCTGGCAGGTGATCCCCGGCAAGGATGACATCCTGGTCGGCGACACCGATCTGATCTGCCTCGCGGATGCGGGCCTGGAGCACTTCTTCACCGGCGTGCCCCAGACCACGGAAGGGGGTGCGGCATGAGCCTCCTCCCCCGTCAGGATCGCCACTACCTCGAGGGTCGCGGCATCACCGTTCGCGAGGTCATCGAAGGCGGAAAGAAGGGCGTGATCCTCACCGGGATCACGCTGCCGGAAGGCAAGTATCAGGTCGCCCAGGCGGATATCCTGATCCTGCTGCCGCCCTCGTACCCCGAAGTCGCCCCCGACATGTTCTACGCCGTGCCGCATCTGAAGCTCCTTGCCGGCCAGCGTGAGCCCCGCTGCACGCAGGCACGCCAGGCCTTCGATGGCCAGAACTGGCAGCGCTGGTCTCGCCACAACAACCAGTGGCGTCCCGGCACCGACGGCATCTGGACCATGCTGAAGCGGGTCGAAGAGGCCCTGGAGGTGGCGGCATGAAGCGCAACGACATCACCCTCCACGCGCGTCACCGCGACAAGCTGCAGGCGCTGCTCGCGCACCCCCGTGGGCACGAGGGCGCCGCCTACATGCTGCTCGGCAAAAGCGAGATCGCGCAGGACCCCTGGGACCTCGAGCCGCGGACCCGTTACACCTCCTACGAGGTCATCGCGATCCCGCAGGAGGACCGCGTCGATGCCAGCGACAAGCATGTCACCTGGAACACCAACTCTTTCGCCCAGCTCTGTCGCCGGGCCAAGGAGGAAGGCCTGGTGCCGGCGATCGTTCATAGTCACCCGGGAGGCTTCGACGGTTTCTCGGACCAGGACGATCGCAACGAGCGCGACCTCTTCACCATGGCTCGGAACCGTAACGGCGAGGGGACACGCCTGGTGAGCGTCGTGCAGGTCGGTGACGGCCTCTACCGGGCACGGGTCTGGGAAGACGACATGACACCCCTGCCCTGTCATCGCGTGACCGTCATCGGCACTCGGCTCGAGATCCAGTCGACCGACGTGCCGACCCCGACGGAAACTTTGGCCCGACAGGCACTGGCCTTCGGGCCGGAGGTCAACGGCCTCCTGAAACAGCTCTCCGTCGCCGTGGTCGGCTGCGGGGGCACCGGTAGCCCGGTGATCCAACTCCTCGCTCGCCTCGGCGTGGGGCGCATCGTGGTCATCGACGATGACGTGGTCGAACATTCCAACCTGAACCGCCTGTACGGGGCGACCCGGAAAGATGCCGACCACGCGGTGCCCAAGGTCGACGTCATGGCGCGCGAGGTGACGATGATGGGCCTCGACGTCGAGATCCGGTCGATGAACGGCTGGGTGGATGCGCCGCACATCCGTGACGCGCTGAAATCCTGCGACGTCATCTTCGGATGCACGGACGATCACGCCGGTCGCCTCTACTTGAACCGCGTGGCGCATTTCTACCTGATTCCGGTCATCGATGTCGGGCTGGTCCTGATGCCCCGTGACGATGGAGAGCCCGGCCTCCTCGAGATGGCCGCGAGGGTCAGCGTGCTGTTCCCCACGTCGGCGTGCCACGGCTGCCGCGGCACAGTCGATCGCGTCAGGGCCCGAGAGGAGGATCTCCAGCGATCGGACCCCGCCGAATATGAACGGCAAAAGACCGAGGCCTACGTCCGCGGCGGGGGCAATCCGGCACCGGCCGTGGGAACCTTCACCTCCGAGGCGGCCACCATGGCAGTAAACGAACTTCTTGCCGGTCTCGTCGACTTCCGTGGCGGTGGTGGATGGATATGGCAACGCTATCGCAAGCTCGACAAGGGCTTCGAACGTTCGCAGGCGGCGCAGCCGCGGCCGGACTGCCCGGTCTGTGGCAGCGAGGAATACTGGGGCCTCGGCGACGTCGTCCCTTTCCTGGATCGTATCGGGTGAGTGGCATGATGATCGACATTCTGCGGAAGAGCTTCGAGCTCTTCCGTCTCATTCCGCGAAGTGACCTGGTCGCCAGGGTAACACCCACACACCCGACGCCGGATCAAATCGTGTCTGGGGAGATGACCATCGTGCGTGATGGCGTCGACAAATGGGCCTGCTTCCACTGCCCCGGCGGATGTGGTGAGACCATCAAGTTGTCCCTCAGCAAGAACCGGAGGCCCAGGTGGACAGCCATTTCAGACTGGCTGAGGCGCCCGACCATCTCGCCGTCGGTCCGCCAGACGAACGAATGCCGGTGTCACTTCTGGATCCGGCGGGGGCGGATTGACTGGTGCAAGGACAGCGGCCCAGGGTCGGGATGACCGTAGATCATTCGGGTTGCGTTCGGGGACGCCCATGAACCGGCGTGCCATGCTGTTCCTTTCAGCAATATCGGGTGATTTGATGGAGACGATGGAACGAGTGCCGAGTCTATCGCGAACCAGTGCAAGTATATCCGCAAGATGTTCTCTCTAACCCAGGAGAACCTTGCGGACGCCTCCGGGTTGACGGTCCGCACGATCCAGAAGGTGGAAAGCGAACGGCACGTGCCTGAGGTGCAGACCTTGCGAAGCCTTGCGCGCGGCCTCGGGTTCGACATCACGGTCTTCTCCAAGCCGACACCCGAGCAGGAGAAGCGCCAGCAGAAAGAAGTGGAGCGCGCCCTAAAAAAAGACAGTGCTCGCGCCCACGTCCCCCATCAGGAAGCCCAACGACTTCTATTCCCGTAATCGCGAATGGCACGGACTCCTGATTAACGCCGGCGCGGTGAAGGCCTGCGATGCCCTCGAACTGACTGCCGCGATTTCGGACTGGATGACCGACCTGGACGGGATCTGGGATATGAGCAGCGCCGGCCAGAGGCTCAAGTATTCGACCGCCATCTCCGCGCTGTGCCTCGAGCTGGAGGGCCTCGGATATCTCACGCACTTCGGTCACTTCCGACAGCCGCATATGCACGACAAGGGGATGATCCTGGACATCGGAATAATCACCTTTCTTCCGAAGGCCGGCCACGACGCTGATCGCTACGGCATCGTCACGCTGGAGGACCCGTGGGAGGTTCCGGAACAGGATCGCCCCAAGCTGTGATTTGTTCGCAACAGGGACCCCCTGCCTGGTCACACCATCATCTGCACGTCTGTCGCAGGCTTGGCCGTATCGGCCGGGACTCTACTTTTTGGAGCTGACCGTCATTAGATGATAGGCGAGTTGGCCGTCGCCCCATCGGGCCGCGAAGGCCTCGCTCGTCGAGAACCAGCCGCCATCGCCGCCTTGATCGTGGTTGCCCCCATACAGGAACACTGGCACTCATGGCCGATGGTGTTCACGCAGACCGGAGCGCAGATCTCCTGCTCCGGGTAGGGTTGGATTGATCTGATCAGATTCCCGGAAACTCAGAATTCCGGCGGTCCAACGTTGGGGAGCAGAGCACGAACCTGCGGCCTCTCGTTATTAACGAGGGAGCCAAAGGAGGCAGGTCAAAACAAAGAGTGCAGATCACGTTACCCCACAAAAACACTATACACTTTAGTGTCTTCGTGGGGTAACATTAATCTTTATCGGAACGAATGAACCGTGGTTTCTTGACCACTCGCTGGCTCACTAAGGCTTTAATGGTCGCGAAGAGGTAACACGATGGCGCAAAAGCTCCTGGTGCCGCTGGCGGTGAAGCGGGAAATGCAGAGGATCGGCGATCGCATCCGCGCGGCGCGACTTGCGCGAAACCTCCCGATGCAGCTGGTGGCCGAGCGCGCGATGACCACCCGCCAGACAGTTGGCCGGATCGAGGCCGGCGATCCCAAAGTTTCCTTCGGCACGGTTCTCGCCGTACTCAATGGCCTTGGCATACTGGAGTCAGTTTCCGGCATTGCGAGCGCCAAAGGCGATCCCATCATGGAGGCGAAGACTGTAGAACTGCGCTCGCGCCGCGCTCGCCTCCCAGGCAGTGGACGGCGCAAGGCGTCTTCGGAGGACGGGGCATGACCGCTCGCGTTGAGGTATCTTCGGATTTTGTTGAAGTGTGCGTCCAGCGGGGCCACGACCCTGCATCGACGCCGCCTACCAAATACAGGATAAGTGTTGAGCCTAATGGCACGTCAGAATGCAACGCGAATATTGAACAGTTTCCTTGATATGCTGGACGTTTTCTTGCATCGAGGTGGCAATAGGGGTTGCGAAATGAAGCCGGTCAAAGACTTTTCGTTCGAAAAGCGAGCAGCTGAGAAGTCTGCTGCACGAGCCAAGGATGAGCACGATCTTCGCTCTGGCGTCGTTTCTGTTGCGGAATTAGCTCGCTTAAACGGCGGTGGTCGTAAGAAGATCAAACTGATCGGGCCCTCAGCGCGCATGCAGAAGCTGGCCTCTTTCTATTGATCCCCGGCCGTTACCAACGAGCCAAGGGAGTTGGCAACCGGCCCTCCTCCCGATTATTCACTTCCTAAACTATATTCTCGCCGCCGAGCAGTAGCAGTTCAGGTCAACTCGAGTTGCGGTGACGTCGTGGCAGCTCGTTGCACCACAGCCAACATCTTTCGCTCCAGAAAACATGCACCAAAGCCGCGGAAATTCGCTTCGGGATTTCCGTGTTTCCGAGGATGAACCGATCTACTCGAGACAACTTCTGGAGCACGGAGGCCTCGTGAAGCCGTCATCTTATCGTCTTGAGAAAGCATTCCAATTTCTGATTGAAGCTGTCGCCACCCGTTCTGACGGTGAGCGCTTCCTGCCTGTCGTTCTTCACCTTGAAAAGCAAATCAGAGATCTCGAGAGTCAGGAGTCAGACTTGACCCGGATCAAGAGGCTCGCGAGTGAAAGGCGTGCCCCGAGAGATCACCGGGCGGAAGGTCACTGAAATTGATAAATCTGCGGAGAGGGTAAGAACGATGTTTCGCCGCACCCGGCGGCGGTGCCTATGCGGGCGACAATTTGCCTTCCTTTGCCGCTCCGCACTTTCTTAGGCATCATCAAAAATGGTGCTTCCGCGATCCCGATACAGCGGGCCAACTGAACGACACCATTACCGCTGCGATCGCTACGAGAGAACACGTCATCTCGGCTTTTTCTCCCCGTATTCGTCAAGGGCGGCCATGAGATCGTGGCGGCCTTCGGAAAGCCTGTCCGCCAACCTCATGCTTCGCCGGTTTCGAATTTTGTTCGCGTGGATTTCCGCGACTGTCTCGGCGATATAGTGACGTTTTACGATCTCGGTGCTCGCATGATGCGCTGCTGGCTTCGCGAGTTCGATCCCCTCGACGCCATGCTGGGCGATAGCATCCGAATAAAGCATGACACGAAGTGTGGTGAAGCTGTTGCCCGAGAGCGCCTGGAATACACGCGGGACGTATGTCGCGGCGGCAGGAGAACCATCGGGCAAAACGAAAAGTTGGCGCCTCTCCCGGATCAGTCTTTCCCTTAGGGTGGTTAGCATGACCGGGGATGCGTCGCCGAGGACGAGCGCGTCGATGAAGCGCCCGACCTCCGGGTGGAGCGGAAATTCAAAGACTTCGGGGCGCCGAGCATGGGTCTTTTGAATCTCGGTCCGGATCAGCCATTCTTCGCGCTCCCAGAACAGGGTCTCGCCAAACACGAGCTGAGCCGAGGCGTTACGAAGCGGCGCGTTCGCAAAGACCGCAAGGATTGTCGCTCCGTTGCGCATCTGGTGCCGTTTCCTGGGGTGCTCCTCAGCCGCGACGCCGTCGAGGAGTGCCTCCGCCATATCGAGGACCCGATCGGTAGAATTCCCGGTACGCGCCAGAGCGAAAAACTTGAGGGCGCGCTGACCGGTTTCCCGGACCGCATAATCTCGACAGTAAGCACTGAGATGCCGTGTAATCTCGTTTGGAGCTCCGCTGTATCTGGAAAACAGCAGGAGCGCATCGACAGTGGCGCGCATAGTCGCCCATCGCAGCCCTTGCGGCCGCAGCATGAGCCGTGTCTTCAAGTCCTCGAGATATCCGTCGATTCCTGACAAAGTAAGCTCTGCATCGAGCTCACGCTTCCCTGCCGACCAAGCGTATTGACACAGCTTTTCGCGCATTCTCAACACCATGCTGCGGGCGGGCACCTGCATGCCCGCTTCTTGGCCCGGCAGCCCGTCAGCTGCGCGGCGCAACTCGCTCTGATAGCCCAAAGGGAGACTGTCGGGCCGGACGGAGACATGGCGTCTTTTCGGCGCGCGTTGTTGCGGCGGGGCAATGGGGTCCCACCCCCGCGCTTCGTAGGTCGGTCGAAGCACGCAGACATCGTGTTTCCGCACTCGCGACGGCTGGTAGCCCGTCGTTTTGTCAGACGCATTTTTATCCCGCTTAGCTTTCGAGGATCGGCGCGCCTGACGGATTTCCCCCAGAAACGACGGCTGGCAAACTGCAAAGACTTCTTGGAGATGATCGAGCCAGACCGCACGTTCGGGTTCCGGGCTGTCCCCGAGCCAATTTCGGATATCGCCTGCGGTTGGTGACGAAAGATTATGCGCCATGAGGAACTCGAAGAATCCGTTCGCGGTCTTGATTGAAGGTTCGGACAAGTCCGCAAAACCCGGCAGTTGTGCAAGACGTTTCCAAACGGGGTGCGCAAGTATCTCGTGGATCTTCATGCCTGTGCTGCCGTCACTTGTGGCGAGACCATCATTCTTTGGGCGCGCCGCTCAAACCTTTTTTGCTGCAAGGTCCGGGTCTGCCGATCGCGGTCGATGAACGCATAGTGCTGTCGCAGCGTCTTTTCGGTGTCGCCGGTCAGCGTTTCGAGCTCCGGATAGCACGTCGGATCATGGAAGATCTCGATCGTGCAAATGCCGTGACGGAAGTTGTGGGGCAACAGCGGCAGCCCAATGTGCGTGGAGCACTCGGCAAGCCAGCCGTCGAAGGTCGAGAGCACGAGAGCGCGGGGTTCGGCTTCGAGTGCAGGAAAGACATGATCCGAGAGAGCCGCGCCGCCGAACAGGGGACGGATGCGAGAGAAGTAGAAAGACAGAATGCGATAGCCTTCGGCGCCGAGCCCGTCCCTGTCGAAGACGAAACGCGGCAAGTGTTGGTTGCGAAGTGTCATCGCGTCCCCGTTCTTGAGGAGTTCGTTCGGAATGTGGATTTCCAGACGCGGGCGGGTCTTGTCTACGCGATGATCGTAGAAGGTCTGAGGATGATCTGAGAGCCTTAAGTCAGAAATGACGTTCGATTTGCGAAACGGCGCCCCCTCGAGTTCGATAGCGGCGAATGCGGCACAGACTCCATACATCCTGGCCTGCCGCAGAAGCTTAGCAGCAAGACGCCATTGGTCCGCAGTGAGAGGTTGCGTGGCAGGTGATCGGCTGTAGGCGAGAAGGTCAATGCCTTCAATCTCTGCCAGTTCCAGCGCCGCAAGCGCCTTTTCGGCGTAGGCGAAATGCTGAGTCTCGAATAGCTCCATGGCGACGGGGTCATTCAGAAGGTCCCTGCACCAGACCTCAACTTTAGCTGACATCATTTTGCTGGCCGCTTGGCCTTCAATCAGAACCGGCAGTGTCTTCGTGAGCCGTTCGACCTTGTCTGCCTCCTCCGAAAGACCCTGCGTGGATAGGGTCCGTTTCAGGTTCAACGCGTAGGAGAACAGGGTGCGCGGGGCGAGGCCGCCCGAGGTGCCAGACTTCTTGCATAGACGGATCAGCGTCTTCTCGATCAAGTCAGATCGGAACAAGGCGGTCAGACCGTTGACGCTCGCAAGATCGCAGTCGGCCTGGACCGTCCGCATATAGGTGCGCAAAGACGCAATATAAACGGCCTTGCAACTTTCCGAATATTCCTTGGCAGTTGCGCAGCGCGCTTCTTCGGTGAGCATGTCGTCATGGTAGACGACCGTTGCGTCCCGAACCCAGGTTTTGGCCTCCTCATCCAGAAACGCGGGGAGCTGAGTGTCGAGGCGGAGGACACCGGCGAGAGTGCCAAACTCGTCGTGCGGCAGGAGCGGAAGACAGTTTGGGAACTGCCGAAGGTAGTCCAAGAATGCAGCTGCTTGCTTGATACGGCTCCACTCGTCAGTGTTGAAGCAATCCTCGCGCAGTGAGATGATCCGATCGCGCGTGAGATCGGACATGTCCCAACCTCTGGCACGAGCCAAGTCGACAAGCTTGGGCAGGTTGAAGGTTTGTCTCTCCTTGACCAAGGCAGCGTCGATCAGATCGGGAAGGATCGCCCGCAGCTGCGCGAAACCGTCTTGACGTTCTTGACGTGCACGCCGGGCCTGAAGCTCTCCCGTAAAGGTTTCGACCATCCGCCGCCCGTCGGATTGATATTGCTTGTAGGTCCGCGGCGTAATGCCCCAGTCGAGAAGCCTCGCGTTCAAGCGAGCATCTCCTTTCCGGTATTTTGGGGCGACCTGAAGGTAGATCTCCAAGGACCCCTCGAGCGTTTCGAGATGGCGCTCCAGATATCCGCGCTTGCGGAACAATCGTTCGAAGTGTTTCGCATATTGCCGCTCAGTGCCGCTCTTCAGGGCTTGGCCGAAGTGGAGAATGTCGAGCATCGTTGGGTCGTTGACGGTCAATTTCTTGTCCTCTTGGTGGTGTCGTTATCGGGAAGATTGGCCGTTATCGGGATCGCGATAATAAAAACCGGGGAGTTTACCCGTTCCGAAAACCTGCCGTGGGATGTTATTTCGAGCGTTATCGGGAAATCTCGGCACCAGCTCCAAAGAGAGCTGAAAACACACTCGTTTCCGGAGTTTCAGCCTCTTTGCGTGGCTGCATTGGATCAGGAAACGGGCTCTCCGGACCAGTGGACGTGAATGTGAAAGACGGAGCAGGCGAGCCGATTGCTTGGGCGCGGATCAGCGCAGGAATCCAGCGTCGGAGACGCGGATAAGCTTCACCATCATCTTGTCCGAGTTGTACCCCGTAATCATAGCGCCACTGCCGGTTCCGGAGAGAATTTCGAAGCGTTGACAGGGGAACTCCCGTCATCCGGCTGACCCAAGCGATGTCCGCGAGGGGTTCTCTTAGCTGCGCTTTCGCTACTTCGTCGCTCGGCGCGATGCCGAACAATTGGCGCCAAATGTTGCACTCAGGGTAGAGACCGTGGATCTTATCAATACCGAAACGCTGGGTGATGTCTGTTACGGAATTGCGGCCGACACCGAGATAAAGTCGCAATTCCTGTGTGTTGAACCCGGCGGGTTTCGCCGGAGTAATCGGATCTCGAAAGAGTTCGAACGACATGAGCCATCTCCTTTTTCAGGAGATGGGTCCAGGTCGGCCTTCGCGGAAACAGAAAGGGAAACGGCGCCTATCTTGGAAGCAACCGTGCTTCAGAAAGCAAAGGGCCACCGCGGAACCCGGGCTGAGATCTCAAGTCTTCGAGACGTTGGACATTCGCAAGAAAAGTCTTCGCAAGATCCGCGCGCCCATGGACCGACAACTCATTCGGTCGCCTGAGCTTCCGCTCTACAGACTGTACCCAGTGAACGTTCAGCTGCTCTGGAGAACGATCGCCAGCATATTCCATCAAACACGGGACAGGGTTACGCGCTGGAGCGCACCCTGCATCTTTCGCCGCGGCGTAAAGCTGCCGCCAAGATTCCGTCCAAGGCAAATCGATGAAGTCACGCAGTGCGATCAAGGTTCTTTCATAGCGAGGCGCCTGAGCCTGAGTTTTAGAAGACGAAGCAAGGGTACCGAAATCGCGGCTAAGCAGTTCGGCAACTGAAGGTGTACGTGAGAGACCATTCGCGGCGCTTGACCTGAAAAGTGCTTTAGCTGCGGCTTTAACGGAGCGCTTGGTACTGTCGCCGTATCCGATCCTTGCAACCAACTGATCGAGTTCCGTCGAGAGACCAGCAGGCAGTTCCTCGAAGGATGAGCGGCCATCCGGCAGAGGGCCGACCAACTCTTCGGGTCGATATGTTGCGAGCTCAATGAAGCCCGCAGCGCGATCCATTGCGCGCGCCGCACCATGGACCCGCGCCCGTTGTCGCGTGGGCACTGTGTCGAGCAGTTCGATTAAAAAGTCTCGGTCCACGGTCCTTGGCGGAATGCCACGATTCACAGCCACCGCACGAACCGCCGACAACATATTCAGTTCGTTCTCTGTGAAACCGACCTGTCGCAGCTTTTCGAAAAATGAAGCCCAGCGCCCAAGGACGGGATCGGCACGCCTTGCGGATTTAGCCACCGCAGCCGATTTGTCCTTCTCTCGATGCGCCGGCATATGCTTAACGAAGCCGCTTGGTTGTTCAGGCAGAAGCTCGCGTGGGAAGTCTTCGTGTTCGAAAAGAGCATCTATCGCGAAAGCTCCAGTGCGAAAGTGCGCAACGATATAACCTTCGAGAGAAATGCAGGTGCGAGCGAACCATGCGGGCGTCAACTCATGCGGAGCAAGACCATGAGAGATGGCAAGTTTCGATACCGTTTCGATCCTGCTTTTGAGCGATGTCATGTCCCGATTGCTTAGCTCTCGTCTGAATTCCGACCAGGCTTTGGCCTCCGCGGTCTCGGCATACTGACTTCGCCCGACATCGGGGATACTGAAGTGTCGAATTAGCCTGTTTAGATAGTCCTCAAGAGTCTTCTTCGATGGCCGATCAAACCCGAGCTCCGCTGGTTCTATCCCGCGAAGCGCCTTAAGCGTCTGCTCGGTCAAGAGTTCCTTCGGTGAGATGTTGGCCGATGCTTCGCAAAGCTCGCACAGCACCGCCACGCGATACACGAAGGCAAGAGCCATCCGAACAGAGGCGGGGGCATCTTGGTACTCCTGCTCAAGCCGTTCCGGCATTGGCGCATTTGCGCGATGATCCTTGGCGCGCGGAAGCGGCCCGATCGTTTCATCCGGAAGAAGACCTGTGCCCTTCGCTAAAGTACTGCCTTGTAAGCGATCCAAGACTCGACAAGCACTCCGGAAGTACATCCGTTCACCACCGCTCAAACGAGCATTTATTTGGATCGCAAGATCTCTATCAATTTGGCCAGGATTGACGCCGTCGGGTATAATTTTCCGGAGAACATAGAATGGGTTGATGGCCCACTCACTGATCTCGAGACGTGCGAGCCTCTGGAGCGCAACGATTGGGTCAGTATCGACAACTTCCCCGGAGGAGAGAAACTGAAGGTCAAGAATCCGCCTCCGCCACGATTGGTAGCGAGTCAGTTCGCACTTGAAGATCCGCTGAGCCGACGCAGGAATCTTGTTCGCCGGAAATCGTTCAGATAGCTCGGTCCCTCGGTAAGACATCATCATGAGTGGCACGCTCTCGATTTTAGAAAGGAGGGCGAGGGATGTGCAAAGCACGAAGGGATTACCGGCTCGCAATAGCTCGGCAGGCGGCTGAGAGCTCAAGAGAGCTTGATAAAGGCTTGCAATATTCATGCAGAAAATATTGGTCTTTTGTTCTGGAACGGAAATCACTGGCGAACGGTATTGCCCCGCGTGTCGTGACCTGCGACGGGATTTTCCTCCAACAACGATTACAGTCCGGCCCATCTTTGCTGATTAGCGGGAAAGGGACCCGGCACGGCGATCCTCCAGCGCCTCCAAAAAGACGACCAGCAGTCCGACCTGCTCCTCGGTGATCAGCGAACCTGACGCCAGAATCGGCGATATAGCGTCGATTTCCATGGGCGCCATCAGATGCTCCCCACCCTCGGCATAGGCGCGCGCGAAGCGATAGGGATCGAGATGCTGCCGGATCGCGTCTACGAGCGTGTCGGCTTGGCCGTTGTGGAAATAAGGCGCGGTGAGCGTCACGTTCCGCAAGGGCGGCGTCCGAAAAAGAAACCGGTCATCCGCCATACCGGTGGCATAGAAACGGCCCAGGTCCTTCTCCTCCCGGATCTCGGGCACGCCGACGGAATGAAACCCGAAATCGCTGAAGACATCGCCTGCGTGGCAGACCGCGCACCGGCCGATGCCATAAAAAATGAGCGCCCCACGCTTCTGATCCACCGAGAGGGCGGAAAGGTCTCCGGCGAGATAGCGATCCCAAGGTGTGTCGCGGGACTGGAAGGCGATCTCGATGTAATGTGCGAGCGCATTGCCGAGATGGGCCGGACGAACCTCGTCGGCCGTCCCGACCCCGTAACTCTTGCGAAACAGACTCCGATAGGATCCCGCTTCCTCACCGCGCTCATCGCCCTCATAGAGACGCGACGCGAGGCGGGCCAGCACCGCCTCCGGGGCTGGCGTGCCGCGTGCCTCGGGAGCAAGAAGATTGCCGGTACCGGGCTCGCCGAGCATCTCCGCCGGGATAACGATCGGCCGCACCGATTGCAGCGCCATGAGATTCTCAAACCCAGTCGTCGACAGGGCTTCGGGCAGCACCAGTCCACCTTGATCGGCGGCAGCCACGGCCTGAAGTCGGCCGTCCCAGAGCATCGTTGAGACGTCGTTGTGATCACGGTTCCAGAGATCGGGCACATTGCGCGCAGGAACGTCGGGCAACCAATTCGGCGACACGTCAAGTCGTGTCTCCAATGCAGCCCCGTCTGCAGTCGCTGAGGCCAAGACGTGGCAGGTGGCGCAAGTCCGCTTTCCTCGTCCGCTCAGAAGCGGATCAAAAAACAGACGTTCGCCGAGTCGGAACTTCGCATCGCGCAGGTTTTCCTTCAGGGGCAGTGGCGCGAGGTCGAAGAGCCGGGACGCGACGCGCAGTTGTGCATCGAGATGGTCAGCATCTATCTGCGTCGCCCGCAGGTCTGGGTAAGCGGGGTCCGAAGTCGCGGAAAGATTGAGGGCCGCGAGCGCGTGCCGCGATACCCCGTCCGACAAAAGCTTTTCGGTGAGCGCGGTGTAGCTCTTGCACGGCAACCGGCCGATTTCGAGGGACTGGTCCAATCGCAAAGCTTGCGCTGCGTCCAGCTGGTCGTGCGTCTCCTCCGCCGTCTCTGCGGTGCGCAGGGCTTGGTCGCAGGCGGCGGCGAGGGCACGGACGTCCTTTTCCAGTCGGTGAAGCTCTATCCGCGGACGTAGCTCAGCAAGGTAGAACCAAGCCGGCAGGGAGAGACCGAGCCCGATGACGGCGATCCGGGTGAGGAGGTCGAGCAGGGTGCGCCGGCGCACCCGCTTCACCGCGCGGGCTCCGGATCGAACTCCAGCGCCGCGAGGAAGGCGACGAGCTCCGCGATCTCCGAGTCGCTGAGCTCGACCGCGTAGCTCGGCTCCAGCGACCAGCGCGCGATCTTTTGGTAAACCTCAGCCCGGTCGAGCGCCGAAAGGCTGCTGGTATCGATCTCTGCCAAAGGATCGACATGCGCCCGAATCGCCGCGGCAAGATCAGGTTCGACCCCGGAATGGGAATACGGCGCGGTCTTTGTAACATTGTAGAGTGGTGGCGTTCGGAAGGCGTACCGGTCCTGGGGGTCTTGTGTGAAATTGTAGCGGCCGTAGTCGATGCCGAAACCGTTGAAGCCGAAACCGAACTGCCCGAAGGGGATCGCGTGGAATTCAAGGTCGGAGAAATAGGTGCCCGTATGACAGGCGGCGCATTGCCCGCGCCCGTAGAATAGGAGTCCCCCGGCCAGTTCCCGCTCGGTCAGAGGCTCATCTTCGAATACGAAGCGATGGAACCTCGTCTCCCGCAGCCGGAACTCGGATCGAATGAAGGCGGAAAGGGCCTGGGCAATCTGCAGGTAGGTGAGATCCCCGACCTCGAGTCCGGATGCGACCACCAGAGGCTCGGCGATTTCCGGCGTTTCGCGGATGCGGCGAGCGATCTCCGTATGAACCCGCGCCGCAGCGCCAACGTCGCCCTGGCGTAGCCATTCGGTCGCATCGCTCTCCCCGATCATCTCGCGGAATTCCACCGGCGGCAGATGGACGGTCACGACCAGCGGGTCGTCGGAAGGTGCCATGGTGCCGAACTGGCTTCGGACGTCGCCGGAGCTGGCATCGACCCTCCCATCCCAAAAGAAGACGTCGAAGCCTACGCCGCCCCGCCCCCAGAGGGCGAGAGTGTTGCGCGAGAGAACGCCGGCCGGGCTCTTCATTCGCTCGACGCCTTTGCCGACGCCACCAGCCCCATGGCCGAGCGGCAGACCGTCCGCGGAGCCAAACTCGTCGAGATGGCAGTTGCGGCAGGAGACGTTGCGGGTGAACGAAAGCAACTCGCTCTCAAAGAGCATCTTGCCGACCTCCGCCTTTTCCGGTTCGAACTCCGGCCAGGACTCTTCGACTGGACGCAATCCGTTCTCAAGCGCCGCCTTGCGCAAGACGGCCTCGCGCATGGTCTCGGCCATGGCTGGGGCGGAGCAGATCAGTGCGATAGCGGCGAAGAACTTAGTAGCGGATTTCATGAATCTCGATCACATTCTGCAAATCTGTCGCCTTGGCCTCGATGGCCTTGAGGGCCATGTAGCCAAGCGCCGTCTCGTCGAGCCCGATGAGCATCAATCGCTTTCGCAGCAGATCGTAATCCTGGCAGTCAATTAGGCCGACCTCGCTCGCCTCGAGAGCCCGCACGGTCTCCGCGGAGGGGTCGGCCTCCAGCTTCTGTTTAGCCAGAAGATGCGCGCGCATTGAGCGGTCGCAGCGATAGGTCGCCTCTTGGTAAGCTGGCTCGGTGGCGATGATCACACCCCAGACCCAGAGCGGCGGAATCATCTGGCCGATGACCACGCCACAGGCCAGCACCAAGGCATACCGGACCCAATTACTTCGCAACGATATTGAGCGCATCGAGGACCTCGGGGGTGATGGTGCCGGTGATCTTCAAGTTCCAGTCCTTCTGAAACTTGCTGAGCGCGGTCTTGGTGCCGGTGCCGACGACCCCGTCGATGGCCCCGGTGTAGTAGCCATAGGTGTAGAGTGCCGTTTGCACTCGCTTGACGATCTCATTGAAAGCCGCGCTGTTGCCGGGCAGCGTCTTCGGGGCCTGCGGCGCGCGCGGCATGACATAAGAGGGCGGGGTGCTGTTGCTCAAGGGTTTAGACGGACTATAGGTACTGCCGCCGCTCGAATATCCCCCACCGGAGGAGGAGCGATGGCTACCGTGTGATCCATGCGAGCCGTGACTCGAATGTGACCGGTGCCCAGCCAAAGTGTAGGTGTGGTCGCCCCGGAGAAGCTGGAAGAGCGAGGCCGATGGGTCGTCATGACGATCCGACCGGGGCGGGGCGATGGCCTGGGCCCCTTGCGGGACGTAGCCCGCAGCCGCGAGCGTGATGGCGAATTTTCCGATCTTCTTCATTGCGGCCGTATCTCCATGAAGCTGTCCTCCTCCCGATACCACTCGAAAAACCCGGCGCAGCTGGCGCGTAGACTGCAGGCGCGGCAGGCCGGAAGATATTTCTGTTTCCAGTCCGAAATCGATCGTGCCGCGAGATCCCGATAGGCTGGCGGCACTGTGCAAAGCGGGAAATTGTAGAGCGTGACGCCTTGGCGTCGCGCGCGCATCAAGTCGATGGCCGCACCGAGACTGGCGAAGTCGATGCTGCTGTCAAAAAAGCATCGCGTCCAGTTCATCCGGCCATAGCCGATGCGCTCCATCTGCATGATTGCCCAGGTCGCGGCGAATGGCAGATGCCGCGTGATGAAATCTGCAAGGCGCGGCAGACAAAGAGCATTTTGCGCCAGAACCACGGTCCGCAGTTCGAGCGCGGCACCCGCGAGACCGAGCAATGCGAGATTCGGGGCCAGCTGTGCAAAGGCACCGGACTTGCCGACGATCTCGTCATGTGTCGTCGGGTCGTCGGAATAAATCGGCACGCCCCAGAGCAGACGCGTTCGGTGCTTCCGCAACCATGCCAAATCTTCGCGCTCGAAATGCTGACCATTGGTCAGAATGTGAAAGCTGAGATCATCACGGGTGGCGAAGACTGCGTCGATGAAGGCAAAGAGTGCGTCCTTGTGCAGGAGCGGCTCACCGCCGGAAAGGCCGATCTGCGCGCCGGGCGGCGCCAGTCGGGCGGCCGCGAGAAAGTGAGCGAACATGTCCTGATGCTGAGGCTTTGGCGGCTGGGAGCACATCAGGCAGAGTTGGTCGCATTGCTCGGTGATGAGAAACGTGTTGTGCGGCGAGGCCGCCCGGATGAGACGATGGGCGATCTGGCGGCGCGGATCGATCAGCAGCACATCGCCCGCGATCTCCGCGGGCGCGACATCCCGAAGTCGGAACGTGGCCAAGCCGGTCCGGTAGCTCAGGCCCCCCGCCTCCGACAACGTGAGGGTAGCATCCTCCTCGCATTGGGGCTCCCCTTCCGCGATGCGGGTCACAAATGGCGCGAGGCCCCGGTCGCACTCCGATTTGAGACGAAGCTGGATCATGGCGCGACGGGCCTCAGCGCCTCGGGAATACTCTCGAGTCCGAGCCAGCGCGACAGGCTGAATTCGACCTCCGGGTCGGTTCTATAAAGGAGCTCCATCGCGAGATCGAAGACGGCGAGGTGGCGCTGGCAGAACCAGCTCTCATGGCGCGGCACATCAATCCGGCCGCTGCGCGAGAGATCATCGATCGGATCGGTACCGCAGAAGGGCTGATAAGGGCAGTGGATGCAATCTGGATCGAAATTGTTGATGTGGCCCGGCGCCAGCAGGGTCAGTTTTTCCTGGTCCAGACCGTCGCTTACGTTGCCGATGGCGAGGTCGACCTGCCGGATGCGTGCCAGCATGCGCGCCTCGTCGCTGGGATAGATTTGCCCGTCGAAATCAATAACGGCATTCGCGCCGCTCGGGATGTTGGGATTGCGTAGATCGGTGTGGCTGTCCATCCCGGGCGCCAGGATGCGCCGCAGGCAATGGGCCATGTAGAACTCCTCCATCACCCGGCCCGTCCGCGCGTTTCGCGCAATCAGCGCCTCGATAAAGCCTCGGTAATAGTCATTCCAGGCGGTCGAAGTCCGGGCCGCGGGATGGCTCTTGCGGGCGAAGCCTTGGTAATTGACCGGGCGCAGGTAGAGCGAAGTGAAACCGAAAGCCTCATAGGCCGCGATCAGGTCCTCCGGATCGGGCGGCTCTTCGATGTCGATGGTCGGCAAGGCGGAGATCCGGCCGGGACCGATCCGGCCGATCACCTGTTTGAGGTTGTTGAGGAAAACTTCCGTCAGCGCGGTATCTCCCGTTCGATTCCGGGTATGGACCTGGTGAGGGCCGTCGAGTGAGGTGCTGATCAGCACGTCCTCGCTGTCCAGAAACGCGAGGATATCCTCATCAAGGGTTTGAAGGTTGCTGCAGACCACGAAACGAACTCGGCGGAAGCGCCGGCGCGCGAAGGTGGCGACGGCCTCCAGAAAATCGAGCCTCAGGAACGGTTCCCCGCCCTGGAACTCGATCTGGATTTCCTCAACCTGCAGGTCGTTAAGAAAGTCCAGCACCTTTTGAAGTGTCTCCGCATCCCAGTCGAAGCCTTGCGACGCAAGCGGCGCGCGCGAGACCTGGCAATAGGAACATTTGAGGTCGCAGCGCAGCGTAGGAATCAGGATGATATAGGCCGACCCGCCCCCGACATGCTGGCGCCGCGACCACCGCGCCAGAAATCCGGTATGGGCGAGATCTCCCGCCCGCTCGAAGGCGTGGCCCTTCTCCAGTAGGAAGCGTTCGTCCGACGGGCTCAACGCGTCGCGCGCATAGCGCCCAACGAACTCACTCTTGGCCAGGAAATAGGCGCCGGAGTCATCCGCGAGGATCGTCCGGCGATCGTCGAGATCGCGAAACCGAAGCGGCCAGACCTGCATCACCCTGCCAGCATCGCGTAGAGGTTCTGCCGCATCGGCAACGTCTGCCGGAAGATCTTCTCGCGATAAATCTGGTAGGTCACCTCGCGCTCGATCTGAGCGGGATCGCACTCAGACGCACCGTACACCGAGATACCCTTGTCTGACACGGAAAAGCCGAACTCCGGATAAATATATCCCAGACGCAAAAGGGCCGCAGGAATGCAAAGATCAAATTCCGGGTCGATTGAGATATCGATAATGGGGCTCGCGGACATGTTGGCGGTCTCGGAGACTGCTAATAAAATGGGGCGTCGAAAAGTGGTATGATCTTCATTGGGCGCGAAATCCGGCAAAAATCAAGTCCTTGATCCCAAGAACTGCACTTCGGGAGCACTTTCCGTGGCGGGTGGCGCAACGACACCCTCTCTTTTCCGGCGTTGATGCTCAGTTCGCCCAATACCGGATTCCCCGCTGGCTTACGCAATCCGATTTCAAGGCGCAGGCGGATCGCGTTAGAAGACAGGTAGGGTGAAGCTTGCTCGACTGAACACCCAGATGGCTCCGTCCGACAAGCCGGATCCGATCCTTTCTTGAAAATGGAATGGGCATTGCGGTTACGGCTCTTCTCACGCAAAGGACTGCTTACAGCCAAGTTTGACCGTAAGAACCCAATCCAGGGTTGAGAGACGATGCCGTTGGACGCAAGCAGCGAGGTCCGGTTTGAAGCTGAAGCCAGTAATTCGTCGTGCACAATATGAATGGCAGCTAACGTCCGTTCGCGGTGGGTCCGTAGGTCTGGGGCGGAAAGCGGCCGTGCGCTGCTGCTGCAAAGGAAAAGCTGATCTACCGCGAAAGCGGACTTTAAGCTTCGCAACCGGACCTGAACCAACCTGATCGACACGGAGGGCGGGAAACGGAACTTCTCTGCGACAAGCTCAAACAGCAGTAAGTGCATGGAAAGGATCATACAGCATCCAGATCCTCCGCCGACTCACCCGATCGACGGGCGGCGCACGCAATGTTCGGGGGCGCGCTTGGGACGTCGGCGACCACGGCGGTGTCAATGCAGGTGAGTAGACACTGCGCTACCTCAGGAAAACGCGAAATCGGGCGAGCGCGATCATGAACAACCCGCACCCGAGCACCGCCAGCGCGACAAGCTGCGGCCAAACGATCGCCAGCCCGGCGCCCCGAAACAGCACGGCTTCCGCAAACATCGCAAAATGCGTATTCGGGGCCAGCATCATCAGATCCTGAATGAACCAGGGCATGCTCTCGCGGGGCGTGACGGTGCCCGAGAGGACCTGCAGAGGCAGCAGAACCATCACGAGCAGCAAGCCGAATTGCGGCATGGATCCTGCGAGGGTTGCAAGCATGATCCCAAGAGACGTGACTGCGAAGAGGTCGAGCGCCGTGCCCAGCAGGAATAACGGAAGCGAGCCCGCGACCGGGACCTGCAACAATCCCTGAACCACGACCACCAGCGAGGCGGCCGCAGCCACGACGACCACCAACCCCATCGACCATACCTTGGAGAGCATGATCTCGAGCGACGAGACCGGCATCACCAGAAGATGCTCGACGGTGCCGTGTTCGCGTTCCCGGATCAGCGCGGCCCCGGTCAGGACGATGCCCAGCATCGTGACCATGGTGATGATGTTCGAGAGCGCGCCGAACCAGGTCGGATTCAGCCCGGGATTGAAGCGGGCGCGCAGGTTGAGTCCGACCGGCAGGCTGGTTTCTTCTCGGTGACGCGCCGTGAATGCATTCACCTCGGAGGTCACGATCTGCTGGACATAGCCGGTGCCGGTGAAGGCTTGGCTCATACGTGTGGCGTCAACATTCAGCTGCAACGCGGGCGCGCGACCAGCCAGAATGTCCTTCTCGAAATCGGGCGGGATCGACAGCGCGAAGGTGTCGGTGCCCGCATCCATCCGCGCATCCATTTCCGTCGGCGTGATCAGAGTGGGCGGCATGAAATAGGGCGGATAGAACGCATCGGCGATTTGCTGCGACAACGGCGAGCGATCCTCATCGACGATGGAGATCGGCGCTTTGTTCAGGTTCTCTGGCATCGACTTTGCGCCGGTATAGATCGCGAGCGTGAACGCATAGACGATGAGGATCATCAGCATCGGATCGCGGACCAAACCGCGAAGCTCTTTTATTCCCAGATGCAGGACGTTCATCGCGCGCATGGCTCACCTCGCCTGTTTTTTCAAAAGCGCAACGCCGAGGCCGAAGATGACAGGCACGGACAGGGCCATGGCCAGAAGGTCAGCCCCCAGCGCCTCGAAGCCGAGCGCCTTCGAAAAGACGCCGCGCGAGATCGTGACGAAGTAGCTGGCCGGGTAGACATGCCCGATGAAGGCGCCGAAGCCTTCGAGCGAGGAAATCGGGTCGACCAGCCCGGAGAATTGCACGGCGGGCAGCAGGGTCAGGAGGGAGGTCGCAAAGATCGCGGCGATCTGGCTGGAGATGAAGCTGGAGATCACAAGGCCCATGCCGGTCGCGAAGATGACGTAGAGCAGCGCGGCGAGGCTCAGCGCGGCGAAGCTGCCGCTTATCGGCACGCGGAAAATGAAGATGGCGAAGAGCACCAGCAAACCGAAGTTCAGCATCCCGAGCGCGACATAGGGCAGTTGCTTGCCAAGGAGAAACTCGGTCCGCGTAACCGGGGTGACGTAGAGATTGACGATCGACCCGAGTTCCTTTTCGCGCACGACGCTGAGAGCGGCCAGCATCGCCGGGATCATCAGCAAGAGGATCGGGATGACCGCGGGCACCATAGCCGGAAGGCTTTCGACGTCGGGATTGTAGCGGTAGCGAGTCTCGATCGTGAAATCGCCTTTGACCGCTGCGTCCCCGTAGAGCTGCCGGAGCTTCTCAGTGATCCACCACGCGTGAATGCCCTGAACGTAGCCGGCGACGGTTTCCGCCCTCGTCGGCATCGCCCCGTCGATCCACGCGCCAATCGAGACCTCGCGCCCCCCCGCCAGATCTGCCGCGAAGCCGGGCGGGATTTCGATCGCAAGACTGATATTCCCCGACTCCATTTGCCTGTCGAGATCGGCATGGCTGGTCAAAGGCGGCTGCTCATCGAAATAGCGCGAGCCAGCGATCTGGGCGATATAATCTCGGCTGACCGGCGTCTGGTCTTGGTCGAGCGCCGCGAAACGCAGGTGCTCCACATCCATCGTGATGCCATAGCCGACGACCAGCATCAGCAGCGCCGAGCCCAACATCGCCAGCGTCGCCCGGATCGGGTCGCGCATCAGTTCCAATGTCTCACGCAGCGTGTAGCTCAACAGGCGTCGCAGGCTGAAGAACTGCGATGGGCGAGACCCCCTTGGGCGCCGCGGCGTCTGTTCCGGCGGTTCGGGCGCGGTGGATGGCGGGCCGGTATCATCGTCGCTGGTCGCGGCCTCGAGGTAGTGAATGAACGCGCCTTCGAGATCCGCCTCGCCGGAGCGGGCGATGATCTGCTTGGGCGCGTCGCTGATCAACACCTCCCCCGCATGCATCAGCGAGATCCTGTCGCAACGCTCGGCCTCGTTCATGAAATGGGTCGAGATGAAGATCGTCACGCCGTCGCCCCGCGACAATTCCACGAGGATTTCCCAGAAACGATCCCGCGCGACCGGATCGACGCCCGACGTCGGCTCGTCGAGGATCAGGATGTCCGGCTTGTGGATCATCGCAACGGCCAGTGACAGCCTCTGGCGTAAGCCCAGCGGAAGCGCGGCGGGCAGTGCGTCCAGCTCTCCGGCGAGATCGAAGCGTTCGGTCATCTCGGCGACGCGCCCGGGAATTTCCTCCGCGGGTAGCCGGAACAGACGTGCGTGCAGCTCGAGATTTTGCCGCACCGTCAATTCGCCATAGAGCGAAAAGGCCTGACTCATATATCCGATACGCTGACGCAGCGCGGCGTGGCCGCCCTCCATCGCCTCGCCGAACAGCCGAGAGCTGCCTTCCGACGGGCGCAAGAGGCCCGTCAGCATCTTCATCGTCGTGGTTTTCCCGCAGCCGTTCGAGCCGAGGAACCCAAAGATTTCTCCCCTCTCGATCTCGAAGCTGACATCCCTGACGGCGGTGAAATCGCCAAACCGCATCGTAAGGTGTTCCGCCTCGATCGCCGGCCCGTCGCCATCCTGCGGGCGTGGCGGAATTTCCACCGCGTGATGGCGGGCGCGCTCCGCTTCGGGCAAGAGCGCGATGAAGGCCGCATCCAGTGTTTCCGCCCCGGTTTCCTCCAATAAGGTAGAGGGCGCACCGGTGGCGAGCACCCGCCCCCCGCTCATCGCGCAAAGCCAGTCGAAGCGCGCAGCTTCTTCCATGTAAGCGGTGGCGACGATCACGCTCATCCCAGGGCGGGTGCGGCGCATCCGCTCGACAAGCTCCCAGAACTGGCGTCGCGACAGCGGGTCGACACCGGTGGTCGGCTCATCGAGGATGAGCAGGTCGGGATCGTGGATCAACGCGCAGCACAGCCCGAGCTTCTGCTTCATGCCGCCCGAGAGCTTGCCTGCCGGTCGGCTGGAGAAAGGCGCAAGCCCGGTCGCCGCAAGCAACTCGTCAATGCGGGCGCTACGTTCCTCTTCGCTTTGCCCGAACAAGCGGCCGAAGAAGTCGATATTCTCGCGCACCGAGAGCGTAGCGTAGAGGTTACGGCCCAGCCCCTGCGGCATATAAGCGATCCGCGGGCCGGTGCGCCTGCGATGACTCGCATCCGCCATATCCCCTTCGAGCACTTCGACCTCGCCGTCCTGGATCTGGCGCGCCCCGGCGATCAGTGACAGCAGGGTCGACTTGCCAACCCCGTCGGGCCCGATCAGCCCGGCCATGCGCCCCGCCGGGATGTCCAGCGTCACGGCCGCCAGCGCGGCCTCCTTGCCGAACCGATGCGTGACGTTCGTCAGCCGCGCGATCGGAGGACCGTTGGGCGGGGAAGACGCGCTCATTTCACCAGATTGGCTTCGAGCGACGCGGGCCAAGCCGCGTCGGGGTCAAGCTTGACATAGGCGATGCCGGGCAGCCCGGTTTTTACATATTGGCTGTATTTCTTCAGAAGGTCGGGGGCGATCGTGACTTTGACGCGGAACATGAGCTTCTCGCGCTCGGCCTCTGTCTCGACCGTTTTCGGTGTGAACTGGGCGACGTCGGCGACATAGGTGACCTTGGCTGGCACGGTCATGTCCGGCGCCGCGTCGAGCACGACGCGCGCCGGGGTCCCCAGCGCGATGCGCCCTGCCTCGCGCGTGGGCAGGAAAATACTCATGTAGACGTCGCCGAGATCAGCGAGGTTCAGCACTCTCCCGCCAGCGCCGACGATCTCTCCCTCGCGGGCCACGATATATTGCACCCGACCATCTCGCGGCGCAGTCAGCGTCATATCGGACAGCTGCACCTTGATCGACTCGATGGCCGCATCGGCGACCTCCACCGCGGCCTGCGCGTCGATGACACCGGCCTTGGCGGTGTTGATCGCCGCTGCCGCTGCCGCCCTTTGCGCCTCGGCAAGCGAGATCGCGGCCTCGGAGCTGAGGGCTTGGGCGCGATCGGCGTCCAGCGTCGCCTGTGAGGCCGTGCTGTTCTCGGCGAGCTTGCTCGTGCGATCGTATTTTTTCTGGGCCATCTCGTTCGAGGCCTCGGCTTCCTTGACCGCGGCCTCCGCCGCGCGCAGCTCGGCCTGAGCTTGTTCCACCCCGATCTTTGCGGTGTCCACGGCCAGAACCGCCCGCTTGCGCTCGGCCTGCGCCTGAACCAGCGCGACTTGCAGCTGACGACTGTCGAACTCAGCCAGAGGTTGGCCCGCTTTGACGACATCGCCTTCCTTGACCAGCATTTTGCTGATCCGTCCGGCTACCTTCGACGAGACGTCGATGCTCACCGCCTCGATGCGCCCATTGCCCTTTGCGAAACCGTCCGGCGTCGCGTCGTCATCCTGCAATTTCCAATAGGCCGCCCCGATGAGAAGGATAACCACAACCAAGCTGGCCAATCCCCATTTCGCGCTCAACCGGGACATCATACGGCTCCTTCATCTGGATGAGGACGCGCATTTTCGTGGCCGCGCCCCTTGTCAACACCTGTTGACTAATCCAGCCGGTATACGCATTCAAGGTGCCTATGGTAAAATCAAAGCAGCATCATCCCGAACCGCCCAAAGTTTCGTCGCGACAGCGCATTCTGGTAGCTGCATGCGAGATTTTTTCGCGGAAGTCCTACGCCAGCGTTGGTTTGCGCGAAATCGCAGCGCGGGCCGGTGTCGACGTGGCCTACGTCCACCGAAGCTTCGGCTCTAAGCTCGGTCTTTTCACCGAGGCATTCCGTTCCGCGATCTGCGCCGATATCGCCGTGCTTGTGGAATGCGACGATCTGGCCGAAACGATGGCTGAAATCCTTCTGTCGCGACGCGAAGCGTTTCCCGGAGAGCTTGGCACGGGGCTTAGCATCCTGCTGCATTCGGTTGGCGACCCCGACGCGACTGAGGCGCTGCGGAGCGTCGCCACCACCGAGTTTCTCGAGCCGTTGCGCAAACGCATTGATTCCGGTGGGCGAGACAGCATCGTCCTTTCGGGGGCGTTGCTCGCCGGGCTGGGGATCACGTTCCAGGTGCTTGACTTCGATACACTTGATGTGGCTGACCGGGAGGCCTTCAAGCGAAAGGTCGTCTCCGTCCTAAGAGGTATTGCGGCCGGTGAAGTGCTCTAAGCCGAACCTCCGCGCGACCCTTCGAGAAGTTGAGATATGCGGAAGAGCTTAGGCTCAGGACGCATCGCCAGTAGATGACGACTGCAGCGAGAGCTATGGCAGCGAAGAAGCCATTGGGGCATCTGTCATATCTGGTTGCCGACGCGACCTTGGCCTTGAACTCGGAGGCGTGCTGCTTCCGTTTGGAAATCGCTGATCTCCTTCTTGTCGAAGATAAGCAGAGTGCAGATCGTAGCTTCTGTCAGCCTCCGAATTTCAGAGGGGAGCTCAACCTCTTGCGAATAACGAGGTGTAGAGTGACGCCGAATGCCAAGGCGCAACTTCCGCCTTCAAACCCGCGCAAAAGGTGGTGTCGGATTACGACCAGCTTGTGAGCAGTCGATGGCTATGGACATTAAACCTGACTTTGGTGCCACTACAGCTGATTAGTAGTTTGCCTACACTGCGGTCTCCAATCCACTGGATGATGCTGTGCGGTGCGATGAAGGACTGCTTCAGAGAAGCCGCTCCGTAGCATAGGGTGGCCGGTAGATGTCCGCTTTGGGCCGGGAGTTACGCGCTCGGTGGCCTGGGCGTATTCCGTTGAAAAACTCGCGCTTGATTGCTGGGCGTGGCGCTGATTCAATTCCGACATCAGGTGGGAGGATTGGCG
>NZ_MPZQ01000059.1:0-470 GCF_002020045.1 Thioclava sp. F28-4 | reverse complement strand
GGGATAAGCGATCCCAGCAGGACGATGACTGGCCAGTCGATGGCTTTGTAGACCTGCCCGGGCGGCACGGTTCGCAGCAGCATCGAACCCAGAACCCCCAACGTAAAGGCCACGGATGCCGGCAGCAGGCCGAAGGTGGCCACACCGATAGAGCCAAGCAAGAGCGCGCTGGCGATGATCGCCATTCGCGCGTTGGGAAGATGCAATTCGCGCTCTCCCAAAGGCGCGCAGCCGGTCTCGTTCATGAAATCGGCCATGATTTCGGCCGGCCCCTGCAACATCAGCAGATCGCCAGGCTTCAGCTTCAGTGTCCGCAGCCGCGTCCGCGGGGGATGCCCTTCGCGTGAGACGGCCAGAAGATTGAGTCCGTAGCGCGTCCGCAGCCGCAGGTCGGTCGCGGACTGCCCGACGATCGTGGAACCCGGCAGCACTGCGAATTCGCGCAACACGATATCCTCGTCGCGATCCGA
>NZ_MPZQ01000058.1:0-540 GCF_002020045.1 Thioclava sp. F28-4 | reverse complement strand
TCCGGCTCGATCACGCGCTCGATGCGCGGCAGGTCCTTGGGCAGGTTGCCTCGATTGCGCCGGGCTGCACGCCGGGGTCGGCTCTCGGACGGCGCTTGCGTCTCCTGCTTCTCCTCGGCTTCGGCGACCGCAATCTCGAGATCCTCGAACGCCAGCTGCCGGTCATCTTCGCTGAGCTTCTCGGACCGTTTGCCGTGGACTGCCTGGTTGAGTTCGGCGACCAGATGCTCGAGGCGCTTGATGATCTCCTTGAGGCTGACCCTCTCACCTTTGAGCTCCTCATGCTCGCGCAGCAGCGCGGCGACAGCTTCGCGCTGCGCCTCGGGGATTGCGGACAGGTCAATGATCGCGGTGGATGACATGGCCGGAGGCTACCCCGAAGCCGCCTCGAAGGCCCGCCTTTTCTCGTGCCTGATTCACTCTGCCGCAGCCGGGCGGCGGATCTCCAGGGCCTTCACCTTGCGCCAGTCGAGCCCGGCGAACAGGGCCTCGAACTGCGCCCGGTTCAAAGTCATCACGCCGTCCCGAACCGCCGGCCAG
>NZ_MPZQ01000057.1:0-575 GCF_002020045.1 Thioclava sp. F28-4 | reverse complement strand
GATGTTCCAGCCCTCACGTTCGAGCAGGACGTGAACGCGCCGGTAGCCATACCGCACGCGCGTTTCACAGATCTCCCGGATCCGCTTGGCGACAGCAGCCTGATCGGCGCGGCGAGACTTGTAGTGGAACGTCGAACGGTCGAACCCCATAGCCCCACAGGCCTTTCGGATCGAGACCGCCCAATCGCTACACATCCCGCGAACCAGTTCGCGCTTGCGATCAGGCTTTAGAGCTTTCGGCGGATGACGTCTTGCAACATCTCCCGATCCAGCGTCAGGTCCGCGACGATCTTCTTCAACCTGGCGTTCTCATCCTCGAGCTGCTTCAGTCGTCGAATCTCGTCAGGCAGAAGGCCCGCGTATTTCTTCTTCCAACTGAAGTAGGTCGCCTGACTGATCCCTGCCTTCCGACAGATCTCCGCGACCGGCGTGCCTTCCTCGCCTTGCTTCAAAATGAACGCTTTCTGCGCGTCCGAAAATTTGCTCGCCTTCATCCGATTCCACTCCTCTTCCAGCCAAGGAAGCGTAGCGGAAAACTCCAGCTTCAAACGGTCCAGTTTCCGGGGATCAGATCA
>NZ_MPZQ01000056.1:0-589 GCF_002020045.1 Thioclava sp. F28-4 | reverse complement strand
GGAACATCAACATCAAGAAAGTCTATCGGATTTACAGGGAGTTGGGATTGCAACTCAGGAACAAGACGCCGAAGCGCCGTGTGAAGGCCAAGCTGCGTGACGACCGCGCCGAGGCGGTCGGCCCGAACGACGTCTGGGCAATGGACTTTGTTCACGATCAGCTTGCGACAGGCAAGAAGCTGAGGGTTCTGACAGTCATCGACACCTTCTCACGCTACGTGCCAGTGCTCGATGTCCGGTTCAGCTACCGCGGCGAGGATGTGGTCGCAACGCTGGACCGGGTGTGCCGACAGACAGGCTATCCGAAGACTATCCGAGTCGATCAGGGCACCGAGTTCGTGTCTCGCGACATGGACCTCTGGGCCTATCAGCGTGGCGTGACCCTCGACTTCTCGCGCCCCGGCAAGCCGACCGACAATGCATTCATCGAAGCGTTCAACGGCCGGTTCCGGACCGAGTGCTTGAACCAGCATTGGTTCCTCACCCTTGCGGATGCGACCGAAAAGTTGGAGGCTTGGCGTAGATACTACAATGAGGAACGGCCACACGGCGCGATCGGGAACAAGGCTCCGATCACGCTGACGAAATC
>NZ_MPZQ01000055.1:0-608 GCF_002020045.1 Thioclava sp. F28-4 | reverse complement strand
CGAAGAGGTTCGTAGGCTTTATCCGTTCTTCCCGGCGATCGGCGGACGCGTGCGCGAAGCGTTCGACTGGCACGGCGCGAGGTTCGAGCCCGGCGACTGGTTGGTGCTCGACCTCTACGGCACCAATCACGATCCCAAGACATGGGATGACGCGGAAAGCTTCTGTCCCGAACGCCATTTGGGGCGCGATCGCCAACCCGAGGGGCTCGTGCCGCAAGGTGGAGGCCACTACCTACAAAATCACCGTTGTCCCGGCGAGTGGCTCACGACCGAGTTGCTAACCGAAGCAGTGATGCAATTGCGCAAGCTCGACTGGACTCTGCCGGAACAGAACCTGTCGCTTCCCGAAAACCAGTTCCCACCGCTGCCCGAGGGCGGTTTGCGCGTTGCGGTGGCACCCATTTGAACCACCGCGAGCGCAATTATGGGACGACTACTTCTTGAACCCCGGCGCTCAATGGATAGAGCGCCGGGACGAGGTATCAACCGATCTGCGCGGATGCGGGGCCGAAGAACTCATAGTGAATGCGAGCGTCCGGAACGTTTGCTGCCTTCAGACCGGAAACCATCTCCTGCATGAAGCCCGTCGGGCCGCAGATGAAGTAGTC
>NZ_MPZQ01000054.1:0-661 GCF_002020045.1 Thioclava sp. F28-4 | reverse complement strand
AGCGTGCAAAGTCTCGACGGCGCAGAGCATCAGGTCCGCAAGAAAATGTTTCTCGATCTCATGGCCCCCGTGCGGCTGCAGCAGGCTCGCCAGATTTTCGCAGAAGAATGGCAGGCGGCGGCACGCATTTGGCGAGGCCGTGAGATCGACCTCTCCGATGCTGTCGACGGCATTATGACACGCACCGCGCTTCGCTGGTGCGGCATCGACCCGGCACAACATGACGTTGCGCGCCGCTCGCGTGAACTCAGCACGATGTTCGCCGAAGCCGGTGCGCTCGGACCCGCCTATCTGCAGGCACGCTGGCTCCGAGCTCGATGTGAGCGTTGGGCGCGAAGTCTCATTGCTGAGACCCGAGAAGTGGACGGACCCGCCGGAAGCACCTTGGGCAAGCTTGCCTTCCACACAGATCTCGATGGCCGCCGCATGAGCGAGGATGTGGCCGCGAAAGAACTCCTGAACATCCTGCGCCCGATCGTGGCAGTCGGACGCTACGTCGTCTTTGCCGCCCACGCACTGCATGTCCAGCGCGCGGCAATCCCCGCTATGACGGAAGACGACGAAAACATCAGTCGCGCGATCGCCGAAGAGGTTCGTAGGCTTTATCCGTTCTTCCCGGCGATCGGCGGACGCGTGCGCGAAGCGTTCGACTGGCACGGCG
>NZ_MPZQ01000053.1:0-661 GCF_002020045.1 Thioclava sp. F28-4 | reverse complement strand
AGCGTGCAAAGTCTCGACGGCGCAGAGCATCAGGTCCGCAAGAAAATGTTTCTCGATCTCATGGCCCCCGTGCGGCTACAGCAGGCTCGCCAGATTTTCGCAGAGGAATGGCAGGCGGCCGCACGCAGTTGGCGAGGCCGTGAGATCGACCTCTCCGATGCTGTCGACGGCATAATGACACGCACCGCGCTTCGCTGGTGCGGCATCGATCCGGCACAACATGACGTTGCGAGCCGCTCGCATGAACTCAGCACGATGTTCGCCGAAGCCGGTGCGCTCGGGCCCGCCTATCTGCAGGCACGCTGGCTCCGAGCTCAATGTGAGCGTTGGGCGCGAAGTCTCATTGCTGAGACCCGAGAAGTGGACGGACCCGCCGGAAGCGCCTCGGGCAAGCTTGCATTCCACACAGATCTCGATGGCCGCCGCATGAGCGAGGGTGTGGCCGCGAAAGAACTCCTGAACATCCTGCGCCCGATAGTGGCAGTCGGACGCTACGTCGTCTTTGCCGCCCACGCACTGCATGTCCAGCGCGCGGCCATCCCCGCTATGACGGAAGACGACGAACACATTAGTCGCGCGATCGGCGAAGAGGTTCGTAGGCTTTATCCGTTCTTCCCGGCGATCGGCGGACGCGTGCGCGAAGCGTTCGACTGGCACGGCG
>NZ_MPZQ01000052.1:0-662 GCF_002020045.1 Thioclava sp. F28-4 | reverse complement strand
CCGGTCGCGCGCAACGACATGCTCGAGACAACGGGCTACAGCTTCCTGCCCGCCTTCGGCGCTGTCGGCTTCGAGTTCGGGCAGAACATCACGAAAGGGATCGGTCGTCCGGTTGCGCAGACGCAGAACGGATCGGTCACGCTTTCGACGATGGGCGGGCCGACCTCGTGGAAGATCGGGAACGACACCTATGCCTTCGTCTCGGCGGGTGCGCAGAAAGCCAATTACGACCGCACCACCAATGCGATCGGCTACGACGTCAAATCGCATTACATGATGCTGGGCGGCGAGAAATTCGTCGGCAATCAAGTCTCGGTCGGCCTCTTCGGCGGCTACTCGGACGGCACCTCCGATGCCGATCAGAGCCGCGGCAGCATCGATGGCTCCGGCGGCTTCGTCGGTGGCTTCGTGCGAACGGCCTTCGGCAATGGTGGCGCGGCGCAGTTCATGATCGGCTATCAGGATCTTTCCTACGACATGAGCCGCAATGTCATGGGATCGACCGCACGGGCGAGCACGGATGGCCATCAGGTCTTCGGCGCGATCGATGCCGAGTACATGTTCGGCCAAGATCGTCTTCGCTTCGGCCCGACGGGTTCACTCGAAATGTATCACCTCTCGGTGGACGGCTTCGACGAAACCGGCGCGGGCGCGTGGAACCT
>NZ_MPZQ01000051.1:0-664 GCF_002020045.1 Thioclava sp. F28-4 | reverse complement strand
TCAGCAAATATGCGGACCACTTGCCCTTGTATCGGCAGAGCCGGATCCTTGCCCGATCGGGCATCGAGATCCACCGCAGCACGCTGGCCGACTGGGTCGGCACCGCCGCCTTCCATCTCGGCCCGGTGGTCGACCGGCTGGCCGAGCACCTGAAGACATCGACGAAGCTGTTCATGGACGAGACCACCGCCCCGGTGCTGGATCCGGGGCGCGGCCGGACCAAGACGGGATATCTCTGGGCGCTCGCCCGTGACGACCGATCATGGGGCGGAGATGATCCACCGGGCGTGGTCTTCTTCTACGCGCCCGACCGCGCCGGGGAGAACGCGGAGAAGATTTTGCACGGCTTCGACGGCATCCTGCAGCTCGATGGCTACCAGGGTTACAACCGTTTGACGCGTCCCGCCCGCAAGGGTGGCGACCCGGTCCGCGTGGCGCATTGCTGGGCCCACGCGCGGCGCAAGCTGAAGGAGGTGTTCGACCGCGACGGCTCCGAGATCGCCGCCGAGGGGCTGCGCCGCATCGCCGAGTTCTACAAGATCGAGGCCGACATTCGCGGCACGGCGCCGGGACAGCGGCTCTCGGCCCGACAGGCGCGCACAGCGCCCCTCGTGGTCGAGTTCGGTGAATGGCTAAAACAGCAACGTCTGCGTGTCTCCGCGAA
>NZ_MPZQ01000050.1:0-776 GCF_002020045.1 Thioclava sp. F28-4 | reverse complement strand
GCCAAATCGTCGGCACATATTGCGACTTTCAATCTTACCGACCACAAGATCCAGGTGTCGCTGCTGATACTCCGGTCGACAGCGGATATGCGCACCGTCCAGAAAAACCGTCAAACCCCCTTTGGGAAGTGCTTCAGCGGGATCGCCTGATGCCCTTCTACTTTTCTCGAGCCCCGCGGCTACTCTTCCCAACCGGTCACGCACCGTGGTGTGATGGGGCGGATGGCAGGGGAGGAAGCTTTTCATCAGCCGCGCGGCTTCGCGAAAGGAATGCCGGGACCCGAGTTCCGCATGGAGCCGCTGCAGCTCCGGGGTAGCCCGGTCAGGAAAGAAATAGGCCAGCGGAGAAATCGGCCCGCCGGGCATCGCCGCTGACCTGGCATCACACGAACAGCGGCGCAAGCGCGCGGCTTTGACCCGAACCCGCCCAAAGAGCGTGTCGAGATCGCGCGTGCGATAGTCATGAATGGCACGAACCGAGGCGCAATCCGGGCATACGCGGCTTTCTCGGATGATTTCCTCAACCTGATCGCAAAGAATTGCCCGCTGAATCTGTTCGACAACCCTCTTCCCTTCCTCGAGGCGCAGCCCGATCCCGTCTGGGCAGGTCACCCGGTATGGTCGTGAAATGCCGTCAAGCTGATGAGTGCGCTTCTCCCCGTTGTCGAAGGTCGTTTCAATTGTAATCCGTACGTCCATGGCAGCCCCACACGCAAAGAACTCACCTTAGCACGGACCGCAACGACGAAGATGACCCCCATGTTTTGTCCACTCCC
>NZ_MPZQ01000005.1:0-332749 GCF_002020045.1 Thioclava sp. F28-4 | reverse complement strand
GCTTGGCGTAGATACTACAATGAGGAACGGCCACACGGCGCGATCGGGAACAAGGCCCCGATCACGCTGACGAAATCGGGGGGCGTCACCAGCCCGTCACCCTGAGCAAAGCCGGGAAACTCTGCCTAAGGGCGGTAGAGCTCTGGGGTGCGGATCAACACCAACCGGGCTCCGGTCGCGGCTGGATGAAAGTTCAGTGGCAGGTCAGCGCGAGCAGCCCCCGTCGCGCAGCGGATGGCCATAGCCGGGTCCCAAGTTTCAAAGATGGGTTTCTGAACTACACCGCATCGAGCCAGCTCGCGTTGTGCCAAAGGGGGGCTGTTTGGGCGGCGATTGGGGGTCAAGATTGCGTGCCGATTGACGCACTTGGCCCTGAGCGAAAGCCTACCAGCCGTCGAAAATTAGCTATGATAAGATGAAGCCCACGCTAGGTCTTGGACCACGAGAGGAGAGTCGCTCCACCTGACTGCTCATCTTGATTATCTTCCCGCAAGATGCCGTCGAGCGCAGGACCATATCGCCGAAACAAGTCGAGGCGCTCGATTCACCTTTCGATTTTTTCGACGCGATCGCTGCCGCTACCTAGTATTTTTTCAATATTAACAGGTTTCCTCAGGGTTTTTCCGTCAAAAGCCACATGGTAATCGGAATAATATTTATTTATGTCGGTTTTATCAATAAAATCACCGTTCTCAAGATGCTTCAAAATTTTATTTCTCCCTTCCTTAAGCGCTGCTCTCAGTCTTTTTTCTTTCCGACTCTGAATGCCTAGCTTGCTAAGTTTCGAGCGCGATATCGCCTTAAGGCGAGAAATGAATTTAGGTTTTTTTTCCGTGAACAATGAAGAGAGCGCGTCGAACCTATCACCCAATAGGCGCTGAAAAAATAAAAATCCACAACGATCAAAGTCGTCTATATTGTCATCGTGAAGTCGGTGCCACGGCTTTTCTGCTTTGCTAAAGTGCAAGAATATTGGGGGGAATAGTTCCTCAACGTTAGCATTGAAGAGCTTGGCTTGGAAATTCCAAGATGGATGCAATTCTACCCATGCATCCTGAAATACCCAGTTTAAAAAGTCTTGGTCAAAGTGTATGATCTCATTTTCGTGCGCATCCACAAAAGCTTTGAGTAACGACCTAAAATCGTGTTCGATCCATCTTTTCGGATCAATAAGCATAACGCCAGAATTGAAATATCGTTCGGAACGTATGCCCAACATGGTGACCCAGTCTTTGATCGATACTTTCCTAATTGACGCGTTGGCAATCATCCCGAAATCTGATACCGCGGCAATTCCAGCCGGCAAATTTGTCGACCATATTTTGTGATCGACTCGAAGTGGCGCTATGTCCGCATCGAGATATAGAACGCGATCGTACTCTTTAAGAGCGAAAGGAGCGAAAATCCTCAAATAAACTATTGGCGGCCACATTGCGCTAGCAGGCAACTTGTTAGGCAGTAAGTGCGTGAGTTCGTTATTGTGAATGAAGATTTTTTGCTTCTCGGAGGCCTCAATAATTTCTATGGAGTCATTGAGAAAATGGCAGTCGGTGTCGGGATCTTCCACGAACACGTGGACGTCGACGGACCAGTCGTCAGAAAGCCGTCTCGACAACGCGAATGCGAGCTCAAAGAATTTGGCATCCACAACGAAAAAAATAGCATTTCTCATTTTGGCCACGCTACAAGCCAAGACATACGATATTCGCGAAACTCATCAAGAACCACCGCGCCTAAGAGCGGCATGAATTCATCAAGCTCATCGTAATCTTCAACTTTTTTTGTTTCTTGATGAATTTCAACAAGAGTGTGGCTTTCCTTTAAAAAATCTTTGAGTTTTGAGCTCATGTCGGGGCGCGCTTTTTTGTGTATCTCAATAATAAAAGCTGATTTCACTGAGATATTTGATGGAACGTTTTTTAGGCCGATCTCGCAGCCCTCGCAGTCAACTACAAAAAGAATTTTGGAGAATTTCTCAATTTCTCGATAAAAGTAAGAGTTAGCGTCAGAGAGGTCGAGAGATTCAATTATTTGAACGTCCGAATTATTTATCTTAGCGCAAGTCGCCAGCGTATGCCGCGATTCCAAATCCGTATCATATGCAAAAACGCTTGCAGTTTTAATTCGACGAGAGAGCCCAACCGCATAATACCCTTCGGATGCCCCTATGTTTACAATTGCCTCGGGTCTCCAGTTAATCGCATCTTCCAAAGAGGAAAATAACTCGCTTTCGTATGAGCCAATAATTTTTGAGCCCAGGTCGTAATCGCTCCATGATCCCCCATGGGGAAGGCGCATCCCAGAAAAGGGACCTCTGCGGATAGTATAATCGAACCGTTGAGCGAGCTCAGTGATTAGCCCTTTTTTGAAATCACTATAAGCCTCTATAAAATAATGTTTATTAGCGGAGTTCCGGCGGTGAACGACCAGCCCAAACGGTTTTAGCAATCGTGAAAAAAACCGTCGTGCGCCCATCGATCTGCCTCCCGAGGAAAACTATGGCGGATCGTTATACTAATAAGACCGCCCGCTCAAGAGTATAGACAGGCGCATTTTCGGAATGGAACGCCCGGCTTTGTGTCAGTCCCCCTCGTGGAGCCGCGTTTCCTCCCTTAACTTAGGCTCAGGGCCTTTGGATAGGCGTGCGAGCGTCTTGTCCGCGTGATGGCATGCACTTCATCTATGGACTCTTCATCTATGGAGGGCGTGATGATCCACCTGATCTGGTTGAGCGAAGCGCAGTTGGCGTGACTGTAGTGTTCTTCTCTAAGAGTCTTAGCCTTCCCTAGGATTGATAACCAGCGCGTGCTAAGCGGTGTAATTTTCATTAATCGTAACAGCTTGCGATGGCGTGATGCGCCCCGGAATAAGGTCCTGCCATGACTCTCTGCAATCGCCGGAAATGCTGGAGCGACATCGGCGCGTTCGTCCGGTTCACCCAAGGGCAGGGAGCCGATAAGGCGGAGCCGGCAAAGATCATTATCGACGCGATTTACCCGAATGCGCATCGCACGGGCTCGAGCTTGCCGAGCTAAAGAGGAAACGTGGATGACTGTTCGGCCGCGCCAAGTGCGGAGTGAACCCCAGGCTTAATGCGTTGACTGACACGAGAAGACGACCGACCAAGTTCTTCATGCCCAGCGGTCAAGTCACTGACTAAATTGGCGCTGCGGCGCTTCCGCGCCGTCTGTCCGCTGAGGAATGGCTGCTCGCCGACCGAAGCTATGACGCCGATTGGTTCAGCGAAGCCCTACAGGGCAAGAGGATGAGCGCGTGCATTCCGGCGTGTCGACGCGCGCATCGCGTTTTCTGTAGCAATCGGTGACTTTCGAGTCAGATTAGTGCTGAAACCTTGCTTCATATGAGGGCGCGGACGCTGCGTAGACTTCGGTGGTTGCACCCTCCCGCAACCAAATCCTATACCCAGAAATTAAAGTCTGATCACGCCCAAAAGGGCGCGTTATGTATTCGTGCATCGTCATCAGGCGCGCCAATGAAAAAGGCGGCCATGAGCCGCCCTTTCCGATATCCGCAAAGCTTCGGCTCGGTTCACGAGGCCAGAAGCTCTTTCAGCTTGTCGTCGATGAATTTGACGTCGTCGGGGTTCGTCCCGGGGCCGCCAGCGAAATGGCCCCAGATCGACGGAACCGGGACGAACTCGGCGTTGGGCATGTTGGCGACTTCGATCTCGCTGTCTTCCGGCGGGAAATAGAGGTCGGTCTGGCCGGGCATGACATAGGCTTTCGCCTTGATCGCGCCGAGCGCCGCTTTGTAATCGCCGTTATACAGCTCGTTCGCGCTGATATCGCCATTCTGCCAGGTCCAGGCCATGGTCAGCAGGTTGTTGGCGTCTTTCGGCAGGAAGAACCCTTCCCAGAACCCGATCAGGAAGTCTTCGAGCGAGGCGTAGCCGAGGGTCTTCAGGTCGAGCTCTTCCCGATAGAAGCTCTGTGAGAAGCCCCAGCCTGCATAGACGCGGCCAACCGCGCGGAGGCCTTTTTCGGGCTTAGAGGTGTAGCGCCCGTTTTCCCACGCGGCGTCGGCCCGCAGCGCCGCCTTCACCCCTTCGAGGAAGACATAGTTGTGGCGCGAGCATTTCGCCGACCCGCAGAACGGGGCGATCAGATCCATCATCTCGGGATACATCGCCCCCCAGTGGAAGGTCTGAAGCGCGCCCATCGACCAGCCGGTCACCATGCGGATCTTCTCGATGCCGAACTTCTCGGTCACCAGACGATGCTGCGCCTTGACGTTGTCATAGGCGGTCACGTTCGGAAAACGGTCCGCGTTATAGGGCTCCGGCGTGTTCGAGGGCGAGGTGGAGAGCCCGTTTCCGAACATGTTCGGGATGATGATGAAGTATTTCTCGGGGTCGAGCGCCATGCCGGGCCCGATCAGCCATTCATTGTCGTAATGCTGCCCGGAATACCACGTCGGGTAGACGATCACGTTGTCCTTGGCCGCGTTCAGCTTGCCGAAGGTCTTGTAGGCGAGACGAGTGTTGGGCACGGCGAGGCCGCATTGGAACTCGAAGGTGCCAAGCTCGAAGATTTCATAATCAAGGGTCATGGTTTTTCCTCATGTCAAAATGGAGCGACGCCCTATCTCAGGCGACGCTCCGGAAGATCGTTACGGATCAGGCAGTCGCGGTTTTCCCGCTCAGCGTGGAGATCAGGTAGTAAGCGACGCCGCCGACAAGTCCGGCCGAGATGGCGGTCGACAGATGGGGCAGATACCACTCGACGACGAAGGCCACCGCGGAGCCACAGGCCCAGGCGATGAAGGCCGTCCAGCGCCAGTCGCGGTCGATCTCGGAGTTCTTGCGCACGAGAAACTGATCCACGAGGATGATCGCGCCGATCGGCGGCACGAGGATGCCCAGCAGGGACAGCCACTCGATGAAGAAGGCCCAGACATTGGTGGCCGCGATGACGATGCCGATGGCGCCGAGGATCACCGCGAAAAGACGCATGTGGCTGCGCAGGATGCGCGACCAGCCGGTCGCTGCGTTATAGAGGCAGTGGGCACAGACCGAGCCAAGGTTCACGTAGAGGAAGAGGAAGGCGAGAACGCTCAGCCAGGTCATCTGCATGTTGTTCATGTAGCCGAACATGTTGTCGGTGCCGAAGGGGTTGGCATCCGGAACGGCCAGGGCTGCGGTCATGATGCCGCCGACCAGCATCGCGGCGAGGTTGGCGAAGGGGAAGGCGCTGAAGGTCGCGACCCAGGAGCTTTTCGTGTCCTTGGCCCAGCGGTTGAAGTCGGCGCTCACGGTGCCGGCGTCGATGAAAAGCGCGATGACCACGGTCAGGCCGACGCCCATCGACATCGTCGCGACGCCATTATTGCCCGGGTGGGACATGATCGCGTCCCAGCTGGTCGTCGAAGCCGCGTCGCCGACGACGAAGAGGCCCAGAATGACGAAGAGCGGCACCGAGATCATGCCGATCAGGTGCAGGCCTTTCACGCCCACGAAGGTGACGCCGATATAAAGCGCACCGGCGATGAGCGTCATGACGACGTAGTTCAGGTCATAGGTGGAGCTGACGAGCGCGCCGGTGATCCCGGTTTGCACCGCGTACCAGCCAAGTAGAAGCGTCGAGAGCAGGCCGGAGGCGAAGACATAGCCCTTGCGGCCGAAGACGATGCTGGCGAGCAGGGCGAAGTTCATCCCTTTCGTCGCGCCGAGCTGCCCGAGCAGGCCGACATAGACCAGCATGATCAGGTTGCCAATGATCATCGCCGTCAGCGCGGAGCTGAACCCCATGCCGAGCACGAGGATCGAGCCGGTCATCGCGCCGGTGATGATCATCGGGAAACCCATCCAGACCATCGTGACGGAGAACATGCTCCGCCGGGCTTTTGCCGGGACCGGTTCATGTTCGTATTCATCGCCGAGCGCGTGATCGATCTCTTCTTCGATATGTTCGAGCGCCTCTGGCTCGAGATGCTTTTCCGTCGTGGTCATGATGTTCCTCGTTGTTGGACTGTTTCTGATGTTCTTGTTTTTGCAGGCATGCGAAGGCCGGGCGCTTGCCGTGGGCAAACGCTGACGAAAGTCTCGCCGGGGCGGAGTGGATAAGGGGTCGATCAGTTCGGCAGCTTGATCCTGCCGTCGTTTGTGACCGGTTATACTGATCTCAGAGTTATTGGGCGCGTGCGCCAATCGGGTTAGGGCTCTGTGGTCTCTCCATTTGGGGCGGCAAATCGCCGGGCCGAAAACGCAAAAGCCCCTCACGAATCCATTCACATGGTTCGTAAGGGGCTTTCATTGCCAGATGCGGCGCTCTTCGTTGAACGCTACGTCAACACGATGGCGTGATTCGTTTCAATATGCAAATGTTTTGATGTAACGATGTAAGGTGCTGAAAATAATGCGGAAAAAATTTCATCGCATGATTTCAGATGCGTTTTGCAATGCGTCGCGCTTGCCGTGACGTCAGTCATTTGCTATTCGATTCTTATGTGACCGTTCCCCCCGGACTCCGCATTCGCGGGAGTTCTCGTTGAAAGATATGGAACCGTATTAATGGCTTTTGACAACGAGCCGGTCGCAGTTGGCCTCCTTTTTTCCCAAACCGGTGTAACGTCGGTGATCGAGCGCACGCAGCGTCAGGCTGCGCTGCTGGCGATCGAAGAAATCAACAATGCAGGCGGTATCGATGGTCGTGAACTTCTGATCGAAGACAGCGACCCGGCTTCCGATCCGTTGCGCTTCAAGAGCGAGGCGGAGCGCCTCATCGATGTCGGCGCAAAGACTATCTTCGGCTGCTACATGTCCTCCGCGCGCAAGGCCGTCTTGCCGGTGGTCGAGCAACGCCGCGCGCTGCTGTTCTACCCCACGCTTTACGAAGGGTTCGAGTTTTCGAGCAGCTGCGTCTATTCGGGCGCAGCCCCGAACCAGAACTCGCGCTGGCTGGCGGACTATCTCACGCAGACCTATGGCGACCGGTTTGTCTTCGTCGGGTCGAACTACGTTTTCCCCTATGAATCCAACCGGATCATGCGGGATCTGCTGATGCATCGCGGGGCGAAGGTCGTCGACGAAATCTACATCCCCCTGCGCCATAACGAGGAATATATCGAGCGGGCGATCTCGCGCATCAAGGCTGCGGGGCCTGCGGTCGTGTTCTCGACGGTCGTGGGTGAAGGATCGGTCCGCTTCTACCAGGCCTATGACCGCGCGGGCTTCGATCGCAGCAAACAGCCCATCGCAAGCCTGACCTCGGGCGAGCCCGAACTGCTCGCGGTCGGCAAGGATGCCTCGATCGGCAACGTGACGGCCGCGCCCTATTTCAGCGTGCTCGATACCGAGGCGAACCGTCGCTTCGTCACCGCTTATGCGCGCCGGTTCGGGCCGGATCAGCCGATTTCTGCGGGGACGGAAGCCGCCTATTTCCAAGTCTATCTCTTTGCGGAAGCCGTGCGCCGGTCCGGGGCGACCGATCGCGATAGCGTCTTGCGTACCTTGCCGAATTTCAGCTTCGAGGCACCCCAGGGCCCCGTGCAGGTCGAAGGCGATACCCATCACACGAGCCTCTGGCCCCGGGTTGCCGTCGTCGGCGAAAGCGGTGCTTTCGAGATCGTGCGCGAAGCGCAGGCGCCGGTGCGACCGGACCCTTATCTCGTTGAATATGATGAAGACTTGCAGATGACGTCTCCGCAATTCGGAGCCGGAGGGGGCGGAAGCTGATGCCCCGGCTGCGTCTCAAGGATTTGCGCGACCTCTCGGTCATCGTCGTCCATCCACCGGACGCAGATGGCAAGGCGCTCATGGATCAGCTCAAACGCATCGGCTGCCGCGCGGAACTGATGTGGCCCCCCGCCAAGGCGCTGCCGAGCGGGACGGATGTCGTTTTTGCAGGCGTCTTCTTCGAGAGCCAGAGTGCCCTGAGCAGCATGCTGCGGAAGTCCGAGAAACCCGGCCCGACGGTGATCGGCATCGTGAATTACGAGAACCCGGCGATGATCGAACTGGTGCTCGACATCAACGCATTCGCGGTGATTTCGAAGCCGGTCCGGACTTTCGGTATGCTGACAAATCTTGTCGTCGCACGCTCCAATTGGATGCAGGCGGCGGATTTCCACGACAAGATCGGCAAGCTCGAAAAGAAGATTTCCGGTCAGAAGAAGATCTCGAAGGCGAAGTCTATCCTCATGGAAATGCACAAGATTTCCGAGAGGGAAGCCTATGGCACCATTCGTGCGCAGGCGATGGGTAAGCGGATTTCCGTAGAGGAAATGGCGGTCGCGATCATCAACGCAAACGAATTGTTGTCATCAAGACCGGATGATGTATAGTCGAATCAGATCGATGGCCAATGATGTCCATCGGTTCGGCACAGAAAGCCCGCTGAAGACACTGTAGTGTCTTCGCGGGCTTTTTTGGTTTTCAGGATGGTGCAAAGGCCGCGCCATCGCTGCGGGCGTACCAGAGCGCACGCAACCCCGCCCTCGTGGCGGCGCTGAATGGCAACGATGCCAATCGCTCCGAACACCCGGAGCCCCCTTCGCCAAAATGATCCGGACCCCCGCGGTCCGGTCACGGCACCTCACACAATCGGTCACATACCAAACGCTCGTGCACGGGAGTCCTCCCTGCGCATTTACGGCCTGAAAAATCAAAACAAAACCTCAACACGGGAGACAGAAATGAAAACGAACCGGAGAAACTTCCTAAAACACACGACCGCTTTCGGCGCCGCAGCCGCCCTCGGCCCGTCGATGATCGGGAGCCCCGCGCGCGCCTCGGGTGAAATCGAAGTGGGCGTCCTGTTCTCGCTGACCGGCGGCCTTTCGATCATCGAGAAATCGCTCGCCGATGCCACGATGATGGCGATCGACGAGATCAACGCCGCAGGCGGCGTGAACGGGATGATGATCAAGCCGATCCTCGAAGACGGCGCATCCGACCCGAAGACCTATAACGAGAAGGCCTCGAAGCTGGTGATCCGCGATCGCCTGCAGACCGTGTTCGGCTCTTACACATCGGCGAGCCGCAAGGCCGTTCTGCCGGTCTTCGAAAAGCGCAACAGCCTCTACTTCTACCCGACCTATTACGAAGGCTTCGAGTGCTCCAAGAACGTGGTCTACACGGGCGCGGTGCCGAACCAGCAGCTGTCGAACTTCATCCCGTGGATCACCAACACGCTCGGCAAGAAGAAGTTCTTCATCGTCGGCTCGAACTACATCTACCCGCGCGAGATGGCGAAAGTGTCGAAGATCCTCATCGAGCAGAATGGCGGCGAGTGGGTCGCGGACGAATATCTCGAGCTCGGCCATTCCGAATGGGGCGCGATGGTCTCCAAGATCAAGGAAAGCGGCTGCGACGTGGTTCTGTCGAATGTCGTGGGCGACTCGGTCGTGGCCTTCTACCGCGAGTTCAAGAACCAGGGCCTGACCCACGACAAACTGCCGATCTGCGCGACCGTCACCTCGGAAATCGAGATCGCCGCGATGGGTCCGGAATTCGCCGAAGGCAGCTACACCTCCTTCCCATATTTCCAGGCCATCGACACCGATCGCAACCGCGATTTCATCGAGCGTTATCGGAAATATGTCAACGATCCCAAGGCGGTGACGCACCACGCGCTCGAGAGCAGCTACTTCCAGGTCTATCTGTGGAAACAGGCGGTCGAGAAGGCCGGCGACATCTCGGCGGATGCGGTGCGCGAAGGCATCAAGGGTCAGGTCTTCGAGGCCCCGAACGGCACCGTCACCGTCGATCCGGAAAACCTGCACACCTATCTCACGCCGCGCATCGCGCAGTGGGGCGCCGATGGTCAGGGCACGATCGTCAATGCCTATGACGCACCGACCAAGCCGCTGCCCTACGTCGCTTACGGCGAGACGGCAGAGAACCTGTTCTGCACCGGCGCCGGTCTCGACACCACCAAGCTGTGACGCAAACCGGGCACCGGGCTGATGTCCGGTGCCCATCCGAGCGAGGCGGAATTCCCTATGTCTGACATCATCTTCATCGGCCTGTCCCTGTCTTCGATCCTGCTGCTGATCGCGCTTGGCCTGTCGATCACCTACGGCGCGATGGGCGTCATCAACATGGCGCATGGCGAGCTGGTCATGATCGGGGCCTATACGGCGGTGCTCGCCGGGCTCCATCTTGGGCTCAATCTGTTCTTCGCGCTGCCTCTGGCCTTCGTGACCTCCGGGCTCGTGGGGCTCGTGATCGAGCGATTGGTGATCCGAAGGCTCTACGGACGGATCATCGACACGCTGCTCGCGACTTGGGGCGTGGCAATCCTGCTGCAACAGCTGATCCGCCTCGAATTCGGCCTGAGCTTCTTCGGTATCCATATCGACGGTCTCGGACCGGGCCTTCAGAACATGACGGTCCCGGCCTTCCTCACCCAGCCGATCGACGTGGCGGGCATGACGATCCAGCCCTATCGCACATTCATCATCGTCGTGACGCTGATGCTCGCGGGGCTGACTTGGTGGCTGATGTATCGCACCCCGATGGGCGTGCAGGTGCGCGCGATCATGCGCAATCCCCAGATCGCGGCCGCCTGCGGCATCGACGTGCGCCGCGTCTCGGCGCTGACCTTCGCCTATGGCTCGGGCCTTGCCGGGATCGCCGGTGTGCTGCTCGCAGGCTTCAAGACGGTCATGCCCGAGATGGGCGCATCCGTCGTGGTCGATGGCTTCCTCGTCGTCGTCGTCGGAGGGGTCGGCAGCCTTCTCGGAACGATCCTCGCCGCGGGCATTCTCGGACAGATCAACGGCATCGTCGCCTTGGCGTCCAATGACATCATCGCCCGCGCCGTCGTCTTCGCGGTGGTCATCGCCCTGATCCTGTGGCGCCCGCGCGGCCTGTTCTCCTTCAAGTCGAGGTAAGCGATGTCCAGCGAAACGTCCTCCACACTTCCCAGCTCCACGAGCCGTCTTCAGCGACATGCCGACTGGGCCGTCTACGCCGTCTTCATCGTGATGGTTCTCGGCGCGCCCCTGGTGATCGACGATGTGTTCTGGCTCAACCGCATCGCCAAATATCTCGTCTTCGGCATGCTCGGCATCGCGATCGCACTGTCCTGGGGCTATGCCGGGATCCTCAATCTGGGGCAGGGGCTCTTCTTCGGCCTCGGCGCCTATATGACGGCGATGTCGCTCAAGCTGATGAGCGCCACCAGCCTCCAGCAGGGCTCCGACAAACCGGTGCCGGACTTCATGCTCTGGAACGCAGAGCCGGGCGCCGTCACCGATCTGTGCTGCATCAACAAGGGCTCGTTCCTCTGGATCCCGTTCCAGTCGCAATGGTTCGGCATGGCGATGTCGATCGTGATCCCGCTGATCGTCGCCTTCGTGCTCTCCTCGTCGATCTTCCGACTGCGCGTCTCGGGCGTATATGTCGCGATCATCACGCTGGCGCTCGTGCTTCTGGTGCGGCTGCTGCTCATCGATGCGCAGCCGATCACCAACGGCTTCAACGGGTTGACCGATCTGGGCTGGCTGACCATCGGCGGGTTCGAATTCGACCCCTATATGGTCGAGACCTATTACGTGGTCGCCGTCTCGCTCACGGTCGTGCTTCTACTGGGCCGCTGGCTGGTCTCGACACGGGCCGGGCTGATCCTGCAATCGACGCGCGATGATCCGACCCGGGCACGCTATCTCGGCTACGACGTCGCGGCCTATCAGATCTTCTTTTTCACGATCTCCGCCGGGATCGCGGGCTTCGCGGGGCTCCTCTATGTGGTCGCCGCCGAATTCGCCTCGCCGAGCTTCATGGATATCGGCTTCTCGATCTCGATGGTCGTCTGGGCCGCGGTGGGCGGGCGCAACTCGCTGCTCGGCGCCTGTATCGGGGCGATCCTGATCAACACGGTCGAGGCCACGGTCAGCGAGACCGAAATCTTCAAGGAAGCGTGGAAGCTGATCATCGGGGGCATCTTTGTTCTCGTCGTTCTCTACCTGCCGAACGGGCTTGCAGGCATCGCGCGCGATCTTCTGGGGCGGTTCGAACGCCGCCGGAAGGGCACGCCCGCAGAGACGGCCCCGAAAGCCGCGGAATAGGAGGGACGGACATGAATGAAGCACTCACGATCGACGGGCTGACGGTGGATTTCGGCGGGTTCAAGGCCGTGGACGGGTTCACCACCGTGGTTCAGAAAGGCGAGTTGCGGGTCATCCTCGGCCCCAACGGCGCCGGGAAGACCACGCTGATGGATCTCGTCAGCGGCAAGACCGCTTCCACCCAAGGCAGCGTCCATCTCTTTGGCGAGAACATCACCAACCGCCCCGAGCACATCATCGCGCGGCACGGGATCGGGCGGAAATTCCAGATCCCGAGCGTCTTCCGCGATCTGACCGTTCGGCAGAACCTCGAAGTCGCGGCCTCGGGAGAGCCCGGCGTGTTCCGCAACCTTCGCCTGCACATGGTGGCGGAGGACCGGGCGCGGGTCGAGGACGTAATCGCGATGACGCGGTTAGAGCCGGTGCTCGATACGGTCGCGGGCGAGTTGTCCCACGGCCAGATGCAGTGGCTGGAACTGGGGATGCTGATCACGCAGCAGGCGAAGGTCATCCTTCTCGATGAACCCACCGCGGGGATGACCCATGCCGAGACCTTCCGCACCGCCGAAATCATCAACGAAATGAAGGGCAGCCACACGATCCTCGTGGTCGAGCACGACATGGCTTTCGTGCGCAAGATCGCCGAGCGGATCACGGTCATGCACATGGGCAAGCTGCTCGCGGAGGGCCCGATGGAAAAGATCGAGACCGATCCAAAGGTGCGCGAAGCCTATCTCGGTTCGGGAGGGATTCACTGATGCTTTCTCTGAGCAACCTCGACAGCTTCTACGGCCGCAGCCAGGCGTTGCACGACGTCTCGATGAGCGCGCCGAGCGGCACGATCCTCGCCGTTCTGGGCCGCAATGGCGTGGGCAAGACGACGCTTCTGCGTTCCATCCTTGGGCTGACCGACCGCCAGAGCGGCGACGTCGTGCTCGACGGGCAGAACATCTCCGCCGACGCGACCTTCCGGCGCGCGCGGGCAGGGATCGCCTATGTGCCGCAGGGCCGGATGATCATCCCCGATTTCACGATCCGCGAGAACATCCTGATGGGCGGCTTCGCGGCGCAGGGCCCGCGCGCCATTCCCGAAATCGTCCCGAAGATCTTTCCCTATCTGATGGAAAATCTCGACCGGCCCGGGGGCGTGCTCTCGGGCGGTCAGCAACAGCAGCTTGCCATCGCCCGCGCGCTCGCAAGCGGCCCCAAGGTCCTCCTGATGGACGAGCCGACCGAGGGCATCCAGCCCAATATCGTCGAGCAGATCGAGGACATCATCATCCGCCTCAATGCCGAACTCGGACTGACGATCCTCCTTGTCGAGCAGAACGTGAAATTCGCGCGCCGTGCCGCGCAGAACTTCACGATGCTCGAGAACGGTCGCGTCGTGGCCGATGGCGCGATCGCGGATCTCACCGAGGAAACGGTCACCAAACACATGGCGATCTGACCCCATAAACCCGCCTTCCCGGATCAACCGGAAAGGCATTCGACAACTCCACCAACAGCAGAGGTAACAACATGTATCATGGAGATATTTCGAGCAGCGCCGATACCGTGGGCGTCGCCGTCGTCAACTACAAGATGCCGCGTCTTCACACGAAGGCCGAGGTTCTCGAGAACTGCCACAAGATCGCCGACATGGTGAAAGGCATGAAGAAGGGTCTGCCGGGCATGGATCTGGTGATCTTCCCCGAATACTCGACACACGGCATCATGTATGACGAGACCGAGATGTACGAGACCGCCTCGTCGGTCCCGGGCGAAGAGACCGAAATCTTCGCCGCCGCCTGCCGCGAGGCCAATGTCTGGGGCGTGTTCTCGCTGACCGGCGAGCGCCACGAAGAGCACCCGAAGAAAGCGCCCTACAACACGCTCATCTTGATGAACAACGAGGGCGAGATCGTTCAGAAATACCGCAAGATCATGCCCTGGGTTCCGATCGAGGGCTGGTATCCGGGCAACTGCACCTATGTCTCGGAAGGCCCGAAGGGCATGAAGATGAGCCTGATCATCTGTGATGACGGCAACTACCCCGAGATCTGGCGCGACTGCGCGATGAAGGGCGCCGAGCTGATCATCCGCTGCCAAGGCTACATGTATCCGGCCAAGGACCAGCAGGTGATCATGGCCAAGGCGATGGCCTGGGCGAACAATTCCTATGTCGCGGTCGCCAACGCGGCAGGCTTCGACGGCGTCTATTCCTATTTCGGCCATTCGGCCATCGTCGGCTTCGACGGCCGCACGCTGGGCGAATGCGGCGAAGAGGAATACGGCATTCAATACGGCCAGCTCTCGGTCTCGGCGATCCGCGATGCGCGCAAGAACATGCAGAGCCAGAACCACCTCTTCAAGCTCGTGCACCGTGGCTATACCGGCATGATCAACTCGGGTGACGACACCAACGGTCTCGCCGAGTGCCCCTACGACTTTTACACCAAATGGGCGGAAGATCCGGAAGGCACGCGCGAGATGGTCGAGGCGATGACCCGCTCGACCGTCGGCACCGAGGAATGCCCGATCGACGGTATCCCCAACGAAAAGTCCGACCCCACTCACCGGTGAGGCAGGCGAGCAGGGCCGGCGGAGACATCCGCCGGCCAATCAAACGCGAGGATCTTCTATGACGATCGATCAGTACCGGCTTGAGGAAGAGCCGACCTACCACCCGAGCGGCGACGAGGTGGCCTTCTACGAATCCGCCTATGCGGCGCGGCTTCCGGTGATGCTCAAGGGGCCGACCGGTTGCGGCAAGACCCGCTTCGTCGAGCATATGGCCTGGCGTCTGGGCAAGCCGCTCATCACGGTGTCCTGCCACGAGGACATGACCGCCTCGGATCTTGTCGGGCGGTTTCTGCTCGGCCCCGAGGGCACGCATTGGCAGGACGGGCCGCTCACGATGGCGGTACGTCACGGGGCGATCTGCTATCTCGACGAGGTGGTCGAGGCGCGTCAGGACACGACGGTGGTGATCCATTCGCTGACCGATGATCGCCGGATATTGCCGCTCGAGAAGAAGGGCGAACTGGTCCATGCGCATCCCGATTTCCAGCTCGTGATCTCTTACAATCCCGGCTACCAGAGCGTTCTCAAGGACCTCAAGGAATCCACGAAGCAGCGTTTCAGCGCGGTCGATTTCACCTATCCGATGGCCTCGGTTGAGGCTTCCATCGTCGCGTCCGAGGCGGATATTGCCGCCGACATCGCCGACAAGCTGGTGAAGATCGCCGAGAAGTCGCGGCATCTGCGCGGGCAGGGGCTCGAGGAAGGGGCGTCCACGCGGATGCTCATCCATGCCGGTCGCCTCATCAAGACAGGCATGACGCTGACCGACGCCTGCAAGCACGCGATCATCGTTCCCATCACGGATGACCCGGATATGCGCGGTGCGCTCGACGCGGTCGTCGATGCCTGTGCCTGACAGCATGAATGTCGAAGCCACCCCTGACCTGCCGGGCGCGATCCGCAGCGCCTTCTCGGCGCCCGAGATAGCCGACTGGCTGCGGGCGCGCGAACGGCTGCGGGGCGCGGGATACGGGCGGACGGTCCCCCGCGCCTATGAGCGTAGCTCTCTGGCTCTGGCGCCGAAACTCGGGGCTGGGCCGACGGTCGCCTTGGCAAAGCTCGTGTCCCATGTCGCGATCCGGGTCTCGCCCCGCGCGGCGGAGCGCGTCTGCACTGCGGCGGACACGGTCGCGCAGAGATACGAGCCGCAGGCGTTCACGGCGTGGCTCGCGCTGATGACACGGATTACCACGCAAGCGCCGGAGTCCGTGTATCCCTTTCTCGATAATATGGAGCGGCTTGTCGGGCGGCTCTCCGAACAGGCGCTCGAGGACTGGGTTGCGACCGGATTGCGTCTGGCGGGGCGCGATGCCGACAAGCGAAGCGCCTATTTCTCTTTGCAGACCGCGGAGGCGCAGCGCGCGCTTGAACACGAAAGCGGAGAGCAAAGCTTCTACGATCACGAGCGCCGGTTGCGGGCCTATCTCACGGCGATTTCCGGCGCGACACCGCCGCTGCGTGTCGCGCCTACGGGCATGGGAGAGAAAGCCGCGCGGCGGGTGTCCTTCGCGGGCAATGTCATTCTCGTACCGCCCAGCTTGCCCGGCTATCGCGGCGAGACGGAGCCCCTGTTCCGCGCCGCGCTCGCCCATATCGGGGCGCATATCAACTTCACCAAAACCCGTTTCGAGATTGGGCAGCTCAAGCCGCTTCAGATGGCGGTCGTGTCCTTGATCGAAGATGCGCGGGTCGAGGAACTGGCGGCGCAGGAAATGCCCGGGTTGCGCAGGCTCTGGCAAGGGTTTCACGTCGCCCAACCCGGAGGGCTACCGACCGCGCCCAGCCTGTTCGCACGGCTGGCGCGGGCGCTGATCGATCCCGATTTCGACGACCCCGACGGATGGGTGCAAAAAGGCCGCCGGATGTTCATGGAGGCGCGCGAGCGCTGGGCCGATCCGGCGATCAGCCGCGAGATCGGCAACCTGCTGGGCAACGATCTCGGGCAGCTTCGCGTGCAGTTCAATGCGAAGGATTACGTGGTCCAGCCCGCCTATCGCGACGACAACCTCGGGCTCTGGGCGCTCGACGAGCCACCCCTGGAAGAGGCGCAGACCCTCGAAGTTCAGGTCGACACCGTGCAACTGCGTCGCTCCGAGCCGACCCCGGGCGCTGGCAAGCAATCGCAACAGCAGGAGCAGACCGAAAGCGACAGGGTCGAGAAAGTCGCCCCCGTGACCGAGGCGGCCGAAGAGGGGCGGGCGGTCGCTTCCTATCCCGAATACGACTACGAGATCGGCCGGGAGCGCGCCAACTGGACGGTGGTCAAGGAATACCCCGCTACGCCCGGCAATCGCCGCTTCTGGCAGGAGTTGCAGGACGCGCAGGGGCCGCTTCTGTCGCGCATCACCGGTCTCGTGCGCTCGGCGCAGATCGGGCGCGCGCGCCGGGAAAAACGGCAGGCGGAGGGGGAGGTTCTCGATCTCGACGCCTGTATCGAGGCGGCGACAGCCCTGCGGGCAGGCGAGTTTCCCGATCATCGCCTCTACGAGCGGCAGGCCCCGCCGACGCGCGATCTCGCGGTCAGCCTGCTGCTCGACATCTCGCAATCGACCGCCGATCTCGTCCCCGGAACGCAGCATCGTATTCTGGACATGGAACGCGATGCGACAGCGGTTCTCGCCCATGCGATGAACGAAATCGGTGATCCTTTCGCGATCAACGCCTTCTGCTCGGCCGGGCGCGAAGACGTGCGCGTCGTTGCGGTGAAGCGGTTCTCCGATGCGTTGGATGAAGAGACGGGTTCGGCGCTGTCGGGCCTGAAGCCGGGCTATTCGACGCGGCTCGGGGCCGCCCTGCGCCATGCCGGGAAGGACCTCGCGCAGGTGCCGCGGCATCGTCGCCTGCTGCTCTTGATCACCGACGGGGAGCCCTCGGATATCGACTCGCCCGATCCGGACTATCTTGTCCGCGACGCGCAGCGCGCCGTTCGCAGCCTGAGCGCGCTGGGGATCGATGTCTTCTGCGTGGGGCTCGGGCCGCGAAACAAGGAGCAAGAGGCCGCGATTTTCGGGCGCAACGGGTTCATCCAGATCGACGAGCTGAGCACGCTGCCGGACAAGCTTTTGTCGCTCTATCTCCGGCTGACGAGGTAACGGGGCGCTGACCCCGGCGCTTCTGAGAGCATATGAAAAAGGCCCGCATCGCCGCGGGCCCTTTGCAAAATTATACCATCACTTGCGCGGCTTCTTCGGGCCGCCGGGCTTGGGCTTTCCGCCTTTGCCCGGATGCGGCCCTTTGCCGGGGCCTGCATATTTCGCGCGGGGCTTCTTGGCCTTCGGGGCGGCACCGCCTTCGGGCTTGGGCTTGCGTTTCTTCGGCGGGATGTCCGCGAGGGCTGCGAACACGGCCTCGTCGTCGGGGCTCCAACCGCTGGTCTTCGCGCTCTCCTCCGGGGCGTCGTCGCGCGGTGCCTTGGGCGGGCCTTTGCGATGGGGCGCCTTGTTTGGGCGCTCGCCACGGTCGCCGCGTTCCGGTTTGCCATGCGGCTTGTCTGCGCGGCGTTTTTTCGGCGGCGGGCCGAAATCAGGTTCACCGTTCAGGGCGCGGGCCTTGATCTCATCGGAGAGCTCGCCATCGGGACCAAGCGAGGCCGCGAATTTCGCGACGCTCTTCTCGGCGATCTCGACGAAGGTCTCGTCATCGCGCACGCGGATCGCACCGATCGACGATTTGTCGAGATCGGCATGGCGGCGCAGCAAGGGCAGCAGCCAGCGCGGCTCTGCCCGGTCGTTGCGCCCGACCGACAGCGTGAACCAACGGCTCGGGCCGAATTCCTGACGCTCCGATTGCCCCTTGGTGTCCGGCGGCAGAAGGTCTTCGGGCGGAGCATTGCGCGATTGCTGCAGCCGCAGGAAGGCGGCGGCGACAGCCTCGGCCCCGTGCCGGTCGAGCAACTTGCGCGCAAACGCCGCCTGATCCTCGCTGACCGGCTCGCGCCAATCGGGATCGGTCAACAAGCGCTCTTCATCGCGCGCAATGATCGACTCGGCCGACGGCGGGACGCTCCATTCGGCGTTGATCTTCGCGAATTTCAGCAGGCGTTCGGCACGTTTGACCATGCGCGGCGGCACGATCAGCGCGGACATGCCCTTGCGCCCGGCGCGGCCCGTCCGGCCCGAACGGTGCAGCAGGCTCTCGGTGTTCTGCGGCAGATCGGCGTGGATCACGAGGCTCAGGTTCGGCAGGTCGATGCCGCGCGCAGCCACATCGGTCGCGACGCAAACCCGTGCCCGCCCGTCGCGCATCGCCTGCAGCGCGTGGCTGCGTTCGGCCTGTGACAGCTCGCCCGACAGCGTCACGACCGAGAGGCCGCGATTGCCGAGACGTGCGCTGAGATGGTTCACCGCGGCACGGGTGTTGGCGAAAACGATGGCGCTTTCGTCATGGTGATAGCGCAGCAGGTTGAAGATCGCATGATCGCTATCCGAGGCCGCAACCTTCAGCGCCTTGTAGGCGATATCGGAGTGTTGCTGCGCGGTGTTGATCGTCGAGATGCGCTGCGCGTCGTTCTGGAACTGCTCGGCCAGCTTCGCGATCATCGGCGAGACGGTGGCGGAGAACAGCAGCGTGCGCCGCTCTTCCGTGGCGGAGCCGAGGATGAATTCGAGGTCTTCGCGGAAGCCCAGATCGAGCATCTCGTCGGCCTCGTCGAGCACGACCGCGCGGATGTCGCTCAGATCGAGCGCGCCGCGGCGGATATGGTCGCTCAGGCGACCGGGCGTGCCGACCACGATATGGGTGCCGCGTTCGAGCGCGCGGCGCTCCTGACGCGGGTCCATGCCGCCGACGCAGGAGCTGACGATGGCGCCGGTCTTGGCGTAGAGCCAGCGCAATTCCTGCATGACCTGAAAGGCGAGTTCCCGCGTGGGGGCCACGACGAGTGCAAGCGGCGTGCCAGCCGGGCCGAAGCTTTCGGCCTCGCCCAGCAGGGTCGGGGCGATCGCGAGACCGAAGCCGACCGTTTTGCCCGAGCCGGTTTGGGCCGAGACCAGCAGGTCCTTGCCCTCCAGCGCGGGATCGGTCACCGCGTCCTGCACGGGAGTGAGAGTGTCGTAGCCGCGCTCGGCGAGCGCTGCGGAAAGGGAGGGGATCATCGGAAAGTCGTCCAAGCAATGACGTTAGGGACGGGCCGCTCTGCGCTGGCAGCCCGTGCGGAAGGCGCCTGCATAACGGTCCCTGCGGCAAATGTATATTGCCTATTTGGGGAATCCGCCCGTTATGGGCAATAATTCTTGGTCAGGCGATGACTTGCAGCACCACCGCCGAGGCGTAGATCGCGACCAGCAGCAGGCTCTCGATCCCGATCCGGGCCGGCCCGTCTTTCTGGCGCAGGATCAGCCCGCCGAGCAGCACGCCCGTCATCATCAGCCCCGTCGCGAGCCAGTAGAGGTCCGACATCGAGACCGCGTGATACAGCGAGCCGCCACGATACGCCCCGTCCGAGAAGACGAGGAACAGCGTGTCGAAAGTGTTGCCGCCGATGATCCCGCCGATGGCCAGTTGCAGCGCGCCGCGACGGACCGCGGTCAGCGTCGTTACCAGCTCGGGCAGCGAGGTCACGACCGCCGTCAGCAGCGCGCCCACCAGCGACGAACTGAGACTGAAGCGGGTGACGAATTCCTGCCCGGCTTGCGAAATGACCCATCCGCTGAGGCCCATGATGACCACGAGGCCCATGAAGACGATAATCGGCCCGCGCGGCGAGCGGTTCGCTTCCTCCTCGTCTTCGGGTTCGTCACGGCGTGTCTCGCGGGTTTCCACCGGTTTCCACATCGGCGTTTCCGACACCTGGGTCGCGAGTTTCGTGCCGCCGAGATAGGCGAGGAACAGCACCACCGAGGCCGGGCTGATCCCCCAGATCGCGAAGTCCGGCGCGGCGGTCGCGGCGAGCGGGATCGACAGCAGCACGATCAGCATCACCGCCTGAAAGAGGTTCGCAGGTTCTGCTGCGGAGTGTTCGAGATTGGCGCGTCGGTGCAGCATGTCGGCCAGCGCCAGAAAGAAGGTCTGCGCAGCGATCCCGCCCACGGCGTTGGAGAAGGCGAAGCTCGCATCGCCCTGTGCGGCGACCGACACGGAAACGACGATCCCCGACAGCGAAGTCGCAGCCCCCAGCACGATCCCGCCTGCCAGCGCTTCGCCCATGCGCGTGCGATCCGCGATCACATCGGCCAGCCCGGTCGCCTTGATGGAGGAGAAGACGACGATCAGCCCGGCGAGGGTGAAGACGCCGAGCAGAAGCGGGGTCGAAAGAGGGGCGATCATGAAGGCTCCGGTGTCGCTGTTCGAAAGGCAACCGCGCTGCGCGCTCACGGTTCCGTTAAGTGCGCGACGGCTGGGTGCCTCTGCAGAGGGCCGGGGGAGTCGACATGCCCGACAGAGACGTTAGTGTCGGCGCCAATCAGCGCGCGGGAGGACAAGCATGTTTATCGGATTGGATCTGGGCACATCGGGGCTGAAGGGCCTCTTGATTGACGAGGCGCAGCGCGTGGTTGCCGAGGCGACGCATCCGCTCACCGTCTCGCGCCCGCACGAGGGCTGGTCGGAACAGGATCCTGCCGAATGGATCGCGGCGATGGAGGCAGTGCTCGGCTCGCTCGCGCAGCACGATCTGTCGGCGGTGCGCGGGATCGGGCTTTCGGGCCATATGCATGGCGCGACGCTGCTGGATGCGCAGGACGAGGTATTGCGGCCCTGCATCCTGTGGAACGACACCCGCGCCTATCGCGAGGCGGCGGCGCTCGACGCGGATCCGCAATTCCGCGAGATCAGCGGCAATATCGTCTTCCCCGGCTTTACTGCGCCGAAACTTGTCTGGCTCGCCAAGCACGAGCCGGAGCGTTTCGCGAAAGTGGCGAAAGTGCTGTTGCCGAAGGACTACCTGCGGCTCTGGCTGACCGGAGAGCATGTCTCGGAGATGTCGGACGCCGCCGGGACGAGCTGGTTCGACACCGGCGCGCGCGACTGGTCGGATGCGCTGCTTGCGGCCACCGGGATGCGGCGCGAGCAGATGCCGCGCCTCGTCGAGGGCTCGGACGTCTCCGGCACGCTGCGCCCGCAGATCGCGGCACGCTTTGGCCTCTCTGACACCGTCGTCGTTGCGGGCGGCGGGGGCGACAACGCGGCTTCGGGCGTGGGCGTCGGCGTCGTGGCGGCGGGACAGGCCTTCGTCTCGCTCGGCACCTCTGGCGTGCTGTTTGCCGCCGATGATGGCTATCGCCCAGATGCGGCGAGCGCGGTTCACAGTTTCTGCCATGCCCTGCCGCAGACGTGGCACCAGATGGGCGTGGTGCTGGCCGCGACCGACGCGCTGAACTGGTATGCGCGGCTTCTGGAGAGCGACGCCAAGCAACTGACCGAAGGCCTCGGCCCGCTGCAGGCGCCGGGCAAGGCGCGGTTCCTGCCCTATCTCGGCGGCGAGCGCACGCCGCTCAACGATGCGGCGATCCGCGGCGCGTTCATTGGGCTTGAGCACGCGACCGATCGCACTGCGACCACGCGCGCCGTGCTGGAGGGGGTGAGTTTCGCGCTGCGCGATTGCCGCGATGCGCTGGCTGGCACCGGCACCCGGATCGAGACGCTGCTCGGCGTCGGGGGCGGTACGCGCTCGCGCTATTGGTGCGAGGCGATCGCAACCGCGCTCGACACGCCCGTGGCCCTGCCGGTGGCGGGCGATTACGGTGGCGCGTTCGGCGCGGCGAGGCTGGGCATGATGGCCGCGACCGGCGGCGGGTTGGACATCGCGAGCCCGCCGGAGATCGCCGCGACGATCGAGCCGGTCTTCGCTTTGCGCGAAGCGTTCGACGAAAGTTACGACCGCTACCGTCAGGCCGGTGCTGCGCTGCGGGGTTTGACCTGATCTACATCGCGCCGCGCGGTAGCGATCGGCGCGGCGTCGCGGAGATCAGCTCGAGAATTGCAGCCGGATCCGGTTCACATATTCCACGCCCGGTCGCAGGATCGTCGAGGGGAACTCAGGGTGATTGGGCGCATCGGGCCAAGCTTGCGGCTCCAGGCAGATCGCGTTGAAGCTGTCGCCGGACGGTGCGGTGTAGACCTGCAATCCGGGCTGGTTGCTCAGCATCGTCATGCTGCGTCCGGAGGCCGGATCGCTCAGCACCGCCACCTCGCGCATCCCGCCGGAGCCGACGCAGAAGTTGTGATCGAAGCCCTCGCCATCCGGACCCAGCGCCGGGGCCGGTTCGCGGAAATCGAAGCGTGTGCCAGCCACGTCGCGCGGATCCCCGACGGGGAGTTTCTCGGCATCGACCTCGAGAACCTGTTCGGCATTGATCTTCAGCCGGTGATCGGCGATCGATCCGCCACCCGCGAGATTGAAATGGCCATGCGAGGTCAGAGAGACCGGGCAGGCACGATCACAGCATGCGCGGTAAGTGATGCTCAAAGTTTCTGGGTCCGATACCGCGAAGCTCACCTCCGCGACGAGATTTCCGGGGAAGCCCTGATCGCCATCCGGGCTTTCGAGCCGCAGTGTCGCCGCGTTGATCCAATGCGCGACAACGGTCCAGTCGCATTGGTCGAACCCCTTGCCACCGCCGTGAAGGCAGTTCCCGCCTTCGTTCGCATCTAGCTGGAACTGCTCGCCATCGAGCGTGAATTGCGCTCCGGCGATGCGGTTGGCATAGCGCCCGATCGTCGCTCCGTGGAAATCGCGTGTCTTCTGTTTCGGATCGGGGCCGATGAGAAGCTCGACCGGACCGTCGTCGCTTGGCAGCACAACGCTTGTCAGTCGCGCGCCCTTTGGATCGATGCGCACCAGCATCCCTGATGCAAGCCCGATCTCCAGTTCTGATTCGTGATCGAACATGCTGTGTCCTGTCCGTTTCTCGACGAGGCTAACCTAGCGTAACCCTCTCTTCACGTTATGACTTTAATCTCGATCAATACCTGAGGCGAGTTAGCTACATCGCCACTTTCAGCGCTTTGGGCGCGGGCCGCACATCCCGAGCCACATCATACCCAACGCAATTGTTCCTTAAAAGTTTCGTGATGAGCACGCGGAATCTTGTGTGCAGAGGTATTCATGCTCGATTTTGCGCGAAAATTCATTATATCTGGCAATAACGAAAGTTAACGCGCCTTTTGGTGCACAAGCGACAGGCGCTAGCGGGAGTACGCAAAATGCCACAAGCAGTAGATCTCTTCGTGATCGGCGGCGGGGTGAACGGCTGCGGGATCGCGCGCGACGCGGCCGGACGGGGCCTGCGGGTGCGTCTGGCCGAGATGGGCGATCTTGCGCAGGCGACCTCTTCGGCCTCCACCAAGCTGTTCCACGGCGGGCTGCGCTACCTCGAATATCTCGAGATCAAACTGGTCCGCGAGGCGCTGTCCGAGCGCGAAGTGCTGATCCGCGCAATGCCGCATATCTCATGGCCGATGCGCTTCGTGCTGCCCTATAGCGCCGATATGCGTTTCGAGAGCGATACGCCTGTCTCGAAAATGCTCTCCACCGTCATGCCGTGGATGAAGGGCAAGCGCCCGTCCTGGATGATCCGCTCGGGGCTGTTTCTCTATGACCATCTGGGCGGGCAGGGGCTGCTGCCGGGCACCAAGCGGCTCGACCTGCGCAACGCCCCGGAGGGCGCGCCGCTGAAGGACAGCTTCACCCACGCCTTTGAGTATTCCGATGGCTGGGTGCAGGATGCCCGGCTCGTCGTGCTCAACGCCCGCGACGCCGAGGCGCATGGCGCGGATATTCGTGTGCAGACCAAGGTGGTCGAGGCGCATCGCGACGGCGGCCATTGGGTGATCGTGACCGAAGGCCCGAACGGGCGCGAGGAACATATGGCCCGCGCCGTGGTCAATGCCGGTGGCCCGTGGGTCGAACAGATCCTGAAAGGCACGATGGGCAGCGCCAGCCGCGAGCATATCCGCCTCGTGCGCGGCAGCCATATCGTGACGCGCAAGCTCTACGATCACGACAAATGCTACTTCTTCCAGGGTGCGGACGGGCGGATCATCTTCGCGATCCCCTATGAGCAGGACTTCACCCTGATCGGCACGACCGAGGCCGCCCATGAGGACTCGCCGCTCGCCGCCGAATGCACCGAGGCCGAGCGCGATTACCTGTGCGATTTCGCGTCCGAATATTTCAAGGAAGAGGTCACGCCCGACGATGTCGTCTGGACCTATTCCGGCGTGCGCCCGCTCTACGAGGACGGCGCGAGTTCGGCCACCGCGGCGACGCGCGAATATGTGCTCTCGCTCGATGCACCCGCAGGCCAACCCGCGGCGCTGCATGTATTCGGCGGGAAGATCACGACCTATCGGCGTCTGGCCGAAGATGCGCTCGCCAAGCTGCGCCCGCATCTCCCGGGCATGGGCGGGTCGTGGACGAAAGGCGCGCGCCTGCCGGGCGGCGATTTCGCCCCCGAAGAGGTCGGCGCCAAGATCGCAAAGCTCTCGCAGGACTACCCCTTCGTGGATCGCAAATGGGCCGAGCGGATGATCCGCCATTACGGCACCGAGGCGTGGGATATCTTCGGCGATGCCAAGGCGCTGGGCGATCTGGGCCGCGATTTCGGCGGCACGCTGACCGAGGCCGAGCTGCGCTGGCTCGTCGGGAAGGAGTGGGCGCGCAAGGTCGAGGACGTGATCTGGCGGCGCACCAAGCTGGGCTTGCGGCTCGATGCCGATCAGGTCAACTCTGTCGCCGCGTGGCTGGAGGAGCACGCAGCCTGAGGCGCGAAACGGGAGGACTTCATGACCTATATTCTGGCAATCGACCAAGGCACCACGTCGTCGCGCGCGATCGTCTTTGACGCTGCGCTGCGCCCCGTGGCGAGTGCGCAGCAGGAATTCACGCAGCACTTCCCGCATTCCGGCTGGGTCGAGCATGATGCCGAGGAGATCTGGGAGAGCGTGCTGGCGACCGTGCGCGGTGCCATCGAGAAAGCCGGGGTCGAGGCCTCCGATATCTCCGGCATCGGCATCACCAACCAGCGCGAGACGACGCTGGTCTGGGATCGCGAGAGCGGCAAGCCGATCCACAACGCCATCGTCTGGCAGGACCGCCGCACCGCCGAATCTTGCCGCGAGCTGCGCGAGGATGGGTTCGAGGAGACCGTGACCGCGCGCACCGGGTTGATCGTGGACCCGTATTTCTCGGCGACGAAACTGCGCTGGCTTCTGGAGAATGTCGACGGCGCGCGCGAGAGGGCCGAGGCGGGCAAGCTCGCCTTCGGAACCATCGACAGCTGGGTGATCTGGAAACTGACCGGCGGCAAATCGCATGTGACCGACGCGACCAACGCCGCGCGCACGATGCTCTACGATATCGCCAAGGGCCGCTGGTCCACGACCATCGCGAAGAAACTCGGCGTGCCGATTGAGATGCTGCCCGAGGTCAAGGATTGCGCGGCCGAGTTCGGCGTTACGCAACCCGACCTCTTCGGTGCGGACATCCCGATCCTCGGCGTCGCGGGCGATCAGCAAGCCGCGACCGTGGGGCAGGCCTGTTTCAAGCCGGGGATGCTGAAGTCGACCTATGGCACGGGCTGTTTCGCGCTGCTCAATACCGGCGATCAGATGGTGCGTTCCGAGAACCGCCTGCTGACGACCATCGCCTATCAGCTCGACGGGAAGGTCACCTACGCGCTCGAAGGCTCGATCTTCGTCGCCGGGGCCGTGGTGCAATGGCTGCGCGACGGGCTGAAGATCATCGAGGCCGCCGATCAGACGCAGGCGCTGGCCGAGCAGTCCGACCCCGAGCAGGACGTGATCATCGTGCCCGCCTTCACCGGCCTCGGCGCGCCCTACTGGAACCCCGATTGCCGCGGCGCGGTCTTCGGCCTGACCCGCAGCTCCGGCCCCGCTGAGTTCGCCCGTGCGGCGCTGGAATCGGTGGGCTTTCAGACCCGCGATCTGCTGGAGGCGATGCAGGCGGATTGGTCGGATGACGCCCGCCCGACCCTGCGCGTTGACGGTGGCATGACGGCCTCGGACTGGGCGATGCAGTTCCTGTCGGACATCCTCGGCGCGCCTGTCGACCGGCCCGAAGTGCTGGAAACCACGGCGCTCGGCGCGGCTTGGCTCGCGGGCTACAAGGCCGGGCTCTACCCCGAACCCGAGGAGTTCGCGAAGGGCTGGGCGCTCGATCGCAACTTCGCCCCCGAGATGGACGAGGCCAAGCGCGAAGCGCGATATGCAGAGTGGAAAAAGGCGGTCGCCGCGGCGATCTCGATCACTCAGTAGCAGCCCGAGTGATCTTCGCCCCAGCCGGCGATATAGATCACGGACGGGGTGCGCCCGTAGCCGCAGACGAAGACATAGACGCCGAAGGGCTGCCCCGCGCGGACCATTTGCGTGAAGCTGCCCCGCGTATCGCCGCCTGCCTCGACCATCGCGGGGATACGCGCCCGCGTGGCGCGATCTGCGAAGACCGGATCGGACTCGTCGCGCGCATCTCTTAGCCCGAAGCGATGAAAATTCGCCCGATCCTGCTGCAAGGCCGCACCGAGCGATCTCAGGGCCGCGCCCTTCGAATTCCGCATGTCCTGCGGGCCGATGAAGGCGGAGTAGGCCGCAATCTGGGTCCAGTCCTGTGCGGCTGACAGGCCGGGCAATCCAATGAGCGGTAGGGGGATGATGGCGATAAGACGAAGTAATTGGCGCATGGGAGGGCCTCCGGGCAGAGCGGAAAGGGCAGGGTACGCAATGTCTTGATGCCCGAAATCATGCCAAGGGCCCTCAAATCGCGCAACGATTCTGTGCCCCGCCTGCCAAGCCCTCTCCGACACCGAGAGAGGGCTTTCCCTTTCGCGCGTTTTGCTCTTTCTTGTCCCGATCCGACCCGAAGACAGGAGCCACCTAATGACCCGCTACCCCCGCGATCTGCGCGGCTATGGCCGCACGACCCCCGATCCGCATTGGCCGGGCGAGGCGCGCGTTGCGATCTCGATGGTGCTGAACTTCGAAGAGGGCGGCGAGAACAACGTCCTGCATGGTGACGCGGCCTCCGAGGCGTTCCTGTCCGATATCGCGGGCGCCGCGCAGTGGCCCGGCCAGCGGCACTGGAACATGGAGTCGATCTACGAATACGGCGCGCGCGCAGGCTTCTGGCGGCTGCATCGGCTGTTCACCGGGCTGAACGTGCCGCTGACGATCTACGGCGTCGCGACCGCGCTGGCTCGCGCCCCCGAACAGGTCGCCGCGATGAAAGAGGCAGGCTGGGAAATCGCCTCGCACGGCCTCAAATGGGTCGAGCACAAGGACATGGCGGAAGACGAAGAGCGCCGCCAGATCGCCGAAGCCATCCGTCTGCACACGGAAGTCGTCGGAGAGCGTCCGCGCGGCTGGTATACCGGGCGCTGCTCCGCCAACACGGTGCGGCTGACGGCGGAGGAGGGCGGTTTCGACTGGATTTCCGACACCTATGACGACGATCTGCCCTATTGGCTCGAGGTCGGCGCGCGCGACCAGCTCGTGATCCCCTACACGTTGGAAGCCAACGATATGCGCTTCGCCACCGCGCCGGGCTATATCGAGGGCGAGCAGTTCTTCCAGTATCTCAAGGACAGTTTCGACACGCTCTATGCCGAAGGGCTGGAGGGTGCGCCGAAGATGTTCTCGGTCGGTCTGCATAACCGGCTGATCGGGCGGCCCGGCAAAGTCGCAGGGCTGAAACGCTTCCTCGATTACGCGCTCTCGCATGAGGGCGTCTGGTTCGCGACCCGGGGAGAGATCGCCGCGCATTGGGCCGCGACCCACCCGCATACCCGCCGCGAACGCCCGAGCCAGATGAGCCGGGAGCGTTTCGTCGAAGCCTTCGGCGGCATCTACGAACATTCGCCCTGGATCGCGCAGCGTGCCTTCGATCTGGAACTCGGCCCGGCGCATGATTGCCTCGAGGGCGTGGCCTCGGCGCTGGCCCGTATCTTCCGCTCGGCGTCGGAGGCCGAACGCCTCGGCGTGCTGACCGCGCACCCCGATCTCGCGGGTAAACTCGCCCAGGCCAAGCGCCTCACCGCTGAGAGTACCTCCGAGCAGGCCAGCGCCGGGCTCGATGAGCTGACCGATGAAGAGCGCGCCACATTCGAGGCTCTCAACGCCGCCTATACCGAAAAATTCGGTTTCCCCTTCATCATTGCGGTAAAAGACAATACCAAGGCGTCAATCCTCCACGCCTTCCGCCGCCGGCTTGACCAAGACCGCGAGACGGAATTCCGTGAGGCCTGCAAGCAGGTCGAGCGGATCGCGTGGCATCGCCTGAACGCCATGGACCTTTGATGGAATACACCTATTACGCCCCGACGGGCGGTTTGCCCGATCAGAACCAGCGCGCCCGCGAGCGCGCGCAATTCAACACCTCCTACGCGGTGATTCCGCGCGGGGTGCTGTCCGACATCACCATCTCGCTGCTGCCCGGCTGGGAAAACACTCGCGCCTGGGTACTCGCCCGTCCGCTCTCCGGCTTCGCCGAGACCTTCGCCGAACTGGTCGTCGAAGTCGCGCCGGGCGGCGGCTCTGACAATCCCGAACCCGACCCCGAGGGCCAGAGCGTGATCTTCGTGCTCGCCGGTCACATCCGCCTCGTGATCGAGGGCGTCGGCCATGAGCTGGACGCGGGAGGCTACGCCTATCTCGCACCGGGCGCGCAATGGTCGGTCGCCAACGATCAGGACACGCCCGGCACCTTCGTCTGGGTCCGCAAACGCTACGAGCGCGTGCCCGGCATCGACGCACCGGAAAGCTTCGTCACCGCCGATCAGGACAAGCCGCCGCTCGAGATGCCTAATACCTCGGGCTATTGGTCGACCTCGCGCTTCGTCGATCCGAACGATCTGCGCCACGACATGCACGTCAATATCGTGACCTTCATGCCGGGCGGCACCATCCCCTTCGCGGAAACCCATGTCATGGAGCATGGCATCTTCGTGCTGCAGGGCCGGGGCGTCTACCTGCTCAATCAGGATTGGATCGAGGTGGAAGAGGGCGATTTCATGTGGCTGCGCGCCTTCTGCCCGCAAGCCTGCTACGCCGCGGGCCGCCGCCCGTTCCGTTACCTGCTCTACAAGGACGTGAACCGCCACCCGAAGCTCGGCTCGCCCATCTCGGGCTGATCCCCCTTCGGCTTGGTTGAAATATCCCGGGGGTGAGGGGGCAGCGTCCCCTCTCTTTCCCGCGCAACCGGAGGCCCGCGATGCAGATCAAAGCCGAACCGCTGACGCCAGAGGCCTTCGCGCCCTTCGGTGATGTGCTCGACGCCGCAGGCGACCCCGACAAGATCATCAATGCCGGGATGTGCGGGCGCTATCACGACCGCGCGCAGCTCGATTTCGGGGCGGAGACGGGCGGTCGCGCCGGCATTTCGATCTTCAAGGCAGAACCGCGCGCGCTGCCTTATCTCTGCGATCTGCTGGAGCGGCACCCCGAAGGCTCGCAGGCTTTCCTCCCGATGAGCGCGGATCCGTTCCTCGTGATCGTCGCCCCCGATGCGGACGGTAAACCCGGCACGCCGCGCGCGTTTCTCACCAACGGCGCGCAGGGGATCAACCTCCATCGCGGCACCTGGCACGGGGTGCTGACGCCGCTCGCAGCGCCCGGTCTTTTCGCTGTGGTCGACCGGATCGGCGAGAGCGCGAACCTCGAAGAGTACCCTCTGGACACCCCCTTCACCGTCATCGCCTGACCCTTCGTCAAAGGGGCATGGACACTTCCGCGGAACTTTCCCAAGCTGCGCCAAATCGTTTTGGGGAGGAGCAAGAATGAAAACGCGGATCGCACTTCTGCGCGAAATGGGCAAAGCGCGCCCTTATTCCGACAGCAAGCCGCTGGAGATCGTCGAGGCCGAGCTGGAAGATCCCGGCCCGGGCGAGCTGCTCATCAAGATGTCAGCTGCGGGCCTGTGCCACTCGGACCTGTCCGTCATCAACGGCGACCGCCCGCGCGACATGCCCGTGGCGCTGGGCCATGAGGCGGCAGGCGTCGTCGAAGCTGTCGGCCCGTATGTCACGCGCTTCGCGCCGGGCGATCACGTCGTTCTCGTCTTCGCGCCGTCCTGCGGCCATTGCGTGCCCTGCGCCGAGGGGCGGCCTGCGCTTTGCGAACCTGCAGCGGTCGCGGCGGGCAAGGGCAGCCTGATCACCGGGTCGAAACGCATCTCGGTCGGGGGCGAGCATGTGAACCACCATATCGGCGTGTCGGCCTTCTCGGATTACGCAGTCGTCTCCGAGGCGTCCTGCGTGAAGATCGACAAGTCGATCCCGCTCGACCAGGCGGCCCTTCTGGGCTGCGCGGTGCTCACCGGCGTCGGTGCGGTGCTGAACTCGGGCGGGCTGAAGACCGGGCAAAGCTGCGCGATCATCGGGCTTGGCGGCGTCGGCCTGGCGGGGCTTCTGGGCGCGGTTGCGGCGGGCGCGCGCACCATCGTCGCCGTCGATCTCGCTGAGGATAAACGCGACCTCGCGCTGAAGCTTGGTGCGACCCACGCCATCGACCCGACCGAGGAGGGCGCGGTGCAAAAGCTGCGCGACCTCACCGGCGGCGGCGTCGATCTCGCGGTCGAGCTGGCAGGCGCGGCCCCAGCGCTGCAATTCGCCTACTCCATCACCCGGCGCGGCGGCACCACCGTCACGGCGGGCCTGCCCAATCCGCAGGCGGAGTTCAAAATCCCCGCCGTGTCGCTGACCGCGAATGAGCACGCGCTGAAAGGCTCTTACATGGGCTCCTGCGTGCCGGTCCGCGACATCCCGCGCTTCGCGCAGATGATGGTGCAGGGGCAGCTGCCGATCCCCGATCTGATGACCCATCGCCTCAAGCTCGAAGACATCAACGAAGGCTTCGAGCGGCTCGCGGCGGGCGAGGCGATCCGGCAGGTCATCGTCTTCGACTAAGCGCCGATCTCGGCGCGCAACCAATCGCGGAAGGCGCTGACATGCGGCGCCTCCCGCGCGCGCTCGGGCAGGATCAGCGCGTAATTCTCGCCGGTAGCAAACCGGCGCGGCGTCGCCTGCACCAGCCGCCCCGAGGCCAGCGCCCCTTCGGCGATGATCGCGGGCACCAGCCCGAGGCCCATGCCCGCGCTCGCCGCATCGAGGATCATGTCGAAATGATCGAACCGCGCGCCGCGCAGGATATGCCGCGCATCGCGCCCGCTTTCGCGAAACCAGTCGAGCCAGAGCGTCGGGCGCGTCGATTGCTGCAACAAGGGCAGGGCCAGTAGCGCATCGTCCTCCAGCGCCGCACGCCCCGCCATCAGGTTCGGCGCGGCCACGACGATCAACTCCTCCGCCACCAGATTCTCGACCTCCGCCCCTGCCGGTTCATGCCTTGAGCGCATGATCGCCAGATCGAAGGGCTCATGCTCGAACTCCACGGGCAAGAGCCGCGCGCTCAGATCGAGGCTCACCTCCGGCTGCGCGGCTTCAAAGCCTGCCAGCCGTGGGATCAGCCAGGACCGCGCAAAGCTCGGCAGCACCGCCATGCGCAGCACCGCCCGCGCGCCGCCGAAAGCCATCGCCCCCATCGCGGCCCGGTCGATCTGGCCCAGAATTTCCTCAGCCTGCGCCAGAAAAACCTGACCCGCAGGCGACAGAGACAGCCGCTTGCGCACCCGGTCGAACAGCGCCACGCCCAGCCGCTCTTCCAACGTCCCGAGCGAGCGCGACACCGCCGATTGCGTCAGGTTCAGCTCTGCCGCCGCCCGTGTCGTCGTGCCCAAGCGCGCACAGGCGGCGAAGGCCTGCAGTTCGTTGATCGTCGGGGTATAGCTCTTGCGCATGGTCGCGAGGGTGCTCCACTGTGGTTCGCTGGATCATGCGCAAAACTCATCATCTTCGCAAATTTAATCGTTTGCGCTGCGCGCCCCGATGCATAGAGTCCGACGCACCAAAGATAGCCTCCGAGGAGCCGCCATGACCGACCGCCCCACGCTCAAAGCCAAGGATGCCCCCGATCTGGGCAAGTTCACTTGGGACGACTCGCTGCGTCTCGAAACCCAGCTGAGCGAAGACGAGCGGATGCTGCGCGATGCGGCCCGCGCCTATGCGCAGGACAAGCTGCAGCCGCGCGTGATCGAGGCCTTCGAGAGTGAGACCACCGATCCCGCGATCTTCCGCGAGATGGGCGAGATGGGCCTCTTGGGCGCCACGATCCCCGAGGAATATGGCGGGATCGGCGCGGGCTATGTCTCCTACGGGCTGATCGCGCGCGAGATCGAGCGGGTCGATAGCGGTTACCGCTCGATGATGTCGGTGCAATCCAGCCTCGTGATGTATCCGATCTACGCCTATGGCTCGGAGGCGCAGCGACAGAAATACCTGCCGAAACTGGCCTCGGGCGAGTGGATCGGCTGTTTCGGCCTGACCGAACCCGATGCGGGCTCGGACCCGGCGGGCATGAAGACCCGCGCCGAGAAGACCGAGGGCGGCTACCGCCTCACCGGCTCGAAAATGTGGATCACCAACTCGCCGATCGCCGATGTCTTCGTCGTCTGGGCGAAATCCGAAGCCCATGGCGGCAAGATCCGCGGCTTCGTGCTGGAGAAGGGCATGAAGGGGCTGAGCGCGCCGAAGGTCGGCCAGAAACTGTCGCTCCGTGCTTCGATCACCGGCGAGATCGTCATGGACGGCGTCGAGGTCGGCGAAGACGCGTTGCTGCCGCATGTCGAGGGGCTGAAAGGCCCGTTCGGCTGCCTCAACCGTGCACGCTACGGCATCGCCTGGGGCGTGATGGGCGCGGCCGAGTTCTGCTGGCACGCCGCGCGCCAATACGGGCTCGACCGCAAGCAGTTCGACAAGCCGCTCGCGCAGACGCAGCTCTTCCAGAAGAAGCTCGCCGATATGCAGACCGAGATCACGTTGGGCCTGCAAGCTGCGCTGCAGGTGGGCCGTCTGATGGACGAAGCCGATGCCGCGCCCGAGATGATCTCGCTCATCAAGCGCAACAATTGCGGCAAGGCGCTGGATATCGCGCGGATGTCCCGCGACATGCATGGCGGCAACGGGATCTCAGGCGAGTTTCAGGTGATCCGCCACATGGTCAACCTTGAGACGGTGAACACCTACGAGGGCACCCATGACGTCCACGCGCTGATTTTGGGCCGTGCGCAAACGGGCCTGCAGGCCTTCTTCTGATGGCCCCGCTCGAAGGTGTGAAAGTCGTCGAACTGGCGCGGATTCTGGCCGGTCCTTGGGCCGGTCAGGTGCTGGCCGATCTCGGCGCCGAGGTGATCAAGGTCGAAGCGCCCGAAGGCGACGATACGCGTCGTTGGGGCCCTCCCTTCATCGCGCGCGACGGCGACGGGCCGGAGGGGCGCTCTGCCGCCTATTTCCACGCGACCAATCGCGGGAAGATCTCGGTCGTGGCCGATTTTCGCACCGAGGAAGGCCAGAAGATCGTGCGCGATCTGGTCAAGGACGCCGATGTGGTGATCGAGAACTTCAAGCTCGGCGGGCTCAAGAAATACGGGCTCGATTACGAGAGCCTTTCGACGATCAATCCGCGTCTCGTCTATTGCTCGATCACCGGTTTCGGGCAGGACGGGCCCTATGCGTCCCGCGCGGGCTATGACTTCCTCATTCAGGGAATGGCGGGCTGGATGGACCTGACCGGCGACCCGCAAGGCCAGCCGCAAAAGGTGGGTGTCGCCTTCGCGGACATCTTCACCGGGCTTTACGCGGTGATCGGCATTCAGGCTGCGCTGGCCGCGCGGGCGCGCACCGGGCGCGGGCAGTTGGTCGATATGGCGCTTCTGGATTGCGCGGTGGGCGTGCTCGCCAATCAGGGGATGAACTTCCTCGCGACCGGCAACGCGCCGCAGCGTCTGGGCAATGCGCATCCCAACATCGCGCCTTACGAGGTCGTCAGCGCCAAGGATGGCGACCTGATCCTCGCAGTCGGTAATGACGGGCAGTTCAAGCGGCTTTGCGAGGTGCTCGGCCTCGACCTTGCAACCAACCCGGACTTCGCCACGAATGAGGCCCGCGTGGCCAATCGCGCAGCGATGCGCGAAACGCTCCTGCCCGCGCTCGCGCAATGGCCGCGTGCCGATCTGCTCGCCGCGCTCGAAAAAGCGACGGTCCCCGCAGGCCCGATCAACTCCGTCGATCAGGTCTTCGCCGACCCGCAGGTTGAGGCGCGGGGGATGCGGATCGAGGCCGAGGGCATCCCCGGCATCCGCACGCCGATCCGTTTCTCGGACACCCCGCTTGCCGATCCGAAACCTGCCCCTAAGCTAAAGGTCGAATAGTCTCTTCCTCTTGGTGGAAATATACCGGGGGGTGCGTCAGCGCGGGGGCAGCGCCCCCTCCCGACTTCAGTTTTGCACGCCGGCGCGTGCGGCGTCACCCATTACAAGCCAGCGTCAGCGCGATCGGGATATTGTCCGGCCCGCCATGCACATCCGGTTGGTTGACCGACACGTTCGGCACGCAGGTCGCGCCGTCGGCCAGCCCCCGGATCACCACCGGGTTGGATTTCACCGGCACCAGTCCGGTCAGGTTCTCCGGATCATACATCTCGATGCGCAGATCGTTCGGGTTCTCGGCTTGGGGCAGGGCGAGCGCGAAGGCCATCGTGACCGCGCCATTCTTCACCGTCGCCTGAAAACCGTAGATCTGCGGGTTGGGCAGTTGCTCGGCCCCTTTCCAGAACCGGGTGTAGAAGAACGAGCCTTCCGAATTCTGCTTCGCCGCGTCTTGCAGCGGCGCAAGCTCGTCTCCGGTGAAAGCCCCGTCGCCATTCTTGTCGAAGGTCTGTATCAGCCAGTCGGAAACGGTCGGATCGAAAGTCCAGCTTTCGCCGATATGGGTGACCTTGCCGCTCTCCATACCGACGAGAAGGCGGATCAGGATTTCGTCTTCCGGGTGGGAGTTCGCGATGCCTGGCAGTAACCCGACCAGACCGGCGAGGGTGAGAACAGTGCGGCGGATCACGGCTGGAAATCCGGTTTCTTGCTACCGGGCGGGGCGGCGGGCGGTGGCGCGCCGAAGCTCGGGAACGCATCGGCCTCGGGCACGGCGGCCTCGGCGGCGGGCGCGTTTTCGGAGGCCGCGGTCGAGGGATCGGCATTCTTGGGCTTCAGCTTGCCGCCCATCAGCGCGACCCCGCCATAAAGGAGCCCTATCGCGACCAGCCAGCTGCCGACGATCCGGCCCGCGATCTCGAACCAGCGCGCCTGCCAGCTGCGCAGCACCAGATAGACCGCACCAATCAGCCAGATACCCAGCCCGATCCCGGCGAGGAAGACCCACGGTTTGCCGCCATAGCTCGGATCGGACAGCTTCACCGAGAGCGCATACATCACCCCCAGAACAAAGCCCGCAGGCGCGATGAGCGCGGGCCGCGACCACCGCCCCAGTGCGAGGGTCGCGCCAATGGCGATGGCCGAGATCGGCATGGTCAGGAAGTGATGCGTGATCGCGCCGGGGAGTTGTTGCAACGCGGCCATCAGCTCGATGCGGAAGGTGAAGCCGAGCGCGATCCCGACGGCCCAAAGCAGCGCCGCGATCAGTGCCGCGCGCCGCCCGACCAAGGCCAGCGCGATCCCGAAGCCGAACAGCGGAAACAGACGTTCGATCGCGACCGCATCGCGGATCAGCCAAGCCCCGGTCTCGCCGCGGTCCGCGGGCGGGATGACCGCCAGCACGATCAGGGCGGTCAGCCCGGCCAGCACCCAGAGGTGACGCAGCCAGCCGAGGCCGGAACGGTTATGCGATGCATCAATGGCCAAAGAGGCTTAGCCCACCTTGCAGGAACCCGAGCTGAGATTGCAGGTAACCTAGCGCCAACGCAAGGAAGCCGAGCCCCACCACCGCGATGATCGCACCCAGCCCGCGCGAGAGTTGCCCGCCCCGGATCGGCTCGAGGATGAGGCCCACGCCGACGCCGATCACGTGGATCATTCCGGTTGCCAGCACGAAGCCGATCGCGAAATCGGCCGGATCGGCGGCCAGCGGCAGTTCCGCCCCATGCGCATAGCCGTGATAGAGCGCGAAGACCGAGATGATCGCCAACGCGACCCATTCGTAGGGTTTCCACCCGGCGGCGATGGCGAGGCCTAGCACCACGATCGACAGGGCGATCCCGATCTCGATTCCCGGCAGCGGCAGGCCGAGAATGCCGATCACGCCGCCCACGACCATGATCAGCGGAAAGGTCACCGGCAATTGCCAGACCTGCCGCCCGCCCATCTGCGCGCCCCAGAGGCCCACGGCGAACATCGCGAGGAAATGGTCATAACCGGAGAGCGGATGCTCGAACCCCGCGGTGAACCCGCCCGAACCGGTCGCGGTGATATGGGCGGCGGCCACCTGCGGCAGCATCAGGGCGACGAGGCCCGCGAGGCCCGCGAGGGCGGCAAGGCGGCGATGGATCATGCGATGGTTCTCTGTCCCGTGATTGTTGGGCGGCATCATCCGGATCGGGACGCGAAACTCAAGGCGGCAAATCGCTCACCGCGCCTCACCATCGATTGAAGGGGCCGGGCGCGCGCTCAGCCTGCGCCGAGCAGCGCGGAAATCTGATAGGTCGCGAAGGCTGCGAGATAGGCCAGCGCGAACATGTAGACTACGGCGACCCACATCCATTTCGCCGAACCTGCCTCGCGCCGGATCACCGCCAGCGTGGAGATGCATTGCGGCGCGAAGATATACCATGCGAGCAGCGCCAGCGCGGTGCCGAGGCTCCACTGATCGGAAAGCGTGTGGATCAGCCCGTTCTCGCCGCCTACCGCGTAGACCGTCGCAAGCCCGGCCACGGCGACTTCGCGCGCGGCCATGCCCGGCACCAGCGCCACCGCGATATGCCAGTCGAAGCCCAGCGGATGCAGGATCGGGGCGACGAAATGGCCGATGATCGCGGCGAAGGAGTAGTTGATTGCGGGCTCCGTCGCGCCTTCTGGGGCCATCGGGAAGGTCGACAGGAACCAGATCACGACCATCGCCCAGAAAATCACCGTGCCCGCGCGGCGCAGGAAGACCCGCGCACGCTGGTAAAGCCCCAGCGCGATATTGCGCAGGATCGGCGTTTTGTAGTCGGGCAGGTCGAGCATCAGCGGCGCCGAGCGCTCCTCTCGGGCAAAGAGGTAGCGCGCGACGAAGGCCACCGCGAGGACCGAGAAGACGCCCGCCGCATAGAGGCCGAACATCACCAGACCCTGCAGGCTCAGCCCGCCGAGGACTTTCGTGTTCGGGATGAAGGCCGCGATGATCAGCGTATAGACGGGAATGCGCGCCGAGCAGGTCATCAGCGGTGCCACGAGGATCGTCGTCAGCCGGTCGCGTTTGTTGTCGATCACCCGCGCCGCCATGATGCCGGGGATCGCGCAGGCAAAGCTCGACAGGAGCGGGATGAAGGCGCGCCCGTTCAGCCCCGCGCGGCCCATGATCCGGTCCATCAGGAAGGCGGCTCGCGCCATGTAGCCGAAATCTTCCAGCAGCAGGATGAAGAGGAAGGTGAACAGGATCTGCGGCAGGAAGATGATGACCGAGCCGATGCCCGCGATCAGCCCGTCCGCGATGAAGCTCTGGATCAGCCCGTCCGGCAGCAGCTGCGTCACCGCCGCGCCAACGGAGGTAAAGGCCCAGTCGATCGCATCCATGAACGGCGCGGCCCAGGAAAAGACCGCCTGAAACATCACGAAGAGGATCGCGAGCAGGATGATCGGCCCGGCGATCGGGTGCAGCACGACGCGGTCGATTTTGGCAGAGACCGTGTCCGGCTCTGGCGGCTGGATCACATGGGTCTTCACCAGCCGTTCCGCCTCCCGCATCGAGACCCGCATGTCATGGGTGCTGGGAACGGCCCAGCTCGACGGTTGCGGTGCGTCTAGGCCGGCTTCCAGCATTGGGTCCACTGCGGACCACAGCTCGTCCAGCCCGCCACGGCGCACGGCGGTGGCCGGGATCACCGGGATGCCCAGCTCCTCGCTCAGCGCCACATGGTCGATCTGCAAGCCGCGATGGCGCGCGATATCGATCATGTTGAGGATCATCACGATCGGCAGGCCGATCTTCTTCAGTTCCGAGACCAGACGCAGCGCGCCGCGCAGGTTGGTCGCATCGCCCACCGCGAGGATCATGTCGGGGACACGCTCGCCCGGGCGTTGGCCCAGCAGCACGTCGCGGGTCACTTCCTCATCGGGGGAGCGGGCGCGCAGGCTATGGGTGCCGGGCAGGTCGATCAGCGCGAACTTGCGGCCCTCGGGCGTGGTGGCCACGCCGACTTTGCGCTCCACGGTCACGCCGGAATAGTTGCCGACCTTCTGGGTCGCGCCGGTCATCGCGTTGAACAGTGCCGTCTTGCCGCAATTCGGCGCACCGACAAGCGCGGCCTCGATCGGCTGGGCGTCGGGGTCGGTCAGAGAGGCTTTGGGCTGGTTTATGGCAGGTGCCGACGTCATTCCGCGAGGATGGCCATCGCCTCGGCACGCCGCAGAGCGACGGTGGTGTCGTTCACGCGCACCGCGATCGGATCGCGCCCGAACGGACCTTCGTGAAGGATGTGGACCGAAGCGCCCTCGATGAAGCCAAGCTCCAGCAGGCGCAGTTCCAACTCGTCCGCGTCATAGCCGTCATTCCCGGCAAGCGGGCAGACCGATACCAGAGTGCCCCGGAACCCACGACGGCACTGGCCAAGCGGCAGCGCGCATTTGCAGGTTTCGTTCTCGATAGGGCTGGCCTTCATGAGGGCACCTCCGTGATGGGTCGCGAGTTGGTCTTCGCTTCCTACAGATTGGAGATAGTCTGGAAATTGATCTCTGACAAATGAAGTCTGGTATTTTCCCGCCTTCGTGATCGATTATTTTAGTCAGGAATTTAGAAGGACTCTAAATTATTAGATAAGTGTCTGAAATCGTTTAGGTGACTAAGAAAAGCGCCGCCCCCTTGGGAGCGACGCCTTCAGGCCGGTTTTCCGCCGGATCGACCCCTCAATGCTCGCGGAAAGCGCGGTTCATCGAATCCACCACCGGTTTCGCGATGTATTGGGCGAAGGTTCGCGACGCGGTCTGGATCATCACTTCGACCGGCATCCCGGGCATCGGCGCGAAGCCCGGCACCCGGCGCAACTCCGAGGCGGGCAGGCGGATGCGCGCGATATAGACCTCGCGCGGATGTTCGCCCGAGCGTTCCACGATCGCGTCGGCGGAGATGTAATAGACCTCCCCGATCAGGATCGGCGTCGTACGCTGGTTGAGCGCCGACAGCCGCACCGAGGCCTCCTGTCCGACCTTGATCGCGTCGATATCGGTGCGTGCGATCATCGTCTCGATGATGAGCGGCGCTTCCGAGGGCAAGATCTCGGCGATCACCTTGCCCGCCTCGATCACGCCGCCCGCGCCGGAATAGTTCAGCCGCACCACGGTGCCGGAAACGGGGCTGTCGATCACGACGCGCTTCAGGATGGAGGTTGCCTTGCGCTCTTGTTCGCGCACGGAATCCAGCTCCGCCTGCACGGTCTCCAGCTCGTCGAGCGCGGCCTGCTTGTGGGTTTCGATCGTCTGCGTGGTCTGCGCCTGATATTTTGCGCGCATCTCCTCGCTCTCGCCGATCTCCGCTTTGAGGCGTCCGATCTGCCCCTCCGCATCTGCCAGAGCGCGCAGCATTGCGTTCAATTCGGTCCGCCGGATCAGGCCGCTCTCGTAGAGTTTCGCCTTGCTCTCATGGTCCTGGGCCAGCAGGTCGCGCTGGGCCTCCGTGGCGGTCAACTGCGCGCGATAGCCTTCCGCGCGGCTTTCCATGGCGGCGATGTTGCGGGCCAGAAGGTCCAGCTCGCTCTGCACTTTCGCCCGTGTCACCTCGAAGGCGAGCCGCTGCGAGTCCATCATCGCGGCGATCTCCGCATCGCGCCGGGCCTCCTGAAGCCATTCCGGGAAGACCAATTCGCGCCAGCCGTCATATTCAGCCTGAATCCGGGCCTCCATCGAAGTCAGTCGCGCACGGCGCAGAAACAACGCGCGTTCATTGGCCAGAGCCGAGGTCTCGTCGAGGCGCAGGAGCGGTTGTCCTGCGGTGACGAAATCGCCCTCGGAGACGTTGATCTCCTTGATGATCCCGCCTTCGAGGTGCTGGATCATCTTGTTCCGGCCCGTGGCCACGAACGAGCCCGGCGCCATCACGGCGGCGGCGAGCGGTGCGCTGAATGCCCAGACACCGAAGCCTCCGAAGGCCATCGCGAAGATCGTCAGGCCGATGATGACGAGAGTCTTGATGTTGCGCGGAACCTCGGTCGACCAGTCGCGGGTTTCGGCAGATTGGATCGGGTTGGTCAGAAGGAGTGTCATGCCGGCGCTCCTTGCATGGGTGCGTTCGCGGTGGTGGTAGCGGGTTGGGCTGCGGCACGCTGTTGCTGGACCTGCTGAGCCTTGGCCTGCTTGCGCCGCTCCAGTTCTGCCAGCATCTGATCGCGCCAGCCGAACATCGCGATATTGCCGTCATTGAGCAGCATGATCTTGTCGACCGCGCTGAGCAGCGAGGGTTTCTGCGTGACCACGACCACCGTGATCCCGTTCGCCTTCGCATGGCCGAGCGCGCGCACGAGAGCCGCATCGCCTTGGGTGTCGAGGTTCGAGTTGGGCTCGTCCAGCACCACGAATTTCGGATCGCCGAAGAAGGCGCGGGCCAGACCGATCCGCTGTTTCTGCCCGCCCGAGAGCGGTGAGCCGTCCGAGGCCACGACCGTCTCGTAGCCCTGCGGCAGCGAGGCGATCATCTCATGCACATCGGCGAGCGCGGCGGCGCGGTGGATCGCGGCGTCGCTCGCATCCTCGCGCATCCGGGCGATGTTCTGCTTGATCGTGCCCGGGAAGAGCTGCACGTCCTGCGGCAGGTAGCCGATGCATTCCCCGAATTGCCGCGGATCCCAGTTGCGGATGTCCATCAGATCCAGCCGCACAGCCCCCGAGGTCGGCAGGACCGATCCCACCAGCATCTTTCCGAGCGTCGTCTTGCCCGCGCCCGAATTGCCGATGATCGCCAGTTGATCGCCCGGCGCGAGCGAGAAGGTCAGCGCATTGAGCACGACATGTTTGGTGCCCTGCGGAACATAGAGAAGACGCTCGATGTCGAGCCGCCCCTCAACCTTGGGCAGGCGCAGCTTGTCGTTGCGGGTCTTGGCCGAGGCCAGAAGCTGACCGACCCGGTCATAGGCGCCGCGTGCCAGCAGGAACGAGTTCCAGCCCTCGATTGCCCCTTCGATCGGCGCGAGCGCGCGGCCCGCCACGATCGAGGCGGCGATCACCATGCCGCCGGTGATCTGCCCGTCGAGCGCGAGATAGGCGCCCCAGCCGAGCATCCCGATCTGGGTGAACAGGCGGAACATCCGCGAGGCGGAGGCGGTGAAGACGTTGCGGTCCTGCGCCTCGGTCTGTGCGCGCAGCGAGGCGGCGGTATCGCGGCCCCAGATCGACACGGCCTCGGGGATCATCGCCATCGCGTTGATGATCTGGCTGTTACGCGACATCGACTCGAGGTGAAGGTTCGCCTTGGTCTGCGCGATATTGGCGCGGCGGAAGCCCTCCGAGGTGATCTTCTGGTTGATCCAGGCGAAGACCATCAGGATCAGCGCGGTGATCACCACGATCGTGCCGAGATGCGGGTGGATCAGGAAAACCGCGAGGACGAAGATCGGTGTGAAGGGCACGTCCAGAAAGGACAGAAGCGTGCCGGACACGAGGAAGCTCCGCAGCGCGTTGAGATCGCCCAGAACCTGATATTCGCGCCCGTTGGAATGCAGCGAGGCCTGTGCCGCCGCCGACAGGACCGGCGCGCCCAGACGGGCTGCCACATCCACCGCCGAGCGCATCAGCACCAACCTGCGCACTGCGTCGAGCAGCGTCTGCACCACGATCGCCCCAACGATCACGATGGTCAGCATCACCAGCGTATCGGTCGAGCGCGAGGTGAAGACCCGGTCGGAAATCTGGAACAGGTAGATCGGCACCGCGAGGATCAGGATATTCGTGGCGCAGGTCATCAAAGCAACGAAGGCAATGTTCGCGCGCAGGCGCTTCTTCATGTCATGCAGCGTGCGGGTGAAATCCACCGGACCGAGGCGCTTGTGAAAGGTTGGAGTGGAGGGTGGCGCCGGTGGGGAGCCGGAGGCATTTTGCGCGGGGACACGACCCGCCTCCTTTTGGGTGTCAGCACCACCCTCCGTCCGGGCGGCGACTGTTTCGACAGTCCCCTCCGCGCCGGTCTCTTCGGCTTGCGTCTCCGCCTCGGGACCGTCTCCCGTGGTGGCTTCCGCCTGCCGTTTGTCTGTCGGATCGACCTCTGGCCGGTCCTCGTTCTGAGCCATCGCGTCATGACCATCTTGGCGGTGCGCCTGCCCCCCGGCGGCGTCGTCAGTCCTGTCTTGCATCGAAGTTCCCCTAGTATGTGTAGTTCCGCGCCCCCGTCAGGCCAGAACCGTGTGCAATGCATCGAGCGACCCGCTTCCCCCGTGGGAGCCCGGATGCACCTGGAATTCCTCGTCGTCGTAATTCGGCGTGTTCTCGATCATCCCGTCCGCGAGGAAGGCGACTGCCTCCGAGGCGAGCGCCCCTTCGCTGGAACTCGTCGGACCCAGAGGATCACCGCTGCCGTCATCCATCATGCCCGCCTGCCAGATCACCGCGTCGGAATAGACGCCATCGGCGGCCATGATCGTGCTGTCGACGCCCGCGACGGTCAGCGACGCGACATTGCCAAGCGTGTTGCCGCCAGCCTCGACGCCGAACTCGCCCGGCCCGTCGATCGAAATCAGGTCGGCGTCATCGAGAATGTTGATCTGGGTGAAGTTGTCCCGGATGACGAGGTCGCCCTCGATATAGAGCACCCGCAGCGCCATCTGGCCGCCGAGAAGCTCATCGCCCAGAAGCCCTTCGACCGCCTCGAAGGCCGCGCCCGGAGGCATCGAATGGTCTTCGCCCGCGTTCGGACCGAGGCCGCCGTAAATCTTGGCAAGCTGATCGAGGACGCTCTGATATTGCGCGTCCATCTCCATGTACTGGTCGATGCCCACCTTGGTCAGATGCGCCTCGTTCCACAGAAGGTTATCCTCGCTCGACACATGGCCCGCGCCGCCATGCCCGACGCCGCCAGATCCGCTCATCACCAGATCGTCGTCGAGCAGCACGTTGATCTGCTCGAGCTGCGCGATCTCGTACATGTTGCCGCCGATCATGATCAGATCGAACTGCGAACCGATTTCCAGCAACAGCTGCAAGTTGACGGTCGAGTTGTCACCCATCACGATCTCGGCGGAATAGGAGCCGAATCCGAAGCTCACCAGATCCCCGTCGGAGACCGCGTTTACCTGCGTCGTATGGTTGTCGATGATCAGGTCGCCGCGAATTGCCGTCATCGCGATCAGGCTGCTGCCAGCCGGCATGACGAGATTGAGGAAGTTCGCGGGATTGGCCTCTTGGGTGTAGACCGCGACGTTGTGAGCCTGCGAGGCGAGCGGATCATAGCCCCCCGCGTTTCCGAGGCCGTTCCCGCCAGCGCTGTTTCCGGTGCCGTGATGGCCCAGTCCGAGCTTCATATCCACGTCGCGCAGCACGTTGACCTGCGAGATCACCGAGAGCGAGGTCATCGACCCGCCCACTGCGATGACCGGCGCATCGAGCCAGTCATGCACCGCCTGCGACTGGTTCAGCAGAAGGTTGTTGCCGGTGCTCAGGCTCTGCACGATTTCCAGCGCCAAGCCGGCCGGATCAACGGGCATGTCGGGGCTTTGGACCAGCCCGGCCGCACCGTCTTCGCCGCCGATCCCGTCGATCTCGACCTCGACCACACCTTCGCCAAGCGGTGCATCCTCGTCCTCAGACGGATCGCGCGCTTCCAGACGCAGCGTCAGCGTCTCGGGCATCTCGTCCATGAGCTGTCCGTCGAACACCACTTGGCCGGAGAAGGCGGGCGGAAGGGGGGAGGAGGCTTCCGCTTCACCGCCTTCGAGGCTTTCGTTTTCCAACTCGGTCATGGTTTCAGGATCGGAAGCGCCCGCTCCTGCGTCGTCTTCCGCATCGGTGTCGGAGGGCGCGGCGAAGATCGTCTCGCTACGGAACATCGCGGCCGTTGCGCCGCTGGGCACGGCCTCGGGATCGAGCGCGTCGATCTGAGCCATCAGCGTCTCTGTCTGCGCTTCGATGGTCGTGCCCACAGGCGCGGTGCTCACCGTCAGCGCATCGGCATAATCGGCCAGCGCCATCAGCTTCGACGCGGAGGCCTCCGGGCCGTATTCGTCCATCAGCTCCGCCGGCATCATGAAGGGCTTGTCGTAGAGCACGTCATGATCGTTCAGCGTGTTGATCTGCGAGGTAATGTGGAGCACCGAGGAGGGCGGGGCCATTCCGAGGAACACCTGAAACGGCACCGGAACTGGCGGAAAATCATAGGGCGGGATCGCGAACTGGCCGGGCGGCAACCCGGGCGGTGCGATGTCGCGCAACTGGTAATCGTCGACGAAGGGCAGCCAGGGCGCGCCGGGCGGCGGCGCCAGTGGCAGTCTCAGCTGCAGCGCCGGATCGAAATCTCCGAGCAGGTAATTCGAGTCGACGTTGACAGTGACGGAGAGCAGAACCCCCGGAGCAGGCGTGGAGGCCTGCAGTGCGCGGAAAGCGTCGTATTCCTGTCGGGCGACATAGGTCTCGGTCGTCTGATTGAAGGCACCGATGAAATGGGCGATGATTTCGGTCTGCCGGTCAAGCATCTTACTTCCCCCCTTCATGACGCTGGAGACCCGCGCTTGGATGCGGGTCGTCAGACTGTCGGTTCATCGCATCGGGCGGGCGAATGCCGCCGAGGTCAGGTCCGGGCGTGATGCGATGTGAAACGCCGGGAACGAGATGCGGCGCGCCTCCGGGGAGGCGCGCCGCGCAGGAGCTTATGCCCCGGTGGTGTCGTCGTCGCCGATATAGGTCGAGGACAGCGAGCCACCGACCACGGTGGTATCCACGGCGTTGCCGAGGATGTTGGCACCCATCACGATCGACTGGTTGAACGCGGTGGTGTCGATGGCCGCGCTCGCATCGGCGTAGGACTGGCCGGTGACGATACCATCATCGCCATTGCCCGAACCCCAGTTGCCGAGGCTGCCGCCATTGCCGCCGCCGCCTGCGGTGACGTCGCCACCGCCGTTACCACCGCCAGCATAGCCGCCCGTCGCCCAGGAACCGCCGCCCGAGGCTTGCGAACCGGTCGAGGACCAGCCGTAGCCGTCGCCGCCAGCACCGCCGTTGCCGCCTTCACCGGCGCCGAGGCCCATACCATGGCCGACGCCCATCGAGCCTGCGGTCGCGCCGCCGAACTCCATCGCACCGGCATCGCCGCCCGTCGCCAGTTCCGGCGAAACGATCGGAAGGATGTCCAGGCTTCCCGTGTCGCCGCCGCCAGCGATCGCACCGGCGCCGCCGTCTTGCGCTGCGGCACCCGAGGCGCCCACACCCAGCCCGACGCCGAGACCGAGGCCTGCGCCGCCGTCACCGCCGTCATCGCCTTCACCCTCGGTGTCCGAGGCCGCGATCGACACGCCGCCGCCCGACAGGGCGATACCGCCACCGGCAAGTGCAGCGCCACCGGTCGAGCCGACATCTTCGGCACCGTTGCCGCCTTCGGAGGCTGCATCGATCCCGTCATCCGCCTCTGCCGAATTGTCCTTGATCGTAGCGTCGACCGCGAAACTCGAGTGGTTGGAAACGCTCGGATTGTTCAGCGTGTCGTTGTCGTTCAGGCTGTTCGACTGCGCGTTGATGAGCATGTTGTCGTTACCAGCGCCGTTGAGCACGTCGGTAAAGTTCATGTCATCGCCGGGATCATAGGCGTAGTTCATGTTGCCATCGGCCATCAGAACATCGCCGATCTTCGACGAGCCGCTCAGATCGAAATCGGCAAAGTCGTCATCGGACGGCTCGTAGCCGTCGAGGTTCAGACCGACCTGAACATCGACCGCAGTCAGGTTGGCGTTGAGGTTCGCATTGGCGTTGAGGTTGCCATTGCCGTTCATGTTCGTGTTGTCGCTGGAGCTATGAGCGCCAGCCCCTGCATGCGAACCGCTATGCGAGCCGGAATCGCTGTTCGAGCCGGAGCCCGCAAGCGCACCGGCACCGGCACCCGACATCGCGCCCGAACCCGCAAGGCTGCCAGCGCCCGATCCCGCCAGCGAACCGGAGTCGCTGCTGTTCTCGGTGGTCGAGTGCTGGTACTGGCCCTGGCCTTGGCCCTGACCCTGCATTTCGGCCTGAGCCTGGCCCTGAGCTTCGGTCTGGTCCTGATTTTGACCCTGCACCTGAATGCTCGGATCGAACAAGTTATTTCTAAATACCATTTGTCTTCTCCCAGTTGATCGGTCCGGGATCCGTCACTCTGTCTAAAACGGATATGGTCGGACCTTCGTGATTAAGGGCTTTCGCCCCGGTGAATGTCCGCTTCCCCAACCGCTCGGCACCCCGATCCCGATCCCCGAATCGAGCGATTCGCAGGTGGGTCACCCTTTCCGGGCGGAGTGTGGAAACAGACGAGTCACAGCCCCCAGCTGCGACACCAACATCCTGCGCCCCGTGATCCTGAGGACCTAGCTAGCAAATGGGTCTAGCCGGTCGGGGCATCTTATTAACCGCCTGAAACGCATCCATTTTCCGAATTTCCACGCGCAGGCACCTGCGGAATCCCGGAGGATTGCTGTGATTTTCACAAAGCCGTTGCAAATGCAGAAATTGGGACAAGGTCTAGTGGCGAAGCTAATGCGCGCTACCACTGGCGCGCGCCAGTAAGTGCCGCAGCGCAGAAATCCCACCACTCGCGCGCCGATTCGAGTAAGATTACGCTACGTAAGAGAATCCTTACCATCGGGTAAACACTTCGGGTAACGCTGATCTCACTGGTCCGTGATATGGTTGATGCGGACGGTATGACGTGGGGTTAACCGTCCGCATATTGAGTTCAGGGTAGGAGGAGGGGGCCGCCATGAATGCGTTGCATAAGAGTGAACCCGCGGGGAAACGCGTAATGCCGTCTTGCCGCAAACAGGATGCTGCGATCTGTTTTCTGGGCGCGTCGCAGATTTTTTCCGATACCGTATTGAGAACCGTCGATGCCGAGGTGGCACCGGCGACATGTCTGCGTCTGGATGACTTCGAGACGCTGCTTGAGGAATTGCATCCCGATGGTCGGATCGCGCAGCATGGTGCGCTCTGTTCGCTTATCGTGGACGAGGATCACGCCGATGGTCTCGTCGCGCTGGCGGAACGCCGTGAGCCGCTTCTGTCGCGCGTGAAGCTGATCGTCGCGATTGAAGACGAGGCCTATGCGCAAGATCTGATGACGCGCCATAGCGCTGCGATTCTGTCCCATCACATCAGTCTGCTGCCGATGAACGTCAATCTGACGACGTGGCTCTTGATCCTGCGGATGATCGTCTCGGGGGGGCATTATATCCCGCCCGCGCTTCTGCGCTGCCGTCCGGCAGATCCACCGATCTCGGCGCTGAACGGATCGGCTGCAGCCAACGCGTCGCACGCGATCGACGTATCGGGGCTGACGCCGCGCGAAACCGAGGTGCTCGAGATGCTCGCCTCGGGGCAGCCGAACAAGATCATCGCGGGGCAGCTGAACCTGTCGGAGCATACGGTGAAGCTGCATATCCACCGCATCATCGGGAAGCTCGGCGTCACCAACCGCACCGAGGCGGCGATCTGGTATCACCGAAACCGAAGTGCCTAAGGACCCGCCCACGCCGACGGAGATGCGGCCGCCGGATTTCGATCAGTTCCTGATGCAGATCGGGCGCATCAACTACGCGTGGACCAATACCGAGAGCCTGCTGATCCATCTGATTGCGGGGCTCGCCGGGACCGACAAGGGCGTCGCGACGATTATCCATTTGACGCTGAACACGACGCGGGCGCGGCTCGATCTGGTGGATCGGCTGGCCAAGCGCGACGACTGCCCCTGCGCGCCGAAGGCCTGCGAACGGGTGCTGGCGGTGTCCGCGCGGATGAAGAAGGTCTCGGGGCTGCGTAATCACTTCAACCACTGCCTCTACGCCTTCGACGAGGGCGGCGGGCCAGTGCGCGCAATCCAGATGCGGATCGCGGATCGCAAGACCAGTCTGAGGATTGGAGAGGAAAGCATTCTGGACCGCGCGACGCTTGCCGAGTTGGAAGCCGCGCTTGCCGAAATGCAGGCGATCAATGCCGAGATCTGGGCGATCGCCAAGGACTATGGAATGCCGCTGTAAAGCGGGCAGGGGGCGGCTGCAGATACGCCACGCCGAAGCTCAGTTGCGCATCTGGCGTCCCAGCGCCTCGGCCAGTTCCCACGGGTTCGTCGGCTTCGAGAAGACGGGGATTTCCGGCATGATCGATTGCAAGGCGAGCGGCAGCGGCTCGGCCGTGTTCACCACCAAGGGCACTTCGCGTTTCCACAGCTCGACGATCAGGGCTTCTGCCGATCCGTCGAGCAGGTTCATGTCGAGGATCGCGCCATCGACGTTCATCGAGCTATCGGACAGCGCGGCACGCGCGCGCGCCAAGGTCGCGAAGGGCCCGGCAACCTGACCGCCCGCCTCCTCGACCGAGAAGGCGATGTCGTAGGCAATGAATAATTCGTCTTCGACCACGAGGACATTGCTGCCCTCGAGGCAAGTCATACTGCTCTGTAACATGGGCTACACTACCCTTTTATCAGGTCCATTGGCACGGTCATGCGAGCTTGGAACCCGTCGGGAACCCATTCGGTTCCATAGGTTCCCCGCAATTGGCCCTGAATGGTCAGGTCGATGAGCTTGGATCCGAAGCCGCTGTTGCTCGGCTGCACCAGTTCTTCGGGATAGCCGCTTTCTCGCCAGTCGAGTTCGAGCTGCCCGGACGTGTCGCGCCAGGTCAGTTCCAGCAGGCCTGCTTCATGCGAAAGCGCCCCGTATTTCACGGCGTTAGTGGCCAGTTCGTGGATCACCAGCGCGAGGTTGGTCGACCCCGCGTGGTTCAGCGCAACAGGAGGACCGTCGAGGATCAGGCGCGGATCGTCGAGATTGGTGTAAGGCGAAAGAACGCCCAGCAACAATTCGCGCAACTCGACCATGCCGCGGAAATCGCGCTCGGGCGTGGCGGTCGGATTGATCAGCTCATGGGCGCGGGCCAGCGCACCGATCCGCTCGCGCAGGCCCCGCGCCATTTCCTCCGGCGTCTTCGCATGGCGCGCGGTCATGCCGACCAGCCCCGACATCATTGCGAAGGCGTTCTTGACCCGGTGGTTGAGCTCGCGCGTCAGCGTGTCGCGCGCTTTCGCGATCTGCCGCTCCTCGGTCACGTCGCGGAGATAGGCGAGGATCGCGCCGTGCTCGGGGTAAAGGCGTGCCTCCAGAATGCGGCCGTCTCGCCCGTCCTGATCGGTGACCGTCGGGACACCTGTGCGGCGGGCCTCTTCCAGAGCTTTTTCGAAATTGCTTCCGATCAGATGGGGCGCGGTCTCCCAAAGCGACCGCCCGACCGCCTGTGCTTCCGCCTCGGCTCCGACCGAGTCGCGGATGCGGGCGCGCATGACCGAATTGGCGAACCGGATCTTGTCTTCGCTATCGAGTTCGACAATCGCGTCGAAGGTGATTTCGTGAAAATGCGCGAGCCGCCGGTCGACTTCGGCCGCATGTTCGCGCGCCGCGTTCAGATCGGAAATGTCGAGCGCGGTGGCCACGGCCACGGGCGGCTCGCTTTCGACCCGCTGCGCCGAGACCAAGAGATTGCGTTCCGGCCCGTCATGGCGCACGCAGCGCAGTTCCATATGGCTGATCGTCTCTTCGTTGCGCGCCGCGCGCACGATCGGAAACTCGCTCAGGCTGAGCTTGCGCCCTTCTGGCGTGTAAGCGTCGAAGGCGAGCTGCTTGGTCACGTCGCCGTCCGTCACGCCGAACATCTCGATCGCGGTGGCATTCAGATCGATAAGTCGACCGGTGCCCAGCTCGGCCACACCGACGCCGATCGGCATCTGGTCGAGAACAGCGCGGAACCGGTTTTCCTCACGATGGGCGACGTTGATCTGGCGCCGAAGACGGATTTCCGCCTCGACCCCGGCGGCGATGTCGGACAGCGCCTCGTATTCTTCCTCGGTCCACTGCCGCGCTTCCCGGTCGATCAGGCAGAACGCCCCCAGCGGCTGCCCGTCGACCGTGCGCAGCGGCACCCCGAGATAGGCGGTCACGCCCAGATCGCGCACGGCACCATTTTCGCGCAGCACCGCGTCCGTGCGCGCATCGGGCACGTTCAGCGGGGCATCGGATTCGACGACATAGCGGCAGAAGGAATGGCTGAGCGGCGTCTCCGAGGGGGCAGGGGCGTCCAGCCCGGTTTGCGCCACGAAGACCTGTCGGTTCTCATCGACCATGGAAACCAACGAGACAGGCACTCCGGTCACACGGGTGGCGAGCCGTGTCGCGCGCTCGAAGATTTCCGCAGGCGCACTCTCCAGAAGACCGGTCTCGCGCAACGCCCGAAGGCGCGCCGGATCGGCGAGTTTGGACCGTTCTTCACCGGTCAGCGGAGGGGGCATAGAGGTATTCATGCGCAGGCTCTCATAATTCCACCTATGCCCCGAAGAAACCCATTTCGCCCAGTGTCATATGACACGGTTGCGATCACGATTTCCGCCAAACACGATTTTCTTCTACGTTTTTCGTGACGCGGTTGCGGTGTCGACGAATTGCAGAGCCAAGAGGTCGCGATCACCTGCATTCCGAAGGCGTCTTATGCTGAATTCGTAACGTGTTCTAATGGGTGACGTTAGGTAAGGATTCGCGCAGGTTTCAGCGAACCGGCAGGAACTGGCCTAGGCGCGTCCCGACCTTGCCGGGACGCGCCATATGAAAGCACGCGACGGAGAGCGTACTTAGCAAGCGGTGGCGGGCGTCATCGTGCGCTGGTCGAGCAGGAAGTCGGTCACCATCGCGCCGATCCACATGCAGAACAGCGCCAGCCACGCGGTGCCTGCCAGAACGGAGGTGCCCGTCACGCCGTTGCCGATGGCGCAGCCGCCGGCGAGCATCGCGCCGAAGCCCATGAAGATCGCCCCGATCATCGAGCGCCGCATCACCGGCATCGAGTCGAAGCCCTGCCATGCGAACTGGCGCGAGAAGAGCGAGCTCAGGAAAGCGCCCAGAACCACGCCGGGCACGAGGCCCACGTCGAATTCCAGCACCGAGTTGCGGTCGAGGAAGAACATCAGCGTATTGGCAGAGGGGCCCGAGAAGGTGACGGAATTCACCGGCACCGGGTCGAAAGCGACCTGGCTCAGCATGAAGGTCAGAACCCAGCCCACCGCGACGGCGAAGCCGACGCCGGAGGCGAAGATCCATGTCTTCACGCCGATCTCGTTGCGCTTGGCCAGATACATGCCCGCGATGGCGAAGACGATGCCGACGGCCAGTCCGGTCCAGTTGGGCAGGTGGAGCGCGTCGAGGATATTCACGTTCTGCGCGCCGGTGATCCAGAGGCTCGCCAGCCGGTCACGCAGCGGCGCAAGGATGCCCTTGAGGCTCATCGTGGCGGTCACCGCGAAGATCAGCCCCGAGACGACCGAGCGCAGGTTGCCCGTCGCCGCCAGCACGAGAAGCCGTCCCGAACAGCCGCGCGACAGCACCATGCCGACACCGAAGATCAGCCCGCCGATGATCGCGCCCGACCACGAGCCGGGCACCGACATCATCCGGCTGTCGCCCTGCCGGAACAGATCGAGCAGTTGCGCGCTCTGCACCCAGACCAGCGCGGTCGAGAAGGTCAGGAACCATACCGCGACCTTGCCGCCCAGCTTGCCGCGCGCGAATTCCACCGTCGCGGCCCGCAGGCAGAAGTTGGATTTCTGCGCGGCCACGCCGAAGATAAGCCCGGTGATCACCCCGAAAAGCGCCGCCGTGGGGCCTTCGCCGATCCGCTCGATGAGTGCGATGATGTCCATGATACGATCTCCCGTTCGCGCACGGGTTCTGCCAGAAACCGCAGAAACGCACATTGATCTGAGTCAGGTCGCACCTTTTGCAGACTTGCCGCAGGCGCTGCCGTCGCGTCTAAGGAAGGCATGATGAAGTTCCGATCCGTCCCTCTCGACGAGGCCCACGAGCTGCCGCGCTGGCGCAGACCCGAGGCGCTGCTCTACGTCATGGCCACCGCAATGCCGATCTCCTTCGCCACCTGGTCGGCGCTGCTGAACAACTTCGTCATCGACGTGGTGAATTTCGACGGCGTCGATATCGGCTGGCTGCAGAGTTTCCGCGAAGTGCCGGGCTTCCTCGCGATCGGGGTGATCGTCGTGCTGTGGGTGATGCGCGAGCAGACGCTGGCGATCCTCTCGCTGCTGCTTCTGGGCGGAGCGACGGCGGTGACCGCGCTTTTCCCGAGCTTCGCCGGGCTGATCATTGTGACGCTCCTGTCCTCGATCGGGTTTCACTATTTCCAGACGGTGAACCAGTCGCTGCAATTGCAGTGGATCGACAAGGCCAAGGCGCCGCAGACGCTGGGCCGGATCGTGGCCATCGGTTCGGGGGCCTCGCTGGCGGCCTATGCGCTGCTCGTGCTGACCTGGAAGACGTTCAACCTCAGCTACGAATTCGTCTACGCCACCGCCGGGATCGCGACGATGGTGATGATGGCGGCCGCCGCGCTGATATATCCGCAGTTCCACACGCGCGAGCCGCAATCGAAGAAGTTCGTGCTGCGTCGTCGCTATTGGCTCTATTACGCGATCACCTTCATGGCGGGCGCGCGGCGGCAGATTTTCGTGGTCTTCGCCGCCTTCATGATGGTCGAGCGCTTCGGGCTGCGGGTGGATGAGATCACCGCGCTCTTCCTGATCAACTTCGCGGTCAACATGGCCGCCGCGCCTGCAATGGGCCGCTTCGTGCATCGCTTCGGCGAGCGCCGGGCGCTGATCTTCGAATATGTCGGGCTGACGCTGCTGTTCCTCGCCTATGGCGGCATCTACTGGTTCGGCTGGGGCATCTGGCTGGCCTGCGCGCTTTACGTGGTCGACCACTTGCTGTTCGCGCTGGCCTTCGCGCAGAAGACCTATTTCCAGAAGATCTGCGACCCCGAGGACATCGCGCCCACCGCCGCTGTCGCCTTCACGATCAACCATATCGCGGCTGTCTTCCTGCCTGTGACGCTGGGCTATCTGTGGATGGTCTCGCCCGGCGCGGTCTTCGGGCTGGCGGCCTCGATGGCGGTGATCTCGCTGGGGCTTGCGCTCTTGGTGCCGCGTCACCCTTCGAAAGGCTACGAGACGGTGCTGCAGGGTCTTGGCCCGGTGCCGGCGTGACGCCCGCGTGAACTGGAAATTCCGCCGCTCCGCGCCTATCTGAGAGGGGCGCGAAAGGGAGATTTACCATGCTGTTCGGAAAACCCGCCACCATTCCAACCAAAGCCGACGCCCTGCCGGGGCGTGACGAAGCGATGCCTCTGGCAGAGCCGCATTTCCTCTGGGGGCGCGACCTGCGGTCGCCCGTGCCCGAGGGCATGGAAGAGGCGATGTTCGGCATGGGCTGCTTCTGGGGCGTCGAGCGCATGTTCTGGAACACCGACGGCGTCTGGCTGACCATGGTCGGCTATGCGGGCGGTCCCACGCCCAACCCGACCTATCGCGAAGTCTGCACCGGCATGACCGGCCATAACGAGGTCGTCCGCGTGATCTACGACCCCGCCAAGGTCAGCTACGAAGACCTGCTGCGCGTCTTCTGGGAGGGCCACGATCCGACCCAAGGGATGCGTCAGGGCAATGACCGCGGCACGCAGTATCGTTCGGGCATCTACACCTACACGGATGCGCAGAAAGAGGCCGCCAAAGCCTCGCGCGACGCCTATGCCGAGCGCCTGCAGGCGGCGGGCTATGGCACGATCACCACCGAGATCATCGACGCGCCGCCCTTCTACTATGCCGAGGATTATCACCAGCAATATCTGGAGAAGAACCCCGGCGGCTATTGCGGCATCGGCGGCACCGGCGTGACCTGCCCGATCGGGCTGAACGCGTGATCTGATGCGTGTGCGGGCCGCTTGACGGCTCGCGCCCGCGGCCCTAAGCCCGGGCGCAACCATCCCGAGGAGCGCGCCCATGACCACCTTCACCGCCTTTACCACGCTGGCCGATCGCGAGGCCGCCGAGGCGCTGTCCGAACGTCTCGAAGAGCTCGATCCCGGCCCCTATGGCACCGGCGTGTTCGAGATCGAGGACGGGTCGGGCCGCTACGAGGTTTCGGGCTATTTCCTCGAGGCCCCCGACGATGTGGCGCTGGACCTGCTGGCGATTTCGCACGGGGCGCAGCCCTTCGTCGTCTCGGAAATCCCGGAAACCGATTGGGTCGCCCACGTGCGCCGCGAACTGGCCCCGGTGCGCGCGGGCCGCTTCTTCCTCTATGGCAGCCATGACGAGGACAAGATCCCGGCGGATACGATCGCGCTGCGGATCGATGCGGCGATGGCCTTCGGGACGGGCCATCACGGCACCACCTCGGGCTGCTTGACCGCGCTCGACGATCTGGCGAACGAGGGTCACACCTTCCATAACGTCGCCGATATCGGCTGCGGCACCGCCGTTCTGGCGATGGCGGCAGCGAAGCTCTGGCCCAAGCCGGTTCTGGCCTCCGATATCGATCCGGTCGCGGTAGAGACGGCGGCGGCGAATGTCGCGGTGAACGGACTCGAAGGCCGCGTGATCTGCATCGAGGCCGCGGGCTTCGGCGATCCGCGCCTGAAAGAGGCCGCCCCCTTCGATCTGATCTTCGCCAATATCCTCAAAGGCCCGCTCGTCGCGCTCGCCCCCGAAATGGGCCGCAACTGCGCCGAATCGGGCTTCGTGATCCTCAGCGGGATCCTCAACGAACAGGCCGATGAAGTCGTCGCCGCTTATGAAGCGCAGGGCTTTGTTTCCCATTCGCGTAAGGAATTCGGCGAATGGACGACATTGGCCATGCAGCGCGCCTAATCCGCCACAAATCCGCTCTGATTGCGGTAAGGATTGCTTTACCCTGACCTGAGAAATTGCCTTTGGGGGCATCGCAGTTAACGGGGTTTGCCATGCGCGATCCACAAATAGAGTCTTTTGAGAAGCGCCTGCATCGGATCGACCAGATCCATCAAGCAGGCGGTGCATTCGAGGCGTCCGGTGCCTTGGGGCGCAGCTATTTTGATTCCATGCGCCCGAAGTCGCGTCGCAGTATTCCGCTGCGCGGTGTGGCGCTGATCTTTGCCGGTATTTTGCTGGTGAAGGGCGCGATGCTCGCGCAGGTGGGCCAGGAGAGCTACGAGGCGCGTGTCGCAAGCCTCGCGGGTGGGTCGCAATTCGAAAGGGTGGGGGCCTGGATCATGCATGCCGACCCCATCACCCGCAAGATCGCCGGGCTGCTCGCGCCGTATTTCGGCTGAGCACCGAAGCCATTAAGCCATAAAGAAAGGGCTGCGCCGTTGCCGGGGCAGCCCTTTTCGCATGACCTGTCGGTCGCGTTAGCGCAGGCGCGCCACGTCGAGACGGGTCAGGCCGATATCGTCCAGCGCGCGGTCGCTGAGCTTCATCAGAGCCTTGCGGGTGACGCGTGCGTCGTTCCAGTCGTGCAGGGCTGCGATCAGCGAGGTAAAGACGCTCGGTCGGGCGCTGCGGCTCATGCGGGTGTTGATATCCATCGAAGCCATGGGGAGGATCCTTCAGTTCACAAACTGCTCAAGTTTCGGGCATTACATCTTCTGAAGCGCAGATAAGACTGGCAGGGTGCGAAAACAATCTCAGTTTTGGCAGCCCCGCCATGCAGGAATCGCATGTGATATGAGGCCGGTTTTTGCATCCCCTCTGGCCGATGTTCCCTTTTCGTGCTAGTTCTTGCGAAACAACACGAGAACGAGGCAGGGCAGATGCGGGTGATCGGGATCGATCCGGGGTTACGCAATCTCGGATGGGGCGTGATCGAGATGGACGGATCGCGACTCAGGCATGTCGCGAACGGGATTCTCCACTCCGAAGGTAAGGATTTGGCAAAGCGCCTGCTGGTGCTGCACGAAGGGCTGAGCGCGGTCATCGCGACCCACATGCCTGAAGCGGCAGCGGTGGAGCAGACCTTCGTCAACAAGGACGCGGTGGCGACGCTGAAACTGGGGCAGGCGCGCGGCATCGCGCTTCTGGCGCCTGCGCAGGCCGGGCTCGAGGTCGGCGAATACGCCCCCAACGCGATCAAGAAAACCGTCGTCGGCGTCGGCCATGCCGACAAGACGCAGGTGCAGCATATGGTGCGCCATCAATTGCCCGGCGTGCAGTTCGAAGGCGCCGATGCGGCCGATGCACTCGCCATTGCGATCTGCCACGCCTTCCACCTGCAATCGGCGGCCCGGATGAACGCGGCGCAACTCTCCCGCGATGCCTTGGGCACAACCCAGCGGAGGCGCGCATGATCGGTCGCATCGCAGGGGTCATCATCCACCGCGCGCTCGACCACGTCATGATTGACGTGCGCGGCGTGGGCTATGTCGTCCATGTCAGCCAGCGCACCGCGCAATCGCTGCCGCCCGTGGGCGAGGCCTGCGCGCTCTATACCGATCTGCTGGTGCGCGAGGACCTGCTGCAACTCTTCGGCTTCCCGACGCTGTTGGAGAAGGAATGGCACCGGCTGCTGACCTCGGTGCAGGGGATCGGCGCGAAAGCTTCGCTCGCGATCCTCGGCACGCTCGGCGCGGAGGGGCTGGGCCGCGCGATCGCGCTGGGCGACTGGTCGGCGGTGAAATCCGCCCCCGGCGTCGGCCCGAAACTCGCGCAGCGCGTCGTGCTGGAACTGAAGGAGAAAGCGCCCACCGTCATGGCGATGGGCGCCGAGTTCACCGTCGATGCCACCCCCGAGGTGATCGAGGACGCGCCCGCCAAGAAGCCCGCGAAGAAAGCAGCCCCCGCCGCCACGCCCAAGGTGAATTTCACCGCCGAGGCGATCTCCGCGCTCACCAATCTCGGCTATGCGCCCTCGGACGCGGCCGGTGCCGTCGCGCAGGCCAATGACGACCCGGAGGTCACCGACACGGCCAAGCTGATCCGCGCGGCGCTAAGGCTCCTGGCCCCGAAGGATTGACCTCTTCCTCTTGGTGAAAATATCCCGGGGTGCGGGGCAGAGCCCCGCTTGCTCCCCTCCGTCAAAGGCGCGACAGTAAATGACGATGAGCGAACCTGATCCCACCCTGCGGCCCGACCGCCTGCCCGAAGACGCCGACCGCGCCCTGCGACCGCAGGCGCTGGAGGAATTCACCGGTCAGGCCGAGGCCCGCGCCAATCTGCGCGTCTTCATCGAAAGCGCCAAGATGCGCAGCCAGGCGATGGATCACACGCTGTTCCACGGCCCGCCCGGTCTGGGCAAGACGACGCTGGCGCAGATCATGGCGCGAGAGCTGGGCGTGAATTTCAAGATGACCTCGGGACCGGTGCTGGCCAAGGCGGGCGATCTGGCCGCGATCCTGACCAATCTCGAAGCGCGCGACGTGCTTTTCATCGATGAAATCCACCGGATGAACCCGGCGGTGGAGGAAGTGCTCTACCCCGCGATGGAGGATTTCGAGCTCGATCTGGTGATCGGCGAGGGGCCCGCCGCGCGCACTGTGCGGATCGAATTGCAGCCCTTCACGCTGGTCGGCGCGACCACGCGGCTTGGCCTGCTGACGACACCGCTGCGCGACCGCTTCGGCATCCCGACACGGCTGCAATTCTACACCGAGGACGAGCTGGACCTGATCGTGACGCGCGGTTCGCGGCTTCTGGGTATCCCGTCCGACCCCGCGGGCACCCGCGAGATCGCCAAGCGCGCCCGCGGTACCCCGCGCATCGCGGGACGTTTGCTCCGCCGCGTCGTCGATTTCGCGCTGGTCGAGGGCGACGGGCGTCTGACACGCGAGATCGCGGACCGCGCGCTGACGCGCCTCGGTGTCGACAATCTTGGTCTCGATGGGGCGGACCGGCGCTACATGATGCTGATGGCCGATCATTACGGCGGTGGCCCGGTGGGGGTGGAGACGCTTTCGGCCGCGCTGTCAGAAAGCCGCGACGCGATCGAAGAAGTCATCGAACCCTACCTGCTGCAACAGGGCCTGATCAGCCGCACCCCGCGCGGGCGGATGCTGGGCGCGCGGGCGTGGCGGCATCTGGGGCTGGAAGCGCCGAAACCCGCCACCCCGCAGACGGACCTCTTTGGCGATGGCTGACCCCTTGGCACGTTTCGAGATCTCCGAGGCCGAGATCGACCGCGTCGTCGCGCGCTTCTACGAGCGCGTGCGTAGCCACGCGATGCTCGGTCCGGTCTTTGCGGTGCATGTCACCGACTGGCCCACCCATGAAGACAAGGTCGCCCGGTTCTGGAAGAACGCGATCCTGCGCAAACCGGGCTATGACGGCTCGCCCATGCAGGTCCACCGCGCAGCAGGCAATGTGCGCCCGGGCATGTTTTCAACCTGGCTTGCGGAATTTGACAAGGTGCTGAGCGCGGAGCTCACGCCCGAACAGGCGGCGGGCTGGTCGGCGCTGGCGCATCGGATCGGGATGAGCCTGCGGCAAGGCGTGGTCGAACGCGAGACCTTTGCGGGCGGTATTCCGAAGCTGAAATGACCCGCGCGCGTAGGCGCGCAAAACTAGAGGTGGAGGGGGCTCTGCCCCCGCTCGTTTCACGAGCCCCCCGGGATACTTCAGCCAAGAGGAAGAGGCTCAGTCCTCTTTCTTGCCGAAGACCCCGGTAAGCGACCGGCCGATCAGATTGGTCACGCGGGGCTTTTGCAACTTGCGGAAGGGCATCGGGCGGCAGACTTCCAGTGCGGCGATGCCGACGCGCGCGGTCAGTGCTCCGTTGATGACGCCTTCGCCGAACCGGCGCGAGAGTTTCGACACCAGATGACCGCCGGTGACGGTCTCGATCAGATCGTCGCCCGCCGCCACAGCACCGGTCGCGACGAGATGGGTCATCACCGTGCGCGCCAGCCGGATCGAGCCGAGCGTGCCCGAGCGCCCGCCATAGATTTCCGCGATGCGCCGGATCATCCGCAGGTTCGCGGTGAGCGCGGTGAAGACGTCGGCCAGCGCCAATGGAACGATAGCAGTGACGGTGGCCACGGTGCGCGCGGCGGCCTCGATCTCCAGCCGGGCGGCGGCGTCAAGCGGGCCCATCAGTTCAGTTTCCGCCAGCCCCATCAGCGTGTCGGTGTCGAGCACCTCGCCCGTTTGCTCGGCCAGCCGCTTGCGCGCCCAATCCATCTCGGGCCGCGCGGCATAGAGGCCCGAGACATGGGCCGTCACCTTGCGCGCGCGGCTCAGATCATCTTCGCTCAGCGCTTCCGAGACTTCCTTATGGACCTTGTCGAGCCGCGCCAGCCGCGAGAAGGCGGCGATCTCGCGGCCCGTGATCAGCAGCGCGCCAAGCGCGAAGGCCGCGACCAGCGCGGTGCCGATCCAGCCTAGGATGGGATGGGTGGCGAACAGCCCGTCGATGAAACGCCAGAGCGCCACCGAGATCAGGAAACCCACCAACGCCACGCTCGCGCGCCAGAAGAAGCGCACGATGGGCGAGGTGCGCCGCGCCCCCAGCCGGGTCGCGATCTGCATGGCGCGGCCCTCCAGCCGTTCCTCGGTCGCGCTCGGCATATCCTCGATCGGCGCGGCCTCGGCAGGCGAGGGCGCGTCCTCGATCTCGATCATCACCGGTTTTTTCATAGCTTGTCCCCGATCAGGAAATCGGCCGCGCGGTCGAGCCGGATATGCGGCGGGCCTTCGCCGGGTCGCAGGATCACCGGGGCCGGGGCGAAGTTCATGATCGAATAATCCTCGTCGAGCCATGCGGAGGCCCCTTGCGCCGCGGGCGAGAGAAGCTGCGCCGGGTCGGCGGGTAATTCGCCGGGATAAAGCGCGACCGATTTGCCGCTCTCCAGCCGCCCGCGCACGGCCTGCAACTCCGCCCCGTCATGCGAGAGGGTTTCCTCCGTGGTGCTGCGCAGCGCCGCGATCGACAGCGCGAGAGTCTTCGCGCCTGCGAAATCGGCCCGATCCTTGGCCTCACGCAGCAGCGCGCCTGTGATCGCGGTCAGGCGGGCGTGTTGGGTGTGGTGCAGGTGGTCGGCCTTGGTGGCGGCGAAGAGGATTTTCTCCACCCGCTTGCCGCCGATCAGCGAGGTCAGCCAGCTCGCGCGTCCCGGACGGAAGGCCGCCAGAATATCCGCCATCGCCTGACGCAGATCGTCGAGCGCGGCGGGCCCCGAATGGATCGCGCCCAGCACATCGACCAGCACCACCTGCCGGTCGATCTTGGCGAAATGGTCGCGGAAGAAGGGGCGCACGACCTCACGCTTATAGGCGTCGTAGCGGCGCTCCATCTCGCGCCGGAGCGAGCCGCGCGGGGCATCGCCCGCAGGCAGCGGCGCGAAGGTTAGCGCAGGCGATCCGGCCATCTCGCCGGGCAGCAGGAAGCGCCCCGGTGTGCAGTCGGAGAAGCCCGCATCGCGCGCCTCAGTGAGGTATCGGGTGAAGCCTGCCGCCAGCGCCTTGGCCTGCGGCTCGGTGAATTCGGCCGTGCCATCGGCCGCCTCGGATTGCGCCAGATACTCCGCGCCTTGCGGGCGGTTCGGAAGACGCGCCAGCGCCTCCGCCGACCATTCGGCATAGCTTTTGTCCATCAGCCCGAGGTCGAGCAGCCACTCGCCGGGATAATCCACGATGTCGAGATGCACGACGCGCGGCCCGCGCACCGCGCCCAGCATTCCGCGCGGCTGGATGCGGAAGGACAGCCGCAGCTCCGAGACGGCGCGTGTGCCCTCGGGCCAATGCGGCGAAGGCCCGGTCAGGGCGGCAAGGTGGCTCTCATAGTCGAAGCGTGGCACCGTGTCGTCGGGCTGCGGCTGCAGATAGGCGGCGGTGATATCCGACGCGGCCCCCAGCGCAGGCATCCGCCCGCGATCCAGAAGGTTCGCGACCAGCGAGGTGATGAACACGGTCTTGCCCGCGCGCGACAGCCCCGTCACGCCGAGCCGGATCACCGGTTCGAACAGCGCCTCCGAGACCGAATGGCCCATGCCCTCGATCCCGCGCGTGATCCCGTCCGCAATGTCGGAAATGCCCAAAGCTCGGCCCCTCACTCTCGTTCACGGACAAGATAAGCAGCGGAGAGTGTTAAGGAAAGAGAGGGCGGACACGCGGACCGCCCTCTACATAATTATCGGCTCTGGATCGGCCTCAGACCGACAGGCAGATATATTTCATCTCAAGGTAATCCTCGATCCCGTGATGCGAACCCTCGCGGCCCAGACCCGACTGCTTCACGCCGCCGAACGGGGCGAGCTCGGTCGAGATCAGGCCGGTATTCACGCCGACGATCCCGTATTCCAGGCCTTCCTGCACGCGGGTGATGCGCCCCACGTCGCGGGCGTAGAAATAGCTCGCAAGGCCGAAGATCGTGTCATTGGCCTTGGCGATCGCTTCCTGCTCGGTCTCGAACTTGAAGAGCGGGGCGACGGGGCCGAAGGTTTCCTCATGCGAGACCTTGGCCTCCTGCGTGACCCCGGTCAGCACGGTCGGTTGGAAGAAGGTGCCGCCCATTTCGTGACGTTCGCCGCCGGTGACGATCGAGCCGCCATGGTCGAGCACGTCCTGAATATGCTCCTGCACTTTCTTGACCGCGTCCTCGTTGATCAGCGGGCCGGCCTCGACGCCTTCCTCGAGGCCGTCGCCCACCTTGAGGGCGTTGACGGCCTTGGCCAGCTTCTCGGCGAAGGCGTCATAGACCCCGGACTGGACATAGATGCGGTTGGCGCAGACGCAGGTCTGACCGTTATTGCGGAATTTCGACGCCATTGCGCCTTCGACCGCGGCGTCGAGATCGGCGTCGTCGAACACGATGAAGGGCGCGTTGCCGCCCAGTTCCATCGAGCATTTCATCACCTGATCCGCCGCCTGACGCAGCAGGATGCGGCCCACCTCGGTCGAGCCGGTGAAGGTCAGCTTGCGCACGCTGTGGTTCTCGCAGAATTCCTTGCCGATATCGGAGGCTTTCGCGGAGGTGATGACCGAGAGAATGCCTTTGGGCAGGCCCGCCCGTTCGCCCAGCACCGCCATCGCCAGCGCCGAGAGCGGCGTCTCAGAGGCCGGGCGGCAGACGAAACCGCAGCCCACCGCGAGCGCCGGGCCCGCCTTACGCGCGATCATCGCGTTGGGGAAGTTCCACGGCGTGATCGAGGCTGCGACCCCGATCGGCTGCTTGATCACGGTGATCCGCTTGTCGCGCTGGTGGCCCGGGATCGTCTCGCCATAGACCCGCTTGGCCTCTTCGCCGAACCACTCGATGAAGCCTGCGCCATAGGCGATCTCGCCCTTCGCCTCGGCGAGCGGCTTACCCATCTCGGCGGTGAGGATCGCGCCGAGATCGTCCTGGTTCTCCATCATCAGGTCGTACCATTTGCGCATGATCTGCGCGCGTTCCTTGCCGGTGCGCGCGGCCCAGTCCTTCATCGCCTCGTCGGCGGCGGCGATGGCGCGGGCGGTTTCGGCGCGGCCCAGATCGGGCACGGTGCAGATCACGTCACCCCGCGCGGGGTTGGTCACGTCGAAGGTGGTGCCGTCATCGGCATCGACCCATTCGCCCGCGACGAGGGCCTTGGTCACCAGAAGCGAGGGATCCTTTAGGATGGATTTGAGGTCGGTCTTGTCGTCGAGCATGATGTCCTCCGAAGGGCTGGATGGGTCGTCCGGTCAATGCGCCGGGCTTTTTTATGTTCCGTAACGGCTGCGCCAGCAGGGCTGCAGATCGCCGGGGTGTTCTTTGGCTTCATAGATGGCGCGGGCGATGGCGCGGGCAAGCACGCAAGACGCCGCATGGCCAAGCTGGAACGGGTCGCGGACCGGATCGGCCAAGGGCTTCTCGCCGGTCGCGGCAGCGAAGATCAGATCGCCGTCGAGCGGTGTATGCGACGGCACGATGGCGCGCGCCATGCCGTCATGGGCCGCCGTGGCCATGCGTTGCGCCTGCGCTTGGGTGAGGACGGCATCGGTCGCCACGATGGCGATGGTGGTGGCTTCGCCCTGACGTTTCATCGGTTCGGGCATCGCGCTCGGATCATGCTGGGGCGCAGGGCCGAAACCGCCGAACTCGCTTGCGATCTCCCACGGCGCGGCCCAGAAATGCGGCCCCTCGCCGACGGTCACCGAGCCGAGCGCATTCACAGCCACCAGCGCGCCCACCGTGAAGCCGCTCTCTAACACCGCCGAAGCCGAGCCAAGCCCGCCTTTGAAGGTCCCGGTCATCGCGCCAAAGCCCGCCCCGGCGCTGCCGATCTCGAACCGCTCTGTGGCCGCCTCAAGCGCCGCGCGCCCAAGCCCGGGATAGGGCGTCTCGGTCCAACTCTTGTCGCCGCCGTTGAGCAGATCGAACAGGATCGCACCGGGTACGATCGGCACGCGCTGATCGCCCACCGCGAACCCGCGCCCTTGCGCGCGCAGCCCCGCCATCACCCCATCGCAGGCGCCGAGCCCAAAGGCCGAGCCGCCCGAGAGCACGAGCGCATCGACCTCCTGCACCAGCTTGTCCGGCGCGAGAAGATCGGTCTCCCGCGTTCCCGGCGCGCCGCCCATCACCTGCACCGCCGCCGTGAAGGGGCGCTCGCCCAGCAGCACGCTCACACCCGAGCGCAGGCCGGCATCCTCGGCATTGCCCACGCGCAGCCCGGCGATATCGGTGATCAGATTGTTCGGCCCTGCCTTCATCTTCCTCTTGGTCCAAATATCCTGGGGGTTTGGGGGCAACGCCCCCAACTCAATGCCCTGCGTTCAGATACAGCGCCCGCCATCGACCTCCATCGCGACGCCGGTGATCATGCTCGCCTCGTCCGAGCAGAGGAACAGCGCCGCATTCGCCATGTCCTCGGGCGTCGAGAACCGCCCCAGCGGGATGGTCGAGAGAAACTTCGCGCGGATCTCCGGCGTGTCCTCGCCCATGAAGCTTTTCAGAAGCGGGGTCTCTCCGGCGACAGGGTTGATCGCGTTGACGCGGACCCCGGAGGGCGCAAGCTCCACCGCCATCGCGCGGGTCGCGGTGATCATCCAGCCCTTCGAGGCATTGTACCAGCTCAGGTTCGGTCGCGGGCTGACGCCGGCGGTCGAGGCCACGTTCAGGATCGCGCCCGCACCTCGCGCTTTCATTCCCGGCACGATATGGCGCGCCGTTAGGTAGACCGATTTCGCGTTCACGGTGAGGACGCGGTCGAACTCCTCCTCGGTCACCTCCTCCATCGGCTTCGGCAGATGGGTGGTCCCTGCATTGTTCACCAGAATGTCGATCTGCCCGAACGCCTCGCGCGCCGTCTGCGCCAGTGCGGCGACATCCGCATCGCGGCTGACATCCACGGTGCAGGCCACGCCGCCGATCTCGTCGGCGATGGCCTGCGCGGCCTCGGCGTTGAGATCTGCGACCAGAACCCGCGCACCCTCGGCGGCGAAGCGGCGCGCGATCCCCGCGCCGAAGCCCGAGCCCGCGCCGGTGACGATCGCGCTTTTGCCTTCCAGTCTCATCGGTGCTCCTCCTCGGGGCCTACTGTTGTCGCAGGACACATCGGGTGCAAGGGGGCTCTGCCCCCCGGTCTGCCGGCCCTTCGCTTGCGCTTCGGGCGTTCGTCGGGGCGTCCTTCCACTGGAAGGCCGCTGATCCCGCCTCACCCCCGGGATATTTCCGCCAAGCCGAAACCCTCAGCCATGCCAGGCGGCGATGGTTTTCAGGGTGGAGAAGCCGTAGAGCGCCTCGAACCCTTTCTCGCGCCCGTGCCCGGATTTGCCGATGCCGCCGAAGGGAAGCTCCACGCCTCCGCCCGCGCCGTAATTGTTCAGGAAGACCTGTCCTGCGCGGAGGCGACGGGCGAGCCGCATCGTCCGCCCGCCATTCTCCGACCAGACCGAGGCGACGAGCCCGTATTCTGTGCCGTTCGCGATGGCGACGGCCTCTTCCTCGTCCTCGAAGGGAATGACGATCTGCGCCGGGCCGAAGATTTCCTCCTGCGCGAGCCGATGCGCGCCGTGACCACCGCCGATCAGGGTCGGCGCGACGTAATGACCGCCTGCGGGGACATCCTCGGCGATCCGGCCTTGCGCCGCGATAGTGAGGTCGGAGGCGAGCGCCAGATAGCCCTCGACGATCTCTTTCTGCCGCCCCGAGATCAGCGGGCCGAGGTCGTGATCGCCAAGCGCGGGCCCCGCCGTCAGGCCGCGATAGCGCGCGGCCATTTTCTCCAGCACTTCGTCATAGCGCGAGCGCTGCACGAGGATGCGCGACGAGGCCGAGCAGGTCTGCCCGGCGTTCTGGATGCCTGCGTTCACGAGGAAGGGCAGCGCGCGGTCGAGATCGGCATCGTCGAAGACGAGCTGCGGGGATTTGCCGCCAAGCTCCAGCGTGACGGGCACGGCATTCACTGCGGCGGCGGCCTGAATGTGCTGGCCGACCGCGACCGATCCGGTGAAGGAGATATGCTGGATGCCGGGATGGGCCGAGAGCGCGGCTCCGGCTTCTTCGCCCAGACCCGGCACGATATTGAGCGCACCGGCCGGCATCCCCGCTTCTTGCGCGATCCGCCCGAAGGCCAGCGCGGTGAGCGAGGCTTCCTCGGCAGGTTTCACGACCGCCGCGTTGCCCATCGCCAGCGCCGCTGCGACCGAGCGTCCAATGATCTGCATCGGGTAGTTCCACGGCACGATATGTGCAGTCACGCCATGCGGCTCGCGCAGCGTGTAGGCGGTGTAGCCGTTGAGATAGGGGATCGTCTCGCCCATCACCTTGTCCGCGGCCCCGCCGTAGAATTCCAGATAACGCGCCAGTGCCGCCACATCGGCACGCGCCTGCGTCAGCGGTTTGCCGACATCGAGCGCCTCGATCACGGCCAGATCCTCGGCATGGGCCAGCACGAGCCCGGACATCTTCAGCAGGAGCCGCCCGCGCTCTGCCGCACTTAGCTGTCCCCAGTCGCCCGCAAGCGCCGCCTGTGCGGCCTCGACCGCCGCGTCGATCTCCGGCTTGCCGCCCCGGGCGATCTGCGCCATCTCGCGCCCATCCGAGGGGCATTCCACGGAAAGTCGCGCATCGAGCTTGCGCCAGACGCCTCCGATCAACATCTCCTCGGGGTCGAACCAAAGCGGCAAATTCATGCGCGGCACCTCCTCTTGTCACGCGATTTCGCAGCACGCTCGGCGCGCGCGCGCGGAAAATCAAGAGGGCAGGAATCTGCCGGGGTGAGGCTGATCACATTCATGTGAGTGTGAGTGGAGGGAACTTTCCCCTATCTAGCCCCTTGAATGACGGAACCGGGCCGAAGGCCCACCGGAAAAAGAGACAGGAAAATTGCAAGTGACCGCGAGTTATTCGACGCTCAAACGCGCAATCCGCCCGGCCATGCTCTTCGGGCTGGCTGGCATCTTGGCTGCCTGCGCGAGTGCGCCGGAACAGCGCTATGCGCAACCGACCCAGTCGACGAAGGCCGTGCCCGCCGAATATCAGGCGCGCGAAGATGACGGGAAAACCATCCCGGCGATCAGTCCGAAATATCTGGTGGAGCGGAACCGCCGCCAGGTCGTGCCCTATCACGGGCCCGAGGCTGTCGGGACGATCGTCGTCGATCCCTATGCGCGTTTCCTCTACTACATCACCGCGCCGGGCAAGGCAGAGCGCTACGGCGTCGCAGTCGGTCGCGACGGCAAGACCTTCTCGGGCGATGCCACGATCAAGCGCAAGCAGGAATATCCGAGCTGGACGCCGACGCAGAACATGATCCAGGAAGATCCCGACCTCTACGGGCCGCTGAAAGACGGTCTGCCGGGTGGTCTGGACAACCCGCTGGGGGCGCGTGCGCTCTATCTCTACCAGGGTAATCGGGATACCTATTACCGCATCCACGGCACGATGGATCCGTCCTCGATCGGGCGTGCGACCTCGGCTGGCTGTATCCGTCTGTTCAATCAGGACATCATCGACCTGTTCGCGAAAGTACCGAAGGGCACGCCGGTGAAGGTGCGCAGCCGCGCCGAGAGCCTCGAGATGGAAGGTCCGGTCGTGCAGCTGCATTCGGGCTATGTGGTCTCCGCCTATAATCAGGTGGCGATCAACGAGGACGAGGCCGCGTGGAAAGCCGGCCAGATCCCCGATCAGCAGAAGGTCGAGGAAGAGCAGCATCAGGCGTCGGTTGCGATGGCCCAAGAGGTCGGCGGCTCGGGCGAGACTGCCAGCTCCACCGTCGATTGCGGCTATTCCGGCACCGGCACCTGCGTCGATACCACCAACTGATCGAGCCGATTTTCGAGATGACACTCACGGCGCGGGGGCAACCTCGCGCCGTTTTTCTTGCGCTGCGGCCTCTTCAGAACCGCGCCAAATCGCGCGATACGCGCCCCGATGCCGCAGCGTTTGCGCGTTCACGTCTTTCCTTGCGGGCCGGGTGACGCTAGGACTCGCGCGCAAGCAGATCAGGAGGATGCCATGAGCGTCACCGGAACCACGCGGCAGAAAATGCCCGCAGATATTCTCGCGATGAAGGGCGGCGCGCCGATCGTTTGCCTGACCGCCTACACCACGCCGATTGCGAAGCTGGTCGACAGCCATTGCGATCTCGTGCTGGTCGGCGACTCGGTGGGCATGGTGCTCCACGGGCTGCCCTCAACGCTGGGCGTGACGATGGAGATGATGATCCTCCACGGCCAGGCGGTCGCACGCGGCCTCTCGAATGCGCTGATGGTGATCGACATGCCGTTCGGGTCGTATGAGGAAAGCCCGGCGCAGGCGTTCCGCAATGCGTCGCGTCTGATGGCCGAGACCGGCGCGGGGGCGGTGAAGCTCGAAGGTGGGGCGCATATGGCCGAGACCATCGCCTTTCTGACCGCGCGCGGTATCCCGGTGCAGGCCCATATCGGGCTGACCCCGCAATCGGTGAACACGTTGGGCGGCTACAAGGTGCAGGGCCGCGGCGACAGCCGGGCGCGTCTGGTAAAGGATGCGAAAGCGGTCGCCGACGCGGGCGCCTTCTCGGTGGTGCTGGAGAAAGTGCCGCAGGGGCTGGCCGACGAGATCACCGCGATGGTCGCTATCCCCACCGTCGGGATCGGCGCGGGCGCGGGCTGCGACGGGCAGGTGCTGGTGGTCGATGACATGCTGGGCCTCTTCACCGATTTCAAACCGAAATTCGTCAAGCGCTTCGGCCAGCTCGGTCAGGAAGCCGAAGCCGCCGTCGCCAATTACGCAGCCGAAGTGCGCGACCGCAGCTTCCCGGCAGCCGAGCACAGCTTCGCCGACGAGGTGAAGAAATGACGCAGGTGATCCGCAAGGCCGCTGAACTGCGCGACAAGGTGGCGGCGTGGAAACGCTCGGGGATGCTGGTCGGCGTGGTGCCGACGATGGGCGCGCTGCATGACGGCCACCTCAGCCTCGCTCGCGCCGCGCGCAAGCAGTCGGACCGCGTGATCGTGACGGTCTTCGTGAACCCGATGCAGTTCAACAACGCCTCCGATCTCGACAAATACCCGCGCGACGAGGCACAGGATCTGGCGCTTCTGGAAGCGGAAGGGGTCGATGTGCTCTTTGCGCCGGGCGTGGACGAGGTCTATCCCGACGGCTTCGCCACCACCGTGTCCGTCGCGGGCATCACCGAGCCGCTGGAAGGCGCGTTCCGGCCCGGCCATTTCGATGGCGTGGCGACGGTCTGCTCGAAGCTCTTCGGCATGACGCAGGCAGGGCGCGCGTTCTTCGGCGAGAAGGACTGGCAGCAATTGCAGGTGGTCCAGCAACTCACCCGCGATCTCAACATGCCGATCCGCATCATCGGTTGCCCGACCATCCGCGAAGAGGACGGTCTGGCAATGTCCTCGCGCAATGTGCGGCTGACGGAAGCTGAGCGCAAATTGGCGCCGCGCCTTCATACGGTGATGCAGGAAGCGGCCGCGAAGATCCGCGACGGCGTGCCGGTCGAGGGGGCGCTCAACGATGCGAAAACCGAGCTGAAAGACGCGGGCTTCGGCGCGCTCGATTATCTCGAACTGCGCACGGTCGACGGGCTGAAACCCGCGACGGACTTGTCGCAACCCGCGCGGATGCTCGTCGCGATCTGGCTCGGCGATGTGCGGCTGATCGACAATATCGCAGTCTGAGGTCGTGAGGGGGCGCTGCCCCCGCGACTGCGTCGCCCCCCGGGATATTTTCGACAAGAACGAAGGGGAAGGGAATGCTCCTTCCCCTTGGTCCAAATATCCCGGGATGAGGCGCGGAACGCGTCGAGGGGCAGCGCCCCTAGGGACCCAGCAGTTCTGCCAGAACCAGCGCCATGACCTTCGCGCTGTCGGCCATATCCTCGATACCGACCCATTCGTCGGGCTGATGGGCGAGCTCCAGAAGGCCCGGCCCGTAGGCGATGCAATTCTGCAGCCGCCCGATCCGGTCGATATGTTTCTGGTCATAGGTGCCGGGCGAGACTACATAAGCCGCCTCGCGGCCCAGCACCGCCTCGATCGCCGCGGCGGTGGAGCGCACGATCGGCGCGCCCTTGTCGGTCATCGTGGGCTGCACCTCGAACATGTCGCGGATTTCATAGCGGAAGCTCGGACGCTGGACTTTCACGCGCTCCATCAGGTCGATGATCTCGGCCTTCACCTCTGCGAGGTCTTCCTCGATCAGAAAGCGCCGGTCGATCACGATGCGGCAGCGATCGGCGACGCAGGGCGTGGGCAGGCCGGTGTAATCGGCCCCCTCCTCCGGTGCGCCGCCATGGATCGAATTGACGTTCAGCGTCGAGGCCCGCGCGCCTTCGGGGATCACGGGCATCTCGGTCTGCTTGCCCAGAAGGAGCGGGTAGAGCGTCTCCTCCATCTCGGTCAGAACGGCGCTCATATGGCGGATCGCGCTGTCGCCGAGGAAAGGCATCGAGCCATGTGCGATACGGCCATGGGTCTCAACCTCGGCCCACCAGACGCCGCGGTGACCGAGGCAGATCTGGTCCTTGTGCAGCGGCTCGGGGATGATGACATGCTGCACGCGGGCGGGATCGAAGCGGCCCTGCTCGGCCAGATAGGCCACACCGCCATAGCCGCCCGATTCCTCGTCGGCAGTGGCGGAAATCTCGATGCTGCCCGCGAAATCGGGGCAGGTGTCGAGGAAGGCTTCCGCCGCGATCACCGAGGCCGCGAGCCCGCCTTTCATGTCGCAGGCGCCGCGCCCGTAGATGCGGTCTCCGTCGATCTCGGCCCCGAACGGATCGCGGGTCCAGCCATGGCCGATCTCGACCACGTCGTGATGGGAGTTGAAATGCACGCAGTCGCCGGGGCGCGCGCCCTCGATGCGGGCGACGAGGTTCCAGCGCGGATAGGTCTCGCTGTCGCCGGGCGCGCCATCGGCGCGGATCAGTTCGGTCGTGAAACCGCGTTCGGAGAGATAGGCGGCGAGAAAATCGCAGATTTCGCGGTAATTGCGCCCCGGCGGGTTCAGCGTCGGGATACGGATCAGTGCCTGCGTCAGCGCAATCAGTTCGTCGCGGCGCGCGTCGATGGCGGATTTCAGGCGAGTGGCGAGGTCCATACCCAAGGCTAGCGCCGGGCGCCGCCGCTGGCCAAGCGAAAACGCAAGGTTTGAAAACACATGGCTTTTGGCCCCCGCGCGCGCTATTGCGGTGCAAATTCCTACGGAGGGACCGGATGAACCTGTTCTTGGCCTTCGCGCTCGTGCTTTGCATTGCGGTCGGAGGGTGGCTGTCGAAATACGACTGGGCGAAGCTTTTGGCGCTGGTACCCGTCGCGATGATCGTGCCCGCTTTCTACATGACCGGCACCGCCTGCGGTGCGGGCTTCGTGCTGCATTTCTTCTCCGACACGGCGAGCTGCTCGAACGGCTATGTGCCGCGCCAGATGTTCGCCGCGACCTATGTGCTCGCGCTGATCCCGGTCGCGGCTTCGGCCATCGTGATCAAGCTGATCCGGATCGGCATGGCGCGCCGGAAGGGCTGATCTGGTCAACCGCGCCGCCGCGGCCTAGGCTTGCGACAGCGAGGGGCAAGGAGGGCGCGCGATGCTGGCCTTCATTCGACTGGCGATCTTCGGGCTGATCGTGCTGACGATTCTGTTCTGGCTGGTGCGTCTCTATGCCCGGTCGGTCCGGCGCGAGGCGCTGGAAGAGGATTGGAACGAGGCCGCCGCCGAAGCCCGGGCCGAGACCACGCGCGATACCTTCGTCGAGGCCGGGATGCGGGACTATGAGAAAAGCCTGCTGCGTAAGCTGATCTGGCTGGTCTATGTCCTGCCGATCGTCGTGGTGGGGCTCATTATCTATCTGATGAATTACAGGTGAGAATCCGATGCGTTACGTGAAATGGGGCTTCTGGCTGGTCGTGATCGGCTTCGTGGCGGTGTTCCTGCATTACAACCTGCCGCGCCACGACATCGTGCGGATCGTCGGCACCGAGGTGCGCCGCGTCGATTTCGGCGAGAACTCGATCTTCTGGGCGGCGCCCGACGTCGGCACCGCGAGTGCGACCAGCCGCGACGTGCGCTTCATCAACACGGTGCGCCCGAACGGCAAGACGCTGGTCTTCCGCAACGAGGACACCGGCTGGGGCTGGCCGCCCTATTTCAAGCTCGACAGCTCGGACCTGCAGGCACAGGCGGAGTCGCTGATCTCGACCTCGGCCGATCCGATCTGGGTGTCGGTGACGCGCTACGGCTGGCGGTCGCGCTGGCTGACGATCTACCCCAATGCGGTCGGACTGAAGGTTGTGCCGGGGCCGGATACGCGGATAATTCCCTGGGGCAGCATCATCATCCTGACGCTGCTGGTGATTGTCTTGCTGACGATCCGGGCGATGTGGCGGCAGTTCCGCCAACGCTCGATCGATCCGCTATTCGAGGATGCGAGCGAGGCCTGGGACGATGCCGAAGAGGGCGCGAAGGGCTGGTTCGACCGCTTCATCGGGCGCAAGTGAGACGCGGGTGCAAGGCCGGCAGGCCGCGCCCAACTCAGACCGACGCTGAAACGCAAAAGCCCCGCCACTGGAAGGCGGGGCTTTCGATAATCAGGTGATCTGCGCTTAGGCGTTGGCGGCGCGGATCTGCTCGGCGGCGTCCTTGTTGAAGCTCACGCCCTTGGTCTCGAACAGCTGGTCCAGCTCGCCCGAGAGGGTCATCTCGGTGATGATGTCGCAGCCGCCGACGAACTCGCCTTTGACGTAGAGCTGCGGGATGGTCGGCCAGTCCGAATAGTCCTTGATGCCCTGACGGATGTCCTGATCCGCGAGCACGTTGACGTCCTTGTAGGTCACGCCCATGAAGTTGAGCACGCCGGCGACGCGGCTCGAAAACCCGCATTGCGGCATGTCCTTGGTGCCCTTCATGAAGAGAACGACATCATTCTCTGAGATTTGCTGGGCGATTTGGTCTTGCGCGTTCATCGCTAAATCCTTTCTCCGTCCCGCTTGGAGACGTGTGTGAAATCATTCGGGCGCTTTGGTGGTCAAAGCGAGCGCGTGCAGCACCCCGTTCGGCCCGTCCATCGCCCCTTTGAGCGCGGCATAGACCGCGCGCTGTTGCTGGACGCGGTTCTTGCCACGGAAGCTCTCGTCGATGACCTCCGCCGCCCAATGATTCCCGTCCCCGGCGAGATCGGTGATCGTGATCTTGGCATCGGGGAATTCGGCCCGGATCAGGGCTTCGATGTCATGGGCTTCCATTGCCATAAATAGGGCTCCTCGTCCTTTGCCGCAAACTTAAGTGGCGCGGCGGCTGGCTGCAAGGGGATGCGCGGGGGCGCGGACCTATGCGGTGGCCGCTGGCGGGTGCAATCGCGACAGGAAAAACATGAGCGTCGCGATGACCACGCTGCCGATGAACATCGCGGCGGCTCCGGCGGCCGTCACCGGCAGGGAATGGCCCGGCGCGCCAACTTCTCCGGCGAGCAGGAAGCACATGTTGATGTCGATCCCCATCAGCGTGGTGCGAGGATGGGCGCGCAGCAGCGCACCGCCCGCGATGAAGGCGAAGGCGAGGATCAGAAGCTCGGTCTGATCGCCGTCCGACAGATGCGTGAGCCCGCGATAGGCGACCGCGGCGAGCACGCCAAGCGCGACACCAGGAACGAGAAAGCGCACGGCGGGGCGGGGATTCGGCATCGAGCCCAGCACCGAGGAGAAGACGATCACCGAAAGCGCGGCAGCCGTTGCGGCGGGATGGGTGAAATGGGCGTCGATCAGCGTGGCCCCGCCCGTGAGCACCGCCACCGCCGCCATGCGCAGCCAAAGCTGCTGGACGAAATGCGGGTTCGGGCGCGGCGGCATCGGTGCGCGACGCGCCGGCGTGAAGAGCCAGTTCACCGCCGTCACCGAGATGACGCCCAGAAGCGTGCAGGCGACCCGGTCGAGCGCGAGCGGAATTGCATCCGCCCCCATCCCCAGCGCGGGCATCACCACCACGCCGATCGTGATCGCCATCAGCGTGAAGCCATAGGCCCAGTGCGTCCCGATCCGATAGGCGATGCCGACGCCGACGGCCGCCGTGAGTGCCACGGTCAGTGCGATTCCCGGCACCAGCAGCCATGTCAGAGCGGCGATCCCGATACCGGCGCCGACCAAGGTGCCGGCGACCCGCAGCACCGCGCGCAGGGCCATGTCTTCGCGATGCGGCTGGATCACCACCCAGACGGGCATGGCCGCCCAATAGATATTGGTCAGGCCCAGTAACCGGGCGGCAGTCAGGGCAAGCGTCGCGGCGAGGAACAGCCGGGCGGCATAGGCGAGGGTGGAACTGGTCAAAGCGGGAACCTGAAATCGGTGGATCGCCGCGACATTAGCTTGTGCGCGGGCGGTCAGGAACCGCCCGGCGCGCATGTCCGCCCTGCGTCAGATCACAGAACTCAGGCGTCGATCGCTGCTTTGAACGCGCTGCGATAGAGGGCCGACAGCTCCTCCAGCGGGGCGCTGTCCGAACCGAAACCGACCGTGTCGCCACCGAAGCGGCCGACGGTGTAGAGGGGAACCTCGGCCTTGCGGGCGGCCACCATCAGCGCCTCGGCCTGATCGAAGGAGCAGGCCACGAGGTAGCGGCCCTGATCCTCGCCGAAGAGCGTCGCGATGTCGTTAGCCTCGAGCGTGACACCCAGACCGGCCTCTTCCGCCATCTCGAAAGCGGCAAGCGCGAGGCCCCCATCCGACAGATCGCTCGCGCCTTTGACCAGCGCGCGGTTCTCACGCAGGAATTCGCCATTGCGTTTCTCGACGTCGAGATCGACCTCGGGCGCGTCGCCCGACTCGAGCCCGAAGGCTTCAAATGCCAGCGCGGATTGATCGAGGTGCCCCTTGGTCTCGCCAATCACCATCGCCACGTCGCCCGCCGTCGGCAGGCCCGCGATCAGCTCGTCGAGCGAGCTCAGCAGACCGACCGCGCCGATGGTCGGCGTGGGCAGGATGCCGGTGCCGTCGGTTTCGTTGTAAAGCGAGACGTTGCCCGACACGATCGGCATGTCGAGCGCGCGCACGGCGGCGTCGATGCCTTTGATGGCGCCCACGAACTGGCCCATGATCTCGGGCTTCTCGGGATTGCCGAAGTTCAGGTTGTCGGTGGAGGCCAGCGGCTTGGCGCCCACGGCGGTCAGGTTGCGATAGGCTTCGGCCACCGCTTGCTTGCCGCCCTCAAAGGGGTTCGCCTTGACGTAGCGCGGGGTCACATCGGCGGTGAAGGCCAGCGCCTTGTCGGTGCCGTGCACGCGCACGACGCCCGCGCCGAGACCCGGACGGCGCACCGTGTCGCCCATCACCTGCGTGTCGTATTGCTCGTAGACCCAGGACTTATGCGCGTAGTTCGGCGAGCCGATCAGCGCCTTGAGCGCATCGATCGCACCGATCTCGGGCAGTGCCTCGCCAGCGGTCGCGATGGGCGTTTCCACCCACGGACGATCGTATTCGGGGGCTTCCGAGGACAGTTTCGACAGCGGAACGTCGGCTTTCACCTCGTTGCCATGCATGATCAGGAAGCGGTCTTCCGCGATAGTCTCGCCGACGATGGCGAAGTCGAGATCCCATTTCACGAAGATCTCGCGTGCGATGTCTTCCTTCTCGGGGTTGAGGACCATGAGCATCCGCTCCTGGCTCTCCGACAGCATCATCTCATAGGCGGTCATCGCGGCTTCGCGCTGCGGCACCGCATTGAGGTTGAGCTTCACGCCCAGCCCGCCCTTGTCGCCCATCTCGACCGCCGAACAGGTGAGGCCCGCGGCCCCCATGTCCTGAATCGAGATCACCGCGCCGGTCTGCATCAGTTCGAGACAGGCTTCCATCAGGCATTTCTCGGTGAAGGGGTCGCCGACCTGAACGGTGGGGCGCTTCTCTTCGATCGTGTCGTCGAACTCGGCCGAGGCCATGGTCGCGCCGCCGACGCCGTCGCGGCCCGTCTTGGCACCCAGATAGACGACCGGCATGCCGATGCCGGAGGCGGCGGAGTAGAAGATCTTGTCGGCATCCGCGAGGCCCGCCGCGAAAGCGTTCACGAGGCAGTTGCCGTTATATGAGGGGTGGAAGCGCACTTCGCCGCCCACATTCGGCACGCCGAAGCAGTTGCCGTAGCTGCCCACGCCCTCGACCACACCTTTCACGACATGGGAGGTCTTGGGATGGTCGGGCATGCCGAAGCTCAGGCTGTCCATCGCGGCCACCGGGCGTGCGCCCATGGTGAACACGTCGCGCAGGATGCCGCCCACGCCGGTCGCGGCGCCCTGGTGCGGTTCGATATAGGAGGGGTGGTTGTGGCTCTCCATCTTGAAGACCACGGCCTGCCCGTCGCCGATATCGACGACGCCCGCGTTCTCGCCCGGACCGCAGATGACCTGATCGCCCTCGGTGTGCAGCGTGCGCAGCCATTTCTTCGACGACTTGTAGGAGCAGTGCTCGTTCCACATCGCCGAGAAGATCCCGAGCTCGGTGAATGTCGGCTCGCGTCCGATGATCTCGAGGATCCGGTCGTACTCGTCGGGTTTCAGGCCATGGGCTGCGATGAGATCAGGCGTGATCTGCGGCTCGTTCATGAGGATCCTCCGGCATCGGCTTTGCCGCCCCTATTAGGCGAATATGTGCAGGGGGAAAAGAGAGGCCGGACGTTGCGGAAAGAAAAAACGCGAGGCCCGAAGGCCCCGCGTCGTAAAAGCGCGTATCAGGTGTCGCCCGGATTACGAGCGCATGTCCACCTGCGTCTCGAGATTGGTCAGCAGTTCCGACACGGTCCAGCCGAGTTTGACCTGACCATTGGCCGCTGCGCCTTTCGGCACGTTGATCTTGAACAGCGACACGGTGGTGTCGAGCTTCGGCGAGGTGCGGATATAGACGGTGTCGTAGCCGTCATTCGCCTCGACCTTCTCGATCATGCCGATGATGTTGCCATCGACGCTCATCGCCTTGTCTTCGGCATTGGCGGCGGTCTTCATGCCCGTGATGCCGGCTTCGTCGGTCAGCTGGCGCTCCGCGGGGATCATTTCCTCCCCCATCGAGGTGCTGTCGAACATCGCGGTGCCGGTCTTCACGTCGGTGATGCCGTACTGGTCGGTCGACTCGAAGGTGTTCGAGGAGGTCACCGCGGGCGGCGTGCCCGTCGAGGTTTCCTGACCCGGCACCGCGCCAACGCGATAGTCGGCGATGCCGTAATACTGGCCGTCACCATTGTTCGTGGAGGGCACTTTCGACAGGTCGAGGGCCGAAGCCGAGCCTGCGATGGTCATCGCGCCAAGAAGAGCGGTCGAAGCGGCAAAGATGTTTTTCGCGGTAGTCATAACAGTATCCTTTCAACTGGTTACTCAAGTGCTGCGCCGTTGCTGGCGTCGGGAAAGGAACGGGCTGAACTGCCGAAAGTTCACTGAAATTTTTGTGAACGAGATCGTGGAATTTTAAATGAACCTAAGGGGATAGTTGCGCGTAGAGCGGGGTTTGTTCGGTCGCGAGTGCGTGAAATTTCGTGAGGTCTGGGCTGTTGGGAGAGGCTCTCGCGCCCTGCGTGAAAGCCGCATCTGGGCGTTGGACAAAAAAAAGGCCGAGCAAAGCTCGGCCAAAGTCCAACAGGGAGGTAGAAGGTGCTGCGCCTTTCGGCACGGCCAACCCTTCTGAGCCTCATTTATGGGCAGTTTGTTAACGCATCAAGGGAAAACATGCTGCGGACGCATCATGGCCGGTATGCGTTGCGGTAAAGTCGCGGTGCAACCCTAGGTTGAATCGCCCGCCTGGAAGCGCCGATAGTTGGTGATCTCTTCCTGAATGAAGTCGCGGAAGGCAGTCACACGGCGCGAAGAGCGCAGCTCTTCGGGGTAGGCGAGGAAGATCGGAATCTCGACCGATTCCAGATCGGGCAGCACCCGCTGCAGATCGTTGAAGTCGGCGGTCAGGTAGTCGGGCAGGATGCCGATCCCGATATGGTTCAGCACCGCCTGCAGCACGCCGAAGTAGTTGTTCACCGTCAGCGTCGAGCTTTGATCGAAGGCCAGAACCTGCCGCGCGAGCTGCGCGCCCGCCTGCACCTGCGGGGTGCGCGGGGTCTGGCAGATCAGGCGATGCTTGCGCAGATCCTCGATCTTTTCGGGCGAACCCCATTTCGCGAGATACTCGGAGGTCGCGTAGAGCCGCATCCGGATGTTCAGCAGGCGCTTGCGGATCAGGTCGGCCTGCGCGGGCTCTTTCATGCGCACGGCGACATCGGCCTCGCGCATCGGCAGGTCGAGAACCCGCTCCTCCAGCATGAGGTCGATCTTCAGATCGGGATACTTCTCGTAGAGCTTCGTCAGGCGCGGCGCGAGCCACAGCGTGCCGAAGCCCGTCGTGGTGGTCACGCGCAGCTCGCCGAACACTTCTTCTTCGCTGTCACGAATGCGTGCGGAGGCGCTGTCGAGCTTTTTCGCCATCGACGAGGTGGCCTCGAACAGCAATTCGCCCTGCTCGGTGAGAATCAGTCCGCGGGCGTGACGGTGAAAAAGAGTCGTTCCGAGGGCCTCTTCGAGCGCCCGGATCTGTCTGCTCACGGCAGATTGAGACAGATGCAGTGCGTCGCCGGCATGAGTCAAAGACCCTGCATCGGCCACTGCGTGGAAGATTCTGAGCTTGTCCCAATCCATCAAGGTCACTTTCGCTTTATCATCTGCTGTTCCGCGCAAGTTTCTTTACATTAATGTCGAGGATTTACGAAACCGCTAAGTAACAATTTTCCGCTTTCTAGGTCAGATATTATGACCTACCATGTCTCCATGCCCAGTTAGCAAGGGGAGGTGCTTAATGGGAAGGCAAGAAATATCCCTAGCGGATCGGTTCGACCTTACGAAATCTCCGGTTTTGCTGAACGGGACGCAGGCTTTGGTGCGTCTCGTTCTCGCTCAGGCCGCGCGCGACAAGGCGGCGGGACTGCATACGGCCGGCTATGTGACAGGCTATCGCGGTTCGCCGCTCGGCGCTGTCGATTTGCAGATGGCGCGCGCCAAGACCGTGCTGGAAGAGAGCGATGTCCGCTTCGAGCCGGGCCTGAACGAAGACCTCGCGGCCACCGCGCTGTGGGGTTCGCAGCAGGCGGAATTGCGCGGCGAAGGCAAGTATGACGGCGTTTTCGGCCTCTGGTACGGGAAAGGACCGGGCGTCGATCGCTCTGGCGATGTGATGCGCCACGCCAATATGGCGGGCACGTCGAAACATGGCGGCGTCCTGATGGCGATGGGCGACGATCACACCGGCGAATCCTCGACCGTGCTGCATCAGTCCGACTGGGCGATGGTCGATGCCTATATGCCGGTCCTGTCGCCCGCAGGCGTTCAGGAAATCCTCGATTTCGGGCTTTACGGCTATGCGCTGAGCCGCTTCGCCGGGGTCTGGGTGGGTCTGAAAACGATGAAGGATACGGTCGAGGCGACGGCAGTCGTCGACGGCGACCCCTTCCGTCAACAATTCGTGATACCCGACTTCAAGATGCCCGAAGGCGGGCTGAACATCCGTCTCGGCGATACGCCGGTGGCTCAAGAAGCGCGTATGATCGACTTCAAACGTTACGCGGCCGAGGCATTCGCCCGCGCGAACCGCATCGACAATCGCGTCTGGGGCAAGCCCGGGGCGAAGATCGGTCTGGTGGCGGCGGGCAAGAACTGGCTCGACCTGACCCATGCGCTCTCGCTTCTGGGGATCGACGAGGCGGAGGCCGAACGGCTCGGCATCACGACCTACAAGATCGGCCAGACCTTCCCGCTCGACATGACCTCGTTCCATGAATGGGCCGAGGGGCTGGAGCTGATCATCGTCGTCGAGGAAAAGCGCAAGCTGATCGAGGTGCAGGTCAAAGAGGCGATCTTCGACGACCGTCGTGGCCGCCGCGTCTATGGCTGGCACAAGGGCGACACCTGGGAAAATGGCCGTCAGGTGGAGCTGTTCCCGACGCGCTACGCGCTCGACCCGGTGATGATCGCGCGCAAGCTCGGCGACATCTTCATCGAAGAGGGCCGCGGCACGGATGCGATCAAGGCGGGTATCGAGAAGATCGAAGCCGCCCAACGCGCCGACAACGCGCCCGAGATCGCGACCCGCACGCCGTGGTATTGCTCGGGCTGCCCGCATAACAGCTCGACCAAGGTGCCCGAGGGCGAGCGCGCCTATGCCGGGATCGGCTGCCACTACATGGTGCAGTGGATGGGCCGGAACACCGAAGGCTTCACCCATATGGGCGGCGAGGGTGTGAACTGGGTCGGCGAGGCCCCGTTCTCCACGCGCGAGCATATGTTCCAGAACCTCGGTGACGGCACCTACAACCACTCCGGCGCACAGGCAATCCGGGCGGCTTTGGCAGCCGGTACCAACATCACTTACAAGATCCTGTTCAACGATGCGGTCGCGATGACCGGCGGGCAGGAGAACGAGGGCGGGCTGACCGCGCAGCAGATCGCGTCTGAGATCGTGGCGATGGGCGTGAAGCCGGTCGTGGTGGTCTATGACGAGAAGGAAGAGCTGGACCTGTCCACCTTCCCCGCAGGCGTCGAGAAGGTCGAACGGGCCGAATTGATGGCCGTGCAGAAGCGTCTGGCGAAGACGAAAGGCGTCTCGGCGCTGATCTATGTCCAGACCTGCGCCGCCGAGAAGCGCCGCCGCCGCAAGCGCGGCAAGTTTCCCGACCCGGACAAGCGCGTCTTCATCAACACGGATGTCTGCGAAGGCTGTGGCGATTGCGGGGTGCAGTCGAACTGCGTTTCCATCGTGCCGGAGGAGACCGAGCTGGGCACCAAACGCGCGATCGACCAGTCGTCCTGCAACAAGGACTTCCGTTGCCTCGACGGGTTCTGCCCGAGCTTTGTGACGCTGCACGGGGCGAAGGTGAAGAAGGCCGAGGCGCAGGCGCTCGACCTGCCGGACCTGCCCGAGCCCACGCTGCCCGCGATCGACGGCACCCATAACGTGGTGATCACCGGCGTCGGCGGCACGGGCGTCGTGACCATCGGCGCGGTGCTCGCCATGGCCGCTCATATCGACGGCAAGGGCGCGGGCATGATGGAGATGGCCGGTCTCGCTCAGAAGGGCGGGGCGGTGCATATCCACCTGCGCATCGCGAACAAGCCCGAGGATATCTCGGCGATTCGCGTCGCCGTGGGCGAGGCCGATTGCGTGATCGGGGGCGATCTGGTGGTCTCCGCCGGTGCCAAGACGCTGGGGCTGATGACGACGGGCCGCACCGGCGCCGTCATCAACAGCCACGAGATCGTCACCGGCGAGTTCACCCGCAACCGCGACTTCCGCCTGCCGGGCGAACAGCTTCGGCTGAGCCTCGAGGCGCGGCTGAAGGACCGCGTGGCCTTTGCCGATACGTCGGAACTGGCGCGGCAGATGCTGGGCGACTCGATCTACTCGAACATGGTCGTTCTGGGGGCTGCGTGGCAGCAAGGCTTCGTGCCGCTGACCCTCGAGGCGATCTTCGAGGCGATCGAGCTTAACGGTGCCAAACCCGCCGAGAACAAGCGCGCCTTCGATCTGGGGCGCTGGGCTATGGCCTATCCGGCGGAAGCCGCGAAGGCGATGGCGGCGGAGGTCGTGAAGGCCCCGGTCGATCCGGTCGAGTTCCGGGCTTCGCACCTCGTCGATTACCAGAATGCGCGTCTCGCGAAGCGTTTCCGCAAACTGGTGGACGAGGTGCCGTCGGAGCTGCGTGAAGCGGTCGCGAAGGGCTATCACAAGCTCTTGGCCTATAAGGACGAATACGAGGTCGCGCGGCTGCATCTGTCCACGGCAGAGAAGGCGCGGGCCGAGTTCGAGGGTGATTTCGAGATGCACTTCCATCTCGCCCCGCCGATCCTGTCCAAGGAAGGCTCGGACGGTCGCCCGAAGAAGCGCGAATTCGGCCCCGGCATGGAGCGCAACTTCCGTCTTCTGGCGAAGCTCAAGGGGCTGCGCGGCACGCCGTTCGATCCCTTCGGTTATGCCGCCGAGCGCAAGATGGAGCGGGCGCTGATCAAGCAATACGAGGCCGACATGGCCGAAGTGCTGCCCAAGGTCACGCCGGAAACGATGGAGATCGCGCGCGAACTGGCCGAGCTGCCGCTGACCATCCGGGGCTTCGGCCCGGTCAAGGCACAGGCCGAGCAAATGGCGGCGAAGCGGCGCGAGGAATTGCTCGCCGCTTTCCGCGCAGGCGGTACTCCGCAGAAAATGGCCGCCGAGTGAGGGCTGTCATCTGAGTGTCGTACCTTCGTGACATGGCGCTGGCAGAGTGAAGCCAGCCCATGTTGCGGAGGTTCGAGATGACCGCCACCCCGATGGCCCCCCGGACGCCTGTCCGCCACGCTACGCAGGAAATTTCCTACGCATGGTCCGCGCGCTCGAAAGGCGCGCGGGTTCTGATCCGCGCGATGGAGAACGCGACCGGGCGGATCGGTCTGATCAAACGTGCCCGCGGCTACGAGCACGACATCGCGCAAGGAGCGGATTTCTGGCAGGTGATGGCCGAGCGCTACGGGCTGCAGATCGACGTGACCCGCGGCGCGCTGGCCAATATCCCGCAGACCGGGCCGCTGGTGCTGATCGCCAACCACCCTTACGGCATTCTCGACGGGCTGATCATGGGGCTGCTGCTGTCGCGCATTCGCGGCGACTTTCGCATCCTCGCGCATAACGTCTTCAAGCGTGCCGAAGAGATCGACCGCATCATCCTGCCGGTGGATTTCTCCGAAACCAAAGACGCCATGAAGGCCAATCTGCGCACCCGTTCGGACGCCCTGCGCTACCTCGGCGATGGCGGCGCGATCGGGGTGTTTCCAGGCGGCACGGTCTCGACCGCCGCCAAGCCCTTCGGTGCGCCGATGGATCCGGGCTGGCGCAATTTCACCGCCAAGATGATCGCGAAATCCGACGCGACCGTGGTGCCGGTCTTCTTCGAGGGCCATAACAGCCGCCTGTTCCAGCTGGCGAGCCATCTGCATTACAGCCTGCGCATGGGGCTGATGATCCGCGAGTTCAAACGCCACGCCAATCGGCCGGTGCGACTCTGCGTCGGTGAGCCGATCCCGCAGGCCGATCTCGCAGTGCTGCGTGAGAGCCCGAAACAGATGATGGATTTCCTGCGCCGTGCGACGTATGACTTGTCGCCGACTCCCTTGAAGTCTTACGGCTATGGCTTCGAGTTCGAGGCGAAATATAGAAACTGACCGGCGCCTGTTGCGGCCCGGACGGGCGAGGGGCGCGAGCATGGCAGTAGGCGTTTTCGATTCAGGTCTGGGCGGGCTGACGGTCTATGATGCCTGCGCCAAGCGGCTGCCGGACATGGCCTTTTGCTATTATGGCGATAACGCCCATGCGCCTTACGGGGTGCGCGATGCCGATGACATCTTCAAACTGACCTGCGCGGGCGTCGAGCGTCTGTGGGACGAGGGCTGCGATCTGGTGATCCTCGCCTGTAACACGGCCTCTGCCGCTGCGCTGAAGCGGATGCAGGAGACGTGGATCCCCGAAGGCAAACGCGTACTGGGCGTCTTCGTGCCGATGATCGAGGCGCTGACCGAACGCAAATGGGGCGACAACTCCCCGCCGCGCGAAGTGGCGGTGAAACATGTGGCGCTGTTTGCAACGCCCGCGACGGTGGCGAGCCGCGCGTTCCAGCGCGAACTGGCCTTCCGCGCGATTGGCGTCGATGTCGAGGCGCAGCCCTGCGGCGGCGTGGTCGATGCGATCGAGACCGGCGACGAAATTCTCGCCGAAGCGCTGGTGAAATCCCATGTCGAGGCGCTCAAGCGTCGGATGCCGAAGCCCGAGGCCGCGATCCTCGGCTGCACCCATTACCCGCTGATGCAGAAGACCTTCCAGGAAGCGCTGGGCCCGAGCGTGGACGTCTACAGCCAGGCCAATCTGGTGGCCGAGAGCCTCGCGGATTACCTTGAGCGTCGCCCCGAATTCAGAGGTGCGGGCACGGAATCGAAATTCCTGACAACCGGCGATCCAGCCTCGGTGTCGAGCCACGCGACGCAATTCCTGCGCTACGCGATCCGGTTCGAAGCGGCCTGAGCCGCCACGCCTCAGGGGTCAGCCGAAACGGTTTTCGCCGTATGTGCCCCTGAGCAGCATGAAGACGAAGAGCATGATGCCCCAAACCAGCATCACAATGGCCCAGAGCATCGTCAGCATCCCCATCGACGCGAAAATGGCGTCCGGGTCTCGGATGCCCGAGGAGATGGCGAGGAAGGCGATCACGAAGCCGCCCAAGAAGCTCATCAGGATATAAAGCCCGAACCACCAGCCAGAGCGGTTGGTGTCATGTAGCCGGCGCACCGTTACCGAGACCGAGGGCAGGAAGGTCGCGATGGAGATCACCGCGCTGATTGCGGCCCCGTCCTGACCCATCGATGCCTCCGCAAAGCCGCCCGCGAACCCCGCCAGCGTCACGAACAGCACGAACCACCAATATTCCGACCGGCTCGCCCGACCTTTGAAGGTCACGTATTTCCGGAAGCAGACCTTGATCGCCTCGAAGAAGCCGCGCGAAGGCGCCCCGGCATACATCCCGTCCGAGCCAATCCCGCGCTTCGCGCGCTCGCGTTCGATCGAGGCATCGGCATAGGCGCGGGGATCGGCGGAGGAGAGCTTGCCCTCCTGCTGATGGCGCTGCGCAATGCGGGCCGCGTAATTCGTCGCGCCGCTATGCGGGTCGGCGCCCGTGGCCGCAGTTTCCGGGGCTCGCCGGAAGAAGTGATCGCCCGCAGGCTCCCATCCTTCCATTCCGTCTTGCCAAACCATCGTTTCGGGCTTGATACGACCTGCCCGCACCATATCCGTCATATGTTCTGCGGGGAACGGACCGACGGGATCTTTCCCATCGGCGTAATACCACTGCTCTGCCACGGCCTGCCTCGTTCACTGTCGGACGTCACTCCGGTTCACACGGAGTTTATTTGAGTGTGAGCTTAGGGTAAGGGAGAGCCGAGCGACAAGCGCGGAGGTTGATATGACGAAGAAAATCGCGATTCTGGGCGCGTCGGGCTACACCGGTGCCGAACTCGTCCGGCTGATCGCCACCCATCCGAATATGGACATCGTGGCCCTCTCGGGCGAGCGAAAGGCCGGTATGGCGATGGGCGACGTGTTCCCGCATCTGCGCCATCTGGGCCTGCCCGATCTGGTGAAGATCGAAGAGATCGACTTCTCGAATGTCGATCTGGCCTTCTGCGCGCTGCCGCATGCGACCTCGCAGGCGGTCATCAAGGAGCTGCCGCACGATCTGAAGATCGTGGACCTCTCGGCCGATTTCCGGCTGCGCGATCCGGCGGATTACGAGAAGTGGTATGGCAAGCCCCATGCCGCGGTCGAGTTGCAGAAAGAGGCGGTCTACGGCCTGACCGAGTTCTACCGCGACGCGATTCGCGAGGCGCGGCTGGTTGCGGGCACGGGCTGTAATGCCGCTGCGGGCCAATTCGCGATCCGTCCGCTGATCGAAGCCGGCGTGATCGACCTCGACGACATCATCCTCGATCTGAAGAACGGGGTTTCCGGCGCGGGCCGCTCGCTGAAGGAAAACCTGCTGCACGCAGAGCTGTCGGGCGGTGTCGCGCCCTATTCGCAAGGCGGCAAGCACCGTCACCTTGGCGAATTCGATCAGGAATTCAGCGCCTTGGCGGGTCGCCCAGTAATGGTGCAATTCACCCCGCATCTGGCGCCCTTCAACCGCGGCATCCTCGCCTCGGCCTATGTGAAGGGCGAGCCCGAGGCCGTCTACAAGGCACTGGCGGACCGCTATGCAGACGAAATCTTCATGGAGATGCTACCTTTCGGCGCAGTTCCGTCCACCAGGTCTGTAACTGGCTCCAATTATGCCCATATTGGTGTATCAGGAGACAGGATCCCCGGGCGCGCGCTCGTGGTCGTGGCCATCGACAACCTCTGCAAGGGCTCGTCGGGACAAGCGATCCAGAACGCGAACCTCATGCTCGGGCTGGAGGAAAGCGAAGGGCTGATGCTCGCCCCCGTCTTCCCTTGATCCGCGTCAATGGCACGGCCGGCGCGGTAAGGTAGACGAAGCGGCATCTCAGGAGGCGAAGAGATGAAGAGTCTGAAGAAGAAACGTCGTATCCAGGTGCTCAGCGTGGCCGCGCTGGCCTTGGTGATCGCGACCGGCACGATCGGGTACTCGATGCGGAGCGGCATCAACTTCTTCCGTGCGCCTTCGCAGCTTGCCACCGAACCGCCGCAGCCCGGCGAGGTGTTCCGCCTTGGCGGGCTGGTCGAGAAAGGCTCGCTCAAGCGCGGTCAGGGCGAGGTTATCGAATTCAAGGTCACCGATGGCGGCGCAACCGTCCCGGTGAAATTCGCGGGCGTCCTGCCGGACCTCTTCAAAGAGGGCCAGGGCATGATCGGCACGGGCAAGATGGAAGGCGACACGTTCGTGGCCTCCGAAATTCTCGCCAAGCACGACGAGAATTACATGCCCAAGGAAGTCGTTGACGCGCTGAAGGAACAGGGCGTCTACGAGGGCCCGTCGTCGTAATCGCGACCCCGGCGAACGCTCTCTTTTAGCCCTCTTAATCGCACGGCCCGAGCCTGCCTGACGTTGTCATCAACGGAGGCAGGCCATGAAATCGGTCACCCAGATCGCGGCGGAGATCGTCGCGCGCGAAGGCGGTTATGTCGATGATCCGGACGATCCGGGCGGTGCGACCAAGCACGGCGTCACGCTCGGAACCCTGCGCCGGTTGGGGCGCGATCTGACAGGAGATGGCCGGGTGGACGAGATGGATATCCGCGCGCTCGACCCGGGCCAAGCCGCCGAGATTTTCATCGAGCATTACTATAAGAGCCCGCGCATCGACCGGTTGCCGCCCTCGGTGCAGGCCTCGGTCTTCGACATGTATGTGAATGCGGGCGGCAATGCGGTCGTCATCCTGCAGCGCCTGCTGGGCGACATGGGCCAGCGCGTCGTCGTGGACGGGATCATCGGCCCGCAGACCATCGCCGCCGCAGAACTCGCCGATGCGGCCGCGCCCGGATATTTCGCCGATGCCTACGGGATCGCGCGGCGCAACTATTACTACCGGATCGCCGATGCGCGGCCCGCAAGCCGCAAATACGCGACGACGCGGGCGGGCGGGAAGGGCGGCTGGATCCGCCGCGCCGAGGAGTTCATCTCGCCGCGCTTTCACCTCACCGAGGGCGAGCATCGCAAGCGGGTGGCGAAATGGGCATGATCGAGAAACTGCTCGGCGGTGCGGGCGCGGTGAAGGCGGCAGGCGAGGCCGCCAGCTCGGTGGCGGAGGTCTTCGTGCCCAATGCCACGAAGAAACTTGAGGCCGCGCAGGCGGCCTATCTCGCAGCGCTGCAGGAACACGGGGCGGAGTTCGAATACATTCGCCCTGGTCGCTTCGATCGCATCGTCAACGGCCTCAACCGCCTGCCGCGCCCGGTGCTCGCCTTCGGGATCGTGGGGCTTTTCGTCTATGCGATGCTCGACCCGGTCGGCTTCGCGCAGCGGATGGTGGGCCTGGGCTACGTGCCCGAGCCGCTTTGGTGGCTACTCGGCGCGGTGGTCAGCTTCTATTTCGGCGCACGCGAGGCGCATTACTTCCGGATGAAGACGGCTCTGCCGAAGCCGCCTGACGCTCTCGCTAGGCCTCCGGTCGAGGAAAACGCCGCGCTTTCCGCTTGGCGGTCGCTCAAGAAACAGGACGAGTAGGGGGCTCTGCCCCCGCTCCCTGTGGGAGCCCCCCGGGATATTTCGAAAGAGCGAAGAAACGCGCGGGGGCTGTCTTCGCTCTTGGTCAAATATCCCGGGGTGAATTCGCGAAAGCGAAGAGGGGCAGAGCCCCTGATGCGCCTCAGTCGCGGGTGCCTGCGAAGCGTTCCTGCCACTCTTCGCGCTCGTCATCCGTGATCTTGCGGAAGAGCACCTCGGGTGTGGTGAAGGCATGACCTGCGGGCAGCGCCTCGAGCGCCGTTTTCACATCGCCCGGCCAACCGCGATCCTCGTCGCCCATCGCCTCGAGCATGATCTTCGCCGCATCGGGAATGAAGGGCGCCGAGAGCACCGCGTAGATCGGGATCAGGTTGAGCGCGAGCCGTGCGATGGCCGCCGCCTGATCGGGATCGGTCTTGAACACCGACCACGGTGCCGACGCCTGCAGGTATTCGTTGCCCGCGACCCAGATTCCGCGCAGCTCCATCGCCGCCTTGCGGATATCCTTCTCTTCCATATGCGTCTCGTAGGCGCGGATGCGGGTGGTCAGATCCTCGATCAGGGCCGCTTCCTGCTCGCCCCAGCTTCCGCCTTCCGGGATCGCCTCGCCGAATTTTGAGCGGGTGAACTTGGTGATCCGGCTGACGAAGTTGCCCAGCACATCGGCAAGGTCCTTGTTCGCCGAGACCTGGAAATTCTCCCAGGTGAATTCGGCATCCGCGCTTTCGGGCGCATGGGACAGAAGCCACCAGCGCCAGTAATCGGCGGGCAGAAGCTCCAGCGCCTGATCCATGAAGACGCCGCGGCCGCGCGAGGTCGAGAACTGGCCACCATCGTAGTTCAGGTAGTTGAACGATTTGATGTAATCCACGAGCTTCCACGGCTCGCCCGAGCCGAGGATCGTCGCGGGGAAGCTGAGCGTGTGGAAGGGCACGTTATCCTTGCCCATGAACTGGGTGTAGGTGACGTCGTCGGCGCCCTTGTCGGTGCGCCACCAGCGCTCCCAATCGCCGCCCGTCTTCTCGGTCCACTCCTCGGTCGCGGCGATATACTCGATCGGCGCGTCGAACCAGACATAGAAGACCTTGCCTTCCATGCCCGACCACGGCGCACCCTCGAATTGCGCGGGCACGCCCCAGCTGAGGTCGCGGGTGATGCCGCGATCCTGCAGCCCGTCGCCGTCATGGAGCCATTTCTTCGCGATCGAGGTGGTCAGGACCGGCCAGTCGGACTTGCTATCGATCCACGCATCCAGTCGATCCTTCATCGCCGACTGGCGCAGGAACAGGTGCTTGGTCTCGCGCATCTCCAGATCGGTCGAGCCGGAAATCGTGGAATGCGGGTTGATCAGGTCCACCGGGTCGAGCTGCTTGGTGCAGTTGTCGCATTGATCGCCGCGCGCGCTCTCGAAGCCGCAATTGGGGCAGGTGCCCTCGATATAGCGGTCGGGCAGGAAGCGCCCGTCGGCCTTGGAATACATCTGCGTTTCCGAGACTTCGCGGATCAGCCCGGCCTCGGCCAGCTTCACCGCGAAATGCTGCGTCAGGCGATGGTTCTGCGGGCTCGACGAGCGCCCGAAGTGATCGAAGCTGAGCCGGAACCCTTCCGCGATCTTGGCCTGCACCTCATGCATCTCGGCGCAGTACTCGGCGACCGGCTTGCCCGCTTTCGCGGCGGCCAGTTCGGCGGGGGTGCCGTGCTCGTCGGTGGCGCAGATGAACATCACCTCGTTGCCCCGCGCGCGCTGGTAGCGGGCGAAGAGATCAGCCGGCAGCTGCGAGCCCACGAGATTGCCGAGGTGCTTGATGCCGTTGATATAGGGAATGGCCGAGGTAATGAGATGGCGCGCCATGTAGGACCCTCTTGCTGTGGAGCGTTTGAGCGCGGGTTTACTAGGGAATCATGGGAAGGGCTAGGGGGGAGCGCCGAGACGCACCGCTTGCGGCTTTGCGATCAGTCGAGCGTGTAGACCTTGCCGATCGCACCGTCGGTTTCACGCCATGTCTCGAAGCCCGCTTGGCCGTAATAGGCAAGCGCAGCAGCGTTCTCTGCGCCGATATAGGCTTCGATCTTCACAAGGCCTGCGCCGCGTGCCGCGCTCAGGCTCCACGCCCACAATCTGCGCCCGACACCGCGCCGCGCGGCCGAGGGGCGTACATGAGTGCCGATGATGCCCCAGCCTTCCGGTGTGCCGTAGGGATTGCCCGCGCGCGCATGTTTGAGCGACTGGAGGCCGAGGGCACGGCCTTCGTCATCCTCGCAGATCGCGCAGCGGATGAGGTCGGGATGCGCCAGATAATGCGAGCGCACGAATTCCGCGTCGCTGGCTTTGCTGCGCTGGTCCGAGGTGACCAGTTCATCGAGCACGTCGGCCAAGGCAGCGGCATCTGCGGGCGTGGCGTTTCGGGTTCTCACGGGCGGCTCCTATCAATTGACTGAAATCGCGCGTGACTGTGGAAGCGGGGCCTGTCGGGGGCAAATCACGAAACGAGGCGCCATGCGCCACGCCTCCAAGACTTGCTTTTGCGCGGGTGGCGTCGATAGTCGGGGCGAGAGACTGAGCGAGCGTAGGGGGCAAGCGGTGCTGATACATGCCGGAGACGATCGGAGCGTTTCGATCGACCTCGCGCTGGCGGTCTGGCTGGCGCTGGTCGCGGGTGCGGTGAATGCGGCCGGGTTCCGGGCGCTTGGCTATTTCTCGGCCAACATGACCGGGAATGTCTCGACCGCGACCGACCTGCTCGCGCTGGGGCGGTTCGGCACGGCGATCTGGTTCCTGCTGCTGCTTCTGGCCTTTGTCTTTGGGGCCTTCGCCTCTGGGGTGCTGATCGATATCGGGCAACGCCGGCGGCTGCACGGAATATTCGCGCTGTCGATCCTGCTGGAAGCCGCGCTGCTGATCGTGCTGACGATCCTCGACATGGTCTGGACTGCGGCGATGAGCGAGCATCTGATGATGATCGGGCTCAGCTTCCTGATGGGGCTGCAGAACGCGGCGAGCACGAAAATCTCGGACGGGCGGGTGCGCACGAGCCATGTGTCCGGCATCGCGACCGATCTGGGGCTTGAGCTTGCGGCGCTTTTGCCGGGCGCGCGCGATGCGGAGACCAGGCAGGTGCTGCGCTCGCGGCTCCTGCTGCATGTCGCGACGCTGTGTTCCTTCTTCGCGGGCGGTGTCGCAGGCGTGCTGGGATATGAGCGGATCGGCCCGATGGTCTTCGCGCTGGCGGCGGCGCTGCTGATCGTCATCGCCGTGCCGGAACTGCGCAAGGTCTATCGCGGGGGGCGGTGAAAGCGTGATAGCGCATTGTCAGAAGTCGTTTAACACTCAGCTTTTACAGCGGTACCAGATGCGACGAGGAGTACCATGTTTCCTGCGCCACTGAGTTCCGTGTAGGACAGAGAGACACCGATTACGGCGTTCGCACCGAGGGCGTGTGCTTCGCGGCGCAATTCATCAAGTGCTACCTTTCTAGTATCTCGCATAGTCTTCTGAACCGCTTCGGATCGACCGCCGGTAATGTCCCTGACCGAAGCAAAGAGATCGCGAAAGATGTTCATCCCGAATGCGCATTCAGCTGTGACAATATCCAATCGCTCAAGGATCGGGAATGGAGCCACGGCCTCTGTCGTAAGGACCACATCCAACACTGCTTGTTCGACTTTGTGCCGCGCCTTCTTCTTTTCTTCGTGCTCCGCGCTCGTCTCTCCGGTGGAACGTTCGCGGATATGAGCAAGCTGGCACTCTTGGCATCGTCCGTCGACGCTTCCAAAGAACGAGACCGATTTGCCGCAGTCGATACAGGTTCGAGCCATTTGAGTTCCTGAAAATTGGTTTGTCGAATTATTTTGAGGTCTTCTATACAACGAAAAAGGGCGCCCCGCGAGGCGCCCTTTCTAGTCTCGATATGCAGCTCAGGCTCAGAAGCCGAGGCCGGCATACTTGTTCTTGAACTTCGACACGCGACCACCGGTGTCCATGAGGCGCGACGAACCACCGTTCCACGCCGGGTGCGAGGTCGGGTCGATGTCGAGGGTGAGGGTGTCGCCCTCGGAGCCCCAGGTCGAGCGGGTCTGATACTCGGTCCCGTCGGTCATCTTGACGGTGATCGTGTGGTAGTCGGGATGGGTTTCGGCTTTCATCGTCCCGCTCCTTATTTCGCAGCTTTGGGCTTGTAGTGGGTGTCTTCGGCGATACGAGCCGACTTACCGCGACGCGCGCGCAGGTAGTACAGCTTGGCGCGACGCACGCGGCCACGGCGGACCACTTCGATCGAGTCGATGTTGGTCGAATACAGCGGGAACACACGCTCCACGCCTTCGCCGAAGGAGATCTTGCGCACGGTGAACGAAGCCGCCAGCGTGTCGCCGCCCTTGCGCGAGATGCAGACGCCTTCATAGGCCTGCACGCGCGAACGGGTGCCTTCGGTCACTTTGTAGCCGACGCGAATGGTGTCACCGGCTTTGAAATCCGGGATGGTCTTGTTGAGCTCGGCGATCTGTTCCGCCTCGAGCTGTGCGATCAGGTTCATCGCAACGTCCTTTCACATGCTCACGGTTTGTCCCGTGAAGGTTTCGCCGCCTCAGAGCTCCGCGTCTTCATCGGGTCCGGTCGCCTTTTCAGGGTCGCGCCCGCGGGAGATTTCAGGTCGTCTTTCGCTTTTTGCGCCCTTCGCCGGTGCCGTGTCGCGGACCGAAGAAGGCTCCGCCGGGCAACAGCAAAAGGGTCCGAGGGCCGATTCCGGCTCCGGACCCGCGCGTATTACGGGGAAATGGGCAACGGATCAAGGGGGAAGCTGCGCTCATCGCGGCTCCGGGCGGATCGCTGCATGCAGCAACAGGGTGATCGCCGGGGCAGGGCTGTCCACGTCCAGCCAACCGCAGAGAGGTGAAACCAGTTCGTCGCACGTCCCCTCTATGATAGTTTTGCCGCCTGTGTCGAGTATCATCGGGAGCGTTGATCTCATGGACGTTCATCACGAAACACTCGTATTCGAGCGGGACCTCGATGCGCCTCCTTCCAAGGTATTTGCGGCCTATATCGACAAAGAGGCGCGGGAGCTCTGGTCGACGCCTTCGCCGACCGCCGAGGTGAAGATTGACAGCGCCGACGTTCGAACCGGGGGTGTGGAAACCACGAGGTGCGGCGCGAAGGGCGATCTGCGATGGGCGTTGAAGGTCATCTATCACTTCGTGGAGCCTGACCGACTGATCACGTTCACCGAAGAACTTTGGGACGGAGAGCAAATCCTGACGGTTGCGTTGATTGCCATCGAACTGAAATCCGCCAGCGACAACATGACCGCGCTGAAACTGACGGACCAGATCACGTCTTTTGTCGGCCCCGATGCGGTTGATGGTCATCGGGAAGGATATACCCAAGCCCTCGCCAATCTGGCGCGGCATGTCGCACCTCCCGGGAGCGGCCTTTCCCGATAACGGCGGGATACTCCACGAGGGGCCCCCAGCCACCCCTCACCCCTCCCGCTTCTCCCACAAATCCGGCCGCCGTTCCTGCGTGAGCTTTTCGCTCATCGCGCGGCGCCAGTCTTCAATCTTCTTGTGGTTGCCCGAGGTCAGAACCTCGGGGATCGAGCGGCCTTCCCATTCGGCGGGGCGGGTGTATTGGGGATGCTCCAGCAGCCCGCTGGAATGGCTTTCCTCGACCGCGCTCTCGGCGTTGCCGAGCACGCCGGGGAGCAGGCGCACGGTGGCGTCGATCAGCACTTGGGCGGCCACTTCGCCACCCGTCAGGACGAAATCGCCGATCGAGACTTCCTCGACACCGAAATGTTCCAGCACGCGCTCGTCCACGCCTTCGAACCGCCCGCAAAGGAGCGTCATGCCATCGGCCTCGGCGAAGCGGCGCGCCATCTCCTGCGTCAGCGGCTTGCCGCGCGGCGAGAGATAGACGACCGGCCAGCGCGCGCGGTCATCCGGCGTGCCGTGGGCGGCCTGCTTGAGCGCCTCGCCCACCACATCGGCGCGCAGCACCATGCCCGCGCCGCCGCCAGCGGGCGTATCGTCGACATTGCGATGTTTGCCGATGCCGAAGGGGCGCAGGTCGATCGTCTCCAGCGCCCAGAGGCCCAGATCGCGGGCGCGGCCGAGAAGGCTCAGGCCCAGCGTGCCGGGGAAGGCCTCGGGGAAGAGCGTGACAATCTTCGCGGTCCACGCGCCTTTCAGCCGCGGCGGCTCGTCCATCAGCGAGCTGGGCTTGCGCGTCGGCGAGATCGTCAGACGGCCATGCGACTTGGTCGCGAGCTTGGGTTTGTCGTCACTCATCGGATTTCGCCTCTGCCTCTTCGCGCCATGCTGCCCGCAATATGGCGCGCTTTTTCTCTTTTGTGGCCTCGCGCGGCAACCCTTCCGCGTTGATTGCGGCGAGTTGGTCGGCCAGCGCCGCCCGGTCCACCCTCCGCGGGCGTGCATTGGCCGTGACCCCGAGGCCCAGCGACGCGCGCGCCTCGGGCGGGACGCCCATCAGATCGAGCAGCGGCGTCAGAGGACCGTGGGGATTGTCGCGGGCTTCGTCGAGCATCATCCATGTCACCGGGGCGGGGTCCACAGTGCTCACGATCTCGCGCAGAATGGGGGCGAGGTCGAAGCCCGACAGCCGGGTGCGGAAGGTATCGAGCGAGTCCGTCAGCATGCCGCTGCGCACATGCTGCCAATGCAGGCTTTCGATCCACGCGGTCTTTTCGCGGGTGGTCAGGAAGAGCTGCAACGCCAGCGCGTCTTCGTATTTCGCGCGGAATACCTCGGCCAGCGCGCCCATCAGGGCGGGCGTCGCGGAATAGTCCAGCACGCCATCGCGGCCCGGCATATGTCCCGCGAGCCCTTCGATGGAAATCACGGCTTGCGTGGTGTCTTCGGGGAGGGCGTCGGCCCAACTGGCCAGCGCGGCCTGATAGAGCCCCAGCTCGAACGGGTCGCGGGTCAGTGAAAAGGCGCGGGCTGCGGCGGCTGCGTCGGGAATGTCTTCGCGGAGCGCAATCGCCCAGTCGGGCCAATGGGCGCTGACTTCGCGCAGTCCGGTCTGGATCGTGGAGGTGCCGGTCTTGTGAAAGCCCGGATGGACGATCACACGCATCCGATTACAGATCCTCGGGCGGGTCGGCGACGATACGCTGCGCGGCGAGGTCCACGGTCGGCACGATGGCCTTGGTGAAGGGCAGCAGCAGCGCCTGTTTGCGACCGGGCGCGAAGATTTCGAGGATGTCGCCCGCGCCGTGATTGTGGACCGCGCGCACGGTGCCGATCTTGGTGCCGCCGGTATCGACCACCGTCAGCCCGATCAGGTCGGCATGATAGAATTCGTCGTCAGGAAGCGAGGGCAGCTTGTCGCGGTCGGCCCAGAGGGTCACGCCGCGCAGCGCATCGGCCTCTTCCTTGGTGGCCACGCCCGACAGCCGTGCGCCAAGCCCGTTCTTCAGGCCCCGCGTCAGTGTCACGTCGAACTGGCGCGCGCCGTCTTCGGTATAAAGCGGGGCATAGCCCACGATATCCTCGGGTTCGGCGCAGAAACTCTTGAGGCGCACTTCGCCCTGCACGCCGAAAGCTCCGGCAATGGCACCCACGCAGACGCGTTCGGGTTGGGTCATGATGCGATCCTCTGTGCTAGATCGGATGGGGCAGGGGCCGGGCGCATATCGCGCCCGGCCCGCCAGCCATCCATAGCTGCCGATTATTCTTCGGCGGGTGCTTCTTCAGCGTTCGCCTCGGCGGCCTTGGCGGCACGCTGTTCGGCGCGCTCCTGGGCTTTCTTGCCCGGAACGGCTTTCTTCATGTTGGCGCGGGTCGGCTTGCTGCGCTCGCCGGCGGCTTCGAGGAAGCGCGCGATGCGGTCGGTCGGCTGCGCGCCTTGGTCGAGCCAGTACTTCACGCGCTCGATGTTCATCTTCACGCGGTCTTCGCTGTCTTTGGGCAGCAGCGGGTTGTAGGTGCCCAGCTTCTCGAGGAAGCGGCCGTCACGCGGCATGCGCGAGTCGGTAGCGACGATCGAATAGAACGGACGCTTCTTGGAACCCCCACGAGCGAGGCGGATTTTCGTAGCCATGTCAGTTGTCTCCTTTGGATGGCTGGTGATGGGCCGGATGGCCCGTCATTTCTGGAATTTCTCGTGATGCCGGATCACTTCCGAAATCACGAAATTGAGGAACTTCTTCGCGAATTCCGGGTCGAGCCCGGAATCGCTCGCCAGCTTTTCGAGCCGGGCGATCTGCTTGGCCTCCCGATCGGGATCGGAGGGCGGAAGGTCGTGCTCTGCCTTCAGCTTGCCGACGGCCTGCGTCTGGGCGAAGCGTTCGGCCAGCGTGTAGATCATCACCGCATCGAGCCGGTCGATGCTGTCGCGATGCTCTTTCAGCAACTCAGCGGCACGGGTGGTTGCATCGCTCATGCGGCGGCCTCCTTCGGTGCGGGGTGACGCCAGACGACGATCGGCGGCTCCCCGGGATAGGCGGCCTGCGGGTCCGGGCGCGCGCCCAGACGCTCGGCCAGCGCGGTCGAACGGGTGTTGTTCGGGTCGATGTAGCTGACCGCGGTGGACCAGTTCAGGTCGCGGAACGCATGGTCGATCACCGCGCGCGCAGCCTCGGCCACGTAGCCCTTGCCCTCGGCGTCTTGCGACCAGACCGACCACGCGATCTCGGCCTCGGGCCAGCTCTCGGGCATCCAGGGGCCAAGCGCGCCGAAACCCTGATCCGAGCCGCGCTCGGTCATCACGAACATGCCCCAGCCGCGCAGCACCCAATGGCCGGTGATCGCAGCAAAACTGCGCCATGCGGCTTCCGGGGTCGGCTCATTCACCGGGCGGAACCAGTGGCTGCGCTCGGACATGTAGAAATCGCGCCATGCCGCCCAATCCGCAGCCTTCGGGGCGCGGAGCACGAGACGCTCGGTCTCGAGAACAGGGGTGGGGGAGAGCGCGACGGTCATCGGGTCACTTCTTCTTGCCGAAGCCCGACAGGCCCGGCGGCAGCGCGCCGCCCAGACCGGGCATGCCGCCCTTGGGCATCTTGCCGCCCATCGCCTTCGCCGCAGCTTCGACCTCGGCGGGATCCATGTTGGCCAGATCCGGCGCACCGCCGCCCTTGCCGCCCATCATCTTCATCGCCTGTTTCATCATGCCGCCCTTGCCCATCTTGGCCATCTTCTTCATCGAGTCGGACATCTGGCGGTGCATCTTCAGCAGCTTGTTGAGGTCGGAGACCTCGAGGCCTGCGCCCGCCGCGATGCGCTTCTTGCGGCTCGCCTGAAGGATCTGCGGGTTGGCGCGCTCTTTCTTGGTCATCGAGTTGATGAGCGCGATCTGGTGGGTGATCGTCTTGTCGTTCAGGCCCGCATCTTCGGCCTGCTTGGCGTATTTCGACATGCCCGGCATCATCCCCATGACGCCCTGCATCCCGCCCATCTTGATCATCTGATCGAGCTGGTTCTTCATGTCGTTCATGTTGAACAGGCCCTTCTGGAAGCGCTTGGCCATGCGCTCCGCCTGTTCCTGTTCCAGCGTCTCCTGCGCGCGCTCCACGAGGGCGACAATATCGCCCATGCCGAGGATGCGGCCCGCGATACGCTCGGCCTCGAAGGTCTCGAGCGCGTCCATCTTCTCGCCCAGACCCACGAAGCGGATCGGCTTGCCGGTGACCGCGCGCATCGAGAGCGCCGCACCGCCACGACCGTCGCCGTCCATCCGGGTCAGCACGACGCCCGAGACGCCGACCTTCTCGTCGAACTCGGTCGCGACGTTGACCGCGTCCTGACCGGTCAGGCCATCGACGACGAGGAGGGTCTCACGCGGGTTCGCGACATCGCGCACCGCCTGAACCTCGTCCATCAGCACTTCGTCGATATGCAGACGGCCCGCAGTGTCGAGCATGTAGACGTCATAGCCGCCCAGCGTCGCTTGCTGCTTGGCGCGCTTGGCGATCTGCACGGCGCTTTCGCCCTTCACGATCGGCAGCGTGTCGACGCCGATCTGGGTGCCGAGGATCTGCAGCTGCTCCATCGCCGCCGGGCGGTTGGTGTCGAGCGAGGCCATCAGCACGCGCTTGCCTTCGCGGTCCTTGAGACGCTTGGCGAGCTTGGCGGTGGTGGTGGTCTTACCCGAACCCTGCAGACCGACCATCAGGATCGGCGCGGGCGGGTTGTCGATCTTCAGCGCATCGGCGGCCTCTTCGCCCGCGAGCATCTTGATCAGCTCGTCATGGACGATCTTGACGACCTGCTGGCCCGGCGTGACCGATTTGGTGACCGCGGCGCCGGTGGCCTTGCCCTCGACCGACTTGATGAACTGGCGGGCGACCGGCAGCGAAACGTCGGCTTCGAGAAGCGCGACGCGCACTTCGCGCATGGCCGTTTTCACGTCATCGGCGGAAAGCGCACCTTGTTTGGTCAGCCGGTCGAAGACGCCGCCTAGGCGCTCTGATAGACTTTCGAACATGGGCCACCCTCCTGTGATTGGGGCCGGGACAAACGACAAGCGCACCAGTGGGCGCAACGCGCTGACTGGTGGCGATCCCGACCTCATGCCGGGACCGGAGGGATTCGTCCTCCGGGGAAATCTCGCGTGAACTATGACAAAGGCCCCGCGGAGTCAACCACGGGGCCAGTCTGGGGAGGTAGGAACGTCTTTGCAGGCTTGAGCGGATCAGGCCGCGAGGTGGATGATCTGCTCTTCGGCCTTGGCGACCGCCGCAGCCTCGTCGAGGTTCACGCCCTCGGCGGCCACCACGGTCACGTCGGTGATGCCGATGAAGCCGAGGATCTGCTTGATGTAGGGCGTCGCGAAATCGAAGGCGGAGCCCTGCGGCACGCCGCCCGAGGAGTAGGCGATGACAACACGCTTCGGACCGGCGAGGCCTTCGGGGCCAGCCTCGGTGTAGCGGAAGGTCTCGCCCACGCGGCAGACCATGTCGATCCAGTGTTTGAGCGGGCCGGTGACGCCGAAGTTGTAGACGCCGCAACCGATGACGATCGTGTCGGCGGCTTTCACCTCTGCGATCAGCTCGTCGGACAGGGCGAGCAGCTCTTTCTGCTCGTCGCTGCGCTGGTCGGCGGGGGTGTAGGCCGCGCCGAGCCACGCCCCGTCGATGGTGGGGATGGCGGTCGCGTCGCGGGTGGTGACGTCGCCGCCGAGCCGCTCGACGATCTTGTCGGTGAGGCGTTTGGAGATCGACGCGTCGCCCTTGATGGAGCTGTCGATACGAAGGGTCTTGGCCATGGGGAGGACTCCGTAAAACGTGTTCGATGTGGGGTCGTGAATTTCGGTCTGCGCCTTACTTGTCTCTTGCAATCCAGAACGCAACGGGCATGATCGAGCAGATTATGTTCACGGATGCACAGCATGAGCTTTGACAGTTGGGATGAAATCCGCACCGCTTTCCACGTGGCGCGCATCGGCACCGTCTCGGGGGCGGCAGAGGTTTTGGGCGTTCACCACGCAACGGTGATCCGCCATGTCGACGCCCTGGAAGACAAGCTGGGCACCAAGCTGTTCCAGCGCCATCCGCGCGGCTATACGCCGACCGAAGCGGGGCAGCAATTGCTCTCCGTGGGGCAGGCGACAGAGGACCAGTTCAGCCAGCTCGCCGCCCGGATCGCAGGCGCGGGCGACGAAGTCACGGGCGAATTGATCGTGACCTCTCTGACCGCGGTTTCGGTGCTTGTCCTGCCCGCGATGGAAAAGCTCTTGGGCGAATATTCCGGGCTGCGGCTGCGCTATCTCACCGATCAGCGCGTGTTCCGGCTGGAATATGGCGAGGCGCATGTCGCGATCCGCGCCGGCAACCGCCCGACCGAACCCGATAACGTGGTGCAGTCGCTGGGCCGGATGCAGAATGCGCTCTATGCGAGCCACGCCTATGTAGAGCGTTTCGGGATTCCGCGCTCCAAGGAGGAACTCGCCAAGCATCGCTTCGTCTCGAACGACAACCGCGACAGCCGCGCGCCGTTCTATCGCTGGCTGCGCGACAACGTCCCCGACGAGCAGGTCGTGTTCCGCGCGAACGAGCATGAAAGCCAGGTCGATGCGATCAAGGCGGGGCTTGGCCTGGGCTTCCTGACCGTGCCGATGGGCCGCGCCGATCCGACACTCGAAGAGGTGGTGAAACCTTACGAGACCTGGGACACCAACCTGTGGCTGGTGACCCATGTCGATCTGCACCGCACGCCGAAGGTTCAGGCCGCCGTGAAGGCGATCAAGGAACAGGCGGCCCGTTCGGACGGTCTGATCCTGAGCTGAGCTATTCGGCTGCGTGCAGCCGGACCGGGGCCGGTGCCGGTTCGGCCTCTTCGCGCGCTTTCCGGCGTCGCGCCACGGCCTTCGCGCCGAAATTGTCGCGCCCGTAGGCAAAGGCGAATTGCAGCGCGAGCCCGCCGAAGATCAGCACGCTGTCCTGCCAGAACCCGCCCGGATGCACCTGCTTCACCGTCTGGCCCGCGATCGCCAGCACCGTGCCGAGCGCGAAGATCGGCAGCGAGTGACGGCCCAGCATCCGGATCGGCTCCAGCACGCGCGCCTCGGCGATGCGCGGGATGATCCCCGGCAGCGACAGGATGTAGGCGAGCGCCAGAAGGTGCGACAGGCGCGGCAGCGACACGAAGGTCTTGTCGAAGCCCGCGATGAAGAAGGGCACGTTCCACTGGCGCAACTGCCAGACCGCGTGGCCGAAATTCTTCAGCATCCAGCCGTTGTGAACCCATATGAAGGTCAGCGCCAGCCAGCCCGCCGCGAGGGCGATGATCCAGCCTTTCACCGGCACGAGCCGCTTGCCTTGGCGCAGCGACAGCCCGGTCAGGATGCCGAGGCTGAACACCAGTTGCCACGCCAGCGGGTTGAAGAACCAGCCGCCTTCCATCGGGTAGTTCGGCAGGTTGAGCCGGAACAGTCCCGTCGCCACCCAAAGCCCGACCGAGGTCGCCAGCAATGCCAATTTGCTGCGCTGACCGATGCGGATCAGCGCGGGCGCCATCAACAGGAGCGCCATATACATCGGCAGGATGTTCACATAGCCCAGCTGGTGGCCCAGCGTGGCGATCCCGATCAGGAAGCCGAACGGATCGGTGCCATAGATCTTCATCGCGTTCTTGGACAGCATCGCCTCGTTGCCCCAGAACTGCACGGCGGCCGAGACGATGGCGATCGCCCAGACGGCGGTCAGGATATGCACGAGGTAGAGAAGCCACGCCCGGCCCCAGAGCCGCGAGGTCCCCTCCCAGTTCAGCCCCTTCGCCAGCGCCGGACCGTACGCCAGTGCGGCGGCGAGGCCGGACATGAAGACGAAGCCCTCCGCCGCATCCGAGAAGCCCAGATTGCGGGAGGTGAAATGCTCGTAGAGATTGCCCGGGATGTGATCGATATAGATCATCACCAGCGCGAGACCGCGGAACAGGTCGATCCGCAGGTCGCGCCCGGGTTTCATCAGCGCGATATTACGCATGTGCGGGGCTCCGGTGAGGGGCGTCCGCGAAACCGGCGCGGTCGTCCTCGGGGGCCGGGAAAGCGTTTTCCCAGCGGGTGAAGATCGCATCGTGCAGGCGCAGGATGCGGGGTGTCTCGATCTCGCTCGGCACCAGCATCAGCTGCGAGCGCGAGGGCTGCGACGACCATGAGATCAGCCACGGCGCGGCGATCATCGGCAGACCGACCGGCAGCAGCCAGAACAGCAGACCCGGCGCGAGCCACCACGTGACTGCAAGGCCCGCAGCCCCGATGGCGACGATCCACCACGCCGCGTTGAACCCGTCGGCCACGCTCAACCGCCCGTCGCCGCGGTTGTTGGTGGGCCAGCCGCCATCCGCGCCGAACAGCACCTGAAAGACCGAGCGCGTGGCGAAGGCCAGCAGCACCGGGGCCGTGAGCGAGGAGAACAGCAATTCGCTCAGCGTCGAGGCGAAGGCGATGTTGCCGCCGCCGAAGCCGCGCGCCGTGCCATTCATCGCCGCACGCGCGGCGATCAGCAGTTTCGGCACCAGCAGCAGCCCGAAGATGCCGATGGCGAGGCCGATCGCTTTCGAGGCCTCCGACGGCGGGAAATAGGGGAAGGGCCAATAGGGCTCGGGGAAGTAATCCGGCGGTGGCACGAACAGGGGCGCCGCGACCGAGGCCACGAGAAAGCCCAGCCAGAACAGCGGCGCGATATAGGCCATGATGCCCTGCGCGAAGACGAACCGCGACCAGCCGCGCAGCCCCGGCGCGCCGATGATGCGTGCGTGCTGCAGATTGCCCTGACACCAGCGTCGGTCGCGCTTGGCATGATCGACGATATTCTCGGGGCCTTCCTCGAAGGAGCCTTCCAGATCGTCGTCGAGCCGCACGAGCCAGCCGTTGCGCGCCAGAAGTGCTGCCTCGACATAGTCGTGGCTCATCACATGCCCGCCGAAAGGCGGCTGCCCCTTCAGCGCGGGCAGGCCGCAGCTTTCGGCGAAGGCGCGGGTGCGCACGATGGCGTTGTGGCCCCAGAACGGGCCGGTCCTGCCCTGCAACATCGCGAGGCCGCGGGCGAAGACGGGCGAGAAGAAGCTGGCGGAGAATTGCATCGCACGGGCGAAGCGCGAGCGCCCCCGCACCACTTTCGGCAGGGTCTGCAGCAGGCCGAGACGCGGCTCGGCCTCGATCCGGCGGATCATCTGCAGGATCGTCTCGCCTTCCATCAGGCTGTCGGCATCGAGGATCAGCGCGAAATCATAGGCTGCGCCGGAACGAGTGATGAAATCCTCGATATTCCCGGCCTTCTTGCCCACGTTGTTGGTGCGGCGGCGATAGAAGAACCGGCCAAGCGCGTCACGCTCTTCGACGAGATGGGCGAAGACCTGCACCTCGCGCTGGGCGATGTCGTCCTTGCGGGTGTCCGAGAGGATCGCGAAATGCACCTCCGCGTCGTCGCCGGTCGCGGCGAGCGAGGCGTCCATCGCGGCCACGCGCGAGAAGGTGGAGACCGGGTCTTCGTTATAGACCGGCACCAACACGACCGTGCGGCCCTGGATGCGCGCATGCGGGTCCACGCGCGGCGGCGGCTCGGCGCGCGAGGTCAGCCCGATCAGCGCCTGCACCGCGCCCCAGGCGAGCCAGAGCGTCGAGATCAGGATCAGAAGCGCGCGCACCACGTCGAGCGTCTGCAAGCCGTCGGCCTGCCCGAACTGGATGAACAGAACGAAGGCTCCGATACCCGCAAGCGCCGCCAGCCCGAGCGCCAGAGCGCGCAGGCCGATCAGCAGTGCGCCGCGAGGACGCGCGAGCGCGGACATGTCAGGTGCCTTCCCCGACCGGGCGGCGGGTCAGCATCCGGGCGAGCCGGGTACTCAGCCGAAGATCGGGTTCGATCTGTTGGGCAGGCATGGCCATCGGGGCCACCGGCAGCGCGGCGGGCCCGGCAACGAGGTCTTCGGGCGATAGCCGGCGCTGGGCGCGCGGCTGGTCGGTCAGCGCCGGCACTGCCGGCAGCGTCAAAATAGAATTCATGATTTGGTCCACTGGTAAAGCCAGGTCTCGGAGAGGTTCCGTCCAAAACCGGCAAGAGTGGCAGAGAGTTCCACGGGCGCGTCGCCATCGGCGGAAATATCCAGAACGAGACGCCAGACATTGTCCTGTTCGACCTTCGAAAGGGTTTGCGTTTCGATCTTGCCCTTATTGGCATGGGTGACCGGCTTGATCTCGTCGACAGCCGAGGCTGGCAGGCGCGAAATCTCTCCGCCCTTGAAATCAATGACGAATTTCCGGGTGCCCTTGGTGTTCTCGACGCCCGAGACACCGCCGGTCCCGGCCCATGTCTGGTCCACATAGGCGCGCTGATCGCTCGGATCGGGGGGCAGATCGCCCCATTCCAGCCGATAGGCGAATTCCAGCGCATCGCCTGCTTTTGCCGGAGCTTCGGGCACCCAGAAGGCGACGATATTGTCGTTCACCTCGAGTTTCGAGGGGATCTCGACCAGCCGAACCATGCCCTTGCCCCAGTCGCCCTGCGGCGTCACGCGGACAGAGGGGCGGCGCTCGTAGCGGGCCGAGGCGTCCTGATAGTGATCGAATTCGCGCTCGCGCTGATAGAGGCCGAAGCTTTGCGGCGCGCTCTCGGCGAAATAGGAGGAGGCGAGCTTGTTCGGGTTCTGCAGCGGGCGCCACAGCTTGTCGCCATCGGCCTGCTCGATCGCGAGCCCGTCGCTGTCATGCACGCGCGGACGGTAATCGTCGAAATTATGCCGGTTGCGCGGCCCGTAGAGGAACATCGAGGTCAGCGGCGCCACACCGAGCTGTTGGATGTCCTCGCGGATGAAGAGCCGTGCGGTCACGTCGACCGAGGTCGCCTCGCCAGGGGTGATGACGAATTTGTAGGCCCCCGTCAGCGAGGCCGAATGCATCTCGGCGAAGACGGTAATCGAGGTCGCGCCCGAGGTCGGCGTCTCGACCCAGAACTGGGTGAAGCGCGGGAATTCTTCGGCGACGGAGACGCCGGTGTTCACGGCAAGCCCGCGGGCCGACAGGCCATAGGCCGAACCCCGGCCGAGCGCGCGGAAGTAGGACGCGCCCTGAAACGCGATCAACTCGTCCATGACATCGGGGCGGTTGAGCGGCGTGTTCAGCCGGAAGCCCGCGATGCCCGGCAGATCGGCATGTTCGGGGACGATCTTGCGCGCTTTGCTCTGGTAGATGAAATCGTCGGTCGAGAAGTTCATCGGGCTCGCTTGCCCGTTCTCGACGCTGGAGAGATGCACCGGCTCTTTGAAAAGCCAGCCCAGATGGAAGGCCTGCAACTCGAAGCGCGTGTCTTCGATATTCTCGAAGCGCGACTTGTCCGGGTCGAAGCGGATCATCCGGTAGCTGTCGTAATCCAGCTTGCTCAGGAAATCGGCCGAGCTGGTCTCGGGCGGGACGGCGTCGCCCTTCGCGGCCTTCTGCATCCGTGCCGCGAGATCGTCGAAAGAAAACGGCGATTGCTGCGGTGCGGCAGGGGGCGGGGCAGGCGCGGGCGAAGGGTCGGCTGCGGGGGCGCTATCTTGCGCGAGCGCATGGCCGGGCCAGCCTCCCGCGGCGGCGAACGCGCCAAAAGCGGAGCCGGCGGCGAGGAGCTGTCGGCGGGAGAAATGGGGCACTTGCACAGTGCGGGGATTAGGCATCTGTTTCCCTGCGATTACAGTCGCTTCGCACGGAGAAAAACCACCGTGCTGCATTTTGCATAGCCACATGCCCGGAAAAACTGCAAGAGGGTATGCGAGGCCCATCGGGCGGACAGGGCCGAGCCATGCGATTCTCGCATAACATCGCCCATCCATGCATCGAAAAGCGCGATTTCCCGCCGATTCAGCGACATTTGTGCCGCAGAATGCCGCATGTGCAAAATGGCGGGAGAAGGGTCGATCGCTGCCGCTTTGAGGCGGCCTCCGCACAATGCCTTGCGATTCTACTCAGGAAACGCCGTCGCGAAGCTTGACAGACATGCCCCCTGTGCGCAGGTAAAGTAATGCTTGCGCGGGGGGAGAGTGCGGTCGCATCCATCGCCCCAAGGCCCGCCAAAGAACGGACCGGAGAGAAGATGTCGCCTGCCTTGATCGCCGCTTTGCCCTTCCTGGGCGCAGCCATGCCGTCGATCCTTATCCGCACCGGACGCACCAATGCCGCCGCGGTTTCGGCCCTGTTTACGGGGCTGGCGCTGCTTGGGTTGTTGCTGAACCTGCCGACCGTTATGGCAGGCGGTGTCGTCGAGACCAAGATCGACTGGCTGCCCTGGCTGGGCCTGAACGTGAATTTCTGGATCGACGGTCTGGGGATGCTGTTCGCGACGCTGATCCTCGGGATCGGGCTGCTGATCATCCTCTATGCGCGGTTCTACCTGTCGAACAAGGACCCGGTCGGTCAGTTCTACACCTATCTGCTGCTGTTCCAGGGCGCGATGGTGGGGATCGTCCTGTCGGACAACATCCTGCTATTGCTGATCTTCTGGGAGCTGACCTCGCTTAGCTCCTTCCTGCTCATCGGCTATTGGAAGCACCTGCCTGCGGGCCGTCAGGGCGCGCGCATGGCGCTGACCGTGACCGGTCTGGGCGGCCTGTCGATGATCGCGGGGATGCTGATCCTCGGCAATATCGCGGGCAGCTACGACATTTCGGAAATCCTGCAGCACAAGGACGCCATTCAGGCGAGCCCCTATTACATCCCGGCGCTGCTGCTGATCCTCGGCGGCGCGTTCACCAAATCCGCGCAGTTCCCGTTCCATTTCTGGCTGCCGCACGCGATGGCGGCGCCGACGCCCGTTTCGGCCTATCTGCACTCCGCCACGATGGTGAAGGCGGGGCTGTTCCTGATGGCGCGGATGTGGCCCGTGCTCTCGGGCACGCCGGAGTGGTTTTACATCGTCGCGAGCGTCGGGCTGATCACCATGCTGATCGCCGCGAAGATCGCGATCTTCAAGCACGACATGAAGGCCCTTCTGGCCTTCTCGACGGTCTCGCATCTGGGGCTCATCACCTTCATGCTGGGACTGGGGACCGAGGCCGGGGCGCTGGCCGCCGTGTTCCACATCATCAACCACGCGACCTTCAAGGCGGCGCTGTTCATGTCGGCGGGCATCGTCGATCACGAGGCGGGCACGCGTGACCTCACCCGCATTTCGGGGCTGCGCAAGCTGATGCCGATCACCTTTGTGATCGCGACCATCGCGGCTCTGTCGATGGCGGGCATTCCCTTCTTCAACGGCTTCCTGTCGAAAGAGATGATGCTGGAGGCTGCCGCACATACGAAGTGGCTCGACAATAGCTGGCTGATCCCGGTGCTGGCCACCATCGCAGCGCTGTTCTCGGCGACCTATGCCTTCCGCTTCATCAGCCACGGTTTCTTCGGCCCGCCGCCGCAGGATTTGCCGAAGACCCCGCATGATCCGCCCTTCGGCATGTGGATCAGCCCGGCTTTCCTCGCTTTCCTCGTGATCGCGATCGGTCTGTTCCCGATGGCGGTGGCGGGCAGCTATGTCCAGATGGCGACCAATGCGGTCGTCGGTGGCGGCTATCACATGCACGAGCTGAAGATCTGGCACGGCGTCACGCCGGCGCTGATCATGTCGGCCATTGCCGTCACCGGCGGTATCGCTCTGCTCGCCGCGCATCGCCCGTTCCAGCGCATCTGGGACGCCACTCCGCGCCCCGAGGCCAAGGTGATGTTCGACTGGGTGGTCGCGAAGGTGCAGAGCCTTGCGGCGTGGATCACCCAAGGGCTGCATACCGGCGCGATGGCGCGTTACCTGATGCTGTTCACGATTACCGCGGTCGGGGTGGGGCTCTATGCCTTCATGAGCGGCACGCTGGGGCCGCAGACCCGCGCGCTGACGCCGGTGAACGGCGCGGCCGTGACCTCTTGGCTGCTGCTGCTGACGGCCACGATGTGTATCGTCGCCTTCCATCACAACCGCATCCTCGCGCTGGTGCTGATCGGGATCGTCGGCCTGACCGTGTCGATCTCCTTCATCTTCCTCTCGGCGCCCGACCTCGCGCTGACGCAGATCTCGGTCGAGATCGTGACGACGGTACTGATGCTTCTTGCGCTGAACTTCCTGCCCAAGATCACCTCGATCGAATCCAGCCGGATGAAGATCGGCTTCGACGTCGGGCTTTCGGTCGCGGCGGGCGTTGCGGTCTCGGGGCTGATCTATGCGCTGCTGACCCGCGATTTCGCTTTCCCGACGATGTCCGGCTACATGCTCGACAACAGCTACAACCTCGCAGGCGGCGACAACGTGGTGAACGTGATCCTCGTGGACTTCCGTGGCTACGATACGTTCGGCGAGATCACGGTGCTCGGCATCGCCGCGCTGGTGATCTTCGCGCTGACCGAGGCGCTGCTGCAGGGCGCGTCCTCGCGCAAGCTGATCGCGTGGCGGCCCGACGTGCCGCGTGGCGGCGACAAGCACCCGCTGATGCTGCTGATCGTGACGCGGGTGATGATGCCGATCGCGCTGGTCGTGGGGCTCTATATCTTCCTGCGCGGCCACAACGAGCCCGGTGGCGGCTTCATCGCCGGTCTCGTCGTCGCGATCGCGCTGGTGACGCAATACATGGCCTCGGGCTTCGCGTGGACGCAGGCGCGCCAGAAGGTCTATTACCACGTGCTGATCGCATCCGGCGTGCTGGTCGCGGGGATCACCGGGGCCGGGGCGTTCTTCAACGACATGCCCTTCCTCACCTCCGATTTCGGCTATGTGAAACTGCCCGGCCTCGACAAGTTCGAGCTGGCGACCGCCGCGGGCTTCGACCTTGGCGTGTTCCTCGGCGTCGTCGGCTCGGTGATGCTGGCGCTTGGCGGGCTGAGCCGCCTCGCGCGCCGCGCCGCGATGGGCGAGGAAGGCGGCGAGGAGGGCGCGCATATCGCGGCCGAGAAGCCCGAGGCCCGCGTGCTCGCGCCGCTCTCGGCCGGGCCCTATCCGCCCGAAGCCAAAGTGCCGCGCCGCTGGTGGAAGACCGCCCGCGCCGCGCGCGAAGCCACCCAGAACGAGCGTGACACCGTGCACGAGAACAAGAAGACCAACGGGGGCGATCACTGATGGAAGTGCTCGTTGCATCGGCCATCGGCGTGCTGACCGCCGCTGGCATCTACATGATCCTGCGTCTGCGCACCTTCCCCGTGGTGGTGGGCATGTCGCTGCTGTCCTACGCGGTGAACGTGTTCCTGTTCGCCACCGGCCGTCTGGTGATCAACCAGCCGCCGATCCTGCGCGACGGCGTGACCTCCTATACAGACCCGATCCCGCAGGCGCTGGTCCTGACCGCGATCGTGATTTCCTTCGGGATGACTGCGGTTGTGGTGATGCTCGCGCTTGGCGCCTTCATCGAGGCGGGCAATGACCGCATCGACCTCGAGGAAGAGGAGGACGGCCAATGATGGAGCATTGGATCATCGCGCCCGTCCTGATCCCGGCGATGCTCGCGCCGCTGATCGTGCTGTGGATGCGCTACGATCTGGTCACGCAGCGCGTGGCCTCGATCCTCGGCATGTCGGCGCTTCTGGTGCTGGCCATCGTGCTGATGACCTCGGCCTCGATGGGCCCGCCCGAGGTCTATCGCCTCGGCAACTGGGAGCCGCCCTACGGCATCGTGCTGGTCCTCGACCGGCTGTCCGCGCTGATGCTGCTGCTGACCTCGATCCTCGGCCTCGTGATCGTGCTCTATGCGATCGGTTCGGGCTGGGACAAGCGCGGCTGGCATTTCCATTCGCTGATGCAGTTCCAGATGATGGGGATCAACGGCGCCTTCCTTACTGGCGACGCGTTCAACCTGTTCGTCTTCTTCGAGGTTCTGCTGATCGCCTCCTACGGTCTGATGATCCATGGCGGCGGGCGCGCGCGGCTGAAATCGGGCGTGCAATATGTGGTCTACAACCTCGCGGGCTCCACGCTGTTCCTCTTCGCGCTGGGGACGATCTACGCGACGGCGGGCACACTCAACATGGCCGATCTGGCGGTGAAGGTGGCCGAGATGCCCTCCGAGCAGACGGCGCTGATCAAGGTTGGTGCGGCGCTTCTGATGTTGGTTTTCGCGGTCAAGGCCGCGCTGGTGCCGCTGCAATTCTGGCTGCCCGCGACCTACACCAATGCACCCGGCCCGGTGGCGGCGCTGTTTGCGATCATGACCAAGGTCGGCACCTATGCGATCGTCCGCGTCTACACGCTGATCTTCCCGATCACCGGTACGATCGGCACGCTTGCCCATGACATCCTGCTGCCTTCGGCCTTCCTGACGATCGCGATCGGGATGATCGGCATTCTCGGCGCCCGCGATATGGGCCGCACGGTCGCCTATGCGGTGATCGGCTCGGTCGGGACGATGATGCTGGCATTTGCGCAGTTCACCCAAGGCGCGACCACGGCGGGTCTGTACTACATGATCCATTCGACGCTGATCGCCGGGGCGATGTTCCTCATCGCCGATCTCGTGCGCGAGCGGCGCGGGCGCTGGGGGCTCGGCTTTACAGATGCGCCGCTGATGAAGAACCACGGGCTGATGGCGGGCATGTTCTTCATGGGCGCGATCGCGATGGCCGGGATGCCGCCGCTCTCGGGCTTCCTCGGCAAGCTGATGATCCTCGATGCGACGCGCGGCCAATGGGCGCTCTGGGCCACGGTTCTGGTGACCTCGCTGATTGCCATCGTGGGCTATGCCCGTGCGGGTAGCCAAGTGTTCTGGCGCTCCTACGCGGTCGAGGTTGAGGAAGACGATCTGCCGCCCGCGCCGAAGGATGCGAGCTCGCCGGGCCTCGCCTTTACCGCGACCGGTATCCTGCTGGCCGGGTCGGTGGCGCTGACCGCGCTGGCCGGACCTGCGAGCACCTGGCTGCAGGGCACCTCCGCGCAGCTGTTCACGCCGTCGCAATATATCGACGCGGTTCTCGCCGGCGCGGAAGAGCGCGCGCAGGAGGCGGCACGCATCGGGGCGCATGAGCATGGCCATATGGAGGTGAGCGAGGAAATGCAGGCCGAGGACGGCCATGGCGGCGACACCAGTGCCGCCGACCCGCATGCCGACGCTCAGCCCGCCGATCAGGCCGACACCCACACCGGAACCGAGACGGGGCAGGACGCCCCCGCCGCGGCGCATTGAGGGGAGCAAAGAGATGATCCGCAAGATCCTTCCCCACCCCTACCTGACCGTCACGCTGGTGATGGTCTGGCTGATGCTGGCCAATAGCTACACGCTCAATTCGCTGGTCTTCGCGATCCTCGTCGGGCTCGTGATCCCGTGGATAACCGCGCCCTACTGGCCCGCGCGCCCGCGTTTCGCGAAGCCGCTGAAGATCATCGAGTACATCTTCATCGTGATCTGGGATATCATCGTCGCGAATATCACCGTGGCGAAGATCGTACTCTTCATGCCCAATTCCAAGCTGCACCCCGCCTGGGTCACGGTGCCGCTCGACATCGTCACGCCCGAGGCGGTGACGGTTCTGGCGGGCACGATCACGATGACCCCCGGAACGCTGACGGCGGAGCTGGCCGCCGACGGGCACTCGCTGCTGGTCCACGCGCTGCATGCGCCCGACGCCGACGAGGTGCGCGACGAGATCAAGTCCCGCTACGAGGCCCGCCTGAAGGAGATTTTCGAATGATCACCTACGCCCTGATCTTCGCCATCGCCTGCTATTCGCTGGCGCTGCTGTTCAACCTCTACCGGGTCGTCAAGGCGCCGGGCGTGACCGATCGGGTCCTCGCGCTCGACACGATGGCGATCAACGCGATCGCGATGATCGTGCTGTTCGGCATCTGGGAGGGCACGGCGCTCTTCTTCGAAGCGTCGATCCTTTACGCAATGACGGGTTTCGTGGCGACGGTCTCCTTCGCCAAGTTCATCCTGCGCGGCGACATTATCGAGTGAGGGCGTGATGGAACTGTTCTGGGACATCCTGATTTCCGCGCTGCTCGTGATCGGCGGCATTTTCGGTCTCGTCGGCAGCTTCGGCCTAGTCAAACTGCCCGACCCGATGACCCGCCTGCACGCGCCGACCAAGGCCGCGACGCTGGGCGTGGGCGCGATCCTGATCGCCTCGATGGTCTGGTTCGCGGTGAAGCAGGGTCACCTGACCCTGCACGAGCTGATGGTCACCATCTTCATCTTCCTGACGGCCCCGATCACCGCGCATTTCATCTCGAAAGCCAATATATTCCGCGACTGGCCGGCCGAGAAGCTGCCGCGACCTGCGGGCGAGGGCGACTGGGCGGTGCACACCGCCGATGCCGATACCTCGAAGGGCGAACTGGCGGTCGAGCGGGAAAAGAACATCCCGCACGAGAACGACTGACGACGAGAACGAAGGACTGCCCCTGACGTTGCGAAACGCTTTGACGCGCGCGTAACCCGTGGCAGGCTTATCCGCGGAGGAGATTTCGGGAGACTTTCGCGATGCGGATGCGGCTGATGCTGTCCCATCTGTCGATCTGGGTGATGATCGCCGTCGTCGCCGCAGCGGTCTATTGGATCGCGCAGGGGCCTTGGTGGCTCTGGGCGGTTGCGCTGCTGGGGATCCCGGCGCAGATGCTCAACGAATACGGGCTCCACCGCTACATCTTCCACATGGCGCCGCCGAAGCGGCAATGGGCCTTCAACTGGCTCTACCGGGTGCATTACGGCCACCACGAATTCCCGACCTGCTGGCCGCTTCTGTTCGCGCCGCTCTCGGTGATCGTGCCGGTGCTCGTGGGCAATACCGCGCTGCTTTGGGCGGTGCTGTCGCTGATCGGCGTGCCGTATGCGTTCGATATCGCCGTGGCCGTCGTGCCGCTTGGCGGAGCCGCCACCTTCCTTGCCTATGAATGGTTCCACACCACCGCCCATGTCACCGTGAAGAAGACCGCGATCGAGCGCCATGTCTCGACGCTGCACAACCAGCACCATTTCCGCGACTTCTCGAAATGGTTTCACGTCACCGCGGGCGGCGAGGTGATCGACCGGCTGATGGGCACCGCGATTTCGCGCGATCAGCTCAAGACCCAAAGCCGTGTCGAGTTCATCCGGACCCTCGGCCTGCGCCCCGACGATCCGCGCCTGATCGCGGCGCGGGAGAAATTCGCGCCGCGCTTCGGGATCACCGAGGCAGAGGTCTCGCGGGCGGGTCATGTCGGAGGGGGCGCTGCCCCCGCGCGCTGACGCGCCCCCCCCGGGATATTTCCGCCAAGAGGAAGTTAAACCTTCCGTAACCAGAATCGCCTGACCCTGATCTCGCGGAACAGGCGGGGACGCCGATGGCCGCCCAAGGGGAAGCGCCCGGCCAGCCGCCCGCAACCGGGTTCGAGCCGGGCGTTTTTCTTCCTCTTGGCATAAATATCCCGGGGGAGGCCGCAGGCCGGGGGCGGAGCCCCTTACAGGTTGTCCGTCACGCGGAAGCCTTCGGGGATCGTGTCGCGCCCCTCCAGCACCAGATCGACCATCACCTCGGCCACTTTCGGCGCCATGCCGAAGCCGATCTTGAACCCGCCATTGGCGATGAAATGCCCCGGACGGTCGGGCCAATCACCCAGCATCGGCGCGCGCGACTTGGCGCGCGGGCGCGCCCCGGCCCAACGGTCGATTACCGGAGCCTCGGCGAGTGGCGGGCAAAGCGCGCGGGCTTTCTCAATCAGCGCGTCGAGCTGTGCATCGGTCGTGTCTGGGGCGTCGAATTCGCGCTCGGAGGTCGACCCGATCGCGACCGTGCCGTCTGAATGGGGAATGATGTGGAGGCTCTCCGCGAAGAGTTGCGGCACGTCGCCAGCCGCGTATCGGAAGAGCGCCGATTGGCCCTTCACGCCGGTGCCGACGGTTTTGCCGACCACCGCGTTCAACTCGGCCAGACCTTCGGCGCCGGTCGCGTGGATGACCGGACCAACCTCCTCGGCCTCGCCGATCACGATCTCCGCGCCCATCGCGTCGAGCGCCGCGACCAGCGCGGCCCCGGCGGCGCGCGGGTTGGCGCGCGCCGTGAACGTGTCATGGATCACGAGCCCGGTGGGCGAGGGCGGTGCGAAGGCCCCGAATTCCGCGGCCTCGGCCACGCGCCATGTGGCGAAGCCCTGCCACAGCTCGGCCGCCCCTGCCGCTCGCTCCTTGGCGCGTGCGATCTGCGCCTCGTCTGCCAACGGCTGTAGCCGCCCGAGGCGGGCATATCCCGGGTCGCCGCCGCCAATGCGCTGCACTTCGGCCCAGAAGGCTTCCGCCATGCGCAGGCTCTCGAATTGGAACTGTTTCTTGGGGTTCCAGTTCTCCGGCACATGCGGGGCGAGCGCGCCGACATGGCCGCCCGAGCTGCCCGCGCCGATGCGGCTGCGTTCGATGAGCCGGACCTTCGCACCGCGCTTTGCTGCCTGATACGCGATCGCGAGGCCGAAGATGCCGCCGCCGCGCACGGTTATGTCGTGTCTGCCGCTTGTCATTTCGCGCCTCCTGCTTCAAGGCTGGGCCGGAGACTGTGGACTATCCCCGATGAACGCCCCTGACCAGAGCAAAGCCGATCTCGATTGGCGCGATGACCTTGTGCCGGTCTCGCGGCGGTTCGACGATCCCTATTTCAGCCTTGCGGGCGGTCTGGACGAGACGCGACACGTGTTCTTGGCGGGCAATGATCTACCCGCGCGGCTGCGTCCTGGCTTTCACGTGGCCGAACTGGGCTTCGGTACGGGGCTGAACCTGCTTGCGCTGCGGCTGGCCTGCCCCGAGGACTGCCCGATCCGCTTCACCTCCTTCGAGGCCTACCCGATGGAGGCGGACGAGATCGCACGGGCGCTGGAGGCATTTCCGGAGGTCGCACCCGTGGCCGGTCCTTATCTGGAAGCCTGGGCTGCGGGGCAGCGCCAGTTTCAACTCGGTCCGATTGCGGTGGAGATCATCGAGGGGGATGCGCGCGCGGCGCTTCCCGCTTGGGAGGGGAAAGCCGATGCGTGGTTCCTCGACGGGTTCTCGCCCGCGAAGAATCCCGAGCTTTGGGGCGACGATCTGATGGCCGAGGTCGGCGCGCATACGGTGCCGGGCGGCTCCTTCGCGACCTACACGGCGGCAGGCTTCGTGCGCCGCGCCCTCGAGGCCGCGGGCTTCGAGGTGAACCGGAGCCCCGGCTTCGGGCGCAAACGCCACATGTCGCACGGGGTGAAACATGGTTGAACAATCGACCCGCCGCGGCATCGCGCTGATGGTCGCGGTGACCTTCATCTTCGCGCTTCAGGACGGCATCTCGCGCCATCTGGCCGAGACCTATAACGTCTACATGGCGCTGATGGTGCGCTTCTGGTTCTTCGCCGCCTTCGTGCTGGTGATCGCGGCGCGCAGCCCCGGCGGGATCAAGCGGGCGACCCGCTCGGGCCTGCCTTGGGCGCAGGTGATCCGCTCGATCATCCTGATCACCGAGGTGATCGTGATGGTGCAGGCCTTCGTTTATCTCGGGCTCGTCCATTCCCATGCGGTCTTCGCCTGCTACCCGCTGCTGGTCGCAGGGCTTTCCGGGCCGGTGCTGGGCGAGAAGGTTGGCTGGCGGCGCGTGGCGGCGATCGGTGTGGGCTTCATCGGGGTGCTCATCATCCTCAAGCCCGGCTTCGGTGTGTTCTCTCCCTATGCGCTGATCCCGCTGGCGGCGGCGACGCTGTTCGCGCTCTACTCGCTAATGACGCGCTATGTGGGCCGCGTCGATCCGGCCTCGGTGTCCTTCTTCTACACCGGCGTGATCGGGGCGCTGGTGATCACGGCAGTCGGCATCTGGCACTGGGAGAACATGATCGCGTCGGACTGGGCGTGGATGGTCGTGCTGTGCTTCACCGCCGCGACCGGGCATTTCCTGCTGATCAAGGCCTATGAAGTGGCCGAGGCCTCGGCGATCCAGCCCTTCGCCTATCTACAACTGGTCTTCGCTTCGACGCTGGGCGTCGTGGTCTTCGGCGAGTCGCTGGAGTGGAACGTGGTGATCGGCGCGGGGGTCGTGGTCAGCGCGGGGCTCTTTACCCTGTGGCGCGCACGGGTGGCCCAAGAGGCGTGACCGCCTCTTTCGGCTTGGTTCAAATATCCCGGGGTGAGGCCGTCAGGCCGAGGGGCAGCGCCCCTCAATCGGTCACGTCACCGCGCAGGATGTCGGTGAATTTCACCTCGCCCTTGCCCAGCCGCGCGCGGTAGGGCGGGATCGCCTCGGAAACGCGCATGACGTAGTTGCGGGTCTCGGTGAAGGGGATCATCTCGACCCAGTCGATCACGTCGACCGTGCCGATCCGCGGGTCGCCGCGATCTTCCATCCAGTTGCGCGGGCGTCCGGGCCCGGCATTGTAGCCCGAGGCGACCAGCACCGAAGACGGCCCGAATTCGTCGCGCAGCTCGGCAAGATAGGCGCCTCCCAGTTTGAGGTTATAGGTCGCATCCGTCGTCAGCCGCGCCTTCTCGTAGGGCAGGCCGGTTTTATCCGCCATCATCTTCGCGGTGCCGGGCATAAGCTGCATCAGGCCCTGCGCGCCCACCGGAGAGCCCACGCCGATCGCGAACTGGCTCTCGCGCCGGGCGACCGCGAGGACGACTTCTTCCGGCACGCCCAGATCGTGGCTCGTCAGCCCCGGGATCGGCCAGAGCGCCTGCGCGATGATCTCGCCCTTCAGCGCGGCGCGTTTGCCGATGATCAGCGCGAGATAGGTGTCGTCCTCCTCAAGCGCGTACTTCGTGAGCGCGCCGAAATTGCCCGGCCCGAGGCTTTCCTCGAGATGCAGCACGAAGCGCGCACCCAGCTCGTTTTCGCCTGCTTCGTAGAGCAGCTGCGCGGCCTTGAAGACGGAAGAATGGCGTAGCTTGTAGCGCCGCCAGTCGGGCAGCTCGGGCCCCTTGGAGAAATTCGCAGGCAGGGACAGGTTCAGCCGCTCCGCCGACAGGAGCCCGTAATAGGCGTCCTGATTTTCCGCGCCTTTGCGCCATGCGGCCTTGGCTTCGTCGCTGCGGCCCAGAACCTCCAGCGCGCGACCTTGCCAATACCATGCCCGCGACGACGAAATCGGCCCGTCCACCGCCTTTTCGAGATTGTGGAAATGGCTGTAGGCCGTATCGGCGCGGCCCAGTTTCAGCGCGGCATAGCCCGCCACCCATTCGAGATCGGCGTAATCCGCCCCGCCCGGTTCCAGATGGTGCGAGGAGGCCAGATCATAGGCGCGCTGCGTATTGCCCGCGCGCAGATCCCAGCGCGACTGATAGCCGCGCAGGGTCGCCCAAAGGCCGGGGTCTTCCAGATCGGTTGCGGATTTCGACCGCTCTAGGATCAGCTCCGCCGCGCCGTCTTCCAGCCCGGCGCGCCAGCGCCACATCGCGCGGTCGCGGGCAAGTCCGGCGGAGCGTTCGACCATATAGCCGGGCACGGCGGCCACGAGATCGTCCACGCCATGCTCGCGCGCCTGCAGGGCGATCCGCGCCTCGGCGACGGCCTTGGTGCCGGGCGTGACCAGACCGATCATCCGGCGCGCGTCCGAGAGATGCCCGCGATCGAGCATGTTCTGCATCCGCCCGCCATGATCGGCGGAGATGAGCGAGGGGTAGTCGGCCAAGAACTTCGCCTGCTCGTCTTCGTCCATCGGCAGTTGGCGCCATGCGGTCTTGGCGACCTCGGCGGCCAATGCCTTCTGGCCCAAGGCGAGATGCGCACCAATCAACGCCAGCGCGCCGGTGCCGGTCTGCGGCGGGCCGAGTTTGAAATAGGCGATCACCTCGCGCGGCGGGATGCCGTCGAGCTTCGCCTCGCCCTTCTCGCGCAGCCACGGCATGCCGGGCCAGTCGGCGCGGCGGGTGGCGAAATCGAGATAGTCGGCGAAGTCTCCTTCGCCGTCGCGCAGGCGCTTCCACTCGATGACATCGAAGCCCAAGGGACCGACGCGGCGCGCGAGATTTTCAGCCTCGTCCCAGTTGCCGGAATTGGCCGCGGCGAAAGCATCGGACAGCGCCGAACTCGCGGCGCGAAGCGCGGCCGGCGAGAGCGCGAAACTCGAAGCCGCAAGTGCGGCGAGGAACTGGCGTCGGATCATAATGGCTGCTCGTGGTCGCGGGTTTGTCCCTTTGCTACGGGCCTCTCACAGATGGGGATGAATCACAAGTTGGCAACCGCCGCGCAACCGCCTATAACCCGGCCGATTTCCGCCGGGACGACTCACCTTCCCGGCCCAACCAAAAAAAGGAGCGTGTCATGTTCAAAGGGTCTCTTCCCGCACTGGTCACGCCGTTCAAGGACGGCGAACTGGATCTGGACACGCTCAAGAAACTCGTCGAGTGGCATATCGACCAGGGCAGCCACGGCCTCGTGCCGGTCGGCACCACCGGTGAAAGCCCGACGGTGAGCCACGCTGAGCACATGACCGTCATCACCGAGGTCGTGAAAGCCGCGAAGGGGCGTATCCCGATCATCGCGGGCGCGGGCTCGAACTCGACCGCGGAAGGCGTCCGGCTGATCCAGCACGCAGCTGAAACCGGGGCCGATGCGGCGCTCGTCGTGACGCCCTACTACAACAAGCCGACGCAGCGCGGCATGATCGAGCATTACCGCGCGCTGCACGATGCCTGCGAGCTGCCGATCGTGATCTACAACATCCCCGGCCGCTCGGTGATCGACATGATCCCCGAGACGATGGGCGAGCTGGCCAAGCTGCCGCGCATCGTCGGTGTGAAGGACGCGACCGGCAAGCTGGAGCGTGTCTCGATGCAGCGCGCGACCTGCGGGCCCGATTTCATCCAGCTTTCGGGCGAGGACGCGACCGCGCTCGGCTTCAACGCGCATGGCGGCGTGGGCTGCATTTCGGTGACCGCGAATGTCGCGCCGAAACTTTGCGCTGAATTCCAGGAGGCGACGCTTGCGGGCGATTACGCCAAGGCGCTGAGCTATCAGGACAAGCTGATGCCGCTGCACATGGCGATCTTCCTCGAGCCGGGTGTTGCGGGCGCGAAATACGCGATGTCGAAGCTGGGCATGTGCTCGGCCGAGGTGCGCCTGCCGCTGACCGAGCTTCTGCCCGAGACGAAGACCGCGATCGACGCCGCGATGGCGCATGCCGGTCTGATCTGAGGGTCCGAGCCAAGCGAAGACAAGAAAACGCCGGCGCGATGAGGATCGCGCCGGCGTTTTTCTTTGATGATGGGGGTTATTGCAGGGCGCTGCGCAGATCGTCGAGCGCGACGGAGCTGAATTTCTGAGGCTGTTCCGACGTGCTCGGCGCGGCGGGTGCAGCGGGCGCGACGGCTTCGGGGGCCGCGTGTTCGACTGCCGGGGCCGGTTGCGGGGCCGCGGGCTCCGCATTCGCCTCGAGCCGCGGCGTCGCCGTATCGGTCGGCGCGGGCGCATCGGTTTTCGGATGAAGATAGGCGAGGGTCACGGTGATCCGGCGGTTGGAGGGATCGCGGGGCTCTGCCGGTTTCAGCGGATCGGTGTCCGAGAGGCCCGAGACGCGGGTGATACGCTCCGGAGCGACCCCGGCGGTCACGAGCGCCCGGCGCGTCGCATTGGCGCGGTCCGAGGACAGTTCCCAGTTCCCATAGGTGCCGCCCGCTTTCTGATAGGGGACCGAGTCGGTGTGACCCGCGATCAGTACGTCATTGGGCAGATCGGAAAGGGCGCGGCCAAGCTGATCCATCAGCTTCAATGTCGGCCCGTCGATCTTCGCGCTGCCCGAGGCGAACATGGCTTTGCCAGCCTGATCCACGACCTCGATATTCAGCCCGTCCGGCGTGCGGCGGAACAACACGTTCTGCTGCAGCGGACGAAGGTCCGGGACGTGCTGGATCGCTTGCGTGATCCGGGTCTGAAGCGTCTCGAAGCGGGCGTCGTCGACGGCATGCGGCGTGACCGCAGCGGTCTTCGCGTCGGTCGCATCTCCGGCCTCAGTCGTTGCCATTGCCGCGGCTGCGAGCTTGTCGGTCGTCGCGTCGGGCGTGGTGTCCTTGGATTTACCGGAGGCGTTGGCCATCTCAGTCGAGGGATCGGTCTCGCTTCCGATGCCGGGATTGGCGGGGATGGCATCATTGGCACGCGAGGCGTTCAGGACGCCTTTCGGCCCGATCGTCTCGCCAGCGAGCGGACCGGTGCCACCGGGCGCCTGCATCGAGATTTTCGCCGGCGCGAAGTAATCGGCGATCCCGGTCAGTTGGTTTTCATCCGACACGGACAGGATCCACATCAGCAGGAAGAAGGCCATCATTGCGGTCATGAAGTCCGCGTAGGCGACTTTCCACGCTCCGCCGTGATGCTCGGATTCGTGATCGTCATCGCTCCGCTTCACAATGATCGGCGCTTGGTTCGACCGTGCCATGGATTGCCCTTTCCCACCTCGCCGACCGGAGCCAGCTGTATTCTCAGGGCATACGTGTCCTGCAGCCCCTGACTGTGGGTTGTCGGATTAAAAATGGGCCAAAAGAGGGCGATAATCGTTCATGATCTGGAAACAAAGCCGCGCAATGGTAGCTTTGGAACCGTTTTCGGGCGGCGGGCGTTGTGCGGCCCGCGCGCGATCAGGCGTCGTGAAGCGAGGCTTCGAGGTCGTCGCGGCTGTGCTTGCCCAGGCCGACTTTCTTGGCATAGGCCGCTTTGCGCGCCGAATAGCTGGGGGCGACAAGCGGCATATCGGCGGGCAGATTGAACAGGGTCCGATATTCGTCTTCGCTCAGCCCATGTTCCGAGCCGAGATGGCGCTTGAGCATCTTGAAGCCGCGCCCGCAGCACAGGCAGAAGACCTTATCCTCGGTCACCGCGTCTTCAATAGGAAGTGCGGGTTGCGGGCGTGCATGGCTGGCGTTCGCCGTGGCTGTGTCCGTTGCATGAGAGGCGCTTGCCTCGCCCAGCTCCTCGCCAAACTGCGCGGAGAGCTTCGCCACGAGGTCGACCACTTGATCCGCCGTTACATCCGCGCGGGCGGCATAGGCGGCAGCCACTGTCGCGATAATGTTAGCTGCATCCGTGGGCCGATCCTTCGACATGTGGTCTCTCCAATGCTTAAATTTTGCACTATCCCCGGATTAGTAGAGAAAGTTACGTGCAACATGCGTTTCTGTCAACAAACGCGGGTAACTGTGCTTGGGTTTCCTGCAAAGATACATTTTTTTGGCAGGATTGTTATGGCGAGTGCTTCGGCTGTCCTAGCGGTGATCAATGCAGTTTGTCGCGCGTGCGCCAACGCTGCTTGGCGAGCTGATAGTCCGGGGCACTCGTAGGATAGTCCGGCGGCAAATCCCATTTGGCGCGATATTCCTCGAAGGTCATTCCGAGCAGGTTTTTAAGATGACGCTTCAACATCTTGATCGGGCGGCCCGTCTCCAGGCAGATCAGCCGATCAGGAAAGACACTCTCCGAAATCGGCACTGCCGGGGTGCGGGAAGTCGCTGGCTCGCCGGCGCAAGCCGGGGATTGTTGCGTCATGTCTACTCTCACATGGTTTTGTTCTTAGGGGAAAGATTGAAGAAATTCTTAAAGTTAGGTCAAAGAAATCCAATTTTTCCGCTGAACGTCCGTCGATGCGTCCTATTTCAAGGCATAGGCTGGACTTGTCTGGCAAAAACACGTGAATTATCGCATATCGCAGGGATTATAATTCGAAAATGCAAAGATGTCAGGCTCGGCGGATTTATGCTCTGCCATCCAATCTGACGCTCGGCTTTATTCGGAAGTGACGGTGCAACGGGGATGGGCGTGAGGCCTGAGTTTCGCCCCGAAAGCGCTGAGGGATACGGGGAGTTGCCTTTTGTTTGGCTCGGACGCCATGCGGAGACAGAACGTCATCATCGTAGCGGAAGAAGGCGCTAAGCAAGGACAGTTGGCCGACTTCTTTCGCGCGTGCTGCGGCTGGGAGCCTTTGCCTTTCGCAACCGCGATTGAGGCCGAGCAATATATTCTGCTGCATGGAACCCCATGTATCTTGCTGATCAGCCTTGCCGACGCAGAGGGTGCCGCGGATCTGATCCGAACTGCGCGCGTCAGTACGAAGGAGAGCCTGATCTTCTTCGTCGACTCCACTCCGGACGGAGAGCTTGCTGCCGAGATGATTCTGGCCGGCGCCGATGATGTGATCCGACAGCCTTATTCTCAGAGGGAATTGGCCGCGCGTCTCTGGCTTCGGGCGGGCAACAGTCTGCCCATCAGCTTCCCCAGCGAAGAAAAGCGGGTCGCTCGCCTCAAGATCGACGAGGAAAACCGCCTGACCGGCCCTGATGCCGTCGAGGCGGTGCAGCTTACCCCCACGGAGGGGGAGATCATGATCGAGCTGATCCGGAGCGGCGGACGAATCGTCACGCGGGACGCGCTGTCGCGACGAATCGACAACTGCATGTGGGTCTATGGTGATCGCAAATTCGACGTTCACATCACCAAGATTCGCAAGAAGCTGCGTGACGCGTTCGGCGAGAGATATGTCGTGGAAACAGTGCGTTCGGCTGGATACTCGTTCTACGAGATTCCCGTCGGGAAGTCGCGCAGCCTTACAGCTTCAGATTGAGTTGTTGAGTCTCTGGGACTGTTTTAGCGGTAGTCGCTGTCAAGCTATTAATTGTTAACATCTCGGCGACTGATCGTGAGCACACAATCTGTGGTCGCACCATCGACAGACTGTGGATGATTGAGGGGGTGCCCACAACCGATAGTGTTTGAACCTATGAAAATTAGGCTTTCCAACACTTCGCCCGTTGTCGGTCTGGGGATAACTTGGCGGTCACGGGCTCGCCGCCTTCACGTAGAATTTATCCTTACTCGCCTTACGGTTTAACAATCCTTAACCTTACCGGATCGTGAAACACTGGTAATCTGCCGTTACTGGAATTTGGGGACTCGGGGATTAGGGATGTCCATGAAAAATAACGATTTGTTAGCGCAGATTTGGGAAGGTTCGGTGACGCAAACGTCATCGGGCGCAGGGTCTCAGGGAAGTTTGGTGGCGGCTGCGCTTCTGCCTGCGCACAGTGTTTTGCTGCGCTCGACTCGCAAGGATGCAAGCTTGCTCGTGCTGCCCGAAGCCGAAGAGCTTCTGCCGGGAATCTCGCTTGGTGATATTCTTGCGGAAGAGCTTGGAATCGAGGTGCCCTATGGAAGCCTCGTGGTGATCGAGCCGACGCAAGTCGCAGGGGTGAAGCATGGTTTTGGGGACCGTGCGATCGACCTCCGGCTGCCGGCGATGGCGTCGCCCGCACGTGGTGGCTTTTCGCTGCACGAAGATGCGCGGGATCGCGGCGCGACCGCGACGGGCAGTCACCTGTGAGCGCGAAGGCCGTGGAAAACGGCCGCTATGCGTTCTGCGCTCGGTTGGCGGACCGAGCCAGTCTGACAAAGTCATGAGTATGCCGCGCCGTCTCGAGAGGCGGCGCGGCCTACCGCGGCATTAATCCGAGGTTAACCAGAAAAGCCTCCGATTAACTTGCCTTTAATCAAGTAAAGCTTTCTCCAGACATGCCCCCGTGGTCTTCTGTTCTTCAAGAATAGAGCGGATAGAGGCGGAGTAATGTTTGCATTGAGCTTCCGTGCTGCACTTGATGCGCCATTTCTGAATGTTGAAGAAGAACGGCAGGCCATCTCGCGCTGGCAGGAATACGGAGATCGGGACTCGCTCGAAATTCTCCTGCGCTCGCATGTCCGTCAGGCCTATGCGCAGGCGCGTCGCTGGGCGACCAATCCGGTCGAGCTCGAAGACCTCGTGGCGGAAGGGATCATCGGTCTGATGCGTGCCGCCGAACGGTTCGATCTGACGCAGGATGTGCGGTTCTCCACCTATTCGCACTGGTGGGTGATGACCTGCGTCCTAAATGCGCTCGCCCGGATCAAGACGGTGATAGATGTGCCGGCGCGGGTCTATCTCGATGCGCGGATGGGGCGGCTCGACAATCCCGAGGCGAGCCAGCTTCTGACCGGACTGGTGGCGCTGGATGCCAAGTCGTTCGACGACAGCGATGCCGAGATGATGGAAATGATGCGCAGCCCGGACCTCACGCCCGAGGAGCAGACTCTGGCCGCATCCGCCGAACGCGCGGCGCACGAGGTTCTGGAAGATGCGCTGGACGATCTGGATGCGCCGGATCGCGAGATGGTCTTGCGGCGTAAATTGCAGACGCCGCCGGAGCCACTCGACGATCTGGCCCGCGATCTCGGGATGAGCCGCGAGCGCGCCCGGCAGGTCGAAAAGCGCGCGCTCATGCGGTTGAAGCGCTGCCTTGAAAAGCGCGGGTTCAGCCCAGCGATGCTGAACTGAGAGGGCTGGGATGGCACGTCATCTGATGATCGCAGGACATGGGCGCGCGGGTACGACGCTGTTCTACAATATGCTGCGCGAGACCCTCAAAGGGTTCGAGATTCCGCCGCGCGAGACCAGCGCACTGTCCACGATCGGGCAGCGGGGAGACTGGGTCAGCAAGCGGCCGCTGGATATCTTCCAGATCGCGAATATCGCGCGGGCCAATGTCCGCAACAAGCGGATCGATCTGATCGTGCCTCTGCGTGATCCGCGCGACATCCTCGTGAGCCGTCATTCGGCGGTGCCGGACGATTACTTCATCTCGGCAGATGCGATGTATTTCATCGGCGGCCCGGATGCGCCCGCGCCGGTCATGCCGGGGCTGCTGCAGATCCACGAGGCGATCGCGATCGTGCTGAAATCCGGCATTTTCCCGCAAGGCGTCTTCCTTCTGAAATACGAAGACCTTGCCGATGATCCCGACAGGATTCAGGAGAAGTTGCGCGATGCGCTCGATCTGAAGTTCGAGGGGCGTTTTTCCGATTTCGGTGCGGCCGAGATCCCGGAGGATTTGAAAGGCCCGCTCAACGGCATTCGTCCGGTCGAGAAGGCCCGCGCGAAGTGGCGCGACGAAGAACATCGGGCGCGCATCTACGATCAATTCTCGCGCTTCCCGGTGCTGTTCGATCTGCTCGAGCAGCTTGGCTACGAAAAGAACCGCGATTGGTTCGCGCCCTTCATGGAGTGGCAGGCGGCGTCGGGGCGCCGGAGCAAGCGCTTGGGTTTGGTGTGACGAGGGTGATGAGATGGACGCGATAGCTGCGACATTGCTGAAGACGACGGCCTCTGGCGCAGGGGCCGGGCGGAAGTCGTCATCGGAGGCGACCGGCTTCGGATCGCTTTTGCAAGGCGTGCAACCGGATGCGGGTAGTGCCGCGAAGGCGGGGGCGTCGGCGGTGGCCGCTTCGCCCAAGGGTGCGACAGCGGCGATCCTTGCGGGGAATCCCGCGCTTCAGGCCGAGCTGGCTGGGAAGCTGCAGAAGCTTCGGGACGGTGCGCTGGCCGAATTGGCGCAGGGCACGCCGGTCGGGGCGGTGCTGAAAGAGCTGGGCGCGTCTCTCGCGACGGCGCTCGCCGAGTTCGACGCCGCGCATGGCACGAAATTGCAGGAAGCTCTCGCCCAAGCGCTAAAGGGGATGCCGCTGCAAACTGGCGGCACGGCGGCAAAGCCCGCTTCGGATCATGCGCACGACAAAAGCGACACGATCGACGAGGTCTTTGCGAGCCTTCTGGTCTCGCTCGGTCTGCAAGCGAAGCCGCCTGAGCCCGCATCGCCGCAAAAGGTCGGCGCGCAGACCCCATCGGTCGCCGGGCTCATGCCCGCGCATTCTGCGGGCGACATTTCCTCTCCGGTGGCGCAGCCGAAGTCTGAGGCGCTGCAGACGCAGTCGCAGGTCATCACCTCCGTTCCGCAGGGGCTTGCCGGGGCGGTGCCTGCGCCACTGGCGCCGGAGGTCCCCCAGAACGACATGGACCCGCGCGTGCGTGCCGTTCTGGAAGCCGCCGCGAACGGCGCGGGGAAGACGGGCAAGACCGAGGCGCAGGCGGCAGTGCTATCCGCCGCGCCGGGCAAGGGCGATCCCAAACCGGCGCAGCCATTCGCCGAGGCCGCCCGCGCCGGGGCGCTGCCCGATGCGGCCGTGGCACGGCTCACGCAGCATGACGCAAGTCACACAGCCCGGAGCGAGGCTCCGGCGCAACCGGGGCAGACAGCCCAGCCCTCGCCGCGCTTTGCGGTCTTTGTCGCGACGCAACTCCGCCGCGCCGATCTGCAGGAGGGGCGCACTCGCGTGGCCCTGACCCCGCGCGGGCTGGGCGATATCGAGATCGACGTGGAGCGCGACAAGCACGGTCAGGTCAACGTGGTCGTTCGGGCCGAAAGTCCGGCGGTGCTGAGCGCCTTGCGCGGGGATCGCGAGACGCTCGCGGCGATCCTGGCGGGGCAGGGCCTGCAGATGGATAGCGGCGCGCTCGATTTCGAGCAATTCGGCGGTCATGGCGAGGGCGAAGAAGAACGCTCCTCCGGCCAAGGCGCGAGCATTGACGAAGACGTCCCCGTGCTGGGCGCCGATTGGCAGCCCACCATCGACGACGGACAACTGGATATCAGGACCTGAGGAGCCCCAGATGAGCATCTCCCCGACAAGCACCAATCCGGCCGCGACTGCGACCGACACGGCAAATCCGGCGCAGTCGAAGCTCTCGGCGGATTACAACAGCTTCCTGCAGCTGCTGACGGCGCAGATCAAAAATCAGGATCCGCTGAAGCCGATGGACTCGACGCAATTCGTCTCGCAGCTGGCGCAACTGAGTCAGGTCGAGCAATCGGTGCAGACCAATACCAACCTCAAGACGATCGACGCCAAGTTGAGCGCGATCGGCGGGATGTCGGATGTGGCCCTGATGGGCAAGACGGTGTCGCTCGCCTCCGACCGGATCGAGCTGCGCGACGGTCAGGCCAGCACCAGCTACGAGCTTGCCGCACCCGCCGACAAGGTGACCGCGATCATCAAGACGGAGGACGGGACCGAACTGCGCCGGATCACAGGCCTGCCCGGACGTTCGGGCGAGAAGATCGCGCTGAACTGGGACGGGCGCGATTCTGCGGGGTTGCCGGTGCCCGATGACACGTTCCGGGTCGAGATCGACGCGCAGGATACCGATGGCAATGCGGTTTCCTACGACACCTATCCCAGCACGCAGGTCGAGCAGGTGCGCTTCTCATCGCAGGGGCAGTCGCTGGTTCTGCGCAATGGCGAGGAAGTGCCCAGCTCGCTCATCGTTGCAGTGTCGGGCTGACGCGAGTGTTCCCCGGCGCGGCGCGCGACGGGGGCTTTCTTATCCTTGCTTGAATGGTGCCGCGCTGTTCACCTTCGCCGCCTGGAAGCCGGGCACACGGTCCTTGAGGCCACGCTCGAGCAGCGGGACGAGGTCGTCAGGCGTGACCGTATCGGGTTCGAAGATCCGATTATCCGCGAGTCTGGTCAGCAGATCGAGCGTCTCGTCGCGCAGTTTCGGCACGAGCGCCGGACCATCGGGAAGCTCTTTGCCCTTCAGCACCAGCGTCACGTCGACCGTCAGGTAGCTGACCGCACGCGCCCGGAAGATCGGGACCGTAATCGCACCCAAGGCGATGTCACGCGGGGCAGGCTCGGGCGGGGCTTCGGGCGCTTTGGGCTCCGGCGCGATCTGGCTGCCGCCAAGATAGCCCAGGCCCGCCGCGACGATCGGCACCACCACTATGAGCAGGACGAGTGTTCTCCAGCGCGGCATCGGTCGCGCTCAGTAGGGCAGGACGACGTCGAGCGCGTCTTCCCCGTAGCGGGGCTGTTGCACCTTGCTGATCTGGCCGCGCCCGCCATAGGAGATGCGCGCCTCGGCGATCTTCTCGTAGGGGATGGTGTTGTCCATCCGGATGTCTTCGGGGCGGATGATCCCGGCCACGCGCAATTCGCGCAGCTCGTGATTGACCTTCACCTCCTGGCGTCCGGCGATCACGAAATTCCCGTTTTGCAGCTTCCGGATCACGAGGGCTGCTACCTTGAGGCTGATCGTCTCATTGCGTTTGATCGAGCCGGTGCCGCTGGCGCTCGATTGCGAGCTGAGATCGACGATGTTGCTGCCCGTGGGCAGGTCTTTCTCGCTGACGCCGGGCAGGATCTTCGCGATCTTTCCGCCATAGCCGAGGAAGGTCGGGAATCCGACGCTCTGGCTGCCGTCGCGGCTGCGCTGGGAGGCGTTCTGAAGCTGCGCCTCGTCGTTGATGTCGATATCGACGGTCAGCAGATCGCCCACCTTGTCGGCACGCTGATCGCCGAAGAAACCGGTGGAGCCTGTCTGCCAGAGCGACGCGGCCTCGGCCCGCTGCGGAACGCGCGCAGGCTCCAGCGGCGGCATCGGCACACTGACCCGGTTCACCTCGGGGATCGTGTCGCCATCGACGACCATGTCGCTCACTTTCGGGTCGCGCTCGAAGGCCGTGCCGGGACCGCAGGCGGCCAGCGCGAGCATCGGCAGGATGTAGAACGGATGTCTCACTTCTGAATCTCCACTTTGCCGTCGGGCTTGGCGATGCCTTCGACAATCTTGTTGCTTACGAGATTGACCACGCGCACCGACTGATCCGCATGGGCGTCGGAGATCGCCTTGCCGGGCGCAGTCAGCGACATCGCGCCTTTCGAATATTCGATCGAGACCGGGTCGCCGCGCGAGATGATGACCGGCTCGGTGATCGACTGGCTCATCACCGGACGCCCACGCGCGAGCACGCGCCGAACCTGCATCCCCTCCAGATGGTCGAGCTGGGTCACGGCATAGGCGCCGACTTGGCCATAGGGCAGGTCGACCATCTGGAAATCGTCGCCCGACAGGATGGCGCCGGGGAGAATCTGCTGCGTCGGCACCGGAACGGGCAGGTTTAGCAGGGCAAGCCCCGCGAGGCGGCGCACATCGCCCGAAGCCTCGACCGCATTCGCGAGAAACTGCCCCGTGGAGCGGTCCATCCAGAAATCGCTGATCATCTCCGCGTCGCCGGGGGCGCTGTCTTGCAGCGTGATCTCGAAATGGCCGCTCGGCGGCATCTCGAGGCCCCAGGACTGCTCCGCCTTCTCGGCGATGAGTACCCGCACGGATTCCGCGCTCGCGGGACCGGCGAGAAGCGCGGTGACGAGCGTGGCGAAAACGGCAGTCGCAGAGGCGAATTTCGGGATCATGGCATCACTTGATCTGGTTCGAGGTGGACATCATCTGGTCGGCCGTCTCGATCGCCTTCGAGTTCATCTCATAGGCGCGCTGCGCCGAGATCAGGTCGGTGATCTGCTGGATGATGTTGACGTTGGAGCTCTCCAGATAGCCCTGACGCAGGATGCCGACGCCCGGATCGCCCGGCAGTGCCTCGGTGGGCTCGCCCGAGGCGGTCGTCGCCTGCAGAAGGTTGTTGCCCAGCGGTTTCATCCCCGCCTCGTTGACGAAGGTCGACATCGTGATCTGGCCGATCTGCACCGGGGTCGGGTCCTTGCCGACATAGGCCATCACGAGGCCCTGCTGGTTGATCTCGACATTGGTGGTGTTGGCCGGGACGTTGATCCCGGGTGCGACCTCATAGCCGTCCATCGACACGATCTGGCCCTCGGGGCTCAGCTGGAAGGTGCCAGCCCGCGTGTAGGCCTGACTGCCATCGGGCATGTTGAGGGTGAAATAGCCGCCGCCGTCGATCGCGAGATCGAGCTGGTTTTCGGTCTGCACCAGCCCGCCTTGCGTGTTGAGCCGCACCACGCCCGCGCTTTGCACGCCGAGGCCGATATCGACGCCCACAGGGCGCGCGGTCCCGTCGGCCGAGGTCAGCGAGCCTTCGCGTTGCAGCGACTGGTAGACCAGATCCTGAAAGGCGGCGCGGCTGCTCTTGTAGCCGGTGGTGTTCGCGTTCGCGATGTTGTTCGAGATCACGTCAACATTGGTCTGCTGGGCCAGCATCCCCGTCGCGGCAATTCCAAGTGCTCTCATGGTTCAGCTCCTTTTCGCGCCGGTCAGACTTTGCCAAGCCTGCGCAGTGTTTCCTGACGAAGGGTGTTCTGTTCATCCATCAATTTCACCGCCCGCTCGTAGGAGCGCTGGATGTCCATCATCCGGGTCATCTCGACCACCGGCTGGACATTGCTCTCCTCGACGAAGCCCTGCGCAACCTGCGTCGTGTCAGACGGGGTGAAGGCGGGGGCGGCACCTCCGGGCGCGGCAAAGAGGCCGCCGCCCAGCCGGTTGAAGCTCTGGATGTCGGGCACGGTGAACATGCCCAGCGTGCCGATGGTGCCGCTATTGGGCCCCGAGATCGTGCCGTCTCGGGAGATCGTGATCTTCTCGCCCGGCGGGATCGCGATCGGCGCGCCGCCCCGGTCGAGAACCTTGTTGCCCGTCAGCGTCACGAGATTGCCCTGCGGGTCGACGGTCAGCCGCCCGTCGCGCCCGAAAGCCGTCTGCCCCTCGGGCGTGGTATAGGCGAGCCAGCCGTCCCCGTTCAGCGCGACATCGAGCGGGTTGGACGTCTTGGTCAGCGAGCCCTGCCGGTCATCGAGATAGGAGCCCTTCTCGAGCACGTAGCTCACGTCATCCTCGGGGCCCGCATTGCCCTTCGACTCAAAGCTCTCGGTCAGTGAGCGTTCGGCCTTGAAGCCAGCCGTGTTGGCGTTGGCCATGTTGTTGGCCGAAATGTCGAGGCTGCGCCACAGCGTCGAGGCGAGGGATAGGGAGACGTAATTTGAGCTATCCATGAATTTCCGTCCGCGAGAATGGATCTTGTGGCTTTGTGCTTGGATCGCTGCCAATTCCTATTCAATAATGTTTGCTAATCTTGGAATAATCAATACTATTCTTTAATGCACGAAGGAATTCTGGTGCGCTTGGGCAAGAGGTGATGGAATTGCGAGGCGGTTTCCCTTTCATGGGCGGCGTTTTGGCGCTCTGTCTTCTGTGCGGCGGCGCTGCGGCGGAGACGCTCCCCGCGCCCCCTCCTTTCGATTTCGCGCAATACACGCAGGCGGGGTTCCTCGCGGATCGCGATGCGCTGGACGCTGGCTTCGCTGCGGCCGATCCGGGGCCGTCGCGCGCCATTGCGCGGCTCGATCTTGCGGAATTCTATCTCGCCCATGTCATGCTTCCCGAGGGGCGCTCGCTGCTGGGCGACGAAATGCCCGACGGTTTGATCCCGGCAGAGCAGGCGCGCTGGCGCGCGATTGCGGCAGGGTTCAGCATCATGGAGGGGGAGGGCGTTCCGACTGGCACGCTCCTGCCGAATGCCGACTGGGCGAACTGGCAGGACTATCACCTCTGGGCGGCGCTGAACGCGATCACGCAGGGCGACGCGGTGGAGCTTGACGGCAATCTCGCGGGCGCGGCTGACCGGCTTCCGACCTATCCGCCCGTTTTCGTCGAGGCCTGCCTGCCCGCGCTTCTGGAAGGCGCGATCGCGGTCAAGAAATGGCCGCTGGCTCAGCGGCTGAGCCGGGATTTCGACGGCTACCCCGAGCTGAAATCGCAGCCGGTCTATAGCTTTCTTATTGGGCGAGTGGCGGAGCAGTCGCATCATCCCGACAAGGCCTATGCCGCCTATCGCGAAGCAGCGAAGGGGCAGGATCGTTACGCGCAGCGGGCGCGGCTTGCATTGGTCAGCTTGGGGCTCGAACATGGAGCGCTGACGCCCGACCAAGGTTTGTCGATGCTCGCCGAGGCTAACCTTGCGTGGCGCGGCGACAGGTTCGACCTTCAGGCGCTCGAACAGCGCGCGCATCTGGGCGAGACGTCCGGCCACGATGTGGATGCGCTGATCGCTTATGGTGAAATCCTCACCCGGTTTCCCGAGCGTCCACAGGCGCGCGCGGCGGCGCAGGCCGCCGACAAGCTGCTCAAGGCGTTTTATGCGAAGGGTGCGGCGGGGAAGATTTCGCTCACGGATTTTGCCGACGGGCATCAGCGGTTGGAGGCCTATTACGAGGTCCGCCCCGATTTTCAGACCTATGCCGAGCAATTCGCGGATCGCCTGCTGGAGCTGGGCGCGACGACTCAGGCCGCCACGGAATATCGCAAGATCCGGGAAGCTCTGAGCGCACAGCGCAAGGACAACCCCGAGGCGGTTTCACAAGACAGGATGGCCTATCTGGCACTGCGCGAGGCGGAGGCGCTTGCGCGCGGGGGGCAATTCGCCCGCGCTGCCAAGGTGTTGGAGACCTCCGAGCGTCCCGCCGATGCGCAGGAGCTGAACCAGTTCAACGCGCTACAGGCCCGTGTTCTGGCCGAGGCCGGGAAGACCGATGCGGCCTTGCAGGCCAAGGTCACCTCGCACTCGGTCGATCATCTGAAGCTTCAGGCGCGGCTCCACTGGAAGAAGGGCGATTGGAAGGCGGCGACCCAGTCCTATCGCGAGTTGTGGAAGAAGGCCCCGGACGATTTCTCCGAGACCGACGCGGTCGAATTGCTGCTGGCCGCTTACCGCTCCGGCGATCTGACCACCGCCCGCAGCGTCGCCGAGGTCTTCCCGCGTCTGGCGGGGCGCGAAGATCTGAACAAGCTCGTCGCAAGCCTTCTGGCGGAGCCCGCCAAGCTCAGTCCGCTGATGGACGCGGCTGCGCGGGACCGGCTGCGCAAGGCGGATGACGCGCTCGAGATGGTCGGGTCGGAGGCGAAGCGGGCTGGCGGGTAGATATCTTTGCTATGCATTGCCTCTCACAAACATCGTCAAAGACAAAACGCAGATATTTTTAACTCCAGTTAAACATCAGTCGCATATCTCCTAGATAGGAACCCCTTCTCTTCGGACATGAGAGGATAAAACCATGAGTATTTCGAGCGCGATGCAGACCGGCGTGAGCGGCCTGAACGCAAACTCCGTCGCCGTTGGCGAAATTTCCGAGAATATCGCGAATGCGAATACCACGGGCTACAAGCGCAGCTTCGCCCAGATGGTGACCATGACGCCGAGCGGCGGGCTCGATGCGCCCTCGGGCGTCAATGCTGTCGTTTCCTCCGACGTGACGAACGGGGGCGCGGTGATCCCCACCAGTTCCGCAACCGATTTCGCGGTGAACGGGAACGGGTTCTTCGTTGTTTCTGGCAGAGCCAATACGAGCGTCGAGTCCGATTACGTCCTGACGCGCGCCGGGTCGTTCAAGCCCGACGAGAACGGCGATCTTGTCAATTCGGCAGGCTATTTCCTCTCGGGCTACCCCTATACCGATGGCAAGCTCGGCTCGATCGACGGCAACAGCTTCAATGGGCTGAAGACGGTGAACGTGACCGATGCGACGCTGAGCGCGAAGGCGACGACCACGGTCAGTGTGCAAGGCAATCTGCCCTCTCAGGAAACCGGAAACGCGACGCCGGGCGCGCCCTTCACCTCGTCCTCGCAATATTTCACGCCGCTCGGTGCAGCGAAGCGGCTCGAATATTCCTGGCAGCCGACCTCGACCCAGAACCAGTGGGACGTCACCGTGTCCGATGGTGACGGCGTTCCCTACGGTCAGGTCACGGTCGATTTCGCCGCCAGCGGGCCCAACGCGGGGGCTCCGGTCAGCTATTCCGGCGTGACCAATCTCGCCACGGCGCCCGGCGCCTTCTCGATGGACACGACCACGGGCATCATGAGCCTGACGATGAACGACGGTGGCACGACCCAGCCGATCGACGTCGGTCTCGGTGCGCTGAACAGCTTCGATGGGATGACCCAGTTCGCCGGGGATTTCACCCCGCAGAAATTCGACACTGACGGCTCGTCCGCCGGCGCGCTGACCCGGATGGAGGTCGATGATACCGGCACGATGTACGGGATCTTCGACAATGGCCAGCGGCAGGCGCTCTACAAGATTCCGCTCGCCCATGTGGCGAACCCGAACGGGATGCAGGAGGTCGATGGCGACGCCTATCGGCTGACCCGCAACAGTGGCGACTTCACCATCCACAAGGCGAACGAGGGCCCGGTGGGCACGATTTCCTCGGGAACGCTTGAAGGGTCGAATGTCGATATCGCGCAGGAATTGAGCGATCTGATCCGCACCCAGCGAGCTTATTCCACCAACGCGAAGATCGTCACCACGATGGACGAGATGCTCGACGAGACCACGCGTCTCAAGCGCTGATCGACACGCTGAGAACGGAGTAAGCCGATGAGCCTGACGGGCGCCCTCCAGGCGAGCACGAGCGGTCTGCGCACGGCGCAGATGCAATCGGAAGCGACCTCGCGCAACATCGCGAATGCGAGCACCGAAGGCTATGTGCGCAAGGAATTGCCGCAGGTCACGACCGCGGGCGGCCTTGTGCAAACCGGCGAGGCGCGGCGTGAAGTCGACGCCTCGCTCAACCGCATGTATCGGCAGCATTCCTCGGCGATGGCGCGCGAGCAGGCGATCTACGAGGCGGTGGGCGAATATACCGCGACCCTCGGCCAGCCGGGCGACGGTCTGTCGCCCGCGGATCGGCTGACCGATCTGCGCAGCTCGATGATCGCACTGGTGAACAATCCCGGCAGCAACGCCGCGCAGACCGGAGTGGCGTCCTCCGCGCAGGAGATGGTGACCTCGCTGAACCAAAGCAGCGACATGCTCGCGCGGGTCGGCGGCGAGGTCGATATGGAGATCAAATACGACGTCTCCGATTTCAACGAGACGCTGCACAAGATCACCTCGCTCAACAAGCAGATATCGGACGCGCCGCCCGGCTCGCTCGGTGCCGCCGATCTGGGGGACCGGATGGATGTGCTGGTGGAAAAGGCGTCGAAGCTGATCGACATGCAGGTGCGCCGCTCCACCGACGGGCGGGCCACGCTCTACACCGCCGGGGGCACGCCGCTCGTCGACGGAGATCAGGCCAGCTACATCACCTATGATCAGGTGGCCGGAAAACTGTTCGCAGGGAAGACGGAGATCACCCCGGACTCCACCGACGCGCGCGGCTTCCAGAATGGCAGTCTCGCCGGTCTGTTCGCAGTGAAGAAAGATGTTCTGCCGCGCTTCCAGCTTCAGCTCGACGAGATGGCTCGGGGGCTCGTGCAGGGCTTCGAGAGTGCGGACGCCTCGCTCGCGCCGGGGCAGGCGGGGCTCTTCACCGATGCAGGCGCGGCCTACGATCCCGCAAATCTCCAAGGGTTGGCGGGTCGGATTTCGGTCAATGCGGCGGTGGACCCGGCGCAGGGCGGGCAGCTGTCGCGTTTGCGCGACGGGATCGGCGCCACCACGCCGGGTGCCGCAGGCGACTCGACCCAGATCGAAGCCTGCGTTTCGATGTTCGACGATCCGCTTTCGGCGGACCCGGGCACGGGATTGGAGACGTCGCTGTCGCTGCGCGACTATGGAAGCAACATGATCTCGGCGCAGGAGTTCGAGGGCACCCGCGCGCAGGAGCGTTTCGCCGCCGCGCGCACCGCCGCCGAGACGGTGAACGGCACGCGCCAGGGCATTCAGGGCGTGAACATCGACGATGAAATGCAAAAGCTGATAACGATTCAGCAGAGCTATGCCGCGAATTCGAAGATGATGACTGCCGTCATGAAGATGATGGACACGTTGCTTGAAGCCGTCTGAGGAGACTGAACGATGATCCCCCTAATCCGGAATTCGCTGTCGACCCTGCAGATGAGCGTGATCTCGCGGCGGTCGGTCAGCCGCACCACGGCAGAGCTACAGCGGACGAGCGACGAGGTCGCGACCGGGCGCAAATCCGATGTCTATGCGGATATGGGGGCGAAATCGGCCTTCGTGCTCGCGCTGGAAGATCGCGCGACGACCAATTCGCATTTCATTACCTCGAACAAGCTCCTCGGGAGCAAGCTGGATATGATCGCATCCAGCGCGTCGACGGCGCGCGGGGCCGCGCAGGATGTGCTCGGGCTCGCGGTCGGGAACCTAGAGCGCCCCGGCGCCTCGGCGGCGACCCTGCAGCAAAGCGCGCGCGCCGCCCTCGACACCATCATGACGAGCCTGAATGTCTCACTCGACGGGGAGCATCTGTTCTCCGGGGTGGCTTCGGACAAGGCCGCGCTGCGGGGCTATGACGCGACGAATGGCGCGACGGGCCTCTCGGCGGGGGATGTCCTGTCGGGGATCGTGGGCAGCGGCCCCGCAGATGCGACCCAGGCCGCGGCGATGCTGTCGCAGATCGGCAGCGTATTCGACGACACCAATGCCGATCCGGCCAAACGCTACAGCTCGACCTTCTTCCAGGGCGATGCGACAGCCGGGACGCCGCGCAAAACGGCGCTGATCGGGGATGGCGAGACGCTCGATTACGGGATGCAGGCGGACGATCCCGAGTTCCGCAACCTGATTAAAGGGCTCGCGCTGTTCGCCTCGACCGACGTGTCGAAGATCACTGATCAGGATGCCTATAAAAGCTGGATAGCCGCCGGCGTCAAAGCGCTGAGCGATGGCGTCGAAGGGCTGCGCAATTCCGAGACTGCGCTGGGTGCGAAGCAGAAGCGGCTCGACATCAAGCTGACGCAGCAGCAATCGATGGATTCGGTCCTGAATAGCCGCCTGTCGGATTGCGTCTCGGTCGATCCCTATGAGGCCGCGACCCGGATGACCGCGCTCCAGACGCAACTCAGCGCGAGCTACAGCGTAGCCGCGCAGATGTCGAAGCTGTCGATCCTGAATTATCTCTGAGCCGCGCGTTTATCGCGCGGCTACCGTGCCCCGCGCGTCGGTTTGCTCATAGGCTGCGAGCTTCACATCTCTCGTGCTTTCCAGCTCACTGAACTTGTAGCCACGACCGTAGACCGTCTCGATATATTGGTGGCCGCTATCGGCCGCATCGGCGATCTTCTTGCGCAGCTTGCAGATATAGACGTCGATGACCTTGTCGAAGGGCTGGTCGTCGCTCATCCCGTAGACCGCGTCATAGATCGCGCCTTTCGCAATCACCTTGTTCGCGTTCAGTGCCAAGTGCTGGAAGATCGCATGTTCGCGGTTCGAAAGTTTCAGCCGTGCGCCGGAGACCAGCGGGTCGCGACCGTCGAAGAAAGCGGTGATCTCGCCGACGCTGATGCTCTCGGCGGCGTGGCCATAGGAGCGCCGGATGATCGAATTGATCCGCGACAGCGCCTCGATCCCCTTGATCGGGCTGACCATGACATCGTCAGCCCCGGCATCGAGCGCTTCCGAGGCATCGCGCGAGTTCTTGAAGTCGCGCATCACCAGAACCGGATTGCGGCAGCCGCAGCTACGGATGGCCCGGATATAGTCGGTCACCTCGGGGCAGTCGCCGATCAGGATCGCCCGCGTGTCGACGCCCTTCTGGTTCAGCGTGCTGAGATCGGACGCGAAGAAGGAGGCGGGGACGAGGGCGGGTTGTAGCCCAACGCTCTCCAGCTCGCTGAGCAGGCCGCGAACGCGGCCATCGCGAGGCTCAAAGACGTAAATATTCATGCAGGCCTCCATCCCGGGCAAGTTTCTCGCACAAGCGGCAAGATCACGCTAAGTTGCCACAAAGGATTAGTCAAGAATAGTACTGATTTATATTGGACAATATTTATGCTTTGCTTTAATTTAGCGGAATGTGCTGGTGATGTGAGGAAACTATGCTTGCTTCTTTGCGCCGAAAAGGTAATCGGGAGTCGTTTTCTCGCGCCGGGGTTCGTGGGGCGCTCGTCGCGCTCTCCGTCATTGCAGGGACGCTCTGCGCGATCCCGGCCGCCGCACAGGTTCGCATCAAGGATATCGCCAGTTTCGAAGGCGTGCGCGAGAACCAGCTCGTGGGCTACGGTCTCGTGGTCGGCCTGAACGGCACCGGCGACACCCTCAACGGCAGCCCCTTCACCAAGAAGTCGATCGAGGGGATGCTCGAACGGCTCGGGGTCGGCAATCTCTCCGGCGATGCGATCAAGACGAAGAACACGGCCGCGGTGATGGTGACGGCAAAGCTGCCGCCCTTCGCCCGCCGTGGTTCGACGATCGACGTGACGATCTCCTCGCTCGGCAATGCGGACAGCCTGCGCGGCGGCACGCTGATCGTGACGCCGCTCGTCGGGGCGGATGGCGAGATCTACGCCGTGGGGCAGGGGCCGATCTCGGTCGCGGGCTATAGTGCGAAGGGCAATGCGGCGAGCATCGTGGACGGTGTGCCGACCGTCGCGCGGATGGAGAACGGCGCCATCGTCGAGAAGGAAATCGCATTCGAATTGAACTCGATGAATTCCGTGCGCCTGTCCCTGCGCGAGCCCGATTTCACGACCGCGTCGCGCGTCGCCGGGGTGATCAACGACAAGCTTGGCCACAATACGGCGCAGATGCTCGACCCCTCCACCATCGAGGTGCAGGCGAAGGGCAAATACGGCGTGCCGGAGCTGCTGGCGATGATCGAGAACCTGCCTGTCACGCCCGATTCCGTCGCCAAGGTGGTGGTCGACGAGAAATCCGGGACCATCGTGATCGGTTCAAATGTACGGATCGATCAGGTCGCGATCAGTCAGGGTGGCCTGACTGTGAAGGTCAAGGAAAGCTACGCGGTCAGCCAGCCGAAGCCGATCTCGATCGGGGAGACGGTCGTTGTGCCCGAAACGGATGTGCAGGTCGAAGAGAGAAACACCCAGTTCAGCGTGCTCCAGGGGGGCGATGTCAGCCTTCAGGACCTCGTGGACGGTCTCAACGCAATCGGGGTGGGCGCCCGGCAGACGATCTCGATCCTGCAGGCGATCAAGGCCGCGGGTGCGCTTCATGCCGATCTGGAGATCATCTGATGAATCCGCTCGATCCGTCGAAGGCGTCGCTCTCGGCTGCGTCGCTCAAGGCGCCTGCTGCCTCCGGTGCGAAGACGCAGGATGCGAAGGAGATCGCCAAGGATTTCGAGGCGACCTTCCTGCAGCAGGCCGTGGGCGAAATGATGAAGACCGTGAAGATGGGCGGGCTGGATGGCGGCCACGCCGAGGAGATGTGGAAATCCTTCCTTGCACGCGGCATCGCGGATGAGATCGCCGCCTCCGGCCGGACCGGGATCGCGCAGAGCGTCGAGCGGATGATCGGCGCTTACAACTCGAACGGAGATGACCATGGCTGATGAGACCCCGTCGCGTTTTCGCAAGCGCATGCAGGCCCGGCGCGAGATTTCCGCCGAGGGTCCTGTCCTCACGGAACAAGACGACGCCAACCTCGCCAGCTTTGAGGCGAATATCGATGCGACGCTCGATCTGTTGCGTGACGAAATCGCGGCGGTCGAGGCGGGGCATCTTGATCGCGTCACCGAGCTTTATGATCGCAAGGCGGACCTGCTGAAGCGGATCGAGTTGAAGATACCCGTGATCGAGCCGTTCCTCGAAGCGTCTGAGGATGCTGCGCCCGCGCTTCGCGAAAAGCTCCGCCAACTGAAGACCGCCGTGCAGGATAACAGCGTTCTGCTGTCGCGAATGTCCGAGGCGACCCGGGACATCGTGCGCGAGATCGAGAAGATCCGGAACCGGCACAGTCTCGATGGCCTCTATGGAAAGAGTGGCAAACCGGTCACAGGACAGGACGGGCCGCAGATGCATATCGATAGGGAATTCTAGATTTCGCCCAAACGTTAACTCGCGCTTAATCTTCGGCCCAAAATTCCTCTCCACGGCTCGCGCCGTTTTTCTGTCAGAAGACGAAAACAAATATCTTTCAGAATGAGGAGTGACTAGAAATGTCGTCCATTCTTACCAATACCTCCGCGATGAATGCTCTTGCGACCCTCCGTGGGGTCAACAAGGGTCTCGAAGACACGCAGAACCGCATTTCGACCGGCAAGAAGATCAACTCGGCGAAAGACAATGCCGCATATTTCTCGATCTCGGAATCGATGAACAGCGACAGCGGCATGTACAAGTCGATCAACGAAGGTCTGACCCTGACCAAGAACTCGGTTTCGACCGCGCGTCTTGGTGCAGAGTCGGTGAAGGATCTCGCCCAGCAGTTCGTCGAGCGTGTTTCGTTCGCTCAGGGCGACGCGGTTGATCATGCTGCGGTTCAGAAGGAACTGCGCAGCATCGTCGATCAGATCGGCACCACGATCAGCCAGGCAACCTTCAACGGCGACAGCCTCGTCGACGGTTCGGCCAACGTGACGGTCGTCACCGGGATCAGCCGCGCAAGCGGTTCCTTCGCGACCACGTCGATGACCTTCCAGGCGGTCGATCTTTCTTCGCTTCAGGCGACGCTGAGCGGGATCGATATCTCTGGTGGTTCGGCGGCGGTTCTGACCAGCGCGCTGACGAGCGCCCAAAGCGCCCTGTCGACGGCCATCGACAACGCGACCTCGCTCGGTGTTGCGGAGAAGTCGCTGGAATCCCAGCAAGACTTCCTCGGCAAGCTGACCGACAAGCTCGACACCGGTGTCGGCAACATGGTCGATGCGGACATGGAGAAGGAGGCGGCTCGCCTGCAGTCCTACCAGGTCCAGCAGCAGCTCGCGACGCAGTCGCTCTCGATCGCGAACCAGGGCCCTCAGAACCTTCTGAGCCTGTTCCGCTAAATCGTGGCGATGAACTGAATGGAAAGGCCCCGTGCAGTACGGGGCCTTTTCTTTTGTCGCGCTTGGGTTGTCTTTTCTGGAAAAGTTTAAAAACGCCTTTAACCGGGGCGTGCTAAGTTCGGGCAAAGAGAACAAAAGAATATCGAGAGGAGAGCTTGCATGAGCGTCGCCGCGTATAAGCGAACCATTTCCGAAACCGAGTCTCCGCGGCAGATCGAGCGTCGTATCCTGTCCCGCGTCACCGGAGAGCTTGAAGCCTTTCTGGCCGACTATGACAGCGCGTCGCAGGCCGGGCGCGGGGCGATCCTCGCGCAGGGTCTGCGCACTGCGCTCTGGGAGAACGAGCGCATCTGGACCGCACTGCGCGATGACCTCGCGGAGCCGGCGAACCAGTTCCCCGCCGAACTGAAAGCGGCGCTGATTTCTCTCGCGCTCTGGGTCGAGCGGGAGACGCAGGTCGTAATGGGCGGCGGTGGCACGGTCTCGCCCCTCGTCGAGGTGAATCGCAACATCATCCGCGGGCTCAGCGGCGACGCTGGCGAGCCGGTGGCTGCGGAATAAAGGGGCGCGGGTCATGGCACTACGACTGACGTTGAAACCGAACGAGCGGATCGTGGTCAATGGATGCGTGATCCGAAATGCCAACCGCCGACAGACGCTTCAGATCGAGAACACCGCCGACGTGATCCGGGCGGAGGATTTGTTGGATGAAAACTGCGAGCCGACCCCGGTGAAGCAGGCCTATTTCCTGATCCAGACCGCGCTGATCCGCGCCGATACGCGCGACACGCTAGTGCCGGTCATTCAGGAAAAGCTCGCCGATCTTGCCACGATTTTCAGTGCTCCCGTGGTCGGCGGTGTCTTCGAGGCCGCGAACTGGGTCTCCCAGGGCGATTACTACAAGGCGTTGAGCGCACTGCGCCCGGTCATGCGACGCGAAGAGGAACTGTTCGCGCGCCTCTCCGGAGATGCGAGCCCGGCGGTGGCGCTGGAGGGGGAAGAATGCTGACGATTTCGGGCATGAGCAGCCGCCTCGCGCTGAAACTGATCGACCGGACGCAAGCCAAGCAGCTGGACCAACTGGCGGCAGAGCCCCAGCACGCCCGCGCGATCAGCCGTTTCCGCGAGAATATCGCGGATATCCATACCGCAGCCGATCTGGTGGACAATTACGACGCCTATAGCTTCGTCATGAAAGCCTTCGATCTGGAAGACCAGATGTTCGGCAAGGCGATGATGCGCGAAATCCTGTCGAGCGATTCCGCCGACAAGACCTCGCTGGTGAACAAGCTTACCGATCCGCGATTTCGCAAGCTCTACGATGCGCTAGGTTTCACCAATGGCGGAACGGCGAATGCGAACACCTCCTCGACCGCGTGGCAGGACAAGATCGTCGATCAATATGTCAGCCAGCAGTTCATCAATGGCGAGAATGATCAGAACCCGACGGTCGGGTCCGTTCTCGAATTCCGCAAGAAGGTCGGTGGCCTCAAAACGTGGTATTCCGTCCTGAAAGACAAGGATACGGCGCAGTTCATGCGCACGGCCTTGGGCATCCCGAATGACGTGGTGAAGCTCGATGTCGAACGGCAGAAACAGATTTTCGAGGACAAGTTCGACATCACGAAGCTCAAGGACCCGAAGGAGGTCGACAATCTGGTCTCTCATTTCGTCGCCGTGTCCGATGCGAACAATTTCTCGACCGGCGGGGCGGCGGGGAATGCTGCGGTGACGCTGATGCAAGGTGCGGTTCAGGGCGGCTCGGGCCAGTTCGTGCCCGCGACCTTCGATCTGACCGCGATCGCGACCTTCTCGGCCTCGCGCTACCGGTAAGCCTGCCTTAGATCGCGGCAGACCTCAGTCGATAATAACGTCGTCATCGTCGAGCGGGATGCGGATCTCGTCGTCGCGCGACAGCTCCAGCGCATAGTCCACCAGCGCGGATTGCGCCTCTTGCACTTCGCGCCCGCGCACCGGGCCCATCGCGGTCATTTCCTCGTTCAGCATGTCGCGCGAGCGGGCGGGCAGGGCGCTCAGGAAGTAATCGCGCACCTCCTTCTTCGCCCCGCGCAACGCGAGCGGAAGCGTTTGCCCTTCGACCCCGCGCATGACTTTGACGAGGCTCTGCTGGTCGAGCTTGCACAGATCGTCGAAGGTGAACATCTTCGCCTTGATCGCGCCGAAGGCATCCGGGATGCGCTTCTCGAGACGCTGGGTGATGTCGTCGAACAGCTTGCTGTCGAGCTTGTTGAAGAGATCGGCCATGCGCTGCTGCGGGTCCGGCCCGGTGTTGCGCGTCGCCGAGCTCATGAACTCTTTCTGCAGCGTCTCCTCGATATTCTGGAAGACGTAGCGCGGCACGGTGTCGATGCCGATCATCCGCTCGAGCACCTCCATCATGCGCTCCTCGCCCAGAAGCGGCAGCACTTTCGAGGCCACCTCGGGCTTCACCTTGCTGAGGATCGCCGCAACCGTCTGATCGTGCTCTTCCTTGAGGTAATTGGCGATGACCTGTTCGTTGAGCGCAGAGAAGTTCTCCCAGATATTGCGCCCCACCAGCGGGCCCTGGATCTCCTGCATGATGTCGCTCACCCGATCCTCGGGCAGGAAGCCTTTGAGCATGCTTTGCGCCATTTCCATCGACCCGACGATACCGCCGCCATCGCCTGCGGTTTCCATGAACTCGCTCATCACCTCTTCCACGACATCGGCGGGAATCGTGCCCAGAGACGAGATCGCGTGGGTGATCGAGTGGATGTCGTAATCGTCGAGCCTCTGCATCAGCCCGGCGCCATGCTTCTCCCCAAGGCAGAGGAAAAGGATTGCCGCCTTCTCGGGGCCGCGGAGTTTCTTGTAATCCCGGGAGGTTTTCATCGTCGGCGCTCGATCTGTTCTGAGGTCTCGGCAAGAATAGCAGTCTATCCTTGTATTCTCAATCAGGATCGCGCGCTATTCTTTGTGGTGAGGTGTTTTCTAAGGATAGGGGCGCCGCCGAGGCTTAGCCGCCCCCGCCATAGGCAACATAGGATTGCATCATGCTGCCTGCGAGCATGTACCAGCCGTCGATCAGCACGAAGAAGATCACCTTGAAGGGCAGAGAGATCATCACCGGCGGCAACATCATCATGCCCGCACTCATCAGCACCGAGGCGACGATGAGGTCGATCGCGATGAAGGGCAGGTAGATCAGGAAGCCGATCGTGAAGGCGCGCCGCAGTTCGGAGATCATAAAGGCGGGGACGAGGGTGCGCCAGCTCGCCTCTTCCGCCGTGGCCGGGGCGGGCGTCTCGGGCGCGGGTTCGACGTTTTGCCCCGCTTCGTTGTCGCGGACGAGATCGGCAAAGAGCTTCAGATCCTTGGGGCGCGTATTGGCAAACATGAAGGCCTTGAACGGCGCGCCGATCCCGACGAGCGCCTGTTCCTCGGTCACCGTGTTGTTCAGAAGCGGCCGCAGCCCGCCGGTCCAGGCATCGTCGAAGACCGGCTGCATCACGAAGAAGGTCATGAACAGCGCCATCGCGCTCAGCACCATGTTCGGCGGCGTCTGGTTCAGCCCCAGAGCAGAGCGCAGCATCGAGAAGACGATCACGAAGCGGGTGAAGCTGGTCATGACGACGAGGACGCCCGGCGCGATGCTGAGCACGGTCATCAGCGCGATCAGCTGGATGATCCGCCCGCTCAGGCTGGCCGCGGCGTCGCTGCCCGGGGCGGCATTGTTGAGCCCCTGCGCCAGATCGCCCAGCAAGCTGCCCGCCTCCTGCGCCTCGGCGCTGCCGCTGAACGCGAGCGACGCGGCGAGGGTCAGAACGAAGAGCGGCAGGCCAGCCTTCGCCGTCAAGGGGCGCTTCGCGAGGGTGGTCATCGTGTCGGGACGTAGTCTTTGACGATCTCGGTCAGGGTGACGCCGAGGCGGTTTTCGCCCACCTTCACCAGATCGCCGCGCGCGACGAGCCGGTCATTGATCACCACGTCCACCGGCTCGCCGATCTTCTTCTCCAGCTCGATGACCGAGCCGCGGCTGAGGTTGAGAAGCTGCGAGATCGGGATACGGCTCTGGCCCAGCACGATCTGAACCGAGAGCCCGACATTGAGCATCGCGTTTACGTTCTGTCCGTCACCGTCGTTCGCGGCCTGCTTGCTGGCGAGGCTGTGCAGCAGACTCTCCGCCGCAGCCGCGCGGACTTCGTCCTGCGTCGGCTGCACTTCGGTTTCCGGCGTGTCAGGCGGTTGCGTGGATTCGGGCGTATCGTTGTCGGACATTTACACGGCTTTCCTGATTGGTGTGGCTTGGGGCGAGACGGTCTGACGCAAAGCGATGAGGATGCTGCGGCAGACCGTCTCGAAGCTGTAATCCATCACGCCGTCATCCCAGTCGGCATGGATGTCGCCATCGGCAAGCGCCGGGTCCGCGACGATGTTCAGGGCGGGGCTGTTCGGCCCGGCGCTGGCCTCGATCACCGGCGTCAGCCCCGCGACATTGGCGGGGGAGAGGCGGATCGTGAGACACGGTTTGCGCAGCGCGATCTCCATCGCCCGCCGAATCTGCGTCTCGACCCGCGCGGTCGAGCAGCTCGCGATGAATTCGGGGAAGACCTTCTCGCAAACGCGCAGCGCGAAACCGCAAAGGTGCCGCTCCAGCGCGGCCTGATGGGCTAGCTGATTGCCCAAAAGCGTCACGATCTCGGGGGAGAATTTCTCCAGCGCCTCGGTCTGACGCGCCTCGAGCGAGGCCGTGATCTCGGCGCTGGCCTCGCTGCGCCCCTGCGCACGGCCCGCCTCGAAACCCTCGGCGCGCGCAGCCGCCGCTGCCGCATCGAGATCGGCCTGGGTGAAGACCTTCAGCCGTTCGGCGGCGCGGCGGGCATCTTCCGCCTGCATCTCTTCATCGAAATCGCGCTGGAAAACCGTCATCTCACGCCTCGTTCAGCAGCCAGCCGCGCAGGACCTTGAGGGCCTCTTGCGGCTCGTCTTCGGCGATCTTCTGGATCGCGGAGACCTTGCGCTTCAGGATCGCACCGCTGATCGCGAAATTGGTGATCAGTTCATCATCCCCGGCGGGGTCGTAGCGCTCCGCACGTTGGACGGGGGCTGCGGGCTCGGCGGCCTCCTGCGTGCGGGGTGCTACGGCGTTGACGGGCGCGGCGGGCAGGTTGTTACTCGCCGGCGCCGCTGCTTCCGCCTCGCCCTCGGGGGCTGCGAGCGCCCCGGCGCCGGTCGCCTCGCTCAGCCGCGCGCGTTCGCGGTCGGCCCGGTTCAGCAGGGGGCGCAGACCGAAGACAAGCACCGCGACCACGATCAGCAAGGCGAAGACCCAGCGCAGGATCGAGACGATATTGTTCGACAGGCGCTGAATCAGCGTCGGGCCAACCGGGCCGCCGACCTCCATCGAGTAATCGATGAAGCGCAGGCTATCGACGGAGACGGTGTCGCCGCGGTTCTGGTCATAGCCGATCGCCGATTTCACCAGCGCGGTGAGGCGCGCGATTTCTTCCGGCGAGCGCTGTTCGTATTTCAGCGACCCGTCGTCCTGAACGTTGTAGATTCCGTTCACCAGCACGGCGACCGAGACGCGTTGCACCGCACCGGCTTCGGTCGTGGTCTCGCGCCGGGTGTTGCCGATCTCGTATTGCACCGACTCGCCGTTCTTGCTGCGGCTGTCGGTCGTGCTGCTCGCACCCGGACCGCCAAGCGCGCCGGGGATGTTGTTGCCGGTGTTCACACCGGAATCGCCGTTCTGCACGCCCTTCTGCTGCTCGGCATTGTTCTGGGTGGAGCGGACGACCTGCTGATCGGGATCGAAGCTTTGCTGAACCACGACTTCGCGCTGGTTGGACAGATCGACATTGACCTGCACGCGGGCGTTGCCCGCACCGACGCGCGCCGTCAGGATCTGCTCGATCGAGCGCGCCATCCGGTCTTCGGTCGCGGCCTTGTTCGACTGGAGCGTCGCTTGCCCGGCCGCATCGGAGTTCTCCGCGAGGATCGTCTCGCCGCTGGCCGAGAGCACCGTCACCCGGTTGCCGTCGAGATTGGGCACCGCGGCCGCGATCAGGTTGCGAATCGCCAGCGCCTCCTTGCGGCTGATGCCGCGGGTGGAGGCGGCGCGCACGATGACGCTGGCGCTCGGATCGGGGCTGGTGCGCGAGAAGGCTTCGCGCTCGGGCAGAACCAGATGGACGCGGGCGCTGCGCACCCCGTCGATGGTCTGGATCGAGCGCGCCAGCTCGCCCTCCATCGCGCGCAGCCGGTTCACATGCTGCATGAAGGTGTTCATGCCAAAGCCGCTCGCATTGTCGAACAGCTCCCAGCCGGGTTCGCCATCCACGGGCAGGTTCTTCTCGGCCAGTGCCATGCGGGCGCGAGCGATATCGCCCTCGGGAACCGATACCGCACTGCCATCTGCGGATAGCTGCGTCTTGAACCCCGCCTGATCGAGCGCGTCGACGATTCCCGCGGCGCTGGAGGGCGAAAGCTGGCTGTAGAGCAGCTTGTAGCTCGGGGCGGTCACGACGGAGAGGCCGAAGACCAGCGCGAGAACGCTGACGACACCGACAGCCCCAAGCATCAGGAGCTTGCGCCGTCCTAAGGATTGAAGGTTCTGCAAGAATTGCTGCACGGCGAACACCAGTTATTCTTAATTGATCCTGTAGAAGCTATTCTATCTTTGTATTGCAAGTAAAGTGCGGATGTATATACTTCACGATATCCAGTGAGGATCGGGTTTTATCTTTAAATTCGACGAAGAGAGGCGCGATAGCCGATGATTGATGCGGCCGTTGATGAAGAAGAGGTTGCCGAGGCGCCCGAAACGCGCTGGCGGACCTTGCGCGACCATAAGCGTCTCGTCATGGCGGCGGGGGCGCTCGCTGTCGTGGCCATGTTCTGCGGCGGCTTCGTGGCCTTCGGCGGCGTCTCGGCGCTCACCGGGGGAAGCGCTGCCGAGTCGGCCGGGCATGGCGCTTCGGGCGCAGCCGGTGCGGATGCGCTGCTGGATTTCGACGACATCGTGGTGAACATCACCGAGACGACCGCAGACGGCACGCCCGCCGCGCGCTACCTCAAGATTCACCTCGCTCTGGTCTATCCCGAATCGCATGAGGCGGACGCGGAGATGACCGCGAAGAAGCCCTTCATCCGCGACACTTTCACCGGCTTCCTGCGTCAGATGACGGTCGAGGATCTGCGCGGCAGCATCGGCCTCATCAAGCTCAAGGCGGAATTGCTCAAGCGCGCCCGCGCGGTCGTGGGCGACGACACGCCGAGCGAAATTCTCATCAGCGATCTGGTGGTGCAGTGACGATGGCGGAACAGGCGGACATGGCGACGGCGGCCACAACGACCGCGGAGGTCGAAGACGAGATCATCCGCATGTCGATGCTCAATTACGAGCGTCTGCCGATGCTCGACGTGATCTTCGAGCGCTTCGTTTTGTCCTTCTCCAGCTCGCTCAAATCGCTGACCGGCTCGGTGCTGGATGTGACGCTGGGCGAGGTCGAATACCTGCCCTTTGCCGACGCGATGAAGAGCCTGCCCAAGCATGGTTTGATCGCGGTCGCGCAGGCCGATCCTTGGGATGACCAGTTCATTCTTTCGCAGGATCCGGTCTTCCTGTTCTCCGCGCTCGAACTGATGCTGGGCGGCCAGCCGTCGGGCCGGGCGAAGGATGCCAAGCACGGTTTCACCACGATCGAGCGCCGGATGGGCGAGCAGGTCGCCGAACGCATCCTTGCCGATATGGCGGTGGGTTTCCGACAGATTTGCGAGGTCTCGTTCCAGGTCGACCGGATGGAGAGCAATCCGCAATTCGCCAATATCGCCCAGCCCAACAGCCCCACGGTCCGCGTGCCGCTCAAGGTCAGCCTCGAAGGGTATAACGGCGAGGTCCACCTGATCCTGCCCTATGCGACGCTCGAGCCGGTGCGCCCGCTGCTCACCAAGATCTTCTTCGGCGATCGGCTCGGGGCGGACAGCTCGTGGCGCACGCAACTGAAACAGAAGATCGAAGGGTCTTCGGTGGCGCTTACCGCGCAGCTGCACGAGTTGGTGGTGCCGATGCGCGAGATTCTGGATTGGAAAGTCGGGGACACGCTCGATCTGCGGATCGACGACAGCCATCCGGTCCTGTTGCTCTGCGCCGGGAGCCCGGTTCTCGAAGGCGAAATGGGCAAGAAGCAAAACGGGTCGATGGCACTGAAAGTGACTGCGAACCTCATGGGAAAGGACGAGTGGAGCAATGATGTCGATGCTGATTAACGCGGTTATTCTCGTGTCTCTTGTCGGGCTGATGGCCTATGGCGTGGTGATCACGCGGCGGGTGAAAAAGCTCATGCTCGTTCTCGAAGAGATGGAGCCGCTGGTCGCGGCCTTCTCCGCGGCCGTGGACAAGTCGCAACTCTCGGTCGAGGAGATGAAAGAGGCGGTGGCCGAGGCGCAGAAAGCGCCCGCGCCCGAACCGGCCCCCGCGCAAGAGGCCGCGCCCGTCCTGACCTTCAACTCGCGCCGCGCCGCGCCGAAAGCGCCGATGGGTCTGACCCGTGTGACCGGCAAGGCCGAACTGGTCAAAAGCTTCTTCGAGCAGACCCGCGTGCGCCGGGAGGCGCAGGGCCAATGGTGAAGGGCCGTCCGCTTCAGGTTCTCGTGGGCGTATTGCTGCTCTCCGGCGGTGCGAAACTCGCGACCAGCCTTCCCTCGGATATGATCCCGTTTCCGGATTCGCTGTTGCAGGCCGCGCTTGCAAGCGGGGCGGAGAAGGATGCCGCCGCGACGCCGGCGAGCGATGCCTCTGCCGATGCGACCGGCGGCTGCGGACCGACGCCGGAAGAGCTGTTGATGTCCGTGCGGCAGGAGCGCGACCTCCTCGCCGAGCAGAAGAAGAAACTCGACGCCCGCAGCGCCGAGATCGAGCTTGCCAAGCAGGGTCTCGACACCCAGTCGCAGCATCTGACCGAGTTGAAGGACAAGGTGACCAAGCTGCTCGACAAGGTCGACAAATCGCATAGCGACGACGTGGATCGCTTGGTGTCGATCTACAAGAACATGAAGCCCGCGGCGGCGGCCTCGATCATGAACGACCTCGATATCGAGGTGACGGTCATGGTGCTGGCCACGATGAAGGAGCGCGAGGTCGCCCCGATCATGGCCGAGATGAACCCGGTGCGCGCGCGAGCGGTCTCCAAGATCATTCTCGAACGCTCGAAGCTGCCGGGCGACCAGAAGCTGGTCAACGTCAAGCTAAACTGATCCGCGCGGCGCAATTGTTGCTGATTGGGGAAAGGGGGCGCGCAGCCCCCTTTTTTAGTCCTCGTCGACCCGCAGAACCGAGCCCTTCGGCGGCGCGCGCCGGATGTTGCGGCGCAGGTCCATGACGTAGCCGATGATCTCCGCGACCGCCTGCCAATGCTCGACCGGCACGGTGTCGTCCACGTCGATCGTCGCGTGAAGCGTGCGGGCGAGGGGCTTGTTCTCGACGATCGGCACCTCGTTCTCGCGCGCGATCTGGCGGATGCGGGCGGCCACGGCATCGGCCCCTTTCGCGACGCAGACCGGCGCGGCGTCGCTGCCCTGTTCGTATTTCAGCGCGACGGCGTAATGCGTCGGGTTCGTCACGATCACGCTCGCGGTCGGCACCGCCTGCGCCATGCGTTGCCGGGCCCGCTGGCGCGCGATCTCGGCGCGGCGGCCCTTGATCTGCGGATCGCCCTCGGAATCCTTCATCTCGTCACGGATTTCCTTGAGCGACATGCGCAGTTTTCGCCGCCACTCGAACCGCTTCCAGATGATATCGCCGATGGTGATCGGCACGAGAAACACCATCGCCGCGCTCAGCAGCCAGCTCGCCCAATGGGCCGCGTAGCTCGGGATATGCTCGGGCAGGAAATTCTCGCCCTGCCAGATCCCCGTGACCGCGCGTTTCGCAACCCAGAGCGCGAGCGCACCGATGACCAGAACCTTGGTGATGCTTTTCGCGAACTCGACCAGCGCGCCGGGCGAGAACATCTTTTTGAGCCCCCCGAGCGGCGAGAGCTTCGACAGTTTCGGCTTCATGCGCTCGGACGAGACCACGGTCTCGCCCTGGATCAACACGCCGAACAGCGCGGCCAGAAGCATCACGCCGAAGATCGGAGCGGCCCATCCCGCGATCTCGCCGAAAAGCAGGCTGAGGATATCGCCGATATCGCGCGCACCTGCCGACCCCTGGCCGATCGTCACCTGGCCTGCCCCTGCGAAGACCTGACCGAGCGACGTCATCGCCCGGCCCGCGACGACCGGGAGGACGAACACCACGATCATCAGCAAGGAGAAGACCGACATCATGTTGCCGGTCTCGCGGGAGGAGGGCACGTCGCCTTTCTCGCGCGCCGATTTCAGCCGCTTGTCTGTCGGCTCTTCGGTCTTGGAGGATTTGTCCTGTTCGTCGCCTTCGGCCACGGCGCACTCCTTAGGGTATGACGAAAGTGCCGAGCCAGTCGGTGAACTGGCCGAGGAAGACATGCAGCATGCTGGGCGAGGCGGCCGCGAGGATCAGCAGGCCCGACGCGATCAGCGCAGGCGCCGCGACGAAGAAGACCGGCAGAGCGGGCATCATCCGGTTCGCGAGCCCCATCCCGAGATTGAAGATCAGCCCCATGACGAAGAACGGGGCCGCGATCGCCGCCCCGATATAGAGGCTGGCCGACGCGGCTTTGACGATCTGCTTCGCCATGTCGCCCAGCAGAAGCGTGCCCGGCGGGAAAACGTCGTAGGAATAGAGCAGCGCGCGGATGATGACGTGATGCGTATTCGTGACGAAGATCAGCGCAACGCCCGAGATCAGCAGGAAGCTCGCGATCATGGTGGAGCCCTCGAACGATCCGAGGCTCGGTGCGAAAGCATTGGCGAGGCCCGAGACCTGACCAGCCTGATGGCCCGCGAATTGCAGCGCGCTGAATAGCACCCGCGCGGTCAGCCCGATCCAGAGGCCCGTGGTCACCTCGAGCCCGAGATAGATCGCGAAGGTCACGAGATTGTCGGGCTGCATCGGCATCACCGGCGTCGCGGGATAAAGCGCGAGGCTGAACACAACCGCCATCGCCAGACGGCTGCGGGTCGGCACCTGCATCTCGCCGAAGCCCGGCATGAACATCAACGCGCTGCCCAGCCGGGCGAAGACGATGAGATAGCCGAAGAGCTGCCCGTCGAGAAATGCGCTCAGCCCGCTCACCCCTCAGGCCCCGATCGTCCCGACCGTCTTCATCGCGGCCTTCCGGTGGACCTCGTTATGCGAGATCACCTGCGTCATCGGGCTCACGCGTTCGAGCATCGAGCGGACATATCCACGCACTTCCGGTGCGACCATCAGCGCGGGCCATTCGTCGCGCGCCGCGTGGCGCTGGATTTCCTGACGGGCCTCCAAAACGAATTCCTGCACGCGCTGCGGCGACATCAGGAAGGTCCGGTCCTTGCCGTTGATCTTCACCGCCTCGCCGAATTCATGCTCCCACGCGCCCGACATGGTCAGCACCGGCACGAAGCCCGAACCATCCGCCAGCGCGCGGCAGATCTGGTTCGCGAGGCGCGCACGGACCCGCTCGGTGATGACGGCGGGGTTGGTGCTCGACGGCGCAGCCTCGGCCACCGCCTCGATGATCAGCGGCAGGTTGCGGATCGAGATGCGCTCGGCCAGCAGCGATTGCAGCACCTGTTGCAGCAGAATCTCCGGCGCGGAGTTGGAAATATCGCTCGCGAGTTTCTGGTAGTCGCGGTCCAGCTCGGCCAAGAGCTTCTTCACCGCGCCATAGGTGAGCAGTTCGGACATATGCTCCTTGATGATCTCGGTGAGGTGGGTGGTGATCACGCTCTCGGGGTCCACGACCGTATGGCCCTGCTGTTCGGCCTCGGAGGCGCGGGCCGGGTCGATCCAGACTGCGCTCAGCCCGAAGGTGGGCTCCTTGATCCGCTCGCCGGGCAGCTTCACCTGATCGCCGGACGGGTCGATCACCATCACCAGATTGGGGCGCAGCTCGCCTTTCGCCGCTTCGACGCCCTGCACGAGAATCGAATAGCTGTTCGTCGGCAGCATCGGGTCGTCCTTGATGCGGACCGAGGGCAGGACGAAACCGTAATCCTTCATGAAGAGATTGCGCAGGCTTTTGACCTTGCCGGGCAGGGCGGCATCCATGCTCGAGATCAGCGGCACCAGCCCCGCGCCGAGGCTGAGGCGCAGCTCGTCGAGCTTGAGTTGCTGCTGCGTGGTCTCGGCCGACGTTTCTTCCATCTGGGCCGCGCGGGCTTCTGCCGCCGCCTCGTCGCTGGCGCGCAGCGCAGCCTGCTCCTGCATCACGTAGCCCAGCCCGGCGAGCAGCCCGGCCAGCGCGAAAAACACCACGATCGGGAAGCCGGGCAGCAGACCGATCCCGAACAGCAGCACCGCCGCCATGTAGAGCGCCTTGGGGAAGTTCGACAGCTGCCCCAGCACCGCCTCGTTTGCCGCGCCCTCTGTGCCGCCTTTCGTGACGATCAGGCCTGCCGCCAGCGAGACCACCAGCGCCGGGATCTGCGTCACAAGCCCGTCGCCGATCGTCAGGACGGTGTAATTGCCCGCCGCCTGAGAGACGCTCAGCCCGTGCTGGACGACGCCGATCAGGATGCCGCCGACGACATTGATCAGCGTGATGATGATCCCCGCCACCGCATCGCCGCGCACGAATTTCGACGCACCGTCCATCGCGCCGAAGAAGCCGCTCTCGTCCTCCAGCTCCTTGCGGCGGCGCTTGGCCTCCACCTCGTCGATCAGCCCCGCGCCGAGATCGGCGTCGATCGCCATCTGCTTGCCCGGCATCGCATCGAGCGAGAAACGCGCGGAGACCTCGGCGATCCGGGTCGAGCCCTTGGTGATGACCACGAAGTTGATCACCACGAGGATCGCGAAGATCACGATCCCGATCACGAAATCCCCGCCCACGATGAAGCGTGAGAACCCCTCGATGACGCCGCCCGCCGCATCGGTCCCGGTATGGCCCTGGCTGAGAATGAGCCGCGTCGAGGAGATGTTGAGCGACAGCCGCAGCATCGTCACCACGAGCAGCAACGTCGGGAAGGAGTTGAACTCCAGCGGCTTCGGGATCCACAGCGCCACCATCAGGATCAGCACCGACAACGACAGCGAGATCGCGAGGCCGAAATCGAGGATGATCGGTGGCAGCGGGACGAACAGCATCCCGAGGATCAGCGTCACGCCAATCGCGAACCCGATATCGCGGTTCTTGATGCCAAGCCCTACGAGGTTCTTGCCGAAACTGGTCTGATTTTGGCTCATCCGTCGCTCAATTCGTTCGCGTGAAATTGGGAAGCACGGGTTGCAGGTCGTTGGTCGAATAGATCGACAGCCGCATCTCCTGATCCGCGGTCAGGTCGGCCGACCAGAAGACGGGAAGTTTCCGGCGCGCAGGGCGCGGCGAGGTACTCGGCGCGGGCGCATCCACGGGGGCGGCGCCTGCGAGCTGGACGAAATAATCGCCACGTTTCTGCGCCACCGCGAGATTGCGCTTGAGCGCGGTCAGATAGGTCTGGCGTGCCTCTGGCGTGAAAGAATGATACGAGCCCGCGGCAATCCACCAATCCCCGGTGCGCCGGTGCAGATCGACCAGAAACCGCGCGGCATAATCCACATTCGCCGCCGGATCGAAGGACTGGGCCAGCGAGTCGAACGCGTCGGGGTGCCACTTGCGGTTCACCTGCATGCAGCCCGTGTCGATCGAGGTGACCCCCGCGGCCTGCTTCTGGTGAACCCACGCCATCGCCGCCTCGCGGCTGTCGAAGATCCGGCCCTCACCCGCAGCGTTCACGCTCCACGGCCAGACGGTCAGACGGCCCTCGTTACGAAACCCAGCCTCCTGCAGCCCGATCGCGAGCAGCAGGTTGTCGGGGATGCCGTAGCGGTCCTGCGCCGCGAAAATCTGGCGCAGGCATTGCTGGTCATTGCCGAAGGTGGAGGGGAGGGGCGTCGTTGCCTCGGGCACGCTGGGGCGGCTGGAGGTGTAGAACCCCGCCCAGCCTTCGGCCCGTGCGGGGCCGGTGGCGGCGAGGCTCGCAATCGCAAGCGCCGCCAAGGCCTGAAACCACCCCGCCCGCGCCATCACGCGGGTCCGTTCATGATGAGATCGAAGACGGTGTCTGACAGATGCGACAGCGTTGCGTAGATGAACGGTAGGGCAAGCACGAGACCGACGAAGATCGCGACGATCTTCGGCACGAAGGTCAGCGTCATCTCCTGAACCTGCGTCAAAGCCTGAAAGATCGCGATGCCGAGCCCGACGATCAGCGCGAGCGCAAGAATAGGGCCGGCCCCCATAAGGATCGTCCAGATCGTGTCCGACATGATCGCATAGACATCGGCTTCTTCCATGTCGTCCCCGCCTGCCTCAGATCGGCATCCGCATGATTTCCTGATAGGCCTCGACCAGCTTGTCGCGCATCGCCACCGTGACCTTGACGGTGGATTCCATCGCCATGGTCGCCTCGACGACCTGCTGCGTGCTGACCTGCCCGGTCAGACCTGCCTGCGCGGTCGTATCGGCCGCGCGCATGGTCTGCACCGCCTCTTCGGCGGCGCCTTTGAGCATGTCGCCGAAGCTCTGCCCGGCGGATTTGGCTTCATGTGCGGAGGCCGGGCCGCCGCTCAGGCTGCGCGAGGCGCCATAGGCGCCCCGGATCGCTGCATTGGAGAGGACTGGATCGCTCATGCTTCACCTATTTCAGGAGGTCGATCATCTCGCGGCGCATCTGGCGGCCGGTCTCGAGCATGTTCAGGTTGGCTTCGTAGCTGCGCGCGGCTTCGCGCATGTTGCTCATCTCGATGATCGGATTGACGTTCGGCAGTTTCACGAAACCCTCGGCATTGGCCGCCGGATGGGCGGGGTCGTATTTCAGCACGAAATCCGACGTGTCGCGGCCGACATCGGTCACATCGACCATCGAGGCGCCCGAGGCGTCATCGACCAGCTCGCCGAAGGAGATGGTCTTGCGGCGATACGGATCTGCGCCCGGCGTCGAGCCCGTCGAATCCGCATTGGCCACGTTTTCGGAGACGACCTTCAGCCGTTCCCCTTGTGCCCGCAGCCCGCTTGCTGCAATCGCACCGATTGATTTCAGAGGGTCCATGCTCATGGTTGTCTCCTCGCGTTATTCCTTGCCGCTGGCGGCGTTGAGAAGTTGATAGGCCTTGCGATAAAGGTTCGCCGCCAGCCGGTATTGATCGGCATTCTCGCTCGCCATCACGGATTGCTGTTCCAGCGCCACGTCGTTGCCGTCGAGGCTGCTGTCCCACGCCCCGCTGCCGCCCACGGTTTCGACCGTGGTTTCGTGCAGCGGGCCGCCCGCCGAGCGGTTCGCGTCGCTCTTCTCGAGGAAGCTCTGGAAGTCGGTCACATCCCGCGCGCGATAATTCGGCGTGTCGGCATTGGCGATGTTCTCGGCCAGCACCTTCTGGCGGGCCGCAAGCCACTGCATCCGATCCGATGCGAGGTTAAAAAAGGATATCGTATCAAGTTTCACGTTGGATCGCTCCGTTTTCATGGATAGTATATCGGTATGAGAATGGATTGGTAGGGTTTATCCTTGTGAATACGATTTTTTCTTCCTTGAATTATGCGGTTGATGAGGCCGACGAGGCAAGAATTGTCGGCCATGTCCATTCTGTGACCGGCCTGTCGCTGACTGTCGTCGGGCTCGAGCGCGCGATGGGAATCGGTCAGCGGTGCATCGTGCACGGGCGGCGTGGTCCGGTGCTGGCCGAGGCGGTCGGGCTGAACGAGGCGGGAACCCGCGTTCTGCCCTTCGGCAGCTGGGATGGCGTCTCGGTGGGGGATCGGGTCGAACTTGATCAACACGGCGATCTGATCCATCCCGATGAAAGCTGGATCGGTCAGGTCGTGGATGCGCTGGGTCGTCCGGTGCGCAGCGGCACTAGTTGGGTTCCCGGCGAGACGGCGCGCGACCTCAAGGCCGCCCCGCCGCGCGCCTTCGACCGCAAGCGGGTCGGCGCGAAGCTGGAGACGCAGATCAAGGTCTTCGACATCTTCACCCCGATCTGCCGCGGCCAGCGCATGGGCGTCTTCGCGGGCTCGGGCGTCGGGAAATCGACGCTGATGGCGATGCTCGCGCGCAATACCGATACGGATGTGATCGTGATCGGGCTGGTTGGCGAGCGTGGTCGCGAAGTGCAGGACTTCATCCAGAACGATCTGGGCCCCGAGGGAATGGCCCGCGCGATCGTCGTGGTGGCGACGGGCGACGAGCCGCCCTTGCTGCGCCGTCAGGCGGCCTGGACTGCGACGGCGGTGGCCGAGCATTTCCGCGATCAGGGCAAGCAAGTGCTGCTGCTGATCGATTCCGTTACCCGCTTCGCGATGGCGCAGCGCGAGATCGGTCTCTCCGGGGGCGAGCCGCCGACCACCCGGGGCTATCCGCCGACCGTCTTCGCGGAGCTGCCGCATCTTCTGGAACGGGCCGGGCCCGGCGTCGAAGGGGCGGGCGACATCACCGGGCTCTACACGGTTCTGGTGGATGGCGACGACATGAACGAGCCCATCGCCGACACCGTGCGCGGGATCGTGGACGGCCATATCGTGCTCGACCGCCACATCGCCGAGCAGGACCGCTACCCGGCGGTGAACGTGCAGAAAAGCATCTCGCGGATGCTGCCTGACTGCCACACGGATGCAGAGTATCGCATCATGCAGGCGGCCCGGCGTGCGCTGGGGAAATATGCGGATATGGAGGATCTGATCCGGGTGGGCGCCTATCGCCCCGGCGCGGATCCCGACACCGATGCCGCGATCCGGTTCCACCAAAGCGCGACGGTGTTCTTCTCGCAGCGGAAATCGGAGCAGCTTGGGTCGATGCGGGCCTTCGCGGAAACCTACAGGCTGCTACTGGAGGCGGGGTTCGACGTGCCGCTTCCCGAAGAAGTGGATGGCGAGGGCGCGTAAGCCCTCGGTCCTGAGCGCCCCTTAAAGCGCGGCGATCTCGGAGAGCGGACCGCTCCAGTCGCCAAGCTGCGTCTGGCGATGAAGTTGCAGATTGCCATACCAGCGATCCGGGCTTCCGTGACGGCCCCAATACCACATGCAGGCCGCCCCTTTCGGGATCAGCACATGGCTGTCGGGATGCCCCAACGCGCCGCAGACATGGGCGGTGGTGTTGTCGATGCTCACCACCCGGTCGAGCGCCATGATCTGCGCCGCGAACCCGTCGAGATCGGCGAGCTGGTCGATCTCTGGATCGCCGAAAAGTGTCAGATCGGGGCGCGTGCGGGCGGCCTGTGCAAGCTCTGCTTCCCGGTCGCCATATTGCAGGTTCACCACCAGCGCGCCCTCGGGCAGCGCCGTCAGCAGGGTCTCGAGCGCGAGGGAGCGATGCGCGCCGGTGATCGGGTCGTTGCTGTGCCAGGCGATGCCCACGACCGGGCCGCCCTGCGCCATCTCGCGGTAGCGGGAGCGGATCACCTCGACCCGCTCGACATCCGCGCGCAGATAGCCGCCCAGCGGCTGTTCCGCGAGCGCCTCGACGCTGAGATAGCGCACAACGTCGCCCACGAAGATCATCTCTTCCGGCGCGACGTTCATCTTGTCGACCTCGGTGGTCTCCGCAAAATCGACGCCAAGGCCGCAGCGCTCGATCAGCGGCTTCATCCGAACCTCGCCCACGAAAGTCACCTTCGCCCCAGGGGGCAGGGGCGCACGGTCGATGATCGGCAGCAGCGCAAGCTGATCGCCGATCCCCTGCTCGTCGATCAGAAAGAGACGCTCGCGCGCGGTGAGGCGATCGGGTTCGGAGTTCTCGTAGGGAATACGGCGGCGGTTCGCCTCGGGTTGACGTCCCGCGTAGTAAGGCGCGCCGCCAGCGAAATCGCCCTGTCCCATCAGGAAGGTGCCATAGGCGCGCTTCACCCAGAGCCCGCCGCCATCGACAAGATGCAGCGCCTCCCGGAAGGCAATATGCGCCTCATGGAACGCCTCGCGGTCGAGGTGGCAATTGGCGGAAAACCCGAGGGCGCGCTGAAACTGGGCCGGATCCTGGAAGCGATGCGAGAGGGTTTCGAGCGCGCGCGGGATGTCACCCAGTGCCCGCAGCGCGGCCATGCGCAGGGTCACGACGTCGTCGCGATGCGCGTTCGTTTCCTCAAGTTTGGACAGGAGGGCGTCGGCTCCGGCGATGAGACCCTGATAGTCCTGCCGGAAAAGTTTCGCCTTGAGCAGGCCGATCCGATGGGAAAGCGGCTGCGGGGCGAGACGCGCGGCTTCCTCGTAGGCCGGTGCGGCCTCGGCGTTGCTTTCGCCGGTGGCAAAGGCATCGGCGGTGATGAGCCACATCTCGGCCGTTTTCATGCGCTGAGCCATCTTGCGCAGATTTCGTCCGGCCGTGGTCGAGCGATCGAGCCGCCCCATCAGATCGGCATAAAGGCGGGCCATCGGGACGTCTTCGCTGCCACGCTCGATCGCCTGCGCGAACAGATCGATGGCCGCGAAGATGTCGGCCTTCAGAACCCGCGCTTTGCCCAGCCCCGCCAGCGCCATCGCATCGGTGGGCGCAATCAGCAGCGCGCGGTCGAAGAACTGCGCCGCCGCCTCGGTCTCGCGGCGATCCAGCGCCACAGTGCCCAATACGAGCCACGGATGGCGGTTGGCCGGATGCGTCTGGCTGACCTCATGCGCCAGTCGCGCGGCTTTCGGGCCGTCGGCCGCAGCGAGCGCCTCATAGGCTTCGTGCATCGTCAGTGCCGCGGCGCCATCAGCGATGCCGTAATACTTCGCGGCTTTCGCGGCCCGGGCGCGCCGGTCCTTGCGCGAGAGGGTTGTCTGGGTCATGCGCGTTCCCTCGGAATGGCGAAGTAGTCGATGGAGTGGACGTAGAACACGCTGTCGATCAGCACGTAGTCATGCGCGCGGCACCACTCCTGCGCGAAGGCGAGGAGGTTGTCGCGGCGGGTCTCGACCCAGATCAGCGGGCGGTCGCGCGCGATCAGCGCCTCTGCCCCGGCGAGCACGTCCAGCTCCATCCCCTCGGCGTCGATCTTGAGGAAATCGGCGCGGGCATCGGCCATCAGCGCATCCAGCGTCACGACCTTCAACTCGCCCGCCTCGTCGGCGACCAGTGTCGTGGCCCCGAGGTTGTTTTCCTCCGTCGTCTCGGCGCGGAAGCTACCTTCCGCGCGTCCGACGCCGAAGCCCATCCCGCGCCGGTCGATCAGGTCTTCGATCCCGTTTGCGGCGATATTGCCGTCCAGAAGCGTCAGCGCCGCGGGGTTCGGCTCCACCGGATAGATGCGCGCCGGGTCCAGATGCTGCGCGTACCAGACGACGTGGTTGCCGATATTCGCGCCGACCTCGACGATATGCGGATGCGCCACGCCGATCAGATCGCGCAGCTTTTCGAGCGAGCTATCCTCGAAGAACCGTCCCTGAAGGTGGGTGTTCTGGATGATGTCGAGCGGATTGGTGATCTGCATTTTCGCAGCTACGCCCCGATGCTCGAGCTGCGCCCAGACCGGATCGCGCTCGACCGCGTCGGCCCACATCCGCTCGACCTGCCGGGCCCAATCGGCCCCCGTCGCAGAGCGTGGACCGGTGGAGTGTTGATCGCGGCGATTGACGAAGAAAATCTCCGGGCGTTTCGCGCAATTCCCGGTCTGCCAAAGCTGCAGGTAAAGCTTGTAATCCTCGCCCGTATCCATCGCTTCATCGAAGCCGAAGCGCGCGACCAATTCGGTGCGGATGAAGGCGCCGATCTGAACCGCGAAGAAGGGTGGGGTGGCAAGAAACTCCGCATAGGCGGAAATCTTCGCCGGTTGGCCGTCGCGCAGTTGCGGCTCGCCCGCCGCGTCGAGTTCGCAGATCAGACCCCAAAGCGCGTCGAGGTCTGGCTCCGCCGCAAGCCGCGCGCCGAAGGCCTCAAAGGCGTTCGGGGTCATCACGTCGTCCGCATCGAGGAAGAATATCCATGCGATGCCCGCCTCTTGCGCCTGCCGGATCGCGGCGTTGCGGCGCGCAGACCGGCCGTGAAGCCCTTGCGTGTCGTCCATGGCGTAGTGATGGATCTGATCGAACGGGCCCTTGGAAAAGCCGATCGCGGTCTCGACGGAAGGCGCACAGCTCTCTTCGAACAGCGCGCGGTGGCCGGGGCCTATCGGGGTGATGATGGCGCAATCCATGGCTCAGCGCTCCTCGCCTGTTTGGTCGTCCGCAAGCGACTGGAAGACGGATTCGCGGATCGTATCGAGCGAGACCTTCCGCGCCTCGCCGTGGCTGAGCGCGGGCGTCAGACCAAGTTGCAGCGCCAGCGCGGAGAAGAAGATCAGTGCCGCACCACCCAGCATCGTGCGCATCTGCGGCTTCGCGCCCGCGCGCTTCACCGGGAGCTTGCCGGCGGCCTCGCGCGGCGGGGCGGCGAGGGGGGTAGCCTGCGGCTTCGCGGCTTCGGGCGCGATGAAGATGAAGTGGTCGAGCGCGGTCAGTCGCGCCGAAAGCGGGGTCCGCCGCAGGGTCGCAAGGAGCGAGGCGGGGAAATGGTCTGCGGGGGCGTGGATCTGACCGGGCATGGCGGTCGCGCCCTGTCGCGCCAGTTCGGCGACCGGAATGGCGAAGCTGTGCAGATCGTCACGGAAATAGACGTCCCGCACCCCGAAGCTTTGTGCATCGGCACCGGCGTCTTCGATGGAAATGCGCACGGTGGCGCCGCTGAGGCTCAGTTCGCACGTCGCCATCAGCGCCTCGGCCCGGTGGGTGTCGCTCAGCCGCCGGAAGCCGGGCGGACCGCCATCCTCGCCGGTCTGGCGCGCGGCCTCCGCGTTGGCACGTGACGTGGACGCGGCGATCTTGCTCGCGGGCGCCGTCGTCGTGGATTGTTCCGGGTTTAGCTCCGACAGAAGCCGCTCCACCTCGCGCATCGCGGGCGAGACCGAGGCCGATTTCGCATCGGTCAGCGCTTCCGGATCGAGACCTTCATCGGCGGCATAGGCGAAATTGATCGCGTAATCGCGCGCGATCTCGGGAAGATCGTCGGTCTCATGTACGAGGGACAGGATCTTCTGCTCGTCGGAAAACAGCATCCGCCGGGTGCGATACCCGTCGATCTTCGGAATGACGCTGAACTCATCCGCGCGCCAGTTCATCGAGCGCGCGAGCCGGGGCAGGACGCGCTCGGCCTCGCTTGCGTGAAAGACCAGCATTGCGCAGCCGCCTTCCGGGTCGAGGCCCACAGCCAGACACATCTGCTGCGGCCATTGCTGGAACAGATGGCGCAGGTCCTGCTCTTCGAGCAGAAAGGCTATGGCTTCCGCGCTGGCGCTCATGAAATGCCCTGAATGCAAGATCCGTGTTGGATTGAACTTATCTATTCATGAATAATCGGTCAAGTTTCCTTGTTAAGCCTCCGAAATCTTAGATTTATGCTTAATATTGCTCGCGATTCCGGCATTTATACTTGACTTAACGGGAGCGTCGCCGGAGATTTAGCCAAGAATTTCAGGAAACGGCGGCTGTCGGTGAAAGACCGCAGGGCGCGAAACACACGGACAAAGAATAATGACGATCATCCTTGGCCTGTTGGCCGTCGTGGGCCTCGTGTTCGGCGGCTTCCTTCTCTCCGGCGGCAGCATGGACGTTCTCATTCACGCTCTGCCCTTCGAGGGGATGATGATCGGCGGCGCGGCCTTGGGCTCCTTCCTGATCGCGAACTCGTTCAGCATGATCCGCCGCTCGGGGCGCGGGCTTGTGAAAGTGATGAAGGGTAGCCAGTGGAAGACGGCGGATTACACCGATCTGCTCAACCTGCTGTTCGAACTGTCGCGGCTCTATCGCAACAAGGGGATCATTGCGCTCGACTCGCATATCGAGACCCCGGAAGAGAGCGAGATCTTCGGTCGCTATCCGCGCATCCTGAAGGACCATTTCGCGATCCAGCTGATCACTGACAGCTTCCGGATGCTGGCGATGAACTTCGATGACAAATACCAGACCGAGGACGTCATCAACCGCAAGCTCAAGAAGCATCACCGCGAGGTCATGGCACCGGCCTCGGCGCTGCAGACCGTCTCTGACGCGCTTCCTGCCATCGGCATCATCGCGGCCGTTCTGGGCGTGATCAAAACAATGGGGGCGATCGACCAGCCGCCGGAAATTCTGGGCGGCATGATCGGTGGCGCGCTCGTCGGTACCTTCCTTGGCGTGTTCCTTGCCTATTGCTTCGTGCAGCCGATGTCCGGGCGTCTTCGCCAGATCGAAGAAGAGGATTCCGCGTTCTATGCCGTGATCCGCGATATCTTCGTGGCGCTGGTGAGTGACCACCCGCCGAATATCTGCATCGAGATCGGTCGCGGCAGCATTCCCACCGTCTATCAGCCCGATTTCTACGCCGTCGAACAGGCGCAGAAAGAGCTGCCGCAGGCGGCGTAAACAGGCGATGGCGCGCAACCGGATCGCGGCTCTGGAGGTGATAGGGCGGCTGCGCAGGCGCGAGCTCGAAGAGCAGGCTGGCGAGCTATCGAAACTGAATGCGCAGGTCGCGCGGCTGGAAGGCGAGCGCGATACGTTGACGGAGCGCGCCCGCGCCGAGCTTCACGTCACCTCGCCCGAGACCGCGCCCTATGCCGCCGGGTTTCGCGAGGCGGTGCGCGAGACGGTCTCCTGGCTCGATCAGGAAATCGGCACGCTGAACGAACGCCGCGTGCCGCTGGAAGACCGGATGCGAGAGCTGTTTCGAGAGGCGAAAACCTACGACACGCTTCTCGACCGCGCCCGCGCCGAACGCGCGGCGGAACTGGCAAAGCGCGAGCAGGCACAGGCCGAAGAGCGCACTCTGCAGCGCTGGCTGCGCGACAGGGACGCCGTTTGAATCTGCATTGAGGCTGGCGTCGAGAGCGACCCTGCGGCTAAGCTTTCCCTACGGCACATAAACAGAGGGAGACGCTCCGATGGAGTTCAGCGACGCAATCCGCAAATGTTTCTCGAACTACGTGACCTTCACCGGCCGCGCGGCCCGGCCCGAATTCTGGTGGTTCGTTCTGTTCATCTTTCTCGGCAACATCGTCTTCGGCATCTTGGACCGTATCCTTTTCGGTCCGATGATGATGCGGCACGACGCGTCGCTGCTCGGCGGGATCTTCTCTCTCGTCGTGTTCCTGCCAGCGCTCGCGGTGCTGGTGCGGCGGCTGCACGATATCGACCGGACCGGCTGGTGGGCCCTGATCACGCTGATCCCGGTGATCGGGACGCTGGTCCTGCTCTTCTTTACCGTCCAGCGCGGCTCCACGGGCGGCAACCGGTTCGGTCCTCCCGCTCTGCCGCCGCATCAGATGCCGTCCTGAGGTGACATGAAAAAGGGCACCCGCGCGGGGTGCCCTTTATTCTGTCGTCGGAAGCGAGCTGCTCAGTCCAGCGCCGCATCGCACCGTTTGCAGGTGCCGGGATGCTTATGCGTGCCGACATCGGGCAGGATCTTCCAGCAGCGTTCGCATTTCTCGCCATCTGCCTTCTCGAAGACCACCGAGATGCCCGAGACTTCGGGCAGGCGGTAAGCTTCCTGCGGAGCCGGATCGGCGGTCAGCGCGATATCCGAGGTGATGCAGAGATCCTCGAAGGGCACCGATTTCAGCGCCGCCAGAACGTCCGCATCCTCGACATGCACGACAGGTGCCGCCTCGAGCGAGGCCCCGATCACCTTGGCCGAGCGCTGCACTTCCAGCGCCGCCGTCACCACACGACGGGCGCGGCGGATGCCGTCCCATTTCGCGGCAAGGCTCGCATCGGCCCAGTCCGCGGGCGTCTCGGGGATGTCCTGCAGGTGAACCGAGGCATCGTCGCCCGGGAAGCGCGACAGCCACACGTCTTCCATCGTGAAGACGAGGATCGGCGCCAGCCAGGTCGTCAGGCGGTGGAACAGCAGATCGAGCACCGTGCGCGCCGAACGGCGACGCAGGCCGTCTTCCGGGTCGCAATAGAGCGCGTCCTTGCGGATGTCGAAATAGAAGGCCGACAGATCCACCGTGCAGAAGTTGAACAGCTGCTGGAACACGCCCTGGAAGTCGAACGCGTCATAGCCCTTGCGGACCTCCACATCGAGCTGCGCCAGACGATGCAGCACCCAGCGCTCCAGCTCCGGCATCTCCGCCGGATCGACGCGCTCGGCGTCGGAGAACCCGTCGAGATTGCCCAGCATGAAGCGCAGCGTGTTGCGCAGACGGCGATAGCTGTCCGCGACGCCTTTCAGGATCTCCGGGCCGATACGCTGATCCTCGGTGAAGTCGGTCTGCGCGACCCAGAGGCGCAGGATATCCGCGCCGTATTGCTTGATGACTTCCTCGGGGACGATCGTGTTGCCCAGCGATTTGGACATCTTCATGCCCTTCTCGTCGAGCGTGAACCCGTGCGTCACCACGTTGCGATAGGGCGCGCGGCCTTTCGTGGCGCAGGCCTGCAGCAGCGAGGAGTGGAACCAGCCGCGGTGCTGGTCGGTGCCCTCAAGGTAGACATCGGCGATGCCGTCCTCGGCCCCGTCCGCGCGGTCGCGCAGCACGAAGGCATGGGTGGACCCGCTGTCGAACCACACGTCGAGCACGTCGAAGACCTGCTCGTAATCGTCGGGGTTCACCAGACCATCGAGAACCTTCGCTTTGAACCCATCCTCATACCACGCATCCGCACCCTCGGTCTCGAAGGCGGCGATGATGCGCGCATTGGCTTCGGCATTGCGCAGCAGGAAGTCCTCGTCGGTAGGCTTGGCGCCTTTCTTGACGAAGCAGGTCAGCGGCACGCCCCAGGCGCGCTGACGGCTCAGCACCCAGTCGGGACGGTTCTCGATCATCGAATGCAGGCGGTTCTTGCCCTTCTCGGGCGTGAAGGTCACCAGCTCCTCGATCGAGGTCAGCGCGCGCTTGCGGATCGTGTCACCATAGGTGCCCATGCCATCGTCGAGCGTGTGGTCGATCGCGGCGAACCATTGCGGCGTGTTGCGATAGATCAGCGGCGCTTTCGAGCGCCAGCTATGCGGGTAGGAGTGCTTGATCTTGCCCTTGGCGAGAAGCGCACCGGCCCAAGCGAGCTGCTTGATGTTCGACACGTTGGCCGGGCCGTCCTTGCCGTCCGCCGCGACGATCGCCTCGCCGCCGAACAGCGGCAGATCCTTGCGGTAGGTGCCGTCGGGTTCGACGTTGTAGGTCATCGGCAGACCGAACTTGAGGCCCATCTGATAGTCGTCGTCACCATGCGACGGCGCGGTGTGGACAAAGCCCGTCCCGGCCTCGTCGGTCACGTGATCGCCCGGCAGGACCGGCACGTCGAAATCCCATTCGCCATTCGCGCCGTCGACGCCGGCATAGGGGTGCGACAGGGTCAGTCCTTCCAGCTCCGCTGCCGACACGTCGCGCACGCGGGTGAAGCTCTCGACCTTCGCCTGATCCATCACCGATTGCGCCAGCGCATCGGCCATCAGCAGAAGCTCGCCTTCTTCGGCGGTCGATTTCTCGCCCAGCGTGTCGACCCGGTAGAGGCCGTAGCCGATCGTCGGATGGAAGGAGACGGCGCGGTTTTGCGGGATCGTCCACGGCGTCGTGGTCCAGATCACGACGCTGGCCTCATGCAGCTGATCGGCCAGCAGCGCCTGATCGGCCGCGTCATACTCGACCGCATCCTCGGTCGGCATCGCCGCGTTGCCGCCCCGGCGGACCTTGAAACGCACCCAGATCGTGTGGCTGGTGTGGTCGTGATATTCGACCTCGGCCTCGGCCAGCGCGGTCTTCTCGACCGGCGACCACATGACGGGCTTGGAGCCCTGATAGAGCGTGCCGTTCATCAGGAACTTCATGAACTCCTCGGCGATCACCGCCTCGGCATGGTAGTTCATCGTCAGATACGGATCGGCCCAGTTGCCATAGACGCCCAGACGCTTGAATTCCTCGCGCTGGATGTCGACCCAGTTCTCGGCAAAGGCGCGGCATTCGCGGCGGAAGGCCACCACGTCCACATTATCCTTGTCGAGGCCCTTGGCGCGGTACTGCTCTTCGATCTTCCACTCGATCGGCAGGCCGTGGCAGTCCCAGCCCGGCACGTAGCGCGCATCGCGGCCCATCATCTGCTGCGAGCGGGTGATGAAGTCCTTCAAGATCTTGTTGAGCGCGTGGCCGATATGCAGATGGCCGTTCGCATAGGGAGGGCCGTCATGGAGAACGAAGCTCGGGCGGTTGTCCTTCGCGGCCTTCTCGCGCAGGCGGTCATAGACGCCGATCTTCTCCCAACGCGCCAGCCAGTCGGGCTCGCGCATGGGCAGGCCTGCGCGCATCGGGAAGTCGGTTTTCGGCAGGAAGACGGTGCCACGATAATCGGGGGCGGTCGTCTCGGTGGTCTGGTCGGAGCTCATGGAATTGTCGTCCTTGGGAAAGGGAAGGGCGTGCGCGCGCACGCCTCGGGGCTTGGCGCAATATCCCGGCTACCCTGACGCGTCAGAGCGCCGGGCAGGTAATTCGCGGATATGCAGCCAGCAAGAACATGCGGCCCTTATAGGCGTGCGACCGCAGGGCGGCAAGCGCAGATCAGGGAGGGCTGCCGCCCGTCACTGTGGGGGCCCGAGAGGCCGAAGAAGAGGGGGCGCTGCCCCCACGCCCTGTCGGGCGCTCCCCCGGGATATTTGTGCCAAGCCGAAATAAGGCTGGAGGCAAGAGCCGGGGATGCGCGGCAGATGGGGTTGGCCCCTTTCCCCCTCCGGCGCGATCTCTTAGGGTCAGGGCGAAGCGAGGGAGGCGGCATGTCGGAACAGGCAGAGATCACGGGCGAAATGGTGGAGCAGCTCTTCCGGCGTTCCTCCGACGAGTATCTGTTCGCGCGCTGGGGGCGTCCGGTCGTGCCGGTGGTGTTCGGGGTGGAAGCTGCGACGCTGGCGACCGTGAAAGGCGCGGTCGAGGCTGTGGTCGCGCTGGCCGGGCACAAGATGGCCGAGACCGATCCCGAGCTTGGCGCGAACCTGATGATCTTCTTCTTCCGCGATTGGCAGGAATTGCTTGAGGTGCCCAATCTCGATCACCTGATCGATGGTCTGCAGGATCTGGTCATCCGGCTCGACGATCAGGGCGCGAACCAGTATCGCGTCTTCCGCTTCGACAAGGACGGCGCGATCCGGGCATGTTTCGCCTTCGTGCGGATGGATGCGGGGCTCGATGAGGTGCCTGCCGAGGTGATCGCGCTGAGCCAGGCGGTGCAGATGATCCTGCTGTGGTCCGACAAGGCTTTCGTGAAACGCTCGCCGCTGGCGGTTGCGCGCGGGGTGACCGTGCTGCGCCCCGAGATCGCGGCGATCATTGCGGCGGGCTACGATCCGACGATGCCGGCGGTTGCCAAAGATCCGAGCCACGCGCTGCGCCTTGCCGCCCGCGCAGGTCTGCGTCAGGGCGAGGCCGCAGAGGCGGTGCGGGAATTGTCGCGCGAAGTGGGCGAGGCGGAGCCGGACGATCAGGAGAACGAGAATGGCGCATGAGTTTCCGATCCGGGTCTATTACGAGGACACTGATCTCGCGGGGATCGTCTATTACGCCAATTACCTGAAGTTCATCGAGCGCGGGCGGTCCGAATTCGTCCGCGCGCTGGGCGTGGATCAGGTCGCGCTGAAGGCCGATCACGGCGTGGTCTTCGCGGTACGACGGGTCGAGGCCGATTACCTGCGGCCCGCGAAATTCGACGACGAGCTGGTCGTCACGACCGATCTGGTGGCCGAGACGGGCGCGCGTTTCGTGATGGAGCAGACCGTGCAGCGCGACGGCGAGGTGCTGTTCACCGCGCAGGTCACCATCGTCTGTCTCAATGAGGCGGGCGCGGCTCAGCGGCTTCCCGCCGATATTCGCCGGAAACTGGCCCCGAAACTGCATTGAAAAGCGGCGGGGTTTCGCCGGTTACATTGTTGTTATGGCGTTCCCCTTACTGCTGATATAGAATCGCTGGTAATCAGAGGCCCGATAACGTGGCCCCAACCGGCGAGCAGTACCTATGGACCAATCTTCGCTTGCGATGGCGCAGGAGATCGACTTCTCCCTGCTTGCGCTCTTTCTGCGCGCATCGCTGACCGTCAAACTCGTGATGATCATTCTCGTGGTGGCCAGCTTCTGGTCCTGGGCGATCATCATCCGCAAATTCATCGCCTATCGCGCGGCGCGCTCCGAGGCGGAAGCCTTCGACCGGGCCTTCTGGTCGGGTGAGCCGCTCGATGAGCTGTTCGACCAGATCGGCCCTGCGCCCGAGGGCGCGAGCCAGAAGATCTTCGCCGCCGGCATGCTTGAATGGCGTCGGTCGCACCGTCAGGACGGCGCGCTGATCACCGGCGCGCAGGCGCGGATCGAACGCTCGATGGATGTCGCGATCCAGAAAGCCACCGAGAACCTCAATTACGGGCTGAATTTCCTTGCGACCGTGGGCTCGATCTCGCCCTTCGTGGGCCTGTTCGGCACGGTCTGGGGGATCAAGGTCGCCTTCGAGGAGATCGCGATCTCACAGAACACGTCGCTCGCCGTCGTGGCGCCCGGCATCTCGGAAGCGCTCGTCGCGACCGCGCTGGGTCTGCTCGCGGCAATCCCGGCGGTGATCTTCTACAACAAGCTGTCGTCCGATGCCGATCGCATCGCGGGCAACTATGAGGCCTTCGCGGACGAGTTCTCGACCATCCTGTCGCGCCAGTTGGATAGCTGATCATGGGCGCGGGTGTTGCAAAACGCGAATCGGGCGGATCGCGGCGCCGCAGGAGCGGGCGGGGCCGTCATGCCGCGATGAGCGAGATCAACGTCACGCCGATGGTCGACGTGATGCTGGTGCTGCTGGTGATCTTCATGGTCGCCGCGCCGATGATGACGGTGGGCGTGCCGCTGGAGCTGCCGAAGACGGCGGCCAAGGCCGTGCCGACCGAGCAGGAAGTGCCGCTGACGGTCTCGATCCAGGCGGACGGGAAGGTCTCGCTGATGAACTCGGAAGTGCCGCAGGATCAACTGATCGACCGTCTCAAGGCGATCGCGGCAGAGCGTAACAGCGATAAGGTGTTCCTGCGCGCCGACGGCAAGATTTCCTATTCTCAGGTGGTGCAGGTGATGGGCGCGCTCAACGGCGCGGGGTTCTCGAACATCACGCTCGTCACCGATACCGGAGGGCCGCAATTGACGGCGCCTGCGGGGAACTGAGCCCAGGGGGCAGCATCGCATGAACCGTGCGGACAAGATCGGTTACGGCCTGTCGGGCGCGCTGCATGTGGGCGTGCTCTTCTGGGTCATTGCCGGGGGGCAGTGGTTCTTCCCGAAGCCGAACAAGCCGGTGGTGATCAGCCAGGTCGCGGTGATGTCCGAGCAGGACTTCAACACGATGATGGCCTCGGCGCCGAAGGATGCGCCGCAGCCGACGCCGGATCCGGTTGCGCCCACGGCGCCCGATACACCTTCCGAGACGACACCGCCGCCTGAGACGCCCGCGCCCGAGCCGCAGGCCAAGCCGGAACCCGAGCCGCAGGCGATGCAGCAGCCCGATCCGGCCCCTGATGCGCAGCCCGACGTCTCGGCCCTGCAAGAGCCGACGCCGCCCGCAGAGGTGAGCGACACGCCGCCCGAAATCGTCCCGCCGGTCGAGGAGCCCTCGCCGACGGTCACGCCCGATATCTCTCCCGCGCCGAAGCCGAAACAGGCGCCGCGCGTTGCGCCGACCCCTGCGCCCGAGCCGCCGCCCGAAGCGAAGGTCGACCCGCAGGCGCAGCCGCAAGAGGCCCCCAAGCCCGCCGACACGCCCGATCAGCCGGTCGAGAAGCCGAAGGAGGCGACCGCGCCGCCGGAAGCCTCGACGGAGATTGTGACCGAGGCGAACAAGACCGAAGACAAGCCGGAAAGCTCTGCGCCGCTGGCCTCGCCGCGTCCGAGCGCCAAGCCCAAGCCGCCCGCGCCGAAAGAGACGCAGACGGCTGCCGCGCCTGCCGAGAAGAAGCCCGCGGAGAAAAAGCCCGCCGAGCCGAAACCGGCAGAGACCAAGCCCGCGCCGAGCGAGCCCAAGAAGGTCGACAGCGCCTCGGTCAACGATGCTCTGGCGGCAGCCTTGGGCGGAGAGGGCACGGGCGGCACCGGCTCTGCGCCGACCGGTCCGCCGATCACCGCGGGCGAGAAAGACGCGCTGATCGTCGACATCAAGCAGTGCTGGAACACCGGCGCGCTCAGTTCGGATGCGCTGCGCACCACGGTGACGCTGTCGGTCGACATGCAGCCCGACGGCCACCCGATCATCTCCTCGATCAAGCTGGTCGGGGCGACGGGTGGCACCGGCAACGCGGTCGATCAGGCTTTCGAGGCCGGGCGTCGCGCTATCGTTCTGTGCGGCTCGGACGGGTTCCCGCTGCCGCCGGAGAAATACGACCGCTGGAAAACGATCACCATCGACTTCAATCCCGAAAAAATGAGGATGAAATGACGGTGGATCGGCGAGTTTCCGCGCGGTGTCATGGGGTTGTGATGCACGATCGTGCCGCAGCGCGTTACAAACCGGGCAAGACCCGGAAAGGGAGTGTGTGACATGATGCGTTTCGTTCTCAGTTTGCTGGCGGCTGTGATGCTGGCACCCATCGCCGCAACCGCGCAGGATTCCGAACCGCTGCATATCGAGATCACCGATGGCGTGATCGAGCCGATGCCGTTCGCGATCGCGGGCTTCATCCCCGAAAGTTCCGAGGCCGCCGATATGGCGAGCCAGATCACGCAGGTGATCTCGAGCGACCTGACGGGAACGGGCCTGTTCCGCGAAATCCCGAAATCCGCCTATATCCAGAACGTGTCGAGCTTCGACACACCGGTGAAATATTCCGACTGGCAGGCGATCAACGCGCAGGCGCTGGTCGTGGGCTCGGTCGGGATGCAGGGCGGCAAGGTGGTCGTGAAGTTCCGCCTCTTCGACGTGTTCTCCGGTCAGCAGATGGGCGATGGGCAGCAGCTTGCGGCCTCGCCCGCAAGCTGGCGGCGTCTGGCGCACAAGGTCTCGGACGTGATCTATTCGCGCATCACGGGCGAGGGGCCCTATTTCGACAGCCGCGTGGTCTTCGTCTCGGAAAGCGGGCCGAAGGACAACCGCCAGAAGCGTCTGGCCGTGATGGACTACGACGGCGCGAACGTGACCTATCTCACCGATGCCTCGACCATCGTGCTCGCACCGCGCTTTTCGCGTGACGGGACGAAGGTACTGTTCACCACCTTCGAGACCGGCTTCCCCCGGATCAAAATGCTCGACGTGGCCACCGCCTCGGCGCGGCTTCTGCCGGAAGTGCCCGGCACGATGACCTTCGCGCCGCGCTTCTCGCCCGATGGCACGAAGATCGTCTATTCGATGGAGCAGAACGGCAATACCGATCTGTGGATGATGAATATCAGCTCGGGCCAGACCCAGCGCCTGACGACCTCGCCTGCGATCGAAACCTCGCCCAGCTTCTCGCCCGACGGTTCGCGGATCGTGTTCGAATCCGACCGCTCGGGTACGCAGCAGCTCTATATCATGCCCGCAAGCGGCGGTGACGCGACGCGGATCAGCTTCGGCGACGGGCGCTATTCGACCCCCGTGTGGTCGCCGCGCGGCGACATGATCGCCTTCACCAAGCAAAATCAGGGCCGTTTTCATATCGGCGTGATGCGTACCGACGGCTCGGAAGAGCGCCTGCTGACCTCGTCCTTCCTCGACGAGGGCCCGACCTGGTCGCCCAATGGCCGCGTGATCATGTTCACCCGGGAGAGCCCCGGCGCCCAAGGGTCGGCCTCGCTCTATTCGGTCGACATCTCCGGGCGCAACCTGAAGAAAGTCTCCACGCCGGGCGCCGCATCGGACCCGGCCTGGTCGCCGCTTCTGCCATGAGAGCGGATTAACAAGCGTTAGAGAAACTGGTAGGCTCGCCCGAAAAGGGCAGATCAACAAAGGCGGAAACTATGAATTTTGCAGTGAAGGCCGTTCTGGCCATCTCGATGCTGGGCCTCGCGGCCTGTTCGAACCCCGATCAATACGGCTCCGGCGCGACCGGCCCCGGCGGCGCGCTCGGTCCGGGCGGTGCAGGCGGCATCAGCCAGGGCGGGATCAACGATCCGAACTCGCCGGCCTATTTCAGCCAGACCATCGGCGACATGGTGCATTTCCAGGTTGACCAGTCGACCCTGACCGACACCGCGCGCGGCATCCTGTCCCAACAGGCAAGCTGGCTGGTGAGCCACCCGAGCTACACTGCGATTATCGAAGGCCATGCCGACGAGCAGGGCACACGCGAATACAACCTCGCGCTCGGCGCACGCCGTGCCTCGGCCGTGCAGGAATACCTGATCAGCCAAGGCGTGGCCGGCAACCGTCTGCGCACGGTGTCCTACGGTAAGGAACGCCCGTTGGCGATCTGCTCCACTGAAGAGTGCTACCAGAAGAACCGTCGCGCCGTGACGGTGATCTCGCAATCGGCGGTCGGGAGCTGATCGCGATGCTGAGAGCTTTGCTTCTCGGTGCGGCTGTTCTCGCAGCCGCGCCCGCGCTGGCTCAGGACGCGAACCGCGCCCAGACGCTGGCTGACATCAAGACCGAATTGGGTCAGCTTCAGACCGAGATCGGCAGTCTGCGTCAGGAGCTGCAAGCCTCGGGCCAGGCCGGTCTGCAGAAAGCGGGTGGCGATTCCGCTCTGCAGCGGATGGATTCGATGGAGCTGTCGCTGTCGCATATGACCGACCGCGTCGAAGAGCTGGAAAACAAGATCAACCGCGTTGTCGCCGATGGCACGAAGCGGATCGGAGATCTGAACTTCCGGGTCTGCGAAATGGAAGAGAATTGCGACATCTCGCAGCTGGGCAAGGCCAAGCCGCTGGGGGGCGACGCGCCGACCAATGCGCCCTCGGTCACCGGCCCTGCGCCGGATTCCACGCCCGGTCCCGATCTCGCGATCAACGAAAAATCGGATTTCGAGGCGGGCAAGAAAGCCTTCGAGGATGGCGATTACGCCTCGGCGGCTGATCTTCTCACCACTTTCCGGCAGACCTATCCCGGCTCTCCGCTGACCAGCGACGCGATGTATTATCGCGGTCTCGCGCTGCAAAAGCAGGGCGACGAGGCAGGCGCTGCACGGGCATGGCTCGACGGGTTCTCCGCCGATCCGAAAGGGTCGCGGGCGGCGGACAACCTGCTGTCGCTCGGCAAGGCGCTGGGGCAGCTTGGCCAGCAGAGCGAGGCCTGCACCACGCTGGGTCAGGTGAGCGCACGCTTCCCGGGCTCTTCGGCGGCGGGCGAGGCGCAGAGTGCGCAGCAATCGCTGGGATGCCAGTGAGCGCGGTCCGGTGACGCTGGACGACATCGCAAGACACGGTTTTGACCCCGATGCGCCCCGGCGCGTCGGGGTTGCCGTTTCCGGGGGCTCGGATTCGATGGCGACGCTGGTGTTGCTGGCTGCGCATTTCGAGGTCGCCGCGGTGACGGTTGATCACGGGCTGCGCCCCGAGGCCGCCGAGGAAGCTGCCTTTGTCGGGCGGTTCTGCGCGGATCGCGGCATTGCGCATACCGTCCTGCGCTGGAACGGCGCCACTGCCGAGGGCAACCTGATGGATGCAGCGCGTCGGGCGCGGTTGCGGCTGATCGGCGCTTGGGCACGCGAAAACGGGATTGCCCATGTCGCGCTGGGGCATACCGCCAACGATCAGGCCGAGACCTTCCTGATGCGGCTCGCCCGCGAGGCGGGGCTGGAGGGGCTGTCGGGCATGCGTCCGCGGTTCGAGGCCGAAGGCATGACATGGCATCGTCCGTTTCTTGGCCAGACACGCGAGTCGTTGCGCGACCATCTGCGCGCCCAAGGCATCACGTGGATCGACGACCCTTCTAACGCAAATGACCGCTTCGACCGGGTCAAGGCGCGTCAGGCGCTCGGGGCGCTCGCGCCTTTGGGCGTCGATGCGCAGGCGATAGCCGGGGTCACGGCGAACCTCTCGGCGGCGAATGCGGCGCTGCACCGGTTGCTGTCGGCGGAGGTCGCACGTCACGTTTCCGAGCCGTCGGGCGATCTGCTGATCGATGCCAAGGGCTTCGCAGCGATGGACCCGGAATTGCAGCGTCGCCTGATCGTGGCTGCGCTGCGCTGGGTCTCCGGGGCGGAGTATGCGCCGCGCGCCGCCAAGGTGCAGGGCTTGCTGTCGGAGATCGCGCAGCCCGGCGATCGCACCCTGCATGGTTGCCGCATCACCTCAGGCAAAGACGCGATCCGCATCACCCGCGAGGCGCAGGCCGTGGCCGATCTGCGCGTGGCTGTCGAAGCTGGGGCCGCGGTTTGGGACCGTTGGGAGGTGACCGGACCCGCAACCGACGTGGCGGAAGTCGCGGCGCTGGGGGAGGCGGGATTGCGCCAATGCCCCGACTGGCGCGACACGGGCCTTCCGCGTGCCTCGCTTGCCGCAAGCCCCGCCATTTGGCGCGGCGAGACGCTTCTCGCGGCGCCGATCGCGGGCTTTGGCGCAGGCTGGCGGGCGCGGATTTCCCGCGACGCATTCGCCACTTGGCTAATTCGACGTTGAACCCCGGCGCGTAATGCCTATTTTCACTGAGGAAGAGGCGGCGACCGCAGGTCAGCCGCCCGATACGATTGGAGGATATTCCTTGGGTAATGCGCGCAATCTGGCCTTTTGGGCGGTGCTGTTCCTGCTGATTTTAGCCCTGTTCAACCTTTTCGGTGATGGGCAATCTTCGATGAACTCGTCCCAAGCGACCTACTCGGAGTTCATGGACGCCGTCGATAAAGGCGAGGTGAAGAACGTTCGCCTCGATGGCGAAGAGGTGCGCTACCAGCTCGCCGATGGCACAAGCTTCACCACCATCAAGCCGATGGAAGATCAGATCGCAGAGAAGCTGATCGACAAGGGCATCGCGGTGAGCGTCGTCAAACAGCAGCAGTCGGGCTTCATGTCGCTGCTGGGCGTCTGGCTTCCCTTCCTCGTGCTGATCGGCATCTGGATCTTCTTCATGAACCGGATGCAGGGCGGCGGCAAAGGCGGCGCGATGGGCTTCGGCAAGTCCAAGGCGAAGCTCCTGACCGAGAAACATGGCCGCGTGACGTTCGACGACGTGGCGGGCATCGACGAAGCCAAGGAAGAACTCGAAGAGATCGTGGAATTCCTGCGCAACCCCCAGAAATTCTCGCGCCTCGGCGGCAAGATCCCGAAAGGCGCGCTGCTGGTTGGCCCTCCGGGTACCGGTAAGACGCTTCTGGCCCGGGCCATTGCGGGCGAGGCGGGCGTGCCCTTCTTCACCATTTCGGGCTCCGACTTCGTCGAGATGTTCGTGGGTGTGGGTGCATCCCGTGTCCGCGATATGTTCGAGCAGGCCAAGAAGAACGCGCCCTGCATCGTCTTCATCGACGAGATCGACGCGGTGGGTCGTGCCCGCGGTGTCGGCATCGGCGGCGGCAATGACGAGCGCGAACAAACCCTCAACCAGCTTCTGGTCGAGATGGACGGCTTCGAGGCCAATGAAGGCATCATCATCATCGCGGCGACGAACCGTAAAGACGTGCTCGACCCCGCGCTGCTGCGTCCGGGCCGCTTCGACCGTCAGATCCACGTCCCGAACCCCGACATCAAGGGCCGCGAGAAGATCCTGACGGTTCACTCGCGCAAGGTTCCGGTGGGGCCGGATGTCGATCTGCGCACCATCGCACGCGGCACGCCGGGCTTCTCGGGCGCCGACCTGATGAACCTCGTCAATGAGGCTGCGCTGATGGCAGCCCGCGTCGGGCGTCGTTTCGTCTCGATGGAAGATTTCGAGAACGCGAAGGACAAGGTGATGCTGGGTGTCGAGCGCCGCTCGATGGTGCTCACCCCCGAGCAGAAGGAAATGACCGCCTATCACGAGGCCGGTCACGCCATCGTCGGCCTGTCGTTGCCGAAATGCGATCCGGTTTACAAGGCCACGATTATTCCGCGCGGTCAGGCGCTGGGTATGGTCGTCTCGCTGCCCGAGATGGACAAGCTCAACTACCACAAGGATGAGGCCAAGCAGAAGATCACCATGACCATGGCGGGCAAGGCAGCCGAGATCCTGAAATGGGGCGAAGAGCATGTCTCGAACGGCCCCGCGGGTGACATTCAGCAGGCGTCGGCGATTGCCCGCGCCATGGTGATGCGCTGGGGCATGTCCGAGAAGGTCGGCAATATCGACTATGCCGAGGCGCATGAGGGCTATCAGGGCAACACCGCCGGCTTCTCGGTCTCGACCAAGACGAAAGAGCTGATCGAGGAAGAGGTGCGCGGCCTGATCGAAGACGGCTATCAGGAGGCGCGCCGCATCCTGACCGAGCGGATCGAGGATTGGGAACGTCTGGCGCAAGGCCTTCTGGAATACGAAACCCTCACCGGCGACGAGATCAAGAAGGTCCTCTCCGGAGAGCCGCTGGGCGGCGACGACGACGACAGCTCCTCGGGGAGCCTGCCGTCGGTGACCGCGCTGCCCAAAACGTCCAAGAAGAAGGATCAGGGCGACGGCGGGGCGGAAACCACCCCCGAGCCTTCGGCCTGACCGCGAAGGTTCGCGAGAATGGTCACGCGTGACGCTTCAGTGCCGGGCGCAGCCGATTGGGACCCAGACGCTTATGCGCGGTTCCGCAATCTGAGGCTGCGCCCGGCACTCGACCTTCTGGCCCGGGTGCCGCAACTGCCCGAGCGCGGCAAGATCATCGATCTGGGCTGCGGCAACGGCGCGGTGGCCGAGGCGCTGAACCACCACTACCCCAAGCGCAAGATCGTGGGCGTCGACAATTCCGAGGCGATGCTGAAGCGCGCCGCGGCGATCGGCGCCTATCACCATTGCGATCTGGTCGACATTTCCGAATGGACGCCCAACAAGCCGCCGGCGATGATCTTCTCCAACGCGGCGCTGCATTGGCTCCCCGATCACGCCGCGCTGTTTCCGCGTCTGGCCGGAGAGCTGCGCGAGGGCGGCGTTCTGGCCGTGCAGATGCCCGCCCAGCATGGTGCGCCGTCGCATCGCATCCTGCGCGAGCTGTCGCAGGAGATGTTCCCCGACCGGTTCAACTTCGCGGGCTGGGTGCCGCCCGTGGCCCCGGCGGTGGATTACGCAAAAATGCTTAGCCCTCTGGGCGAGGTCGATATCTGGCACACCGAATATCTGCAGGAGTTGCAGCCCACGCCGGGGGCGCATCCGGTGCGCCGCTTCACGGAAAGCACGGCGATGCGTCCTTTCCTGCGTCTCCTAGGCGACACTGAAGCGCAGGTTCTCATCGAACGCTATGAAACCGCGCTCGAGACGGTTTATCCTTTGCGGGACGACGGCAGCGTCTTTTTCCCGTTCCGTCGTCTGTTTGTCGTCTTGTCAAAGAGGGGCTGATGGCCGCGCTGAAACCCACGCAGTATCAAGGGGAGGTCGTCTGGCTCGGCCTGGTGACCACCGAGGGACAACTGACCTCGACCCCGGTCGAAGAGATCGACTTTACCTTCGACGGTCCCGTGGGAGAACTGCATGGCGGGCGCACGCGCCCTTCCTGCTCGCGCGTGACCGATCAGCATCCCAAGGGCACCGAGATCGCCAATGTCCGCCAGCTGACGATCCTCTCGGCGGAGGAACTGGCCGAGACCGCCTTCGCGATGGGCGTACCGGAGATCGATCCCTCCTGGGTTGGCGCGACGATCGTGCTGCGCGGCCTGCCGGATCTGACTCATATCCCGCCCTCGGCGCGGCTGCAGAACGAGACCGGGCTGACCTTCGTGGTGGATATGGAGAACCGTCCCTGTGTCCTGCCGGGCCGGGTGATCGAGGAGCACTATCCCGAGAAGGGCAAGCGCTACAAACCGGCCGCCCAAGGTCGGCGCGGCGTCACCGCTTGGGTAGAGCGTCCCGGCCGTCTGGTCGTGGGCGAAACCCTGCGGCTGCATATCCCCGATCAGCGCGCCTGGGAGCTGATGGACGAGGTCCGCTGAGGCGATTTAATCCCGCAACGGTCGCTTCTTTCCCTTTCGCTGCGCCGTCAAATGGCTACCCTCCCTCAGCAGGAGGACCCGATGACGAGTGACTTAGAGATTGCCCGTGCCGCGACGCTGCGCCCGATGCCGGAAATCGCGGCGAAGCTGGATATTCCCGAAGACGCGCTGATCCCCTATGGCCGCGACAAGGCGAAGCTGGAGGCGGAGTTCATCGCGGGTCTGGACGCGCGCGAGACCGGCAAGCTGATTCTCGTCACCGCGATCTCGCCGACCCCCGCGGGCGAGGGCAAAACGACGACGACCGTGGGTCTGGGCGACGGGCTCTCCCGGATCGGCAAACGCGCCGCGATCTGCCTGCGCGAAGCCTCGCTCGGTCCGAATTTCGGGATGAAGGGCGGGGCCGCGGGGGGCGGCTATGCGCAGGTCGTGCCGATGGAGTCGATGAACCTTCATTTCACCGGCGATTTCCACGCGGTCGGCGCGGCGCATAACCTGCTCTCGGCGATGATCGACAACCATATCCATTGGGGCAACGCGCTCGAGATCGACGCGCGCCGGATCACGTGGCGGCGCGTGCTCGACATGAACGACCGGGCGCTGCGCGACATCGTCGTCAGCCTTGGAGGTGTCTCGAACGGCTTTCCGCGCCAGACCGGCTTCGACATTACCGTGGCCTCGGAGGTCATGGCCTGCCTCTGCCTCAGCCGCGATCTGACGGATTTGCAGGAGCGGCTGGGTCGGATCGTCGTGGGCTATCGGCGCGACCGCTCGCCCGTGACCTGCGCCGAGATCGGCGCGGATGGTGCGATGGTGGTGCTGCTGAAAGACGCGCTGCAGCCCAATCTCGTGCAGACGCTGGAGGGCACGCCGGCCTTCGTGCATGGCGGCCCCTTCGCCAATATCGCGCATGGCTGCAACTCGGTGATCGCGACGCAAAGCGCGCTGAAGCTGGCCGATTACGTCGTGACCGAAGCGGGCTTCGGGGCCGATCTCGGCGCGGAGAAATTCTTCGACATCAAATGCCGCAAGGCCGGGCTGAGCCCGAATGCTGCGGTGGTCGTGGCGACGGTGCGGGCGCTGAAGATGAATGGCAGTGTCGCGAAAGCGGATCTCGGCGCGGAGAACGTGGCCGCCGTCGAGGCGGGCTGCGCCAACCTCGCGCGTCACATCGCGAATATGAAGAAATTCGGCGTGCCGGTCGTGGTCGCGATCAACCGCTTCACCGCGGACACCGAGGACGAGATCGCAGCGGTGCGCGCCGCCGCCGAAGCGCAGGGCGTCGAGGCGGTTCTGTGCACCCATTGGGTCGATGGCGGCGCGGGGACCGAGGCGCTGGCAGAAAAGATCGTCGCGCTGACCGAGAGCCCGTCGCAATTCGCGCCGCTCTATCCCGACGACATGCCGCTGTTTGAGAAGATCGAGACCATCGCCACGCGCATCTACCACGCGAGCGATGTCTATGCCGATCAGAAGATCCTCAACCAGCTGCATGACTGGGAGGCGGCGGGCTATGGAAACCTGCCGATCTGCGTGGCCAAGACGCAGTATTCCTTCAGCGCGGACCCGACGCTGCGCGGGGCGCCCTCGGGCCATACGCTGCCGATCCGCGAAGTGCGGCTCTCGGCGGGGGCGGGCTTCGTCGTGGTGATCTGCGGTGAAATCATGACCATGCCGGGCCTTCCCCGGCACCCGGCTGCGGAGACGATCGGCCTCGATGCCGAAGGCCGCATCACGGGTTTGTTCTAGGCGCGCGGTCTTGAGCTTGTTGGGCCAAGCTGCGATAGGGGGCGCGAGTGTTCCGGGAGCCTTGTCGATGAAATCTCCGTCAGACCTGCACACGATGGAAGAGCTGCGCGTCGCCATCGATGCGCTCGACCGGGAGCTGGTCGAGATGCTCGGTGCGCGCACCCGGCTGATCGCCCGTGCGGCGGAACTCAAACAGGGAAATGGCTGGCCCGCACGCATCCCCGACCGGGTCGAGGATGTGGTGGCGAAAGTACGCGCCGCCGCCGGTCCTGCCGGGCTCGATCCCGATCTCGCCGACCGACTGTGGCGCGAGATGATCGAGCATTTCATCGCGCAGGAAGAACAGGTTCTGGGCAAGGGAGACCCCGATGAGCGCCACGATCATTGACGGAAAGGCGCTTGCGCAGGTCAAGCTGGACGAGACCTATGCCGAGGCACAGAGGCTTTCGGAGGCAGGCTGGGCGCCGCGCCTCGTCTCGATCTCTGTCGGCGATGTCGCGGCGGCCGAACTCTATGTGCGCAACCAGAAGAAATACGCCGAGAAAGCCGGCGTGGCCTTCGAGGTGCGCAACTACCCCGAGACGATCAGCCTCGAACAGCTTCAGGGCGTGCTGGCCGGTCTGAACGCCGACCCGCGCGTCAATGGCATCATCATCCAGCGCCCGCTGCCCGCCCATATCCCGGTCAAGGTTCTGCAGAAGGCGGTGCATCCGCTCAAGGATGTGGAGGGGATGCACCCCGCCTCGATCGGCAACATCGTCTATAACGAGCTGGAGCTCGGCCCCTGCACCGCCGTCGCGGCGGTGGAAATCCTGAAATCCCTGCCGCTCCAGACCGAAGGGCTCAATGTCTGCGTGATCGGCCACTCCGAGATCGTGGGCAAGCCGATCGCCTTCCTGATGATGGGGCTCGGCGCCACCGTCACCGTGTGCCACCACATGACGCGTCAGGTCTCGGTGCATTCGCGCGCCGCCGATGCCGTGTTCGTCGCGGTGGGCAAGCCGGGGCTGGTGCATGGCGAGATGCTCAAACCCGGCGCGGCGCTGATCGATATCGGCATCAACCGGGTCGAGGGGCGCACCGTGGGCGACGCCGATTTCGACAGCTGCGCCGAAGTGGCGGGCTGGATCACGCCCGTGCCGGGCGGGGTGGGGCCGGTCACGGTCTCGACGCTGATGAACAACGCGGTCCGCGCGACTCGCATGCAGATGGACCATTACCGCACGACCTTCGCGGCGGCGGAGTGACGGAGGAATGAAATGACGGCGACGATCATCGACGGGAAGGCCTTCGCAGCGAGCGTGCGCGAGAAAGTGGCCGAGCATGTCACCCGGCTGCAAGAGGAGCACGGCATCACGCCGGGCCTCGCGGTGGTTCTGGTGGGCGAAGACCCGGCCAGCCAAGTCTATGTGCGCAACAAGGGCAAGCAGACGCTCGAAGCCGGGATGAACTCCTACGAGCACAAGCTGCCCGTGGAGACCTCCGAGGCCGATCTGCTGGCTCTGGTCGAGAAGCTCAACGCCGATCCGGCGGTGCATGGCATCCTCGTGCAGCTGCCTTTGCCCAATCACATCGACGAGGAGAAGGTGATCAACTCGATCACACCTGCGAAGGATGTCGACGGGTTCCATATCCTCAATGTGGGCCTTCTGGGCACCGGGCAGAAATCGATGGTGCCCTGCACGCCGCTGGGCTGCCTGATGATGCTGCGCGACCAGCTGGGCAGCCTGTCGGGGCTGAACGCCGTCGTGGTGGGCCGCTCGAATATCGTCGGCAAGCCGATGGCGCAGCTGCTGCTGCGCGACAGCTGCACCGTCACGATCGCTCATAGCCGCACCAAGGATCTCGCTGATGTCTGCCGGGGCGCCGATATCCTCGTGGCCGCCGTGGGCCGCCCGCGCATGATCCCGGGCGACTGGGTGAAGCCCGGCGCGACCGTGATCGATGTCGGTATCAACCGGATCGACGCGCCCGAGAAGGGCGAGGGCAAGACCCGGCTGGTGGGCGATGTCGATTTCGACAGCGCCAAGGAGGTCGCGGGCGCGATCACCCCGGTGCCGGGCGGCGTCGGCCCGATGACCATCGCCTGCCTTCTGGCCAACACGGTCACCGCCTGCTGCCGCGCGAACAACCTGCCCGAACCTGAGGGTTTGACTGCCTGACAAAGGTAGGTAAGGATTTCCACAGGTTGGGTGGGGTAAGCGGCCTTTGCCGTTGTCGGAACCGTAACGCTTGCGTTACCCAAGCGTCATTGGGGCGTGACGGCAATGGCAGGTTTCTGGAAAATATATTGGCGGGCATTGAAGATCCCGGCTCTGCCGGTGATCTGGGTCGTGGCATCGCTATTCGGCATCGTGGCCGGCCCGTTCAACACTCTCGAATCCATGTCGCTCGGTGCGCGCGTGATTTTCTGGCCGCTCAGTGTCGCGGTCGGCATCCTGATTGGCGCGGCGATCCGCATTTTTGTGCGGCGGAAGCTGGGTTTGCGCCGGTTCCGTTACGAGGCGCCCACGCTTGCCGGCCTTTCCGCTCTGGTACTGACTGTGCCGCTTTACCTGCTCGTCCTGCTACTTGCGGCGAAGCCCAACTTCCGGGGGTTCGAGATCTTCCACATGGCGGGCTATATCCTCGGCCTCTCGATGGCGGGCTCCACCCTGCGGCACTGGATGGCGCCTCAGCAGGGGCGTCCAAGGCAGGGGCAGGAGGCCCCGGTGACCGCCGCGCCGAAACAGGCCCGCCGGGACGTGGAGCGTGCCGATGAGGGGGCTCTGTCTTCGTCCACGCCGCGTTTGCTGTATCGGCTTGAGCCTGACCTGCGCGCGCCGCTGATCCGCCTTGCGGTGAACGACCACTATGTCGACGTGGTGACCGAAGCCGGGCAGACGAGCCTGTTGATCCGGCTTGCCGATGCGATTGCCGAGACCGAGGGCACGCCGGGCCTGCAGGTCCATCGCTCGCATTGGGTCGCGCGTGATGCGGTTCGCGGCCTGCGCAAGGAGAAGGGGCGGGTCTTCCTGCAGATGGCCGATGGCGAAGAGGTGCCCGTCTCGCGCACCTATCAGCCGCAGGTCGAGGCGGCGCGGTTCCGCGCGCCCGGTGCAGATGGGATGGCCGCGCAGTAACACCCTTAGTGGACGATCACCTCGTCTCTGACGAACATGTTGTCCCAGGCGCGATCCACCAATTCCGGCGTCATCTGATAGGGGATGCCCTCGAATTCGCAGATCGAAATCATCTGGTCGATCAGGAAGACCGGCTGATAATTCGCGTAGATATTGTCGATGGTGGGGTACTTCACCTTCAGCAGATGCAGCAGCGCCTTTTCGTCGAGCGGCATGTTGCGCTTCTTCGCCATCATCTGGAAAATCTTGAGATAGTCGGACTGGTTCGGCCCGTCGATCTTGATCTTGAAGAAGATACGACGCAGCGCCGCCTTATCGAAGATCTCGTTCGGGTGGAAGTTGGTCGAGAAGATCACGAGCGTGTCGAAAGGTACCTCGAATTTCTCGCCCGATTGCAGCGAGAGGATATCGCGGTTCTCTTCCAGCGGAACGATCCAGCGGTTCACCAGCTTCTGCGGCGGTTCGGCCTGACGGCCAAGGTCGTCCACGATGAAGACGCCGCCCGCCGATTTGAACTGCAGCGGCGCGGTATAGGTGCGCGCGGTCGCGTTGTATTTCAGGTCGAGCATGTCGAGCGACAGTTCACCGCCGGTGATCACGGTCGGGCGCTCGCAATAGACGTAGCGCTGATCGAACTGCATCCCGCGCTTGCGCAGCGAGGTCGGGTCGTCTTCTTCGACCGGAACGGGGGTGTGAACGATCGGGTCGTAGACGGTGATGATCTGGCCCGCATATTCGATGGCGCGGGGGATGAAGATATTGTCGCCGATCGCGTCGCGGATGCCGTTCGAGATCGAGGATTTCCCGTTGCCGGGCGGGCCATACATCAGGATCGAGCGCCCCGAGGAGACCGCCGGGCCAAGCTGGCCGATCAGGTCGGGCGGCAGGATCAGGTGGCCCATCGCGCCCAGAAGCTGCTGGCGAGTGAGCTGGATGTTGCGGATCGACTGGCGCTTCACCTGCTCGCGATAGACGGTCAGCGGCACCGGCATTGCGCCGTAATATTCCGACTGCGCCAGCGCATCGAGCGCGCGCGCCTTGCCGGTGTCCGACAGCTGGAAGCCCATCTCGCCGCCGGAATTGGCGTGCAGCGTGCCCATCGCCTCCAACAGGCCCTGCTTGCGGCACATGTCGATCAGGTCCTGCACCATCGTCATCGGCAGGCAGACGAGCTTGGACAGCGCAGAGGCCGTGTCCGTATTGGTGCGGAACATCGTTTTGAGCAGGATGTCCCGCATCATCACGACGTTCAGCCCGGTTTCCTCCAGCGCGCGCGGCGGGGCCGGGGCGATGACATTCGAGGTCATCATGTTCATCTGGCGCGTCCTCTCGGCTGTGCACCCCGCTTTGGTCCTGCGCGGGGGCTAAGATCAGTCCGGGCCAATCTTGCCGGTGATTGTGGCCAAATGTTGGAAAAACCGGGTAATCGCCGCGATACCCGATCGCTGGGCTGAACAATCAGCCTAGCGCCACGAGCAGGAGATACGCCCAGAGCGTGCCGACCAGCGCCAGCCCCATCGGGAAGTCTTTGCGCTTCCAGCTCACCCAGTCGGGCGTGGCGTTCACCACGGCCGGGATTGCGCGAAAGATCCGGTGCGCGGCGAAGGCCGCGAGCAGGAAGGCGCAGAGCAGGAACATCGTCAGCTGCACGTCGAACAGCTCATGCGAGAAAAACGGCGCGGCGGCGGCTGCGAATTTCGCGTCGCCCGCACCGAAATGCGCGATCTGGTTCAGGATGTAACCGATCACGAAGACGACCAGCGCATGGCTCCACCGCCAGGCATAGACATCGATCGGCAAGAGGAACGGTCCCCCGAATGCGAAGATCACCAGAAGCGCCAGCACCGCCTTGTTGCGGATCTTCATGTATTTGAGGTCGGTGAAGACCACCCAGGCGCAAACCGGGGTGATCAGCACCAGAAAGATCAGCGCCGACAGGGGCGGGGCGAGACCGAGCATCCTCTTAGCCTTTCAGTGCGCTCGACGATCCCTGATCGAGCGCCTTAAGCGCCCGGTCGGCCTCCGCGAAATATTGCGGATTGGTGTCGATCGCGTCTTGCAACAGCGTCTTGCCGATATTGACGTCGCCGCGCTTCACCGCGGCCAGACCCGCCGTATACAGAAGCTGCGCGCGTTCCGTCTGGGTCATGTCGATCACGGGCAGGTCGTATTTGCCCTGGCTGGCCCGCGCGAGCACGAGGTTGTTCTTCGTGGTGAAGCGGGTCGGATCGTAGGTGAGCGCTTCCTTGAACAGCTTCTCGGCGCCTGCGGCATCTCCGCGGCTGAGCTTGGAGAAGCCCCAGTTGTTGTAGATGCCCGCGGGCTTCGTGGTCAGGCCCGCCGCGGTCTCGTAGAAGCTGTCGGCCTTTTTCCACTGTTTGTCGCTATCGGCCACCATCGCTTCGAGACGGTAGCGGTCATAGGTCTCATGGGTCGGCGGCACGGTGTTCAGCGTGGCCTTCGCCCCGGACCAGTCATTGGAGCGGATCTGCGCCTCGGCCAGCGACACGCGGTCGTCATTGGTCGCGCCCGGCATCGTGAGAACCTCTTGCCAGACCTTCACGGCCTGCACGGGCTTTTGCGCGCGCACCAGCGATTTCGCGAGCCCGCGCTTGGCATCGATGCGGTCGGGATGGTCGTTGGACAGCCGGGTGAAATAGGTCACGGCCTCGTTCGGATCGGCGACCGTCAGCATGATGTCGGTGAGGTTGGTCTCATCAACGGCATTCACGCTTTTCATCGCGCGCGCGACTTCGGCGTCGCTGTTATTGCCCATACAGCCGGAGAGAGTCATCGCGCAGCCAGCCAAGGCTGCCAGAAAGATCGGGTGGCGCATGTTACCTGCGTCCTTTTTGCTCGAGCCTCAGTGCTTCGTCAGCAGCAGGTAGTCACCGACCCCTTTCCTGACGAGCGTGAACTGCTTGTCCTGTGGCGCAGCGTAACCCGGCTCTTCTATTTTTGCGAGCGCCCGCTTTAGGTTTTGCTTGATCGCGTCCGATTGGCCACTGTCCAGCGCGAAGGCGAGTTTGAAGACGCGCGCGGCTTCGGCGTATTTGCCGCGCTCCATCAGAACGACGCCAAGGTTGTTCCACGCCGGCACGAAGGTCTGATCGGCCTCGGTCGCGCGGCGCAGCATCTGTTCGGCTTGGTTCAGGCGTCCCAGTTTCAGGTCGGCCGAGCCGATGCCCGAGAGGATTTCCGCCGTCGCGCCATGCTGGCCCGCCGCGCGGTAATAGGCTTTCAGAGCAAGCTCGTATTCGCCCGCTTCCATCAGCCGGTGGCCGACGAGAAGCCCGTCGACCGCCTGCGCGCCGGGTTTGGTGCCGGGGGCGAACGCGCCCCGTTTCTCAGCCGAAAGGCCGCCCGGGTTGCAGGCGGCCAGTGTGGTTACTGTCAGCGCGGCCAGTATCAGGCCGCGGCGCTTTGGGATCATGCCGTCAAATGCCCATATTCTTGAAGTTCTCAAGCATATCATGGATCGACGGGCCAACAAGAATGATCAGAAGCGGCGGCACGGTGAACATCATCGTGCCCAGCGTCATCTTGGTCGGGATCTTGTTGGCGGCTTCCTCGGCGCGCATGATCCGCTTGTCGCGCATATCGGCGGCATAGAGGCGCAGGGCTTCGGCGATCGAGGTGCCGAATTGCTGCGACTGGATCATCACGGTCACGAAGCTTGCAATATCCGGCACGCCAGAACGTTCGCCGAAATTGCGTAGCACGGTCGACTTGTCGAGACCGGCCTTGATCTCGTGGGCGACCATCGCGAATTCCTCGGACAGGGCCGGGTAGGATTTATTCAGCTCTTTTGAGACCCGGATGATCCCCTGATCGAGAGATTGGCCAGCCTCGACGCAGACCAGCAGCATGTCGAGCGAGTCGGGGAAGCCGTTCTGCATCTCGTCGGTGCGCGCTTTCACGCGCTTGTTCACCCAGTATTTCGGGCCGTAATAGCCTACGCCGCCGGGGCCGAGCACCCAGAGCACCGTGCCCAGCATCCCCATGCTTTGCCCCTCGGGCGCGCCGGAGTTGTAGAGCACGACATAAAGCGAGCCGAGCGCGAGCAGGCCGATGCCCGCCGCGAACTGGACCGCGTGGAAGGTGCGCACGGCATTCGGGCCGCGATAGCCGGCCGATTGCAGCCATTTCCGCGACTCCGACAGTTCCTCGGCGTTTTGTGGCTCGAGGAAGGCCGAATATTTCTGCAGCTTGTCGCTCTGGGTATCGCGCAGCTTCTGGTTCGTTTTGTCCGCGTTGCCGCCGGTATTCTGGCGCGGCTGGCGCGGGGCTTTCCCACGAATCTTGTCGAACGGATCCTCGCGCTTCTTCAGGAGCGCAGGGATCGCGGCGAGCACCAGAAGCCCGCCGAGCGCCGCCAGAGCGATCATCGGACCCATCGGCCCGAGCGCATCGGTCAGCATCTGGTTGATGGCAGCGAAATCCATTGGGCTCTCCTCAGACCTTGATGGTTGTCATGACCTTCATGAAGATCACGTTGGCGCCGAGCAGCAGGAACACCACGATGGCGGCCGGGATGAAGGCGGCGGTCGTTTTCACCTCGTCGTAATAATCGGGCGAGACGACCTGAATGATCACCATCACCACGACGGGGAAGGCCGACAGGAAGATGCCCGACCAGCGCGGCTCTGCAGTGATCGCCTTCACGCGGCGGAACAGCCGGAAGCGCGAGCGGATGACTTTCGACAGGCCTTCGAGAACTTCGGCGAGGTTGCCGCCCGAGGTCTGCTGGATCGACACGGCGACCGCGAGGAAGCGCAGATCCTGCATATCCAGACGTTCGGCCATTTCCGAGATTGCCTCGGCCACGTTGCGCCCATAGGCGGCCTCGTCGGCGATGATGCCGAACTCGGTGCCCATCGGATCGGGGATTTCGCGTGCAACTGCCTGGATCGCGGAGGCTAGCGGATGGCCCACGCGCAAGCTGCGCACCATCAGTTCCACCGCATCGGGAAGTTGCTCCTCCATCAGCGCCATGCGCTTCTTGGCCTTCGAGCTGACCCAGAAGAACACGCCGCCCACGCCCATGAAGAGCGCGAGGAAAATACGGATGAAGAGACCCGCCTGCGAGGCCACTGTGAGCGCGATGAAGGCGGCGAAGCAGGCGAAGGCCATGATGCCGATCAGGGCCATCGGCGAGAAAGCGATATTGCCTTTCTGCGCCTTGTCGGCCAGCAGCGAATAAAGCGGGATCGAGCGCGCATCGTTATGCTGAGTCGCTTCCTTGCGAAGGCGTTCGAGCACCTCTTCGCGCCGCTCGCCCTTGTTGAGCATCTCGAGGCGGCGATTAACCCGCTTGTTGAGCGAGATCGACTTGCCGAAGAACAGCAGATAGACGCCTTCGACGAGCAGTAGCACTGCGACGAAGATCAGCAGGTAGATAATGGGGGTCGCCATGGCGGGGTGTCCTTAGTCCTGCACGGGTTCGTAGATCGAAGCCGGCAGGTCGTAGCCCCATTGCCGGAACCGATCGGAATAATGCGAGCGCACGCCGGTCGCGGTGAAGCGCCCGATGATCTTGCCGTCGGGGGCGAGGCCGAGACGCTCGTAGCGGAAGACTTCCTGCATCGAGATCACGTCGCCTTCCATGCCGGTGACTTCCGTCACCGAGACCATGCGGCGCGAGCCGTCCTGCAGACGCGAGGCCTGCACGATCAGGTTCACAGCCGACGCGATCTGGCTACGCATCGCCTTCATCGGCATCTCGATGCCCGACATCGAGATCATGTTTTCCAGACGCGCCACGCCGTCACGGGCGGAGTTCGCGTGGATTGTGGTCATCGACCCGTCGTGGCCGGTGTTCATGGCCTGCAACATGTCGATCACTTCCTCGCCGCGCGTTTCGCCGACGATGATACGGTCGGGACGCATCCGCAGAGCGTTCCTGAGACAGTCGCGCTGCGTGACCGCGCCCTTGCCTTCGACGTTCGGCGGACGGCTTTCCATCCGGCCCACATGGGTCTGTTGCAGCTGAAGTTCGGCCGTGTCCTCGATCGTCAGAATGCGCTCGGCGTTGTCGATGAAGGACGACAGCGCGTTGAGCGTCGTCGTCTTACCCGAGCCCGTCCCGCCCGAGACGATCACGTTGAGACGCGTCGCGACCGCGGCTTGCAGATAGGCCGCCATTTCCTCGGTGAAGGCGCCGTAATTGACGAGATCGTCGATCCCGAGCTTGTCCTTCTTGAACTTACGAATGGAGACGAGCGAGCCGTCCACCGCGATCGGCGGTACCATCGCATTGAAGCGCGAGCCATCGGCAAGACGGGCGTCCACGTAAGGGTTGGATTCATCGACGCGACGACCCACGGCCGACACGATCTTGTCGATGATGCGCAGCAGGTGGCGTTCATCCTTGAAGGTGATGTCGCTCAGTTCGAGTTTGCCATCGCGTTCAATGAAGATCTGCTGCGGGCCGTTGACCAGAATATCGTTGACGGTCTCGTCCTTGAGCAGCGGCTCGAGCGGGCCGAGACCCATGACCTCGTCGTAAAGCTCCTGCTGTAGGGCCTGACGGTCCTGCGCGTTCAGCGCGACCGAAAGCTCGGTCATCGCCTCGGCGGTGATGTCGGCGATCTCGGCGCGCAGCTCGCGTTCCGATGCGTGCTCGAGCGCGGCGAGGTTCAGGTTCTCCAGTAGCCGCTTGTGCAGCTCCACCTTGAGTTCCTGAAGGCGCTGCTTGCGCTTCTTTTCCTTGTCGACGGCCACCGGGTCGGCTGCGACCTTCTGAGGCGCCAGCTTGCGATGCACCTGCGTCTTCGGCGCAGCGTCGATCGGCGGCGGCTTGGCGGCACCGGGCGCGGGCGGCGGGGGGGCGGCCTTGCCGTTGGTGGGCTTTGCCCCGTCTTTCTTGTAGCGCGAAAACATCTGGACGTGTCCTTTCGGGTCAGGCGGCCGCTTCGACGGCTTCGTTCAGCTCCACCAGCGAGCCGGCGAGCTTCTGGAATTCCTTGCGCAGCGGCACTTTCGGCGCCGAGAGCGCCAGCGGAAGCCCGTGGTCGTTGGCCTGCGTGATCTGCTTGCCGCCATCGCTCATCAGCAGTTCGAGCGAGATATCGAGGCTCTCGGCCAGTCGCTTCACGCGCGCCTTGCCGTTCAGATCGGTGAATTTCGGCGCGCGGTTGAGCACGTAGCGCAGCTTCTCGGTCGGCAGCCCTTCGGATTTCAGAGCACGCTGCATCCGCAGCACGTTCTGGGCCGAGCGCATGTCCAGCTCGATCAGCGCGAAGTAGAGATGCGCCTTGTTCAGCACCGTCTCGGTCCAGCTGACCACGGTCGAGGGCATGTCGATCACGACGAAATCGTAATGCGCGCGCGCCATGTCGATCAGGCGCTCCAGATCCTCGCCGCTCAGCAGATCGAGCGGCAGCATGTCGGTCGGCGCGGTCAGCACATCGAGCTTGTCGTTGAAGCTGAGCATCGCCTGCCGGAAGGTTTCCTTATCCATATGCTCGGTATCGGCGAGCATCTCGTAGATCACCTCGCGGCGCGGCAGGTCGAGATAGGTCGCCGCAGCGCCGAATTGCAGGTCGAGATCGAGCAGGCACACCTTCGGCGAGGTCGACGGCGCTTTCTTCTTCTTTTTGCCGTCGTGGATCGTCGCCATTTCCCAGGCGAGGTTCATCGCGAAGGTGCTCGCGCCGACACCGCCGGACAGGCCGTGGACCGGAAGAACGACACCATCATGGTTGCCGGTCGCCGCAAAGGTCGGGGCGTGCATGGGGGTCGACATCTCGGGCGGGGGCGCGGCTTGGCCCAGACGCTCGATCGCGTCATGGAGCGCACCTTCGGGAAGCGGGTAGGGGACGAAATCATCGGCCCCGAGGCGCAGCAGCTGATGCAGCGCGATCGGGCTGACCTCGTCGGCGATCAGGATGACGCGAATATTACGGTCCTTGGCCTCGGTGATGATGCCGGAGATCTTGGTCAGCTCATCCTCGTCTTCGCCATCCACGGCGATCGCGATGAACTCGAGCTGTTCCGCATCGGGTTGGCTCAGGAAGATTGCCGCTTCGTCAAAGGTAAGGTCGCCCCAGCTTTCACCAAGCTCGGTCTCCATATCCTCGATCAACAGGTCGAAATTCGACACATCGCGTGACACGGTGCACGCCTGAATCGGGGCCGGCTCCGAAGTCATGATAGCTGCTGCAGTCATTGCCTCTGTCCTCTTTTTCGTGACCCGCGGCGGGGTTCGGTTAACTCTGTTGCTACGCCGCAGACCGGACGCGACTCGCTGGACGCGCCTATTCCGTCGAGGATCAATCTCGTTTCCAATCTGGGCGACATTGGGGCCAGACTGTTTCAATTGTGGGATAAAGAGAGACGATAAAGAAAAACGGCGGGCTTTGTTGAAAGCGCCCGCCGTTCGGTACTGTGTCGTCTCGCCGCAGCGAGACAAATAGGTGAATCCAGAGCCTTAGTTGCCTTCGCCCCCGGCGCTCGCCGAGGCAATGTAGTCGCGATAGATCACCGCCGCGTACTTGCCGTCGAGCAGCATCGGTTTGCCCTTGGTCACGAAGCCCGAGACCTCGGTGACAGTGCGGCGATTCTGTTCGTTCGGGGCCTGCGTGTAGACCAGCGGATGCGTTTCACCGTAGGACACGAGCGCCTCGAGCCGAGACCGAGAGATGCCCTGCGAGACGAGGAAATTCACCACGGCCCGCGCGCGGCGCAGCCCGAGAGCCTTGTTGTAAGCGTTGGAGCCGACAAGGTCGGTATGTCCGTAGACGCGGAAGCGCACTTCCGGGTTCTGCCGGATCCAGTTTGCCTGCTGCGACAGCGCATTGCGCGCCTGCGCATCAAGCACCGACGAGTTGAAGGCGAAGTGCACCGTGTTCGGCACATCGGCGGCGAACTTGCGTGTCATATTGATGACGTAGCTTTTGTCGCCGCTCATCATCGCCTGATTCTGTGCAATGGCGGAACCGAAGCCCAGCGATCCTTCCGTGGTCGAGCCGACTTCGGAGTTGAAGGTCTGGGTGCCTTCGGCGCAGCCGGCCAGTGCCGCGACGGTGCCGACGGTGATCGCGAGAGTGCGCAGTTTCATGTTTCCAGCCATCTCGCTCACTCCATCACATAGCCATAGGAGCCGGAGAAGTCCTGCTTGGCGACTTCCGCGGCAGGGCCTTTTTGCGGCGCTTTGCCGCCCGAGGTTCTGCCGTTGAGGAACAGCTCGGACTCGGTTGGCGGCTTCAGGCGATCCGTCGGCAGCGCCAGCGTGTCACCCTTGACGGGCGAGACAAGATGCGGCGTCACGATGATCACCAGTTCGGATTGCTTGCGTTCGAATTCGGTCGAGCGGAACAGCGCGCCGAGCACCGGAACATCGCCGAGCCACGGGATCTGGCCCACGGAATCGTTGAAGTCGTCCTGAAGGAGGCCCGCGATCGCGAAGCTTTCGCCGTCGCGCATCTCGACCGTGGTCGAGGTCGAGCGTTTCTTGAAGGCGCTGACGTTGAACGTACCACTCGTATAACCGTTCGCCGTGTCGATCGAGGAGACCGAGGCGGCGATTTCGAGGTTGATCACGTCGCCGTCCACTACACGCGGCGTGAAGGACATCTCGACGCCGAAGGGTTTGTACTGGATCGAGACATCGCCGTTGTTAAGCACCGGGATCGGATATTCTCCACCGGCGAGGAAGTCTGCCGATTGGCCCGAAAGAGCGGTCAGGTTCGGTTCCGCGAGGGTGCGTACGACACCTTTGTTTTCAAGCGCTTGGATCAGCACGCCCAGCTGGAACGTGCCTCTGGTGAGGCCAAGGCCGATTCCGTTGTCGTAGGTGCCGGTGCGCGCGGTCGTCTCGTCAAGATTGATCCCGCCGTAGCCTCCGGCCTGCCCGTACGTTCCGCGAGGCCCAACCCCCGCATTGATCGATGAGCTGAGGCTTTTGGCAACCGAGCGCTGCATCTCTGCGAAGCGCACTTTCAGCATCACCTGCTGCGTACCGCCAACCATCATCAGGTTCGACACCCGGTCCGGCGCGTAGCGATTGGCCAGTTCCAGCGCGCGGCTGAGTTTCTGCGCCGAGGAGACCGTGCCCGAAAGGACGATCCCGTCATTCGCAGTGCGCACCTGGATGTTCTCGCCGGGCAGGATTTGCTTGAGGCGTTCCTTGAACTCCGCGAGGTCCGGGGTCACCTGAACGTCGACATTCGAAACCAGCTTGCCGTCGGCACCAAGGATCGTCAGCGTTGTCCGGCCCGGCACCTTGCCCAGCACGTAGATCGAACGATCCGAAAGGGTCTGGATGTCTGCGATGCCGGGGTTGGCGATCGAGAGTTCCGAAAACGGCGTGTCGCTTTCCACGACCACCGCGCGGTTCAACGGAACCGTCAGCGGAGCTTGAGTTGCCCCGGACAGAATCCGCAACGTGTCTGCTTGCGCCGGGCTCATTACCGCGACGCTCAGCGCCATGCCGCATAGGCAGGCCTGCATTAAGGTTTTCAATTTCATCTGTGACCCTGCCTCTCCGATCACGCCACTCGCAAATCTTTTGTCTGCTTAGGGACTGTTTTGGTCCGTTATTGCAAAGGAGAATGCGCCAAGACCTGTTTTTTTGCAAGAATCAATGGATTGAGCGGCGTTCTTGATGTGGATAAACGGTCACATGTGAAGGCGGGGCCCCGTAGGACCCCGCGCAAATGACTGATATTTGTCATTTATTTAGTTGGTGCAGGGGATCGGCGTCTCGATGACTTCCGTGCCCTTGCGGGTCTTGATCGTGCAGACCTGCGCTTTTTCTACCTTCTTGGCCTCTTGCTTCTGGATACCAAGCAGCTCGTCACGGTTGATTTCGATCTGGCCGAGCTGTGCGCTGTTGTCGAGGCCGACGAGCGAGAGGGTCAGGCGCCCGGTATTCTGCGCGAGCGTCAGTGCCGCGACCTGCTCGGGGCTGACTTCGGCGGTGACCGAGCGGGCGATTTGGGTGGCTTTCGTGCGGTCAGGATCGGTGCTCTGATCGATCGCGATCAGTTTCAGGTTGCTGTCGATCAGCTTCGTAACCGGTTCACCGCCGATTGAGCCGGACCAATAGACATCGACCAGATCGCCCGGACGCAGGAAGCCAGACACAGCCGAGGTCGAGGACACCTGGATCGTAAAGGCGCGGCGTCCGTCAGGAAGGCTCGCCATGATACCGGCATTCTGACCGGGTTGCGTCACGCGCGAGGCCAGGAGTACTTCGCCGGGTGTCAGGGAGCGCATCGAAGCCCGTTCGCGGGTGTCACCTTCGAAGAACGCGGCACGTGCTGCTTCCGGCGTGCCTTCCTTTGCCGCGATGACGGTGAAGGCATTTTGCGGGACCGCATTGGCCTGCATCTTGATCACGGCCAGATCCTTCGGTCCGAATTGCTCGCCGTATCTCAGCGGCTTGCGGACCACGACTACATCGGCAAGTTTCGGCGCGTCTTTTTGAAGCGCGGCCAGCTGATCGCGTTCGGCTTGAAACTGTGCAATTTGCCCCCGCGCCATCATGACTGCCACTCCCGCGAGGCCGACGCCTGCGACAAGGAAGAGAACAAAGATCAGTCGCATTGGTTCATCCTTCTGTTTTCTGAACGGCGACAATACCGCGACGAGAGTCGTTTAATTGCAGAGAAAAATGGCGAAACGTTGTCGTATGAACGGTCTCGGCGTGGAATTAGCCGGTCTAGCCGTCGCTGAGTTCTTCAACCGCGAAGGCCGGGACGACCTCTTGCTCGTCGATGAATTTCGAGATTTTGCCGGATGCGCCGGCGGTCTCCTGCCAAATCAATGCGGTTGCCATGAAGCCCAGGGCAACGAGAGACGATGTTAGCACGACCCAGTCGATCGTGACCGCGCCGTCTTCTTCACACAGGATGGTCTTCAGTCTCGATGTAAAGCTGCGCATTTCAGTGCCTCGTAATCTCCACGCGGAGCGTTTGTATTAAAGGGTTGACGTAAAGAGGTGGCGGAATTTGGGCGCGCTCGCGATTTTTCCGCGAAACCGTGAATGCGCTTTTGTCTTCCTCGAAGTTGCTGGAGGTAGATATGAAACAGGCCGCCCCGGGGCGGCCTGTCCAAAATCAGACGTAGTGAAACGATCAGCCTTCGCCACCCGAGCTGCTGTCCGACGAGGTCGGAAGGAAGCCGCTGTCCATGCCACCCGAAACTTCGGTGCCGGTGAAAGATTTGGTCACTTCCGCACCGTCGAGGTACTCAGCGATCTTGCCCGACAGGCCAGCGGTCTGGGTGCGGACCAGGGCCAGCGCAGCAGCGCCGAGGCCGACGACAGCAGCGGTCAGCACAACCCAGTCAACGGTCACAGCGCCGTCTTCTTCGTCGTGGAACTTCTTGATTTTGAAAAACTTCATCATGGTGTCTCTCCTAAGGTTTGTCTCTGCCCCGCGGTCTCGGTTGGCGTCCGTGCCGGTTTCCGTCTCGCGGTATGGGGACATATGGCCCCCGGAACGTGGCGCGATTTGGGCACATCGCAGGCGATTTCGCGAAAATGAAAATCCTGCCTGACGAAGGTGCTAAGTCATTGTTAATTAAAGAAACAAAAAACTGACTTTTTGTGAGATTTGCATTTTGCGTCCGAGTTTCGGCCGCCAAACCACGATTCGTCGGCCTGAAAAGGGCGGATTTTCTGGAATTTTTCCGGGTTTTCGGGGATAGTCGGGCCAAAGCGGCCCTCGAGAGCCGCGCGAGGCAGTGAGCAGGTGGCGCAGATGCGCAAGGTTTTCGCAGGGATTCTCTGCAGTGCGATGGTGGCCGTGGTCGCGCCCGTGGGGGCCGAGCCTGCAGCCCCCGTGTTCAAAAGCGTGAAGCCCAAGACGGTCAAGCCGCCTGCGCCCGGCACCAAGCGCTTCATCACGATCCAGATCGACCCTGAGGAACAGAAGCGCCAGCTTGCCGCGATGGCCAAGCAGCCTTGGGAGCCGGAAACAGCGCCTGCCAAAGACGACAGCGCGACGGGCGATGCACCGGCCTCTACGCCCACGCCGCGCGCGCCTGCGCATTACGCGTGGTATTGGAACAAGGTCTCGCCGCGCCTTGGAGAGCGGGCGGGGCGGTTCGATCAGGCGATCTCCGCGCTGTCGCAAGGGCCGAAGGGCACTCGGGTGCGCGAGCCGCGGCTCAATGATCTCGCGAAGATCGCGCGCGCCCATGGAACCGATATTCTGCGCTCCACCATCGGAACCGAAGTTTCGCCCGCGCTGGTGCTGGCGATGATCTCGGTGGAATCCGGCGGGCGCTTCGACGCGCAAAGCCATGCGGGGGCCGTGGGGCTGATGCAGCTGATACCGGCCACGGCCGAACGGTTCGACGTCGCAGACAGCAAGGACCCCGCGCAGAACATCGCGGGCGGGGTGAGCTATCTCGACTGGCTGATGAAGGAATTCGACCGCGATCCGCTGATGGTCATCGCCGCCTATAACGCAGGCGAGAACGCGGTGAAGAAGAATGACGGTGTGCCGCCCTATGCGGAGACGCGTGACTACGTGCCGAAGGTGTTGGCGGCGTGGAACGTGGCGCGGGGGCTCTGTGCGACGCGCCCGCAGCTGGTGAGCGACGGCTGCGTCTTCCAGGTCACCCAAATGGCAAAGAGCGGCCCCTGAGGGCCGCTCTTTCTGTCTCTAGCCTATGGAAGGCGATCAGTTGACGATCGTCGCCTCGGTCGCTTCGCGGATTTCGTCTTCGGTGACGCCCTCGGCGCATTCGACGATCTTCAGCCCGCCCTCGACCACATCGAGCACACCGAGATTGGTGATGATGCGGTTGACGACGCCGGTGCCGGTCAGCGGCAGGGTGCATTCCTTCAGCAGCTTGCTGTCGCCATGCTTGTTGGTGTGGTCCATCACGACGATGACGCGCTTCACGCCCGCCACGAGGTCCATCGCACCGCCCATGCCCTTCACCAGCTTGCCGGGGATCATCCAGTTCGCCAGATCGCCATTCTCGGCGACTTCCATCGCGCCGAGGATCGCCATCGCGATCTTGCCGCCGCGGATCATGCCGAAGCTCATCGAGCTGTCGAAATAGACCGTGTTGGGCAGTTCGGTGATGGTCTGCTTGCCGGCGTTGATCAGGTCGGGATCCTCTTCGCCCTCATAGGGGAAGGGGCCCATGCCCAGCATGCCGTTCTCCGATTGCAGCGTGACGTGCACGCCCTCGGGAATGAAGTTCGGGACCAGCGTCGGGATGCCGATGCCGAGGTTCACATAGGTGCCGTCTTCGAGTTCCTGCGCCGCGCGGGCGGCCATCTGATTTCTATCCCATGCCATGGGTCAGGCCTCCTTCTTTTCGCGGGTGGTGACTTTCTCGATGCGCTTCTCGTGCTCGCCCTGGATCAGGCGGTGCACGTAGATGCCGGGCAGGTGGATACAGTCGGGGTCGAGCGAGCCCACGGGCACGATCTCTTCGACTTCCATCACGCAGACCTTGCCGCACATCGCCGCCGGCGGATTGAAGTTGCGCGCCGTCTTGCGGAAGATCGCATTGCCGGTCTCGTCCGCTTTCCACGCCTTCACGATGGAAACGTCGGCGAAGATGCCCTCTTCGAGGATGTAGTGCTCGCCGTTGAACACCTTCACCTCTTTACCCTCGGCGATCTGCGTGCCGTAGCCGGTCTTGGTGTAGAAGCCGGGGATGCCGTGACCGGCGGCGCGCATGCGCTCTGCCAGCGTGCCCTGCGGGTTGAATTCCAGCTCGAGCTCGCCGCTCAGATACTGGCGCATGAATTCCGCGTTCTCGCCCACGTAGGACGACATCATCTTCTTGATCTGCTTGGTATCGAGCAGCTTGCCGAGGCCAAACCCGTCCACGCCGCAGTTGTTCGACGCGACCGTGATGTCCTTGACCTTGCTCTCGACCAGCGCGTCGATCAGCATTTCGGGGATGCCGCAAAGCCCGAAGCCCCCGGCCGCGATCAGCATTCCGTCGAAAAGAAGCCCGTCCAGGGCCTCTTCCGCGGAACCGTAAATCTTGTTCATGGATATCCTCCGCTCATGTGCGCGTGAAGATGACGCCGGGGCGGGGGGGAGTCAATTGCTGCGATGCGGCGAAGGCGGGTGCCAAGATCAACTTCACGCGTAAATAGACCGGAGGAGGGGCTCTGCCCCCGTCGCCGTAGGGCGACAAGACTTAAGAGAGAGGGGCTCTGCCCCCGCGCTGTCGCGCTCCCCCGGGATTTTTTACCAAGAGGAAGTGGGACGCGGGGGCCTCACTCCTCGTCGGTCTTCTTGGTCGCCGTCTTTTTCGCCGCGGGTTTCTTCGCGGCGGTCTTCTTGGCGGCCGGTTTCTTAGCAGCGGGCTTTTTCGCGGCTGTCTTCTTGGGGGCGGCTTTCTTCTTCGTGCCGCCCTTCTTCGCCGCTTTCGCCTCGATCAGCGGAAGCGCGTCTTCGAGCGTGACGGATTCCGGTTCCAGCTCTTTCGGCAGGGTCGCGTTGATCTTGCCCCATTTGACGTAAGGCCCGTAGCGCCCCGGCATGACCGCGATCGGGCCGCCCTCGGGGTGTTCGCCCAGCTCCTTGAGCGGTTTCGCGGCCGCGCCACGTCCGCCTTTGGCGGCTTTCTGAGCGATCACTTCCACGGCGCGGTTCATACCGATGGTGAAGACCTCGTCGACCTCGGGCAGGTTCGCGTAGATCCGGCCCTTCTTGACGTAGGGCCCGTAGCGCCCGATCCCGGCTTCGACCAGCTCGCCATCTTCCGGGTGCGGGCCGATCTCGCGCGGCAGGCTCAGTAGCAGCAGCGCTTTCTCGAGATCGAGTTCCTCGGGTTTCCAACCCTTGGGCAGCGAAGCACGCGGCGGCTTGGGCACATCCTCGGTCGGCTCGCCCTTCTGGACATAGGGCCCGAAGCGACCGACGCGCAGCGTGATCGCCTGATCCTCATCATAGCCCAGTACCTTGCCGTCGAGCGCCTGCACCTCGTCATCGCCATCGGGCGCCGACAGAGGCCGGGTGAAGCGGCATTCGGGGTAGTTGCCGCAGCCGATGAAGGCCCCTCCGGAGCGCGCGGTCTTCAGATGCAGCTTGCCATTGCCGCAAAGCGGACAGATGCGCGGGTCGGACCCGTCGGGGCGCGGCGGATAGAGATGGGGGCTGAGAACCTCGTCGATCTTGTCGAGCACTTCCGAGATGCGCAGCTCCGACGTCTCTTCCAGAGCCGCCGAGAAATCGCGCCAGAAGCGCTTGAGCACTTCCTTATAGTCGCGATCGCCGGCCGAGATATCGTCGAGCTGATCTTCGAGATCGGCGGTGAAATCGTATTCGACGTAGCGCTTGAAGTAATTCGACAGGAAGGCCGTCACGAGCCGCCCGGTATCCTCGGGCATCAGGCGGTTCTTGTCCTTGCGCACATAGCCGCGATCCTGAATCGTCGTGACGATCGAGGCGTAGGTGGACGGGCGCCCGATGCCGAGCTCTTCCATCCGCTTGACCAACGTCGCCTCGGTGTAGCGCGGCGGCGGTTGGGTGAAGTGCTGCTCGGGCGTGATGTCGCCCTTCTTGGCCTCTTCGCCCTCGTGAATCTGCGGCAGGCGGTTGCTGTCTTCGCCCTCGTCATCGTCGCGGCCCTGATCGTAGACTTTCAGGAAGCCGTCGAACACGACGACGGAGCCGGTCGCGCGCAGCTCGACCTGCTCATCGCCAGAGCCGACGAGAACGGTCGTGCGCTCGAACCGCGCGGCCTCCATCTGCGACGCGATCGTGCGCTTCCAGATCAGATCATACAGTTTCCACTGATCGTCGGAGAGCTTCAGCTTGTCGGGCGATTTCGACATATCCGTCGGGCGGATACATTCGTGCGCTTCTTGCGCGTTCTTCGCCTTGTTCTTGTACATCCGCGGGGACTTCGGAACGTAGCTGTCGCCGAACTTGTCCTTGATCGCATCGCGGGCCTGCATCACGGCCTCGGGGGCCATGTCGATGCCGTCGGTCCGCATATAGGTGATGTGACCCGCTTCATAGAGACGCTGCGCCGCCGACATCGTGGCCCGCGCGCCGAAGCCGAACTTGCGGCTGGCTTCCTGCTGGAGCGTCGAGGTCATGAAGGGCGGGTAGGGGTTGCGATTGGCGGGTTTCGCCTCGACCGAGGTCACGCTGAGATCGCGCGACGTGATCGCCTGCACCGCCATCTCGGCCGCGGTCTCGTTCTCGAGGTCGTATTTCTCGAGCTTCTTGCCGCCCAGAACCGACAGGCGCGCCTCGTATTCCTGACCGCGCGGCGTCGTCAGGATCACTTTCACCGTCCAGTATTCGCGCGGCTTGAAGGCTTCGATCTCCATCTCGCGCTCGACGATGAGGCGCAGGCAGACCGACTGCACACGGCCCGCCGATTTCGCGCCGGGCAGCTTGCGCCACAGGACCGGCGAGAGGTTGAAGCCCACGAGGTAGTCGAGCGCGCGGCGGGCCAGATAGGCCTCGACCAGCGGCGCATCGACATCGCGCGGATGTTTCATCGCCTCTTGAATTGCGCTCTTGGTGATCGCGTTGAAGGTGACGCGCGAGACGTTCTTGCCCTTGAGCTTCTTCTCCAGCGCTTCCTGCAGGTGCCACGAGATCGCTTCGCCTTCGCGATCGGGGTCAGTTGCGAGGATCAGCGTGTCGTCATCTTTCAGCGCGTCGGTGATCGCCTTGATGTGCTTTTTCGAGTCGCTCGCGACTTCCCATTTCATCTCGAAATCGTGCTCGGGATCGACCGAGCCATCCTTCGGAGGCAGATCGCGAACGTGGCCGAAAGAGGCGAGCACGGTGTAGTCAGACCCTAGATACTTGTTGATCGTCTTGGCCTTGGCAGGGGATTCGACGACAACAACAGCCATAAGGTCCTCACTATTCAGTGCAAAAAGGGTCTGGGCGCGGAACATGTGGGCGTTTGGGGCGAATTGTCAATGCGTCCTGACCCTGAGGTAATCCCTTCCCCCTTAGAGCGGACGGCTGATCAGGCCGCCGCGATGCCGCTCTATCCGGCCTTCGATTTCGAGCGCAGTGAGGGCTTGCGAGAAGGCCGCCGCGGGCACGTCGAGATCGCGGATCACCTGATCCTCGGCGGTGGGGGACGGGCCGAGCCGTTCGAGGATCTTCGCGCCGAGATCGCCGCTTTTCACGGCGCGGCGCGTTGGCGGAGGGTTTGGCGCAGGCCGCGGTTCGGGTGGCGCCGCGCGGGCGTTCAGCGCGGCCAGCACATCCTCGGACCCGCGCACCAAGGTCGCTCCGTCGCGGATCAGCGCATTGCAGCCGCCTGCGCGCCCGTCCATCGGATGGCCCGGCACGGCCATGACCTCCCGCCCCTGATCGAGGGCGTCGCGTGCGGTGATCAGGCTGCCCGATTTCAGCGCCGCCTCGACCACGACGACGCCTGCGCTCAGCCCCGAGATGATCCGATTGCGCGCGGGGAAGTGGCGCGCCTGCGGCTGGGTGCCGGGCGGGGCCTCGGTCAGCCGCAGTCCGGTCTCAGCCATTTGTTGGGCGAGCGCCATGTTCTCCTGCGGATAGATCACGTCGATGCCCCCCGCCTGCACTGCGATCGTGCCCGTGGGCAGGGCGGCCTCATGGGCGGCGGCGTCGATCCCGCGCGCCAGCCCGGAGACCACGCAGATGCCTGCCGCGCCCAGACCTTCGCTCAGCCGCTTCGCCATGCGCAGCCCCAGCGAAGAGGCATTGCGCGCGCCGACCAGTGCGATCATCGGGCGGGTGAGCAATTCCAGCTGACCGAGCGCCCAGAGTACGGGCGGCGCGTCGTCAATCCCGGCAAGCGCTGCGGGATAGCCCGGCCCGCCATGGATCAACAGCCGCGCGCCGGTCGCCTTGCCCGCCTTGATCTCGGCGCGGGCGTGTTTCTCGGGGCAGGGGATGTAATCGGCGACGCCCGCCGCGCGGGCGACTTCCGGCAGGGCCGCGAGCGCTGCCGCCGCTGAGCCATGTTCACCGATCAATCTGTGGAAGGTTGTGGGTCCGACACGTCGGGAACGAATGAGGCGAAGAACCGGCAGTTCATCTTCTTCCGTGGTGGGTGGGGTGAAGGGGGTGGGGTAAGAAAACAAATCTGTTTCCATCCGACCCTCCGCCTCAATCGCTCACCCTTTCTGCCGCGTTAGTCTTAATAACTCGTTACCAAACCCCGTATCGCGACGGGTTTGGGATAAATTTTTCACGTTTTGGTTGCAGATTTTTGGCGCTATCGATTTGCGGCTTGGGGCCACGGGGGAGGACCTTCCGGATCATCTCCCCCACGCCCGTCGGCGAATCGTCTACGCAGCAGAGCCGCCCACGGTCAGCCCGCCGATCATCAGGGTCGGCTGGCCGACGCCCACCGGCACCCATTGGCCCGCCTTGCCGCAATTGCCGATGCCGGGATCGAGCGCGAGGTCGTTGCCGATGGCGCGGATATGTTGCATCGCGGTCGGCCCGTCGCCGATCAGCGTAGCCCCGCGTACCGGCGCGCCGACGACACCGTTCTTCACGCGATAGGCTTCGGTGCAGTTGAAGACGAACTTGCCATTGGTGATGTCGACCTGACCGCCGCCGAAGCCGACCGCATAGATGCCGTCCTTCAGATCGGCGAGGATCTCGCCCGGATCGGCATCGCCGCCCAGCATATAGGTGTTGGTCATCCGCGGCATCGGGGCATGGGCAAAGCTCTCGCGCCGCCCGTTGCCGGTGGCCTCCACGCCCATCAGGCGCGCGTTCTGGCGGTCCTGCATGTAGCCCACGAGCACGCCATCCTCGATCAACACGTTCTTGCCCGAAGGCGTGCCCTCGTCGTCGATCGTGATCGAACCGCGCCGGTCGGGGATCGTGCCGTCATCGAGCACGGTGACGCCTTTCGCCGCCACCTGCTGCCCCATCAGCCCGGCGAAGGCCGAGGATTTCTTGCGGTTGAAGTCGCCTTCCAGACCATGGCCCACCGCCTCGTGCAGCAACACGCCCGGCCAGCCCGGCCCAAGCACCACATCCATCACCCCCGCAGGTGCGGGCTCGGCGCGCAGGTTCACCAGCGCGAAGCGCAGCGCCTCGCGCGCGACCGGCTGCCAATGCGCGGGCTCGATCAGGCCCGACAGGCCGAACCGCCCGCCGCCGCCATGACCGCCGGATTCGCGGCGTCCGTTCTCTTCCACGATGACCGAGATGTTGATCCGCGCCATCGGGCGGATATCCGAGACCAGCCCACCCTCGGGGCGCAGGATGAACACTTCCTGCAGGCTCGCCGCCATCGAGGCCGAGACCTGAACCACGCGCGGGTCGAGGTCGCGGGCGAACGCGTCGATCTCGCGCAGGATGTCGATCTTCGCGGCGAAGGGCGTGTCCGAGACGGGATCGGTGTCACTATATAGATGTGCGTTGGTGCCTTTGGGTGGCGGTGCCATCGTGCCGCCGCCATCGCCCACGGCCAGTCGCGCCGTCTCTGTCGCGCGCTTCAGCGCGGCCTCGGAAATCTCGGTCGAATGGGCATAGCCCGCGACATCGCCTTTCACCGCGCGCAGGCCGAATCCTTCGGAGGCGTCGTAAGAGGCGGTTTTCACCCGGCCATCGTCGAAGACCAGCGCCTCGGACCGGCGCTGTTCGAGAAACAGCTCGCCATCCTCGGCCCCTGCGGTCGCTTCACGCAGCAGATGCAGCGCGCGATCCTGGTCGAGCTTGTCCTCGAAAGGGGCGAAACGGTCGGGCTTGGTCATCTGGACTCCTGCTAAGGCGATCAATTTTGACAAAATGTCGCAGCTTTTGCTTGCGCCACCCTCCCAATATGATTTTAAAGTGAGAACACGCAACGGTGAACGGTTTGGGAGATCCGAACGCCGTCGGGCGGCAGGGAGAAACGCCGCCAAAAGGGAGACATGGGACTTATGCGCTTTGCAAGCAAGGGCCGCGGCATCGCGGCCGCTGTCACGTCGGCTGTTATGTTGACGCTCGTCGCCGGGCAGGCCTCGGCTCAGGACATGATCAAGGGGCTGCCGGTGATCGGTAAGCCGCATCTGGGCGGCACGGGGTTCCAGCCCGCGTCCTCGAACCTCGCGGAAGATCAGCAATGGCTCGACCATATGCTGCTGGTGATCATCGCCGCGATCTGCGTTTTCGTGTTCGCACTGATCATCTACGCGATCCTGCGCTTCAACAGCCGCGCCAATCCGACGCCGCGCAGCTTCACGCATAACACGCCGCTCGAGATCACCTGGACCTTCGTGCCGATCGTGATTCTCGTGGCGATCGGGGCGTTTTCGCTGCCCGCGCTGTGGAATCAGCAGGAAATCCCGGAAGGCGACATCACCGTGAAGGTGACCGGCTACCAGTGGTACTGGGGCTACGAATACCCCGATGAGGGCGTGGCGTTCGATTCGCTGATGCTGGCGAAAGACGAGCTCGCAGATCATGGCTATGCGCCCGACGAATATCTGCTGGCAGCTGACAACGCGATGGTGGTGCCCGCGGGCAAGACGATCGTCGTGCAAGTCACTGGCGCGGACGTGATTCACAGCTGGACCGTGCCCGCCTTCGCCGTGAAGCAGGACGCCGTGCCGGGCCGGATCGCGCAATTGTGGTTTAAGGCCGATCAAGAAGGTGTGTATTTCGGCCAGTGTTCGGAGCTTTGCGGCACCAACCACGCTTACATGCCCATCGTGGTCAAAGTTGTCTCACCGGAAGTTTACGCTAACTGGCTTGAGCGTGCGAAGAATGACTTCGCCTCGGTCGAGACGGATGGCGCGGTTCGGGTCGCACAGAACTGAATTCATTGTGCGATAACACCCGAGGGACGCTTTCATGAGTGACATCAGCTATATCCGCCAACAGGACAACGAGGCGCGGTTCGGCGACTACATCGCGCTTCTGAAGCCGCGCGTGATGTCGCTGGTGGTCTTCACCGCCTTCGTCGGCCTCGTGGTGGCGCCGAATCCGGTGCATCCTTTCGTGGGCTTCGTCGCGATCCTGTTCATCGCGCTGGGCGGCGGTGCCTCGGGCGCGCTGAACATGTGGTATGACGCGGATATCGACCGGATTATGCGCCGCACCCGGAACCGTCCGATCCCGGCGGGCCGCGTGTCGGAGCGCGAGGCGCTGGGCTTCGGCCTCGCGCTGTCGGGCATCTCCTGCGTGATGCTGGCGCTGGCCACGAATATCTTCTCGGGCCTGTTCCTCGCCTTCACCATCTTCTTCTACGTCGTCGTCTACACGATGTGGCTCAAGCGCGCGACGCCGCAGAACATCGTGATCGGCGGCGCGGCGGGCGCTTTCCCTCCGATGATCGGCTGGGCCGTGTCGACGGGCGGTATCTCGATCGAATCCGTGGCGATGTTCCTTCTGGTCTTCCTCTGGACGCCGCCGCATTTCTGGTCGCTCGCGCTGTTCATGAAGGCCGATTACGACGAGGCGAAAGTGCCGATGCTGACCTCGACCCACGGTCGGGTGGTGACGCGCAAGAACATCCTGTTCTACGCCTTCATTCTCGCCCCCATCGCGGTCGGCACCGGTTTCACCTCGATCGGCGGCCCGGTCTATTTCGCGACGGCGCTGATCATGAATGCGCTGTTCATCAAGGGCGCGATCGAGATCCATGCCCGCACCGAAGCGCAGGCGGAGGCCGACAAATACGCGGTCGAGAAGCGCTTCTTCTATTTCTCGCTCATCTACCTCTTCGCGCATTTCGCGGCTTTGCTGGCCGAAGCGGGGCTGAGCTATATCGGTTTGGGAGTCTGGTAAGCGATGGCAATCACCCGGGACAGTGACCTTCATATCCGTCGGTTCTCGCGCAATGCGGGGCTGGGCGCGGTTCTTCTCGGGTTCGTCGCAATCGTCTTCGGTCTGACCGTGGTCAAGGTCGAGAACGGCTCGAAGATGGAAGCCTACGACCACCAGCCGCGCGCCTCCGTGCTGCCGGCGGAAGGGGCGCAGCAATGACCCAACGCCCCGCAGATCGGTCGAACACCCGCGTGCTGCTTTCGCTGCTCGCGGTGATCGTCGTGATGGGGGCAGGGGCCTGGGCTGCGGTGCCGTTCTACAACTGGTTCTGCAAGACGACCGGCTATGGCGGCACGACCAACACCGCCGAAGTGCTGCCCGACAAAGTGCTCGACCGCGAGATCCTCGTGCGTTTCGACGCCAATGTCGCGCGCGGCATGCCGTGGGAGTTCAAGCCGGTCCAGACCGAGATGAAACTGAAGATCGGGCAGAACGGGCTCGCCTTCTACGAGGCCTACAACCCGACCGATCATCCGATCGCGGGCACGGCGAGCTACAATGTCTCGCCCGACGTGGCTGGCTACTATTTCGACAAGATCCAGTGTTTCTGCTTCACCGAACAGGTGCTGCAACCCGGGGAGAGGGTGCAGATGCCGGTGAGCTTCTTCGTTGATCCCGACATCGTCGAGGATGCCGATGCGAAGCGGATTCACGCGATCACGTTGAGCTATACTTTCTATGAAACCGACCTTCCCGAGCCGGAGGAAACTGCCTCGGTCCGTCAAAGGGAGACGGAGACGGTCAACTAGCCATCGGAGGGAGACGCATGGCCCACGCAAAGAACCACGACTACCACATCCTACCACCCTCGATCTGGCCCTTCCTCGGCGCCGTGGGCGGCTTCATCATGCTCTTCGGGGCGGTGCTCTGGATGCAGAGCATTACCCATTACGTCTTCTTCGGCGGCCTGCTCGTGGTGCTCTACACCATGTATGGCTGGTGGTCGGACGTAGTCCACGAGGGCGAAGTGGGCGATCACACCCCGGTGGTGCGGATCGGCCTGCGCTATGGCTTCATCCTGTTCATCATGTCCGAAGTGATGTTCTTCGCGGCCTGGTTCTGGAGCTTCTTCAAGCACGCCATGTATCCGATGGGCCCGATGAGCCCCATTCAGGATGGCGTCTGGCCGCCCGAAGGTATCGTGACCTTCGATCCGTGGCACCTTCCGCTGATCAACACCGTGATCCTGCTCCTGTCGGGCGTGACGCTCACTTGGGCACACCACGCGCTGGTCCATGAAAACGACCGCAGCCAAGTCAAGCAGGGCCTAATCCTGACGGTGATCCTCGGTGCCTGTTTCACGGTGCTGCAGGCCTACGAGTACAGCCACGCGGCCTTCGGTCTGGCGGGCAATATCTACGGCGCCAACTTCTTCATGGCGACGGGCTTCCACGGGGCGCACGTCATTATCGGGACGATCTTCCTGCTGGTCTGCCTGATCCGGATCGTCAAAGGCCAGATGACCCAGAACGAGCATGTCGGCTTCGAGGCCGCCGCTTGGTACTGGCACTTCGTCGATGTGGTCTGGCTCTTCCTGTTCGCCTCGATCTATATCTGGGGCAGCGCGTAAGCGCCCCCGGCATTAACACGCAAATGCGCAGATCGGCGCGGGGGGCGACCCTCGCGCCGCTTTGTTGGAGGCTTGATGAAACGCTACATCTTTCCGCTACTGCTGGGCATCGTCGGCTGCGCGATCCTGATCTCGCTCGGTATCTGGCAGGTGCAGCGGCTGGGCTGGAAAGAGGCGATGCTGGCCGAGATTTCCGCCAAGATCGAAGGCCAGCCGCAGGCGCTGCCGACCAAGGGCACCGACACCAAGCCGCTGAAATACGAACCCGTCACGGTAAGCGGGCGCACGACGGGGCAGGAGATCCTCGTGCTCTCGGGCCAGAAGGGCGTCGGCGCGGGCTACCGGGTCATCGACGCGTTCGAGACCGATCAGGGCCGCAAGATCCTGCTCGATCGTGGCTTCATCCCCGAGGGCGAAAAGGGCACCGACCGCCCCGCCACGGCGCTCAGCGTCACCGGCAACCTGCACTGGCCAGAAGAGACTGACAGCTACACGCCCGAGCCCGATGCCAAGACCGGCATCTGGTTTGCCCGCGACGTTCCCGCGATGGCCGCCAAGCTCGGGACCGAGCCGATCCTGATCGTCACCCGCACCGTCGAAGGCGCCGCGCAGGGCATAACGCCGGTCCCAGTCACCATCACCGGCATCCCGAATGACCACCTCGGCTACGCAATCACCTGGTTTTTGCTCGCAATCGTCTGGGCTGGGATGACAATCTTTCTTCTCTGGCGTATCAGGCGGCAACAGGCCTGAGGATTGACGATGCGTTATGTTTCCACTCGGGGCAAAGCCCCGGTTCTGAATTTCGGCGATGCGATGCTGACGGGGCTTGCCCGCGACGGCGGGCTTTACGTGCCCGAGACCGTGCCGCAGTTCTCCGCCGATGAGATCGCCGCGCTCGCAGGGCAGCCCTACGAGGAAGTCGCGTTCCGCGTGATGAAGCCGTTTGTCTCCGAGACCTTCTCGGACGAGGAACTGCGCGGCGCCATCACCCGTGCCTATTCCGGCTTTGGCCATGTCGCCCGCGCGCCGATGGTGCAGCTGGCGCCCAATCACTTCCTGCTGGAACTGTTCCACGGCCCCACGCTTGCGTTCAAGGATTTCGCGATGCAGGTGATCGGGCAGCTGTTCCAGATCGAACTGCAAAAGCGCAATCAGAAGATCACCATCGTCGGCGCCACCTCGGGCGATACCGGCTCGGCGGCGATCGAAGCGTTTCGCGGGCTCGACAATGTCGATGTGTTCATCCTCTTCCCGCATGGCCGTGTGTCCGAAGTGCAGCGCCGCCAGATGACGACGCCCATCGAGAGCAATGTCCACGCGCTCGCGCTGGATGGCGATTTCGACGATTGTCAGGGCAAGCTGAAGGACATGTTCAACGACTTCGACTTCCGCGACGAGGTCGGTCTGGCGGGTGTGAACTCGATCAACTTCGCCCGTGTGCTGGCGCAGATCGTGTATTTCTTCTCCTCGGCCGTGGCGCTCGGTGCGCCGCAGCGCAAGGTCTCCTTCACCGTGCCCACCGGCAATTTCGGCGATATCTTTGCGGGCTTCCTTGCGAAGGAAATGGGCCTGCCGGTCGAACGTCTGGTGATCGCGACGAACCAGAACGACATTCTGCATCGTTGCCTCGAGAAGGGCGATTACACCAAGCAGGGCGTCACGCCCTCGATCTCGCCGTCGATGGATATCGAAGTGAGTTCGAACTTCGAGCGCGCGCTGTTCTGGGCCTATGGCAAGGACGGGGCCGCGATCGAGAAGCTGATGGACGAGCTGAAAACCGAAGGTTCCTTCACCGTCTCCGAAAACGCCATCGGTGCGCTGCGCGATATCTATGACAGCGGCTCGGTCGGCGAGGCGCGCACGATGGAAGAGATCGGCGACACGCTCAAGGAGACGGGCGAGCTGCTCTGCCCACATTCGGCGGTCGGCGTGAACGTCGGCAAAACGGCGGTCGCGCGCGACCCGGCCACGCCGATGATCACGCTCGCCACCGCGCATCCCGCGAAATTCCCCGATGCGGTGGAAGAGGCGACGGGCATCCGTCCCGACCTGCCGCCGCGCATGGCCGACCTGTTCACCCGCGAGGAGCGCGTGACCCGCGTGCCGAATGACCTTGCAGACCTTGAAGCCCTGATCCGGGAGCGCCGCCGCACATGATCGAAATGACCACCCTGAAGAACGGTCTGCGCATCATCACCGAGTCGATGCCGGGCCTCGCCTCTGCCGCGATCGGCGTCTGGATCACGGCCGGTGGGCGCCACGAGCGCCCCGAGCAGAACGGCATCGCGCATTTCCTCGAGCACATGGCGTTCAAGGGCACCAAGACGCGCTCGGCGCTGCAGATCGCGGAAGCCATCGAGGACGTGGGCGGCTATATCAACGCCTATACCTCGCGCGAGATGACCGCCTATTACGCCCGCGTGCTGGCCGAGGACGTGCCGCTCGCGCTCGACGTGATTTCGGACATCCTCTTGAACCCGGTCTTCGATCAGCGCGAGATCGAGGTGGAGCGCGGCGTGATCCTGCAGGAAATCGGCCAGTCGCTCGACACGCCCGACGATGTGATCTTCGACTGGCTGCAGGAGGCCGCGTATCCCGATCAGCCGATGGGCCGCACGCTCCTCGGCCCGGCGGAGAAGGTCCGCAGCTTCGCGCGCGACGATCTCTCGGCTTTCGTGACCGAACATTACGGCCCCGATCAGATGATCCTCTCGGCGGCTGGTGCGGTCGATCACGCGGAGATCGTGAAACGCGCCGAAGATATCTTCGGCGACCTGCGCCCCGCGCTGAACCCCGCGCCCTATCCCGCGAAATGGATCGGCAACGAGCGGCGCGAGATCAAACAGCTCGAACAGGCGCATTTCGCGCTTGGTATTGAGTCGCCCAGCTATCGCGACGCTGATCTCTACACCGCGCAGGTCTATTCGGTGGCGATGGGCGGGGGCATGTCCTCGCGCTTGTTCCAGAAGATCCGCGAAGAACGCGGGTTGTGCTACACGATCTTCTCGCAGGCAGGCGCCTACGAGGACACCGGCATGTTCACCGTCTATGCGGGCACCTCCGGCGACGAGGTCCGCGGTCTGGCCGAACTGACCATCGACGAGCTGAAACGCGCGGCCGAAGACATGACCGAGGTCGAGATCGCCCGCGCCCGCGCCCAGATCAAGGCAGGGCTTCTGATGGGGCTGGAAAGCGCCTCGGCGCGTGCCGAACGCATGGCGCGCAGCCTCTATATCTGGGGCCGCGTGCCCGGGATAGACGAGGCCTCGGCGCGGATCGACAGCGTCACCCGCGATGCGGTGCGCGATTTCGGCGAACGGCTCGCCATCGGCGGGCGCACGGCCATGGCGCTTTACGGCCCGGTCAAAGATGCGCCCGAGCTCGGGGAGCTGCGCGAAAGGCTCGCCGCCTGATGTTCGCGCGTCGTCGTCAGCTGCGGATCGATACGGATCGAATGATCCTGCGTCCGCCGCAGCATGGGGATTATCGTCCGTGGGCCAGCCTGCGCGAGGACAGCCGCGACTTCCTGACCCCGTGGGAGCCGAGTTGGTCCTCCGACCACCTCAGCCGCAAGGCGTTCTCGAACCGGGTCTATTGGGCGGCGCGCGCGATCGCGAATGGCACCGCCGTTCCCGTCTTCCTGTTCTCGCGCCGCGATGACATTTTTCTGGGGGCGATCACGCTCGACAATATCCGGCGTGGGCCCGCGCAGGCGGGCACGCTGGGCTATTGGATCGGCCAACGCCACGCGCGTCATGGCTATATGCGCGAGGCGATCGAGGCCGTGGTTCATTACGCTTTCACGAAGCTCGACCTGAGCCGCATTGAGGCGGCCTGCCTGCCGGAGAACGCGGCCTCGCGCGGGGTGCTGGAGAAGTCCGGTTTCAAATATGAGGGTGTTGCGCAGAGCTACCTGCAGATCAACGGGCGCTGGCGCAATCATGTCCTTTATTCCAACCTGCGCTCGGATCGCCGGGGACGGACGGATGTCCGATAGGAACGCCTGCGTCCGCGCGACATGGTGCGGGGCGAGCGGTCGAGGGGGCTCTGCCCCCGCTGGCGCAGCCAGCCCCCCGGGATACTTGAACCAAGCCGAAGGAGGCAGAGATGCGCACCGCTGCTGATGAGAGTTTCGTCGAGACGCTGCGGGACGCGGTGCCGGGCCTGAGCCTCGGGGCGCCGGGCGCGTCCTATCTGGAAGAGCCGCGTGGGCGGTATCACGGTCTCGGCGGAGTTCTGGTCAAGCCGACGTCGACCGAAGAGGTCGCAGCGGTTCTGAAGCACTGTCACGCGGCGGGCGTCGCGGTGCTGCCCTATGGCGGCGGCACCGGTCTGGTCGGTGGCCAGATCACCGAAGACGGTCCCGTGCCAGTCATCCTGAGCCTCGAAAAAATGAATGCCGTCCGTGCGGTCACCGGCCATGTTCTGGAGATCGAGGCCGGCGCGACGCTGCTCGAGGCCCAGCAGGCGGCGGAAGGCGCGGAGCGGCTGTTCCCGCTGACGATCGCAAGCCAGGGCTCTGCCCGGATCGGCGGTGTGCTGGCGACCAATGCGGGCGGGGTGAACGTACTGCGCTATGGCAACGCGCGCGAGCTGTGTCTGGGCGTCGAGGCGGTGCTGGCCGATGGCACGGTGATCTCCGGCCTCAAGCATCTGCGCAAGGACAATACCGGCTACGATCTGAAGGACCTGCTGATCGGGTCCGAGGGCACGCTCGGGATCATCACGGCGGCGACCCTGCGGCTGTTCCCGCGCCCGGCGGCGGTCGGCACGGCGATGATGGTGGTCGAAAGCCCCGCCGCCGCGCTGGAACTGCTGGAACTGGCCGAGGCGCGGATGCCGGGCTGCGTGTCGGCCTTCGAGATGATCTCGGGGCAGGGGCTGCGCTTTCTCGACGAGGTCGGGCCGGAGGTGCATCAACCTTTCGAGGCGCGCCCCGACTGGTCGGTGCTTATCGAGATCGGTCTGCCCAAAGGGCTGGCACCGGAGGAGGCGCTGGCAGAGCTGTTCGAGGCGGCCGAGGGACTGGTCAGCGACGGCGTGATCGCAAGTTCCGAGAGCCAGCGCGCCCAGATGTGGTCCCTGCGCGAGAGCCTTCCGGAAGCGAACAAGCGGATCGGGTCGATCTCGAGCCATGACATCTCGCTGCCGCTGCCGAAACTGGCGGATTTCATCGAAGAGGCGCGCGGCGCGCTTCTCGACCTCGGCAATATCCGGATCAACTGCTTCGGCCATGTCGGCGACGGCAACCTGCATTTCAACGCCTTCCCCGCCGAGGGGCGCGACCGCAAGGAATACGAGAACCTGCGCCGCGCGATCCCCGAAACGGTCTACGATCTGGTCGACCGTTTCGGCGGCTCGATCTCGGCCGAGCACGGGATCGGGCGGCTGAAAGTGGGCGATCTGGAGTGTTACGGCGATCCGGGCAAACTGGCCGCGATGCGCGCGATCAAGGCGGCGCTGGACCCCAAGGGCATTCTCAACCCCGGCGCGGTGCTGGCGGAGCGCTGAGGGTCAAGAGAAACGCGCCCCGCCAGGAGAGCAGGCGGAGCGCGGCGTTCTGGTTCACGTGTCATTGCAAGCAGCCGAACCATCAGGCCCGGTCAGGGTAAGTCGATTCGCGTAAGAAAGACGTTAACGCGGTCCCAGCGCGGCGGCCTGCCGCGCGATCCGCGCCACGTCGCGGCTGAGGGGCAGGTCCCCCTCCATCCGGTCGAGATCGACCCAGCGCGCATCCAGCGCGTCGTCGTCCGCGACCGGCTCTCCGGCCTGCCACTGGCATTCGACCGCGACCAGCACGAAGTGATGTTCCAGCGTGCCCTCCCCATCCTCGGCGAGGACGTCGAGCGCGTTGAAGGCATGGGTGGCCCGCGCCTGCACGCCGGTCTCTTCAAGCAATTCGCGCTCTGCCGCGGCAAGAAGCGTCTCGCCGAACTCGACCTTGCCGCCGGGAAAGCCCCAGAGCCTGGCATCTGGCGGGTTCGCCCGCTGTACCAGCAGCGCCTGACCGTCGCGGATCACGACGGCGAGAATGGCGGGGACGGGACGGGGGCTCACGCCCCCTCGAATTCGCACAGAACGCTGACATTCATGCCGCGATCTTCGAGCAGTTTGCGTCCGCCCAGTTCCGGCAGATCGACGATGAAGGAGAGGCCCACGATCTCGCCGCCGACGCGCTCGATCAGTTGGATGCCCGCCTGCGCGGTGCCGCCGGTGGCCAGCAGATCGTCGACGACCAGAACCTTCTCGCCGGGCTTGATCGCATCCTCATGCATCTCCATCACCGCCTCGCCATATTCCAGCTGATAAGCCTGCGAAATCGTCTGGCCCGGGAGCTTGCCCTTCTTGCGGATCGGCACGAAGCCTTTCGACAGCTGATGCGCGATCGCACCGCCGATGATGAAGCCGCGCGCCTCGAGACCCACCACCTTGTCGATCTGCTGGCCCGCCCAAGGGTGCAGCAACTGATCGATCGCCATGCGGAAGCCGCGCGGATCGGCGAAGAGGGTCGTCACATCGCGGAACATGATCCCCTCATGAGGGAAATCGGCGATGGTGCGGATATAGTCTTTGACGTTGGTCATGGGATCCTCAGAGGTCGAGCACGCGGCCCGCGATGGTCTTGAGTTTGCGCGCCATCTCGGGGACGCGCTTGTCGGGGGCGGTCATGATCGCGCTGTCGAGGGCGTGGGTGCAGCCGGTGGCGCAATCGCCCGCAGGGCCTTTCAGCAGACCGGGCAGAGCCGCGACCAGATCGCGCGCCTTATCGGCGTTCTTCATCGCGACGGCAACGACCTGCGCCACATCCACCGCATCATGATCGGGGTGCCAGCAGTCGTAATCGGTGATCATCGCGACACAGGCATAATGCAGCTCCGCCTCGCGGGCGAGCTTGGCCTCGGGCATGCCGGTCATGCCGATCACATCGGCGCCCCATTGGCGGTAAAGCTCGCTCTCGGCCTTGGTCGAGAATTGCGGCCCCTCCATCGCGACATAGGTGCCGCCCTCATGGACGCTCACGCCGGTCTTGCGCGCGGCCTCGGCGCAGGCGGCCGACAGCTCTGCACACACGGGGTGGGCCACCGAGACATGGCCCACCATGCCGGGGCCGAAGAAGGTCTTCTCGCGGGCGAAGGTGCGGTCGATATACTGGTCCACGATCAAGAAATCGCCCGGCGCATAGGTCTCCTTCAGCGAGCCCACGGCGGAGACGGCGATCAGATCGGTCACGCCGAGCTGTTTCATCGCGGCGATATTGGCGCGGTAGGGGACGGTGGTCGGCGTCTCGACATGGCCGCGCCCGTGGCGGGGCAGGAAGGCCATCTTCACACCGTCCAGCGTGCCGGTCAGTACCTGATCGGAGGGCGCGCCGAACGGCGTCTCGACGGTGATCCATTCGGCCCCTTCGAGCCCGTTGATCTGATAGACGCCCGAGCCGCCGATCACCCCGATCATTCTGTCCATTCTGCGCATCCTTCGCCTGTCTTTTCCGCGTCGCGGCGAGCCTAAGCGCCACGGCCCCGGGAGGAAAGAGGGATTGCAGCCACTTGCCGCGCGGTCTATCGGCGCAGGGGGATATGGGAGTCCCCACGGGAGGATCTATGGAAAATATCCGCGGCTCGGTGCTGATGGTCGTTGCGATGGCGGCCTTCGCGATGGAAGACATGTTCGTCAAATCCGCCTCGACCCATCTCGCGGTCGGCGTGGTGCTGATGCTGTTCGGCCTCGGCGGGATGGCGGTCTTCGCAGTGCTCATCACCGCGCGCGGGCAGCGACTGCTGCATCCGGCGCTCGCCTCGAAACCGCTCCTGATCAAGCTCGCGCTCGAAGTGGTGGGGCGTCTCGGCTACACGCTGGGGATCGCGCTGACGCCGCTGTCCAATGCCTCTGCGATCCTGCAGGCAACGCCGCTGGTCGTCGTCGCAGGCGCGGCGGTGGTGTTTTCCGAACGCGTCGGCATCCGCCGCTGGGTCGCGGTGGGGATCGGGTTCCTCGGGGTGCTGATCGTGCTGCGCCCCGGCCTCGACGGTTTCGTCCCGGCAGCGCTCTGGACCGTGCTGGGGATGCTGGGCTTTGCGGGGCGCGATCTGGCGACGCGCGCCTGCCCGCCGGTCCTGTCGAATTTCCAGCTCAGCTTCTACGGTTTCATGATGCTGATCCCGACCGGTGTCCTGATCCTGCTGATTTTCGGCGGTGTGACGACGCCCGATCTCTTTGCGCTGCGCGACGTGGCCGGTGCGGTGGCCTTCGGCAGCCTCGCCTATTGGTCGCTGACCAAAGCGATGCGGATGGGCGAGGTCTCGGTCATCACGCCCTTCCGCTACACCCGCCTGATCTTCGCGCTGATCCTCGGTGCGGTGGTGTTCGGCGAGCGGCCCGATGCGGCGATGATCGTGGGTGCGGCGCTGATCGTGGCGAGCGGCCTCTACACGCTTGTCGAAGGCCGCCGCAGCCGGGCGCGCGCACGGGTCAGAGCTTAGGCCGCAGCATCTCGAAGGTTTCCGAGACAGCTGCGTAATCGCCGCGATTGCCGAGCCGCACGAGACGATCGGGCGGGGAATAGAGCCCGTCCTTCAGGCAATCGTCCGCAATATGGATGCCCGTCACCTCGCCATGCACGAGGTAATTCCCCTCGCCCAGCAACTTGATCACCTGCACCACGCGACATTCGAGCGAGGCCGGCGCCGCCGCCACGCGCGGGCAATCTATCGTCTCGCATTCCGCCTTCTCGATCCCGCATTCGGCGAACTCATCCGTGCCCGCGGGATAGTTGGCGCAGGAGGCGTTCATCTGATCCTTCAGCGCATAGGTCACGAGATTGGCGCAGAACACACCCGCTTCGCGCAGCTGCGAGACGCTGTCCTTCGTGCCGTCGCGGTCGGGCTTCACACCGGTCGAGGAGAAGATCACCTGCGGCGGCGTATAGGCGACCGCGTTGAAGAAGGAGTAGGGCGCGAGGTTATCGCCCATCTCGCTGCGCGTCGAAATCCAGCCGATCGGACGCGGGGCGACGATGGAATTGAACGGGTTATGGGCGAGAGGGTGGCCATCCGAAGTGCGATAGAACATGCTTTCTCCTGTTTGATCCCGAACTTAGCGCATGCTACCGCGCAGGAAAGGGGCAGCCTGAAAGGGGCGGCGATGCACGAGCTCGCGCAAGAGACGGCAGAGGACTGGTGGGAGGTCGAGGCGCTCTACGACCTTTGCTTCGCGCCGGGCCGCACGGCGCTGTCCTCCTATCGCCTTCGCGACGGGGTCGACTCGGTCCGGGAGCTCTGCCTCACGCTGCGCCAGGATGGTATCCTCGCTGCCGTGATCCGCTTCTGGCCGGTCAGGGTCGGCGGCAAGCGCGTGCTGCTACTTGGGCCGATCGCGGTCCACCCGACGCGGCAGGGCGAAGGGCTGGGCGGTATCCTGATGCATGAAAGCCTCTCCCGCGCTGCCGATCTGGGCTGGGAGCGGGTGCTGCTGGTGGGCGATGCGCCCTATTACAAACGCTTTGGCTTCGAGAAGCTCCACGATGTGGAGATGCCGCCGCCCACCAACCCCGACCGCGTTCTGGGCCTCGAACTGGTGCCCGGCGCATGGGACGGCGTCAAAGGCCAAGTCGAGAAAGACGACTGATTGCCGAAGCGCCTCCGCCGCCCCATATCTGGGAAAGGCAAGGAGGCGATAATGGCAGATATTCTTCCCCCCGTGAGCGACCCGGCGATTCTGGGCCAACTCGACTCGCTCGCGAAACGCCACCGCGCGGCGGGCGGCGTGGTGATGCAGTTGATCGGCTATGTCGGAGGCTCTGCCGAAGGGCTTCTGAGCAAATTGCCCAGCCCCGTGCGCAATGGGCTGGACGGGGCGACCGAACGCGCCTTGTCAGGGGCGATGACCGCTGCCGAGCGCTCGCGCGGGATCGTCTCGGACCGGCCCGACTGGATGAATCGCACGCTGACCACCGCGATGGGGGCTGCGGGCGGCGTCGGGGGGCTGGGCAGTTCGCTCGCCGAATTGCCGTTCACGGTCACGATGCTGCTGCGCGCGATCCAAGGCATCGCCGCCGAGCACGGCTTCGACCCGGCGTCCGAGGAAGTGCGGCTGGAATGTCTGCGCGTTTTCGCCTCTGCCGGGCCGCTCGAAGACGACGACGGGATGGACCTGAGCTTCCTCGCCGCGCGGGCGACGATCACCGGGCCGAGCATGAAATCCCTTATCGCCAAGGTCGCGCCGCGCCTGTCGATCGTGCTGGGCCAGAAACTCGCCGCCCAAGCCGCGCCGCTTCTGGGCGCGGTCGCGGGCGCGGCCGTCAACTACGCCTTCACCAGCTATTATCAGGAAATGGCTCGCGTCCATTTCGGTCTCAAGCGCCTAGCCCGCGACACCGGCACCGATGAGGGCGTGCTGCGCGAGGAGTTGGTCGCTCGCATCGCCAAGTGATCGAAACGCCGCGCCTCTGGCTGCAGTCGGATGCCTCCGGCGGGGATATTTAGACCAAGAGGAAGGAAAGCCGTTCTTCCCCTTGGCGAAAATATCCCGGGGGGCTCCGAAGGAGCGGGGGCAGCGCCCCCTCCGCATTTCAGGGGTGGCGGAGCCTCAGCCCTTCGCGTCTTCGAGGATCATCTGCGCGGCCTTCTCGGCGATCATCATCGTCGGCGCGTTGGTGTTGCCCGAGGTGATCGTCGGCATCACCGAGGCATCCGCGATGCGCAGCCCTTTCAGCGCCTTCAGCCGCAGCCGCGAGTCCACCACCGCGCCGTCATCCGAGCCCATCCGGCAGGTGCCGACGGGGTGGAAGATCGTGGTACCGATATCGCCCGCCGCTTTCACGAGATCCGCCTCGGTCTGATAGTCCGGGCCGGGCTTGTATTCCTCGGGTTTGTATTTCGCGAAAGCGGGTTGCGAGGCGACGCGGCGGACCTGCCGGATCGCTTCGGCGGCGACGCGGCGGTCGCCCTCGGTCGAGAGGTAATTCGGCGCGATCTCGGGATGGGCGCGGAAATCGGGCGAGGTGATATGTACATGGCCGCGGCTTTCGGGGCGCAGGTTGCACACGCTCGCCGTCATGCCGGGGAAGGGGTGGACCGCATCGCCGAACTTGTCGAGGCTGACCGGCTGGACGTGATATTCCAGATCGGGCGTTTCCTTCTCGGGGAAGCTGCGCGTGAAGATCCCGGCTTGCGAGGGCGACATCGACATCGGCCCCGAGCGGAACAGCGCATATTCTATACCGATCTTCGCCTTGCCCCAGAGGGTCGAGGACATGGTGTTGAGGCTTTTGACGCCCGAGACCTTGTAGATGAGGCGCAGTTGCAGGTGGTCCTGCAGGTTCTCGCCCACGCCATCGACCTCGGCCACCGGGGTGATGCCATGCTCGGACAGCACGTCGCCGCGCCCGATCCCCGACAGCTCAAGGATTTGCACGGAACCTACCGAACCGGCGGAGAGGACGGTTTCGCCCGCTTTCACGTCATGGCTCTGGCCATTCTGATTGTAGCGGATGCCGACGACGCGGCCCTCCTCGATCAGCAGCTTCTCGACCTGCGAATTGGTCTCGATCCGCAGGTTGGGCCGTTTCATCGCGGGTCTCAGGAAGGCTTTCACCGCGCTCCAGCGCCAGCCGGCTTTCTGCGTGACGTGGAAATAGCCGCCGCCCTCGTTCGTGCCGGTATTGAAATCGTCGGTGCGCGGGAAGCCGGCCTCTTCGGCGGCCTCGAGGAACGTGTCGAGCATCTCCCAGCGCACGCGGGCTTCCTCCACCCGCAATTCGCCGCCCGCGCCGTGCAGATCGCTCTCGCCGCGATAGAAATCTTCCTGCTTCTTGAACAGCGGCAGCACGTCGTCCCAGCTCCAGCCGGGATTGCCCGACTGCGCCCACATATCGTAATCGCGCGCCTGACCGCGCATGTAGATCATGCCGTTGATCGAGGAGCAGCCGCCGAGGATACGTCCGCGCGGATAGAGCAGCTCGCGCCCGTTCAGCCCGGCATCGGCTTTCGACTTGTAGCCCCAATCGGTGCGCGGATTGCCGATGCAGTACAGGTAGCCCACCGGGATATGGACCCAGTGGTAATTGTCGCGCCCGCCCGCTTCCAGCAGCAGCACCTTGTTCTTCGGATCTTCCGACAGGCGGTTCGCCAGAACGCAGCCCGCGCTGCCGCCGCCGACCACGATATAATCGTATTGCTCCATAAGCCCCTCCCGAACTGCGCCTCCGGGCAAGACTTTCGCAAGCTGCCGCCCGGGAAACAAGGCCATGGACCGTTCATTCGCGCAAAGTCGCTTTGCGAAAACGCAAGGAGGGGCTTGCCTGCGAGGGGGGTGATCCGTTCTATGGCGCAAATCTCGCCGGAGCCTTTCATGGTCCTTTACCGCCTTCTCGTCAGTATCGCGAGCCTGCCCGTTCTGGCGGCGCTGCTTTGGCGCGTTCTGCGTGGGCGGGAGAGCCGGACCGCCCTGGCGGAGCGGTTGGGCGGCGGGAAGGCCGCGCCGCACCGTCTGTGGCTGCACGCCGCGTCGAATGGAGAGCTGACCTCCGCCAAGCCTTTGATCGATGCGCTGCTGGCCGCAGATCCCGCGGTGCACCTGTTGGTGACGGTGAACACGGTGACGGCGCGCGAGCTGGGGCAGGGCTGGGCCGATCCGCGCATCGCGATCCGCATGGCGCCGCTCGATCATCGGGCGGTGCTGCGGAGGTTCCTGTCGCGGCATGATCCCCACGCGCTCGTCGTGGTCGAGAACGAGCTTTGGCCGAACCGCATGGCTCTGATGGCCGATGCGGCGCGGCCGATCTTCGTGATCGGCGCGCGGATGTCGGCCCGCTCTGCCGCGCGCTGGGCGAAGATCGGGATCGCGCAGCCGATGATCGCCCAGATCACCGCGCTCTCGGCCCAGGATGCGGGGTCCGAGGCGCGGTTCGTCGATCTCGGCCTGCCGCGAGAGCGGCTAATGCCCCCCGCCAATCTCAAGACGGCGATCACCGTCGCGCCCGGCACGCCGCTCGACTGGCCGCGCAGCGATACGGTTCTGGCTGCCTCGACCCATGAGGGAGAAGACGCGCCGATCCTTGCCGCCTTCGCAAAGGCGCGCGCGCGCCGCCCCGGCCTGCGCCTGATCCTCGCTCCACGCCATCCGCGCCGTGCGCCCGAGATCGCGGCGCTGATCGCCAGGGCCGGGCTGCGTCATACCACTCGCTCGAAGGACGAGCCTCCGACGGCGGAGGTCTATCTGGCCGATACTCTGGGCGAAATGGGCCGCTGGTATGCGAGCGCAGGCCTGTGTTTCGTCGGCGGCTCGCTCGTCGAAAAGGGCGGCCATACCCCCTATGAGCCCGCGGGCTTCGGCTGCGCCTTGCTGCACGGCCCCGATGTCGCGAATTTCGCCGATGCCTATGCCGCGCTCGATGCGGCAGGCGGGGCGCGGCTTTGCGAAACCGAAGCCGATATTGCGACCGCCTTTGCCACGCTCGACGCCGACGCGCAGGCCGAAATGGCGCGTGCCGCACGGGGGGCTCTCGGTCCGCCTGCCGATGTCGAAAGCCTTGCTAAGGCGCTCCTCGCACGGCTCTGAGCGACGGCGATGCGCTTGCATCGCGGCGCGAAACGCTTATTTCCATATGCATCCGGGAGATGCAGACATGATCCGTTATACGCTGCAATGCGAGAATGAGCACCGCTTCGACAGTTGGTTCCCCTCGGCCTCCGGGTTCGAGGCGCTCAAAGCCGCAGGCCAGCTGGAATGTGCGATCTGCGGTTCGAAAAAGGTCGAGAAATCCCTGATGGCGCCGCCTGTCGCACAGACGCGCAAGACGGGCGAGCCCGCCGCCGAACGCCCCCTTTCGCAGCCGCAATCCGAGGCCGAACAGGCCCTCGCCGCGATGCGTCGCGAGATCGAGAAGAATTCCGATTACGTCGGCATGAACTTCGTCACCGAAGCGCGCGCCATGCACGAAGGCACCGCCAAGAAACGCGCGATCCACGGCGAGGCGAAACCCGAAGAGGCGCGCAAGATGCTGGAGGACGGGCTGCCGGTTCTGCCGCTGCCCTTCCTGTCCACGCGCAAGACGAACTGACCCTTTTCGCTCTTTCCAAATATCCCGGGGTGAATTCGCGCGAGCGAAGAGGGGCAGCGCCCCAGCGCCGATCTGAGACCCTCGAAACGCCAAATCTCTTGCGCGGCCCAACGGCTTGAGCTAGCAGAGGCCCGACTCTGCCCAAGGGGGATTTCCATGCCCATTCTGGTGATGAAATTCGGCGGTACTTCCGTCGCCGATCTCGACCGGATCGCCAACGCTGCCGAAAAGGTGAAGCGCGAAGTCGAACGCGGTTACGATGTCATCGTGATTGTCTCGGCGATGTCGGGCAAGACCAATGAACTCGTCAACTGGGTCGAGACGACCTCGCCGCTCTATGACGCGCGCGAATATGACGCCGTGGTCGCCTCGGGCGAGAATATCACGGCCGGTCTGATGTCGCTGCGCCTGCAGGAGATGGGTGTCTCCGCGCGCAGCTGGCAGGGCTGGCAGGTGCCGATCAACACGACCTCGGCGCATGGCGCGGCGCGCTTCGTGTCGATCCCGCGCGAAAATCTCGACCAGAAATTCTCCGAAGGCTTCAAGGTCGCGGTGATCGCGGGCTTCCAGGGCCTCTCGCCGGAAAACCGGATTACCACGCTCGGCCGGGGCGGCTCCGACACGACCGCCGTGGCCTTCGCCGCCGCCTTCGGCGCGGAGCGTTGCGACATCTACACCGATGTCGACGGCATCTACACCACCGACCCGCGCGTCTCCTCCAAGGCGCGCAAGCTCGACCGCATCGCCTTCGAGGAGATGCTGGAACTCGCGAGCCTCGGGGCGAAGGTTCTGCAAACCCGCTCGGTCGAGCTCGCGATGCGCTACAAGGTGCCGCTGCGCGTGCTAAGCTCCTTCGAGGAAACCACGGAGAATTCGGGCACTCTGGTCTGCGACGAGGATAAAATCATGGAATCGAAAGTTGTCTCCGGCGTCGCCTTTTCCCGCGACGAAGCGAAAATGACCCTCGTGACGGTCGAAGACCGCCCCGGCATCGCCAGCGCGATCTTCGGACCGCTCGCGGATGCGGGGGTGAATGTCGACATGATCGTCCAGAACATCTCCGAGCGTCAGGCCGAGCATGAGGTCAAGGTCACCGACATGACCTTCTCCTGCCCGGTCAATCAGGTCGCCCGCGCCCGCAAGGCGATGGAAGACGCCCGCGACGCCGGGCTGATCAAGTTCGACGAGCTGGTCGCCGACGAAGACGTGGCAAAGATTTCCGTCGTGGGCATCGGTATGCGCTCCCACGCGGGGGTCGCGGCGAAGATGTTCAAGGCGCTGGCCGCTGAAAACGTCAACATCAAGGTTATCGCTACGTCGGAAATCAAGATTTCGGTGCTGGTCGACCGCAAATATCTGGAACTGGCGGTTCAGGCCCTGCATGATGCCTTCGAACTCGACAAGGCCTGAGTAACCCGAAGGGCCGCAGCAACAGGGGCAACCTGCGCGGATGGTGGAACTGAGCGAAAGTGATAGTCGCACGCTGTTGCGACGCCTGCGCGATACGCTGGCCACAGAGGGCGACGGGCAGGACCGGCTCAATCACATCACGCAGATCATTGCGGATTCGATGGGCACCGAAGTGTGCTCGATCTACCTGTTCCGCGATCCCGAAACGCTCGAGTTGTGCGCGACCGAAGGCCTGAAGGCAGAGGCTGTCCACCACACGCGGATGCGGCTGGGCGAGGGTCTCGTCGGTCGGGTGGCGCGGTCGGGTCGTCCGATCAACTCCGCCGATGCACCCTCCGAGCCGGGCTTCCGCTACATGCCGGAGACGGGCGAAGAGATCTATTCCAGCTTCGTCGGCGTGCCGATCCAGCGCGTGGGCGAGAAGCTGGGCGTTCTGGTCGTGCAGTCGAAGGACGAGCGCAGCTTCTCGGATGACGAACTTTACGGGCTCGAGGTCGTCGCGATGGTGCTGGCCGAAATGACCGAACTCGGTGCCTTCACCGGCGGCGAGAATTCCGAGATCGGCGCGACGCATCGCTTCCCGGTCATGTTCCGCGGCGCGACGGGTCAGGAGGGCGCGGCCGAGGGGCGCGTCTGGCTGCACGAGCCGCGCGTCGTCGTGACGAACCCGGTCGCCGAAGATCCCGAGGCCGAGGCTGCGCGCCTCGAAGAGGCGATCACCGAACTGCGCGGCAAGATTGACGAGATGCTGGCCAGCCCGACCTTGATCGACAAGGATCAGCGGCAGGTGCTGGAAACCTTCAAGATGCTCGCGGCCTCGAAGGGCTGGAAGCGGCGGATGCTCGAAGACATCGCCGCCGGCCTTTCCGCCGAAGCCGCGGTCGAGAAGGAACAGAACGCCGCGCGCGACCGGATGCGCAAGGCGCCCGATCCCTACCTGCGTGAACGGCTCAACGATCTCGACGACCTTTCGAACCGCCTGCTGCGGCAACTGACGGGACAGGGTAGCGATACCGGCGCCGAGATGCCGGAGAATCCGGTTCTGGTGGCGCGCAATATCGGTCCGGCGGAGCTGCTCGACTATGACCGCAAGCTCAAGGGCGTGGTGCTGGAGGAGGGCTCCGTTGGCTCGCATGCCGCGATCGTCACCCGCGCGCTCTCGATCCCGCTGGTGATCCATGCGGGCCGGATCACCGCCGAGGCGCTGAACGGCGATCCGATCCTCGTCGACGGCGATCAGGGCGTGGTGCATCTGCGCCCCGAGGAAAGCGTGGCCCATGCCTTCCGCGACAAGATCGCGATGCAGGCGGAGGCGCAGAAACGCTACGCCTCGCTGCGCGACCAGCCCGCGATGGACAAATCGGGCCAGACCGTCTCGCTGATGATGAATGCGGGGCTGATGGCGGACCTGCCCTCGCTGAAGGGCTCCGGCGCTGACGGGGTGGGCCTGTTCCGCACCGAGCTGCAATTCCTGACCCGCACCAAGGTGCCGCGCCGCAATGAACTCGTGCAGCTCTACAAGCGGGTGATGGATGCCGCCGACGGCAAGCGGGTGAATTTCCGCACGCTCGATATCGGCTCCGACAAGGTCGTGCCCTACATGAAGCCGCAGGACGAGCCGAACCCCGCGATGGGCTGGCGTGCGCTGCGGGTGGGGCTCGACAAGCCGGGGATCCTGCGGATGCAGCTGCAGGCGCTTCTGCGCGCCGCCGACGGCCGCCCGACTTCGATCATGTTCCCCTTCATCGCGCTGCCCGAGGAATTCTACGCCGCGCGCGACACGCTGCTGCGGGTCCGCGACCGCGAGGCGCAGATGGGCCGCCCCGTCCCCGAGGAGTTGCGCATCGGGGCGATGCTGGAAACCCCGAGCCTCGGCTTCGCGCCCGACAGCTTCTACCGCGATTGCGATTTCATCTCGATCGGCGGCAACGACCTGAAGCAGTTCTTCTTCGCCGCCGACCGCGAAAACGAACGGGTGCGCCGCCGCTACGATACGCTCGACGGGTCGTTCCTGAACTTCCTCGAACGGATCATCGCGCGCTGCGCGGTCTCGGACACCCATCTCAGCTTCTGCGGCGAGGATGCGGGCCGCCCGATCGAGTCGCTGACCTTCGCGGCGCTCGGTATCCGCACGCTCTCGATGCGGCCCGCCTCGATCGGTCCGGTCAAACACCTGATCCGTCGCGCCGATCTGGGCGAGCTGCGGCAGGTGATCCAGCAGGCGCGCAATGCTGGCCAATCCAGCGTGCGCCCCGCCGTGACGAGCTACCTCGCGCATCTCTGAGCGGGGCAGGGGCTGCCGCTCCTATCCACGAAATCACACCCCCGGAATGATTTTGGGCCAAGGCGAAGCTCTGACACTTCGCCTTGGCCCAAATATCCCGCGGGGGTCTGGGGGCGCGAAGCCCCCAGCCTTGTCTTCATGCGTCAGCCTGCGGCCAGACGCTTCGCTTCCGCTTCCTTGAAGGATTTATCCGAGGGCGCGATGAAGGTGTAGAACATCGGCACCACGAACAGCGTGAACATCGTCCCGATCAGGATCCCCGAGAAGATCACGAGGCCCATCGCCTTGCGCGCTTCTGCGCCCGCGCCTTGCGCGAGGATCAGCGGCACCACGGCCAGCGCCATTGCGGCGGTGGTCATCAGGATCGGACGCAGACGGGTCTGCGCGGCCTTCACGATGGCCTGCCTGCGGGTGAGGCCCGACTGCTCGCGCTGCTGATTGGCAAACTCGACCATCAGGATCCCGTGTTTCGTGATCAGGCCGACCAGCGTAATCAACCCCACCTCGGAATAGATGTTGAGCGTGCCCAACCCGAGGTTCAGCGGCAGCACAGCCCCGAAGATCGTCAGCGGCACCGTCATCATGATGATGAAGGGGTCGCGGAAGCTCTCGAACTGCGCGGCGAGCACGAGGTAGATCACCAGCACGGCCGCCGCGAAGGCGATCAGGATGGTGTTGCCCTGCTGCGTCTCGATCCGCGACTGGCCCGAATAGTTCACGTAGAAGCCTTCGGGCATCACCTGCTTGGCGATGTCGACGATGGTCTGCACGCCCTCGCCGGTGGAGCCACCGGGCAGCGGCAGCGCCGTGATCGTGGCCGCGTTCAACTGATCGAACTGTTCGATCGAAGACGCGTTCACCCCGGTGTCGATCTTCACGAGCGACGACAGCGGGATCATCGCCCCCGAGGACGAGCGCACGAAGTAACGGCCCAACTCTTCGGGATTCGCGCGGAACTCCTGCGGCACCTGCGGGATGATGTCGTAGCTGTTGGAGTCGCGGTCGAACTGCGCCACCGACGCCTCGCCCACCAGCAAGCCCAAGGTCGAGCCGATATCAGAGACCGGCACGTTCAGCGCCGCCGCCCGGTCGCGGTCGATCGTGACATTGACCTGCGGGCTGTCGAAGTTGAGCGAGTTCTGCACGACGATGAACTTGCCCGAGGCCTGCGCCTTGTTCTTGATCTCCTCGGCCACCTCGGCGACGCGTTTCGCGGAGTGGATCGACTGGATCACGACCGAGATCGGCAAACCGCCCCCGGTGCCCGGCAGCGACGGCGGGGCGAAGGCAAAACCTTTCAACCCGGTCGATTTGCCGAGATCGCCCTGAATCTCCTGCTGGATTTCCTTCTGGCTACGGTTGCGATCTGCCCAGTCCTTGAGCGCCCAGATATAGATGCCCTGAGAGCTGTCCCCGCCGAAGCCCGCGATCGAGAAATCGGTGCGCACTTCGGGAATATCGGCCGTGTCGCGCCCGACCTGGTCGATATATTTCTGGGTGTACTCGCTGGTCGCGTAGCGCGGCCCGTTCAGGATCGCGAAGAGCGCACCGTTATCCTCATCCGGGGCAAGCTCGGAATTGGTGTTCATCAGCATGAACCCGGTCACACCCACGAGAGAGGCGACAATCAGCAGGGTGATCCCCCGCAGATCGAGCGAGCCATCGACGCGCCGCCCGTACCAGCCCGAGAGCCGGTCGAAATTGCGGTCGACGAAGGCCTGGAAGCCCTTCGACTCGCCATGTCTCAGCAGGCGACCCGACATCATCGGCGTGATCGTCAATGCGATGATCCCCGACAGGATCACCGATCCCGCCAGTGCGAAGGCGAATTCCCGGAACAACTGCCCCGTCAGCCCGCCGGTGAAGCCCAGAGGGGCGAGCACCGCGGCCAGCGTGATCGTCATCGCGATGACCGGCCCGGTGATCTCTTTCATGCCTTGCACGGCGGCTGGGATCGGTTTCATCCCCTCTTCGATATGTCGGTGGATATTCTCCACCACCACGATCGCGTCATCGACCACGAGGCCGATCGCCAGCACCATTGCCAGCAGTGTGAGAAGGTTGATCGAGTATCCCAGCGCCAAGAGCACCGCGAGCACCCCGATCAGCGAGAGCGGAATGGTCACGATGGGCATCGCCACCGAGCGCAGCGACCCGAGGAACAGGAGGATAACCACGGTCACGATTGCGACCGCTTCGCCGATGGTCTTGAACACCTCGTGGATCGAGGCCGAGATCGTCTCGGTCGAGTCGTAGACCAGTTGGATTTTCATCCCTTCGGGGAGCGAGGCGTTGATGTCGGGCAGCGCTTTGCGCACCGCCGCTGCCGTATCGAGCGGGTTGGCTGCGGGGGTCGGGTAGACGCCGAGGAACGTGCCCTCCTTGCCCTCGAAAGTGACGATCTCGTTCTCGGAGGCCTTGGCCAGTTCGATCTTCGCGACATCGCGCAGCCGCACCACGTCGTCGCCTTTGCCCGAGATCGGCAGCTTGCCGAAGGCTTCGGGTGTCTGCAGCGTGGATTGCAGCGTGATCGACTGGGCGACGTATTCGTTCTTCGTCTTGCCCGGGGCCGAGAGGAAGTTCGACGCCTGGATCGCGCCCACGACTTCCGATGCCGTGACGCCGCGCGCGGCGAGTTTGTCCGGATCGATCCAGACCCGCATCGCGTAATCGGAGGCGCCGATGATCTGGGTCTGGGCCACGCCCGGAATCGTGGACATGCGCGGACGGATCACCCGGCGCAGATATTCGGTCAGCTGCTCGGGCGTCATGTTGGGATTGAGCGCCGCGAGATACATCAGCGCGAAGGTCTGGCCGGTGCCCTTCTGGATCACCGGGTCCTTCGCCGCCGAGGGCAGCTGGCCTTTGACCTGCTGCACCTTCGAGAGCACTTCGGTCATCGCCGCGTCGGAGTTCGACCCGAGCTTCATATGGACCGAAATGACCGAGGCCGAGGGCCGCGACTGGGTCGTGACGTAATCGACGTTTTCAGTGGTCGCCACGGCGGCGGCCAGCGGCGAGGTGATGAAGCCCTGAATCAGTTCGGGCGAGGCGCCGGGATAGGCGGTGGTGATGGTGACCACCGTTTCCTCGACTTCCGGATATTGGCGGACGGGCAGGTTGAAATAGGCCTGCGCGCCCAGCAGGAGCATGAACGCGCCCAGCACCATCGACAGGACGGGGCGGCGGATGAAGATCTCGGAGATGTTCATGGGCTTGGCCTTACTGCGCCTTCGCGCCGTCTGATGTCGTGTCCGACGTCGTGTCCGATGCCTCGTCAGAGGCGGCGTCCGAAGCGCTATCCGCGGAAGCGTCCGACGTCGCGTCGGAGTTTGCCTGCGCGTTGCCCTCCATGCCGAAGGCTTTCATCACCTCTTCGGTGGAAGGCGCGTCGGGGTCGGGCGAAATCGCGTTGTCGATGCTCACCGTCGCGCCGGAGTTCAGCTTGTTCTGACCCGCATTGACGACCATGTCGCCTGCCTTCAGCCCCTTCGTCACTTCGACGAGCGTGCCCGAGCGGCGGCCGAGCGTGATGAAGACCTGCTTGGCCACCAGTTGCGGCTGATCCGCGCCTTCGGGCGTTTGCTTGCGCACCACGAAGACCGAGTCGCCGTAGAGGTTCGAGCTCACGACCGTTTGCGGCAGCGCGATCACGTTGTCCTCGGAGGGCAGCACGACCGTGACATGGACGAACTGGCCGGGCGTCAGCTTCCCTTCGCCATTGGGGACTTCGGCGCGCAGGGTCACGAGCCGCGAATTCGGGTCTATCTTGGGTTCGATGCCGGTGATCTTGCCTTCCAGATCGACCGAGCCGTCCTCGGTCTTCACCTTGACGGTCTGGCCCGCTTCGGCGTGTCGCGCCTGCTGCTCGGACAGGGTGAAATCGACGCGCATGTGGTCGCGATCCTGCAGCGTCGCATAGGTGGTGCCGGTGCCGACATACTGGCCGACCTCCACCTGCGGAATACCGATGATGCCCGCGAAGGGCGCGGTCAGGCGCTTCTTCTCGAGCACGGCCTGCAGCTTCGCGACGCTTGCGCGCGCTTCCTGCGCGCTGGCCTCAGCCTGATCGAGATTGGACGTGGCGGACACGCCCCGGTCGGCAAGCTGGCGTGCGCGCTTGAGATTGGTCTCTGCGAGGTCCTGAGCGGCCTTGGCCGAGGCCAGATCGGCGCGCTCGGAGCTGTCGTCGATCTGCATGAGGACCTGGCCCTTCTCGACCTTGTCATTCGCCTTGAAATGAATCTCCTGAACCGTGCCGCCCATTTCGACGGCCAGTTCGGTGCCGCGCACGGCGGCGGCGGTGCCGATCGCCTCGAGGCCCGGCTGCCAGGTGATCGGCTTCACTTCGCTGACCGAAACCGCCACGGGGGGCTGTGTCATGTTTGCGAAGAACTGCGCGATCATCTTCGAGCGGAAAAGATTGTAGCCGACGACGCCACCCACCACGAGGATGAGCGCGACGAGGGCGATGAGGAGGCGTTTGATCATTTGGCTGTCCCGTCAAAATCCCTGTTTGCACGCAAATACGACCCCGCCGGCCGAGCTGCGCGCGATTTCTGAACCATTTGGTTCACGTCCTTGTCATGTCAATACGCGAGTGACGTTAAAAGGATGGGTCACAGTGCTGTGAAGGCAAGGCGGAAAGTCTGTGCGTCAGAGCAATTACAGGGCTTCACGAATGCTCACCTCGCGAAAATCTGATTTTTCTGTGCTCGACGGTGAAGAAGAGTGCATTATCTCAACCTGTACCTGCGATCCTGACGACCTGACGTCGCTTTGCAGCGATGTCTGGTTTTAGGAGTTTATATGGATCCCCTGTCTTTTATGCGCATCGGCTTCGAGGCCGCGCGGATCGGCTTTGAGGCGCAAGCGGTGATTTCGATGCGCGTCGCGGGAATGATGGGGCTCTGGGATGTCTCCCCGCTCGAATCGCTCCAGATGGTGCAGGAAAAGCCCGTGGCGGTCGTAGCTGCAGCGGAGGCTGCGGCATTCGCGCTTCTACGGGGGCAAACGGCAGATCGCGCGATTTCGGCGTCGATGACGCAGATCGGAAATCACACCAGCGCCAACATGACGCGATTGTCGCGTCGTGGACCCAGCTGGCTCTGACGGCACGAGCCGGGCAGGGCCGCCACGCTGACGCGGCGACCCCGTAGTCATCAGGCGGCGCTGTCTTCCTCGACCTCGTCATCGCCTTCTTCGACGCTTGCGGGCGTCACCATGGCGGTCAGGATCGTCGTCATGTCGACCATGCCGATCGGCTTGTTGGCCGCGTCGACAACCGTCGCCGTGCGCACCTCGGCATCGGCCATCCGGCGCGCGATCTTTTCGAGCACCGAGCTGGCTTTCACCTTCATCTTCGGCAACTCGCCCTCGGGCAGCGGCAGCGCGATGGTTTCGGCGCGGATCACGCGACCACGGTTCACCTCGCGCACGAACTCGGCGATGTACTCGTTCGCCGGGCGCAGCACGATTTCCTGCCCCGTGCCGACCTGATTGAGCGCGCCGTCACGCAGGATCGCGATCTTGTCGCCAAGGCGCAGCGCCTCGTCGAGGTCGTGGGTGATGAAGACGATGGTCTTCTTCAGCTCGGCCTGCAGGTCCAGAAGCACCTTCTGCATATCCATCCGGATCAGCGGATCGAGTGCCGAGAACGCTTCGTCCATCAACAGGATGTCCGCATCGTTGGCCAGCGCGCGGGCGAGGCCCACCCGCTGCTGCATCCCGCCCGAGAGCTGGTTCGGATAGTTATCCTCGTAGCCCGCGAGCCCGACGCGCTCGATCCATTTCTTCGCGATCGGTCCCGATTTCGACCGGTCGACCCCTTGGATATCCAGCCCGTAGCAGGTGTTTTCCAGCACGGTCCGGTGCGGCAGAAGCGCGAACTTCTGGAACACCATCGCCGTCTCATGGCGACGGAATTCCCGCAGCTCCTCCTCGTTCATCTTCACCACGTCGCGGCCGTTATAGAGGATCTCCCCGGCCGTGGGCATGATCAGCCCGTTGATGTGGCGGATGAGGGTCGATTTGCCCGAGCCCGACAGACCCATGATCACCGAGATCTTGCCCGGCGGCAGGGTAAGGTTGATGTCTTGCAGGCCCAGAACGTGCTTGTGCTTGTCGTTGAGCTCTTCCTTGCCCATGCCGGCCTGCACCTTCTCCACGTAATCCTTGGGGCGCGCCCCGAAGATCTTGTAGAGATTGCGGATCTCGATGCCCGAGCGGTTGCCGGTATCGGTGTTGGTCGTCGCATCAGTCATGGCCAGCCTCCGAATGTTTCTGCAGCCGCTTGCCGAACGCCTGGCTCGCGCGGTCGAAGATGATCGCGATCGCAACGAGTGCGAAGCCGTTCAGGAAGCCGATGGTGAAGAACTGGTTGTTAATCGCCTGCAGCACGTTTTTACCGAGGCCACCAACGCCGACCATCGAGGCCACGACGACCATCGCCAGCGCCATCATGATGGTCTGGTTGACGCCCGCCATGATCGTCGGCAGCGACAGCGGAAGCTGCACGCCCCAAAGCTTCTGACGGGGATTGGCGCCGAAGGCGTCCGCGGCTTCGATGACTTCCTTGTCCACGAGGCGGATGCCCAGATTGGTCAGCCGGATCATCGGCGGGATCGCGTAGATCACCACGGCGATCACGCCCGGCACCTTGCCGATACCGAAGATCACGACGACGGGGATCAGGTAGACGAAGGATGGCATGGTCTGCATGACATCGAGCACCGGCGTCAGGATTTTCTGCATCCGGTCCGAGCGCGCCATCAGGATGCCGATCGGCAGGCCCAGAATGATCGCGATCAGCGTCGCCACCGTGACCATCGCGAGGGTGGTCATCGTGTCCTCCCAAAGGCCGAAGATGCCGATGAAGGCAAGCCCCATGGACGAGCCGAGCACGATCTTCGGATTGCGCGAAGCGAACCACACCACGACGAGGATCAGCGCGAAGATGATAAACCACGGCGTGTCCACGAAGGCGTGTTCTAGGGTGTTGAGAAACCATTGAAGCGGTCGGGTGGCCGCGTCGATTTGATCGGAATAAGCGCGGACGATGCCGCGAAACCCGTCGTCGATGCCCATACGCATGTGACGCAGGGTGGAGTTGGGAAGGGAAGGGAACTCACAGAGCAGTTCCGGCAAGCCCCAGCATGAAGATGCCATCTTGTTATGTCCTCCGGTCGATTATGTGCGCCGGTTAAAAGAAAACGCGCGCGAGGCTCCCCTCACGCGCGCCAAAATCTCGGATCGCCCGCTCAGAGCGCGTCCTCGACCTTCTTGATCACATCGTCGGAAAGCCATGCCTTCCAGACGTCCGGATAGTTCTCGAGGAAGTAGTAAGCGGTGTCCTCGTTGGTGCCTTGGTTGTCGGCCTGCCATGCGAGGAACTCGCCCACGGTCTTGTTCGACCATTCACGCTTGCCGAGGTAGTCCATCGCCACCGCGTTGTTCTCGGCGAATTCCTTTGTCACGACCGTGTACACGTCCGAGGTCGGGTAGGCGTTGGGCTTGGGATCGACGCAATCGGCCTGCGAGTTGCACTTGTCCCAGGCTTCCTTGTCGCCCTCGACGCCCGCGTCGAGCTTGACCATCGGGTATTTGCCGAGGATCGCGGTCGGGGCCCAGTAGTAACCCAGCCAGCCCTTCTTGGACTCGTAGGCATTGGCGATCGAGCCGTCGAGGCCCGCAGCCGAACCGGTGTCGACCAGCTTGAAGCCCTTCTCCTCGGCCTTGTGGGCCTTGAAGCGGTTCGCGGTCGAGATCTGGCAGTTCCATCCCGACGGGCAGTTGTAGACGCCACCGATCGAGGGTTCTTCCGGATCGGGGAACAGATCGGGGTGCTTGAGCGCATCGTCGACCGTCTTGATGTCGGGGTGCTCGTCGGCGACGTATTTCGGGATCCACCAACCTTCTTCACCGCCATCCTTGAGGATTTCGGCAGCGATCACGAGGCGATCTTCGCTGACGGCCTTGTCGAGCGCGACCTTCACCGCGTTCACCCAAAGCTCGGGCGCGATGTCGGGTTCACCCTTTTCGTTCATCGAGGTGAAGGTGGGCATCGTGTCGCCGGTCACCAGCGTCACGTCACAGCCGTAGCCGTTTTCGAGAATGATCTTGTCGACCCAAGCAGCGACCCCGGCCGAAGCCCAGTTCATTTCGGCTTCGGTAACGGAACCACATTCGCCGTCTGCGGCGAAAGCAGGCGCCGAGAAGGTCGCCAGCGGCAGCGCCGTCAGTAACGCGGCAAGCGCTTTCTTGTTCATCCAGGTCCTCCTGTTGCGGCAGCTTTGATTGATGCGATCCGCGCGGGCTGCCGCCGCGATATCGGTCGCGATAAGTCCCGGTTTTTCCCCAGGTTGGAATCTTCGCACAGCCACGCTCACGCGATAACGGTCGCAAGACTTGCCAAATTCCGACACTCTATGTCGTAAATAACCAAGTCCCGAGGCGCAACCTTTTCACGGACCTTTCAACCTCCCTGCGGCGTTACAGCCGCGACGAAGAGGTAACATCATGACGACCGAGCCGAAGGATTCCGTCAAACCGGAGAATGATACGGGGCCTGACAGCCTCGTGGATCGAGACGCGAAATCCGCGCTCGAGTCCGGGGTGAATGGCGGAAAAGGCGATGAAAAATTGACGAATGGCACCCCGCCGGAGCCAAGCGTCGCATTGCGCCGACAGGCGGTCGCGTTGATTGCGAACCCCTCTTCGGGCGGCAACGCGAAAGATGAAGAGGCGATCCGCCGCGCGATGGATGCGCTTGGTGATGGTGCGTCGCTTTACCGGTGGTCGCCGGAAAGCGACATTGTGGCGACCGTCCGCAAGGCGCTCGACGACGGTGCGGAGATGATCGTCGCGGCGGGCGGTGACGGCACCGCAATGGCCGTCGCGGGCGCGTTGGTGGGGCAGGAGGTGCCGATGGCCGTGCTGCCGCTCGGCACGTTCAACTTCTTTGCGCGCGGCCTGCGACTCTCCGAGAATGCGGAGGAGGCGGCGCGCGCGATCCGCGAGGGCAATGCACATCCGATCCGGGTCGGCGAGGTAAACGGGCGGGTGTTTCTGAATAATGCGTCGCTCGGTATCTACCCGTCGATCCTCAAGGCGCGCGAAGATATTTACGCCCGCTGGGGCCGTCGCCGGATCGTGGCGCATTGGTCGGTCTTCAAGACCTTCCTGCGCTTTCAGCGCCCGATGCGGCTGAAGATTACGGCGGACGGGGAAACCCGGAACCGTCGCACCGCGCTCGTCTTCATTGCGCGCTCGGCCTATCAGCTCGATTTCTTCGGGCTCGACGGGGCGACGGTCATCAGCGACGACGCTTTCGCCGTGCTGGTCGCGAAGGCGCAGAGCCGTCGCGACCTCTTCCGCCTGTCGGCGCGGCTGGTGCGCCGCAAGACCAAACAGGGCGAGGATTACGAATTGATCCGCGCGAAATCCTTCGAGATCGAAACCGCCCGAGGGCGCGGCCTGCTGGCCTTCGACGGTGAGAAATGCCGCGAAGAAAGCCCGTTCCGCTTCAAGATGTCCGACGAGCCGCTCTGGATCGTGCTGCCAGCCAAGGACACGGACACCGAGACCCAAGACGCTAACGCATGACCCGTATCGTTCACCTTTCCGATCTGCATTTCGGGCGCAGCCTGCCCGAGCTCGAGGCGCCACTGCTGACAGCGGTGAACCGCCTCGCGCCGGACCTGACGGTGATCTCCGGAGACTTCACGCAGCGCGCCCGACGCGGCCAGTTCGCGGAGGCACGGCGCTTCGTGGAACAGATCGAAAGCGAGACGCTTTCGGTGCCCGGCAATCACGACACGCCGCTCGACAACCTCTTCCTGCGGATGCTCAAGCCCTTCGGGCGCTACAGATCCGCGATCAATCATAATCTGGAGCCGGTTTTCGAGACCGATCGCGTGAAGGCGGTCGGTGTGAATACGGTGAACCGGTTCGCCTGGCAGCGCGGCAAGGTGCCCGAGCGGACGATCTCTCGGCTTTGTCGGGAGTTCGACGGCGCGGGCGAAAGACTGCGAATCGCGGTGATGCACCATCCGCTCGAACATGGGCCCGAGGTCGACAAGGCGCTTATGGACGGGGCAGGGGATGCGCTGGAGGGGATGTCGGACTGCGGCGCGGATCTGGTGCTCTCGGGGCATCTGCACAGCGGATCGGTGGCGCCTTTCTCGGCGGTCCCGGGCATCCTGTTCGTGCAGGCGGGGACGGGGCTGTCCTCGCGCCTGCGCGGCGAGCCCAATACGTTCAATGTGATTGAAGGGGGGCGCGACGCTCTGTCGATCACGCTTTACGGGGCGCGCGACATGAGCTTCGAGCCGATCGGGGCCGATGAATTCACGCGGGGCCCCGATGGGGCATGGGTCAAAGCCTGATCGGTTTGGGGCCGATCAGTTCGGCTTGCCCGAGATATCGCCCCAGTCCAGAACCGGCGCCGCGTCGATATCATGCGCGTCGAGCATCGAGGCCACGCGCTCGAGCGAGGCGATGATCTGCGCCTGCTCCCAATCTTCCAGCGCCTCGAAACGGCGCACGAAGATCTGCTGCAACGCGTCGGGGGCCTCGTCGATCGCGCTCGCGCCAAGTTCGGTAATCACGATATCGGTCTGACGGCGATCCCGCTCGGACCGCTGACGGGTCACCATGCCCTTGCGCTCGAGCTTGTCTATCAGCGCCGTCATCGTCGCCTGACTCACGCCCATGCGCTGTGCGATCGCCTTCGGCGTGGACCAACCTTTTTCGGAAATCACCTGAAGGACCCGGAACTGCGCAGGCGTCAGCCCGGCAGCCTTGGCCAGGTCGCGGCCGAACATTTCGGTCGCGCGCAGGATTCTACGCAAAGCGATCAGGCTCGTATCGACACGCTCCATCAGGCGGCGGGCCCCTTTTTTATCAAGACGACCCAGTATCGCAGAGAGTTCCGTGCTCTGCAATTGCTTGGCTTTGCTAAGTTTATCGTGTTCGTTTTTACTCATTTGCTTTGTCATGCTAATGGTATTTAGGGCTTATAAGCAAGAATATAAGGCTATAAGCGGAACTTTTCCGGGTTCCATTAGTTAGGTGGTTGAAATTTTCGACCACATGAACTACTTAGGCTACCGAAGCAAACGAGAGGAAAGAGCCGTGCCGCAAGTCGAGTCTATCAAGAAGGGTTCTAAACTGGTCTTCCGTAAGCCGGAGTCCGAAGACGGCAGCGAAATCTGGAAGCTGATCCGTCGCTGCAAGCCGCTTGATGAAAATTCGATGTATTGCAACCTTCTGCAGTGCGATCACTTCGGGGACACCTGTGTCCTCGTCGAGCGCGAAGGCGAAGTCGTCGGCTGGATTTCGGGCTACATCGCCCCGTCCGAGCCGGACACGTTCTTCGTGTGGCAAGTGGCTGTTTCCCCCGACGCACGCGGTCTTGGCCTTGGTAAGCGCATGCTGCGCCACCTCATCCAGCGCGACGTCGCCGAAGACTGCACCAAGCTGAAGACGACCATCACCGAAAGCAACGAAGCGAGCTGGGCGCTCTTCCGCTCCTTCGCACGTTCGATGGGCGGCGAGCTGACCGATGAGGCGCACTTCCACGAAGAAGACCATTTCGACGGCCACGCCTCGACCGAGCATATGGTCACCATCACCTTCCCCGAGGAGGCGCGTGCCGCCGCCTGATCTCAGGCCGCGCACCCTCCTCATTCCCCCAATTCTATGGAGTCCCCCATGACCGTTCATTCGACGGATAAGACGATCTTTACCCAACGCGAATCTGAGGCCCGCTCCTACTGCCGTGGCTTCGATACCGTTTTCACCAGCGCGCAAGGCTCGGAGTTGACCGACGCCGAGGGCAACACCTATATCGACTTCCTCGCCGGTTGCTCGTCGCTGAACTACGGGCATAACGACCCGGACATGAAGCAGGCGCTGATCGAGCACCTGACCGAAAACAAGATGGGTCACGCGCTCGACCTGCATACTGACAGCAAGGGCAAGTTCCTGAGCGCCTTTGAGGAGCACATCCTCGCCCCGCGCGGCATGGACCATAAGCTGATGTTCATCGGCCCTACCGGTGCGAACGCCGTCGAAGCCGCGATGAAAATCGCGCGCAAGGCGACCGGCCGCACCAACATCATCGCCTTCACCAACGGCTTCCATGGCGTGACCATGGGTGCGCTGGCGGCGACCGGTAACGGCTACCACCGCGGTGGCGCCGGCATGGACACGCATGGCGTGACCCGCATGCCGTACGACGCCTATGCCGATGGTGTGGATTCGGTCGCGCTGCTCGACCAGATGCTCTCGGACGCCTCGGGCGGTATCGACGCTCCGGCGGCGATCATGCTGGAGACGGTTCAGGGCGAGGGCGGTCTCAACGCCGCAAGCCCGGAATTCGTGAAAGGCGTCGAGCAAGTCGCCCGCAAGCACGGTGCGCTGTTCATCATCGACGACATTCAGGCTGGCTGCGGCCGCACCGGCACCTTCTTCTCCTTCGAGGAGATGGACGTGATGCCGGACGTCGTGACCCAAGCGAAGTCGATCTCGGGCTTCGGCATGCCGATGGCGCTGGTTCTGGTGCGTCCCGACTACGACGTGTTCGGCCCGGCCGAGCATAACGGCACCTTCCGCGGCAACACCCATGCCTTCGTGACCGCCACCGTGGCGATCGAGAAGTTCTGGGCCGACGACAAGTTCCAGAAGGAACTGGCTGTGAAATCGGACGTCCTGCGTGAAGGTCTGGCTGCTGTGGCCGATCTCGTGCCGGGTGCCTTCCTCAAGGGCCGTGGCCTGATGCAGGGTGTCGATGTCGGCACCGGCGAGTTGGCTTCGGCGATCTGTGGCCGCTGCTTCGAAAAAGGTCTCGTGATTGAGACCTCGGGCAATGACGACCAGGTCGTGAAGGTCCTCGCACCGCTGACCACGCCGATGGAACAATTCCGCAAGGGTCTGGAAATCCTGCGCGAAGCCGCCACCGAGGTGACGGGCGAGCGCACGGATATCGCGGCGGAATAATCCGCCGCCGCCTCCCCCAGCGACCAAGAAATTCAGATACGGAGACACATCACATGATCGTTCGTGATTTCAACAAGCTTAAAAACACCGACCGCGACGTGTCCGACGCCGATTGGAGCAGCGTGCGCATGCTGCTCGCCGACGACAAGATGGGCTTCAGCTTCCACATCACCACGCTGAAGGCCGGTTCGGACCACACGTTCCACTACAAGCACCATTTCGAGAGCGTCTACTGCATCTCGGGCAACGGCCACATCACCGAGCTCGACAACGGCACGCGCCACGAAATCAAGCCGGGTGTCATGTATGCGCTGAACCTGAACGACCACCATCGTCTGGTCGCAGGTGACGAAGACCTCGTCATGGCTTGCTGCTTCAACCCGCCGGTGACCGGTAACGAGGTTCACCGTGAGGACGGCTCGTATGCGCCGGCCGAAGAACTGGAAAATTCGTAAGGGGGCCAAATTGACCCACCAGAATCACACAGTCGAAAAGATTGGCGGCACCTCGATGAGCCGCGTGGACGAGTTGCTCGACACGCTGTTCATCGGAGACCGCAAGGGCGCCGATCTTTACAACCGCATTTTCGTCGTCTCTGCGTTTGGTGGCATCACCAATCTGCTGCTCGAACATAAGAAGTCGGGCGAGGCGGGCGTCTATGCGCAATTCGCCAAGGCCGATAGCGAACATGGCTGGCACGAGGCGCTGAGCCGCGTCTCGTCGGCGATGGTCGAAGCTCATGAGAGCGTGCTGACGCATCCGGGCGACATCGCGCAGGCCACCGAATTCGTGCGTGAGCGTATCGAAGGCGCGCGCAACTGCCTGATCGACCTGCAGCGCCTGTGCTCCTACGGGCACTTCCGCCTCTCGCAGCACATGCTGCAGATCCGCGAATTGCTGTCGGGTCTGGGCGAGGCGCATTCGGCCTTCGTCACCACGCTCCTGCTGCAGCGCAACGGCGTGAACGCACGTCTCGTCGACCTCTCCGGTTGGCGCGACGAGACCGATCACGACCTCGAAGGCCGGATCATGGGAGCGATGAAGGATGTCGACCCTGCGTCCGAAATGCCGATCGTGACGGGATATGCGCAATGCGCCGAAGGCCTGATGCGGGAATTTGACCGTGGCTATTCCGAGGTGACCTTCTCGAAACTCGCAGCCCTCACCGGCGCGCGCGAGGCGATCATTCACAAGGAATTCCACCTGTCCTCTGCCGACCCGAAGCTGGTGGGCGAAGGCAAGGTGCGCAAGCTGGGTCACACGAACTATGACGTGGCCGACCAGATGTCGAACATGGGCATGGAGGCGATCCACCCGAAAGCCGCCAAGACCCTGCGCCAGGCGGATGTTCCGCTGCGCGTCACCAACGCGTTCGATCCGGGCGATCCGGGCACGCTGATCGACGACAAGCCTGCCAAGGAAGCGGCGGTCGAGATGGTGACCGGCCTCGATATCATCGCGCTGGAAGTGTTCGAACAGGACATGGTCGGTGTGAAGGGCTACGACGCCAAGATCCTCGAAGTGCTGACGCGTCATGGCGTGCGCATCGTGTCGAAAGCGTCGAACGCGAACACGATCACGCACTATGTCGACGCGCCGATCGAAGTGCTCCAGAAGGTCGAGAAAGACCTCTGCGAGATTTACCCGTCGGCGGAAATCTCGGCGCGGATGCTGTCGATGGCCTCGGTCATCGGGCGTGACCTGAAGGGCCTCTCGGTTCTGACCCGGGGTCTGCAGGCAATCGCCAAGGACGGCATGGAAAGCCTCGGCGCGACCCAAGGTCCGCGCAATGTCGATGTGCAATTCGTGCTCGAACGCGGTGATCTGAAACCCGTTATCAAGGCGCTCCATGAGGAGTTCATCCCGGAAGAAAGCGCCCTCAAACAAGTCGCCTGAAATAAGCGACATTGAACTGATGAAGCCCGTGCGGATCTCCGTGCGGGCTTTTTTCTTTGGCTGCGACAACCCGTCCCAGTTGGGCTTTGAACCACGCTCCGGCGGTTGCCGTATCCTCGGGCAAGTCTAGTTCTTATCACGCAACGTGCAGAAACGCGGACGGCCATGAGCATTTTCGACATACCGACACTCGATCTGGCGCGGGCACAATTCGCCTTCGTCGTCTCGGCGCATATCGTCTTTCCAGCCTTCTCCATCGGGACGGCAAGTTACCTGATGGTGCTGGAAGCCCTGCGGATGATTACCGGCAAGGAGGTCTTCCTGAGGATCTTCGAGTTCTGGAAACACATCTTCGCGGTGGTCTTCGGCATGGGCGTCGTCTCGGGCGTCGTGATGTCTTACGAGTTCGGCCTGAACTTCGCGCATTTCTCCGACAAGGCGGGACCGGTGATCGGGCCGCTGATGGGTTACGAGGTGATGACGGCCTTCTTCCTAGAGGCGGGCTTCCTCGGGATCATGCTCTTCGGGCGCAACCGGGTGAACAAGTGGATCTACATGTTCGCCGTGACGATGGTGGCCTTCGGCACGTTGCTCTCGGCCTTCTGGATCCTCTCCGTGAACAGCTGGATGCAGACGCCCGCGGGCTTTGCGATGAACGATGTCGGCCAGTTCATTCCGAAGGACTGGTGGGAGGTGATCTTCAACCCCTCGCTGCCCTATCGCTTCGTGCATATGGTGCTGGCGGCCTACCTGACCACGGCGCTCGTCGTGGCCGGGGTCGGGGCTTGGCATCACATCAGGGGTACGGCGGATGATGCGGTGCGCACGATGTTCCGCATGGCAGTGGCGATGATCCTCGTGACCGCGCCGATCCAGATCCTTGCAGGCGACCAGCACGGGCTTAACACGCTCGAACATCAGCCTGCCAAGATCGCGGCGATGGAAGGGCATTGGGAGACCAGCAAGGGCGCAGGCCTGATCCTGTTCGGCATCCCGAACCCGAGCCAGGAGCGCACCGATTACAAGATCGAGGTGCCCTATGCGTCCTCGCTGATCCTGACGCACTCGCTTGACGGCGAAGTGCCCGGCCTCGGGGACTTCCCGCCGAATGAACGCCCGCCGATGACGATCGTCTTCTTCACTTTCCGGATCATGGTGGGTCTTGGCTTCGCCTTCGCGGCGATCGGGCTCTGGGGCGGCTGGCTGATGTGGCGCAAGCGCCTGCACGAGCCGGGGCTGTTCCATAAAGTGGCGCTGGTCTTCGCGCCGGGCGGGTTCCTCGCGATCATCATGGGCTGGTTCACCACCGAATTCGGCCGCCAGCCCTATACGGTCTATGGCCATTTCACGACGGCGGAGTCGGTGTCTAACCTCAGCCATGGCGCAGCCTGGGCGGCGCTGATCGGCTTCGTGGTCGTTTATGCCTTCCTGTTCGGCTCGGGCACCTTCTACCTGCTGCGACTGATGCGGCGCGGGCCGGAGTCGGCGGAGCCGGTGGAGAATACACCCCAGCGCGCCGGCGGCGTGGCGGGCGCGATGCTCGCCAATGATGTGACGACCGAGAAAGAGGAGGCCCACGTATGAGCGGCTTCGCCCATTATCTGCCCGACATCTGGGCCGCGATCATCGCCTTCGCGATCCTGACCTATGTCGTCCTCGACGGGTTCGACCTCGGCATCGGCATCCTCTTTCCCTTCCTCGGCTCCGAGGAGAACCGGACCCGCGCGATGAATTCGGTCGCGCCGGTCTGGGACGGTAACGAGACATGGTTGGTGATGGGCGGGGGCGGTCTGCTCGCCGTCTTCCCGCTGGCTTACGGGATCATCCTGAACGCGCTTTATGTTCCGATCATCATCATGCTGCTCTCGCTCGCCTTTCGTGGCGTGGCCTTCGAGTTTCGGGGCAAGACCCGGCGCTGGCAGAAACTCTGGGACAAGGCGTTCTTCGGTGGCTCGCTGATCGCGACGCTGGCGCAGGGCGCGATCCTCGGCGGGCTGCTGCGCGGCCCCGAAGTGACCGACCGTACCTTCACCGGCGGCCCGTTCGACTGGGTGAGCTGGTTCTCGCTCGGCACGGCGCTGGCGCTGGTCGCGGGCTATGTGATGCTGGGCTCGGCCTGGCTTGTCATCAAGACCTCGCACGGGCTTTACGATCTGGCGCGGCGCGTCGGGCAGGTGTCGCTGATCGTGACGCTCGGGTTTATCGCTCTCGCCTCGCTCGCGACGCCGTTCCTGCATCCCGAATATTATCACCGCTGGTTCCAGTGGCCGGGCGTCATCTGGAGCGCCGTGGTGCCGCTGTTGCTGATGGTGGCGGGCTTCGGCTACTGGACTGCCATTCGATCGGATCGCGGCGTGGTCGCCTATCTTTCGGGGATAGCGATTTTTATCCTGTGCTTCATGGGGCTCGGCCTGTCGATCTTTCCCTATATCGTGCCCGCCTCGATCACGATCCGCGAGGCGTCGACCACGGCAATGTCGCAGGGCTTCATTCTGGTCGGTGCGGCGATCTTCCTGCCGATCATTCTCGCCTATACGGCCTACGCCTATTGGGTGTTCCGCGGCAAGACGTCGGAGCATGAGCATCACTACTGAGTGAGACTACGGGACGGCCGGAACCGACCGGGCGCAGGCAGGGTTGGAACGATGTGACCAACATCCCGCGCATCATAAGCAGAGCCTTTCCCTCTGCGGACTTCAGCCGGTCGGCTGGCCTGCGCGCGCCCGTCGGGGCGCGCGCAATTTTATGTGCGCGGATCGACCCCGGAGGAGCTACGCGCCATGTCTGACAAGCTTGATAAACTACCCGAAGAAAGCGGCCCCTCCGGTGGTTGGGGCTCGATGCGGGGCATTGCCCGGGTCTTCGGCGAGTCCTGGCCCTCGCCCGATGTGCTGCGCGAGCTGGAGCGCCAGAACAAACCGGGCGGTCTCATGTGCTCGTCCTGTGCTTTCCCGAAACCTGCCAATTACCACCCGTTCGAATTCTGCGAGAACGGGGCGAAGGCGACGCTGTGGGAGATGACCAAGTCGCGCCACACGCCCGAGTTCTGGGACGACCACACGGTCTCGGACCTGATGGACTGGTCCGATCACGAGCTGGAGAAGACCGGCCGTCTGACCGCGCCTATGCGCTACGACCGCGCCAGTGATCGCTATGTCGAGGTCAGCTGGGACGAGGCCTTCTCCGAGATCGGGTCGATCCTGAAAGGCCTGCCGAAGCAAGAGGTCGTATTCTATTCCTCGGGCCACGCCGGGCTGGAGGCCAGCTATCTCTGGGCGCTGATGGCGCGCGCCTATGGCAACAACAACCTGCCGCAAAGCTCGAACATGTGTCACGAGACGACCTCGGTCGGCCTGAAGAAGGTGATCGGCTCGTCGGTGGGAACGGTACTTTGGGAAGACCTGGAAGAAACGGATTGCTACTTCTTCTTCGGACAGAACCCCGGCACCAACTCGCCGCGCTTCCTGCATCCGCTGAAGGCGGCGAAGGATCGGGGCGCGAAGATCGTCACCTTCAACCCGGTGAAAGAGCAGGGGCTCGTCAGCTTCGTCGATCCGCAGAACATCCGTGACATGGCGACTGGGCGTGAGACGATCATCTCCGATCAGTATCACCAACTCAAAGCGGGCTCGGACATCGCGGCGCTGACCGGCCTGTGCAAGGCGGTCATCGAAGAGGATGAGAAGGCGCAGGCACAGGGCCGCTCAGCGATCATCGACTGGGACTTCCTGAAGGAACACGCTGTCAATTATGACGGGTTCCTGACCTTCTGCCGGACGACGCCATGGGAAAAGATCACCGAGGAATGCGGGCTGTCCGAGGCCGAGCTACGGCAGGCGGCCGACATCTATATCCACGCCGAGAAGGTCATCGGCGTTTATGGCATGGGGCTGACCCAGCATGCCCATGGCGCGACCAATATCGGGATGCTGGTGAACTTCCTCGCGCTGCGCGGAAATATCGGTCGCAAGGGCGCGGGCTGCTGTCCGGTGCGCGGACACTCCAACGTTCAGGGCCAGCGGACCGTCGGCATTGCCGAGAAGGCCAAGCTGATCCCGATGGACAAGCTCCGCGAGCTTTACGGCTTCGAGCCGCCGCAGGAAGACGGCTTCCACATCGTCGATGCGGCGCAGGCGATGATGGAAGGCAAGGTTTCGGCCATGTTCTCGCTTGGCGGTAACCTCGTGCGTGCGCTGCCCGATAGCGAGCGGATCGAAGAGGCGTGGCCGAAGCAGAAGCTGACGGTGATGATCTCGACCAAGCTCAACCGCTCGCATCTCTATCCGGGCGAGGTGGCCTATATCCTGCCGTGTCTCAGCCGGTCCGAGAGGGACGAGCAAGAAACCGGCAACCAATATGTCTCGGTCGAGGATAGCTTCTCGAAAATCCACGGCTCGCTTGGCAAAAGCGCGCCCGCCTCGGACAAGCTGAAATCCGAACTGGCTATTACCTGCGGCATCGCGAAAGCCGCCTGCGATCCGAACCCGAAACTGCAATGGGACGAATGGGTGAAGGATTATTCCGTGGTCCGCGATCTGATCGAGGCGACTTACCCAGACGACTTCCGCGGCTTCAACGCGCGGATGAACGAGCCGGGCGGCTTCTGGCGCGGCAACCCGGCGCATGATCGCATCTGGAAGACGGAAAGCGGGAAGCTGGAATTCACCACGCCGTCCAAGCTCAACGCGCTTGGCTTCGAGGACAAGCCGGGTCGTTTCCGGATGATCACCATGCGCTCGAACGACCAGTTCAACACCACGATCTACGGCTATTCGGACCGGTTCCGCGGCATCGAAGGGACGCGCGACGTGCTGTTGATGAACAAGATCGACATGGCCGATCTGGGGCTCGAGCACGGCGATCCGGTCGTGGTCCATGGCGACATGGATGACGGCGTCGCGCGCCGCAAGACCGGGCTGAAGGTCATCACCTTCGAGCTGCCGCGCGGCACGGTCGGGGGCTATTACCCGGAATGCAACGTGCTGGTGCCGGTGGGGCTCAATGACGAGCTGTCGAAGACGCCCGGCTCCAAGGGCGTCCCGGTTCGCATCGAGAAGGCCTAAGCGGGAACGGCGGCGGGGCGGCGGCTATCGAGCCATGCGATGGCAAGGAAGACGAGCCCCGCCGCCGCCAGCCCCGCGCCGACATAGCCGGTAGCCGTCCAGCCATAGCCGTTCGCAAGTGCGATCCCGGCAAGGAACGGCCCGATCGCATTGGCAAGGTTGAAAGCCGCGTGGTTGAGCGCGGCGGCGAGCGTCTGCGCCTCGCCCGCGACCTCCATCAGCCGCATCTGCATCGGGATCACCATCCCGGCGGTCGACCCCAGTGCGATCATGGCCACGGACATCGCCACCCAGTTGCCGATCGTGAAGGTGTAGAGGATCGACATCACGATCATCCCGCAAAGCAGGATCACGCCTGCGCCGAAGCGCGACCAGTCAGACAGCTTGCCCGAGATCCAGTTGCCCAGCGTGCCGCCCACGCCGAAGGCCGACAGCGCCACGGGGATCGTCCAGGCGGGGCCCGCCTGCGTGTCGATCATCGCCGCCGACAGGTAGGAATAGACCGCGAAGATGCCGCCGAAGCCGATCGAACCCACCAGCAGCGTCAGCCAGACCGAGCGATTGGCCAGCGCGCCCAGCTCGCGCATCGGGCTGGCATTCGGGTCGCGCGGCGTCGCGGGGGCGACGCGCGCGATCATCAATGCGGAGGCCGCGCAGATCACCGCGACGATGGCAAAGCCCCAGCGCCAGCCGAAATTCTGACCGATCGCACCCGCGAGTGGCACGCCCACGATATTTGCAATGGTCAGCCCGGTGATCACCATCGCAATGCCTTGCGCGCGTTTGCCCACGGGCATCAGATCGGCGGCGAACAGCATCGCCATCCCGAAATAGGCGCCATGCGGCAGGCCCGAGGCGAAGCGCGCCGCCATGAAGCTATCCATATTCGGTGCGAACCCGGCCAGCAGGTTCGCCACCGCATAGAACCCCATCAACCCGATCAGGAACTGCTTGCGCGGGATTTTCGCACCGATCACCGCCAGAAGCGGCGCGCCGATCACAACGCCAAGGGCATAGGCCGAGATCGCATGACCCGCCCGCGCCTCGGAGATCCCGAAATCGGACGCGTAATAGGGCAGCAGCCCCATGGACGCGAATTCGATCACGCCGATACCGAAAGTGCCAAGGGCCAGCGACAGGATCACGGCCCGCGCGTGGCGGGGTTCGAGCGTCATGGGTAGTCTCCGAAAATAGGTGTAGCGCCGGGTATCAGCCCCGTGACTTAGGCGATCGCTGCGCTGCGGCAAGGGGAAGAGGGGTTATTTCCCGTAATAGTCGCGGAACCACGCCACGAATTTCGCGATCCCCTCGCGCACATCGGTCTGCGGGCGATAGCCGGTGAGGGATTGCAGAAGCGAGGCATCTGCCCAGGTCGCGGGCACGTCGCCTTTCTGCATCTCCATGTAATTGCGCTTTGCGGGGCGGCCCAGCTCGGCCTCCAGCGCATCGACGAAATCCAGAAGCTTCACCTTGTCGGAATTGCCGATATTGACGATCCGGTAGGGGGCCACGGGCGAGAGGCTGTCGCCCTCGGCAATCTCGTCGCGCGACGCGGGGCGCTCGGGGACTGCGTCGATCAGCAGGCGGATGCCGCGCACGAGGTCTTCGACATAGGTGAAGTCGCGATACATCTCGCCGTGATTATAGATGTCGATGGGGCGGTCGTTGAGGATCGCGTCGGTGAACTTGAACAGCGCCATATCGGGACGGCCCCACGGTCCATAGACCGTGAAGAAGCGGAACATCGTCGTCGGCAGGTTCCACAGATGGGCATAGGAATGGCCCATCGACTCGGTCGCCTTCTTCGTCGCCGCATAGATCGTTAGCTGCGTGTCGGCCTTGTCGGTCTCGGCATAGGGCATGTCCTCGTTCGCCCCGTAGACAGAGGAGGTCGAGGCCATCAGAAGGTGCTGCACCTCGTGGCGGCGCGCGGCTTCCATCACGTTGAAGGTGCCGACGATATTCGCGTCGATATAGGCGCGGGGCTGCTCGAGGCTGTAGCGCACGCCGGCCTGGGCTGCGAGATGGACGATGATCTCGGGTTTGAACTCATCCGCCATCGCGTCGAAGGTTTCGAGATCTTCGAGCATCCCCTCGGTCGCGGAGAAATTCGGGCTCTGCAGCAGCATCGCATGGCGGCGCTGTTTCAGGGCGACATCGTAATAGTCGGTCATCCCGTCATAGCCATGCACCCGGTAGCCCTCGTCGAGCAGCAGCTTCGCCAGATGGTAGCCGATGAAACCTGCGGTGCCGGTGATCAGGATGCGCGTCATGAAAGTCCCTCGCCAATGCTGTCTGTGCAGTAGCGAGCGGGGGGCGGGAAGGTCAAGCGCCGCGCGGAATATGAGAAGGCCCCGGTCGTGCGGACAGCTTCGTTTGCTCGGGCTCGCCGACCGGCGCGTTGGCGTCTATATAGACCACCAGCTGGTTCATCGCGGTATCGTGATAGGGCGGCGAGAGACCGGCGGCGCCATACCACGCCTGAGGTGCGTGACCTCCCGGCGGCAAGCCCGGTGGGGCAGGGCGCGCGCTGGCCGCGACACCGCCCCGATTGCGCGAAAACGCGGGAGTTGCGTGCGCGGGGCAAACGCACTATACGCCCCCGGTGGCCCGACGGCCGCATCAGAATCAACATGAAAAGCCGTGTCCCTTCCGCACTCGCTTCGGGAAGGTGTTCCGGCAAGGAGAAGCGATATGAAACTCAATGAACTGCGCGACAACGACGGCGCGGCCCAGAAGAAAAAACGCGTCGCCCGCGGTCCCGGCTCGGGCAAAGGCAAGATGGCTGGCCGTGGTATCAAAGGTCAGAAGTCGCGTTCGGGTGTGGCCCTGAACGGTTACGAAGGCGGCCAGATGCCGCTCTATCGTCGTCTTCCGAAGCGTGGCTTCACCAAGCCGAACGCGAAGAAGTTCAACGTCGTGAACCTCGGCCAGATCGAGAAATTCATCGAGGCCGGCAAGCTCGACGCGAAGTCGGACATCACCGAAGACGCGCTGGTCGCGGCCGGTGTCGTGCGCCGCAAGCTCGATGGCGTGCGTGTTCTCGCCAAGGGCGACATCAAGTCGAAAGTGGCTCTGAAGGTCACCGGCGCTTCGAAATCGGCCGTTGAGGCTGTCGAGAAGGCTGGCGGCTCGGTCACGGTGGCGCAGGCCGCTGAATAAGCTGTTGTGAGCGGGCCCCGGCCCGATTACATAGGCGAAGGTTTTCTAGGCGCCGCCGACCGGGAACCGGTTGGGCGGCGCTTTACATGAAAGAGACGAGCATATGGCATCTGCTGCAGAGCAAATGGCGGCGAACCTCAGCTGGGACGCCCTGGGCAAAGCCACCGAGCTGCGCCAGCGCATCTTCTTCACCATTGGTTTGCTGATCATCTACCGCCTCGGGACCTATATTCCGGTTCCGGGCATCGACGCGCAGGCACTGCGCGAATTCATGCAAAGCGCGGGCTCCGGCCTCGGCGGCGTGTTGTCGATGTTCACGGGCGGCGCGCTCGGCCGGATGGGCGTCTTCGCGCTCGGCATCATGCCCTACATCTCGGCCTCGATCATCATCCAGCTTCTGACCGCTCTGGTGCCCGCACTCGAGCAGATGAAGAAGGAAGGCGAACAGGGCCGCAAGAAGATCAACCAGATCACGCGCTATGCGACCGTGGCTCTGGCGACCTTCCAAGCATGGGGTCTGGCCGTCTCGCTCGAAAAGGGCGATCTGGCGCATGATCCGGGCCTGTTCTTCGTCGCTGCCGTGGTCATCACGCTCGTCGGCGGCACCATGTTCCTGATGTGGCTGGGTGAGCAGATCACCGCACGCGGCATCGGCAACGGCATTTCGCTGATCATTTTCGTCGGTATCGTCGCGGAAATCCCGGCGGCTCTGGCCCGCTTCCTCGAGCAGGGCCGCGCCGGTGCGATCTCCACTCCGGTGATCCTCGGGGTGATCCTGATGATCGCGATCGTGATCACCTTCGTCGTCTTCATGGAACGCGCGCTGCGCAAGATCCATATCCAGTATCCGCGCCGTCAGGTGGGGATGAAGGTCTATGACGGCGGTTCCAGCCACCTGCCGATCAAGGTGAACCCGGCGGGCGTCATCCCGGCGATCTTCGCCTCGTCGCTGCTGCTGCTGCCGACCACGATCGCGACCTTCTCGGGCCAGAACACCGGTCCGGTGATGTCGACGATCCTCGCCTATTTCGGTCCGGGTCAGCCGCTGTATCTGTTGTTCTACGTCGCGATGATCGTGTTCTTCGCCTACTTCTACACCGCGAACGTGTCGTTCAAATCGGACGAGGTCGCGGATAACCTGAAGAGCCAAGGCGGCTTCGTGCCCGGCATCCGTCCCGGCAAGAAGACCGAGGAATATCTCGACTACGTCGTCAGCCGCGTTCTCGTGATCGGTTCCGCCTATCTCGCCGCGGTCTGCCTTCTGCCCGAGATCCTGCGTTCGCAGCTGTCCATCCCGTTCTACTTCGGCGGCACCTCGGTTCTGATCGTGGTCACAGTGTCGATGGACACCATCAACCAAATTCAGTCGCATCTTCTGGCCCACCAATACGAGGGTCTGATCGAGCGCTCGCAGCTTCGCGGCCGTTCGGGCAAGAAGAAGAAGGGGCCGCGCAAGCCGCCCGCGCGCCGCTAAATCCGCCAAGCGTTTTCAGGGGGAGCCGACATGGCAAATATCATTCTTCTCGGCCCGCCCGGCGCGGGCAAGGGCACCCAGGCCCGCCGTCTCGTCGAAGAGCGCGGCATGGTCCAACTCTCCACCGGCGACATGCTGCGTGAAGCGAAGGACTCGGGCACCGAGATGGGCAATCTCGTCGCCGATGTCATGGCCAAGGGCCAGCTCGTGACCGACGAGATCGTCATCGGTCTGATCGAGGAAAAGCTCGCCGCCGGTGGCGAGGGCTTCATCTTCGACGGCTTCCCGCGCACGCTGGGACAGGCCGACGCTCTGGGCAAGCTGCTCGCCAAGATGGGCACCAAGCTCGACGCGGTGATCGAGATGCAGGTCGATGACGAAGCGCTCGTCGCCCGCATCACCGGTCGCTCGACCTGCGGTGGCTGCGGCGAAGTCTATCACGACCAGACCAAGCCCTGGCCCGCAGACGGCAAATGCGAAAAGTGCGGCAGCACCGACGTGAAGCGCCGCGCGGACGACAACGAAGACAGTCTGCGCACCCGGTTGATGGAGTATTACAAGAAGACTTCTCCGCTGATCGGCTACTACTACCACGCGGGCGATCTGTTCACGATCGACGGGCTGGCCGAAATCGAGACCGTGGCGACGTCGATCGCACGAATTCTCGATCAGCAAGAGTAATCGTAAATGAAGCCTTGACCCGGAGGGCGTTTACCTCTAGGTCACGGCGTCTCCGACGGGAATCGTTTCCGAGAAGGGAAGATTCTCGAGGGAGTTAATCGTGGGGTCCGAAGCGCCAGTTTCGGGCCTCGTGTTGTGAAAAAAGGGCCTGGGGTTACGGGCTCGCAACGAAAGGACACACGCTTTGGCACGTATTGCTGGCGTCAACATTCCGACCGGGAAACGCGTCCCGATCGCACTTACCTACATCACCGGGATCGGTCCTCACTCGGCTAAGCAGATCTGCGAAGCTACCGGTGTCGACGTGACCCGCCGCGTCAACGAGCTTTCGGATTCCGAAGTGCTCGCAATCCGCGAACATATCGACGCCAACTACACCGTCGAGGGCGACCTGCGCCGTGAAGTTCAGATGAACGTCAAGCGCCTGATGGATCTCGGCTGCTACCGTGGCCTGCGTCACCGTCGCAACCTGCCCGTGCGCGGTCAGCGCACCCATACGAATGCGCGTACGCGCAAAGGTCCGGCGAAACCCATCGCTGGCAAGAAGAAGTAAGGGGAGGCAGGACAAATGGCTCGTGATAAGGTTCGCGCTAAGCGCAAGGAACGCAAGAACATCGCCGCTGGCGTCGTTCATGTGAACTCCTCGTTCAACAATACCAAAATCCTGATCTCTGACGTGCAGGGCAACGCGATCTCGTGGTCGTCGGCTGGCACGATGGGCTTCAAGGGCTCGCGTAAGTCGACCCCCTACGCCGCTCAGATGGCTGCAGAAGATGCGGCCAAGAAGGCTCAGGATCACGGTCTGCGCACCGTGGACGTCGAAGTTCAGGGCCCCGGTTCGGGTCGTGAATCGGCGCTGCGCGCGCTGGCTGCGGTCGGTCTGACCGTCACCTCGATCCGTGACGTGACCCCGATCGCCCATAACGGCTGCCGCCCGCCGAAGCGTCGCCGCGTCTAATCAAGATTACGACGGTCGGGCCGTGCGGATTTCCCGTGCGGCCCGCCCGCATTTTTCGGTTTTATCCTCGGGCGTCCTCGACTTTGGGCATGGGTCTGGGACAGGTATGGAGGCAAACGCATGATCCACAAGAATTGGGCTGAACTCATCAAGCCGACGCAGCTTGAAATCAAGCCCGGCAACGACCCGCTGCGTCAGGCGACGATCGTCGCTGAACCGCTCGAGCGTGGCTTTGGCCTGACGCTCGGCAACGCGCTGCGCCGCGTGCTGCTCTCGTCGCTTCAGGGCGCCGCGATCACCAGCGTACAGATCGACAACGTGCTGCACGAGTTCTCCTCGGTCGCAGGCGTTCGTGAAGACGTGACCGACATCGTCCTGAACCTCAAGGGCGTGGCTCTGCGTATGGACGTTGAAGGTCCGAAGCGCCTCTCGATCTCGGCCAAGGGCCCGGGCGTCGTGACCGCTGGCGACATCACCGAGACCGCGGGCATCGAGATCCTGAACAAGGATCACGTGATCTGCCACCTCGACGATGGTGCCGACCTGTTCATGGAATTGACCGTGAATACCGGCAAGGGCTACGTCGCCGCCGACAAGAACCGTCCCGAGGATGCGCCGATTGGCCTGATCCCGGTCGACGCGATCTACTCGCCGGTCAAGAAAGTCGCCTACGAAGTGCAGCCGACCCGTGAAGGTCAGGTTCTGGACTATGACAAGCTGACCATGAAGGTCGAGACCGACGGTTCGCTCTCGGCCGAGGACGCGGTGGCTTTCGCTGCTCGCATCCTGCAGGACCAGCTGTCGATCTTCGTGAACTTCGAAGAGCCGGAATCGGCCGGCAAGCAGGACCAGGACGACGGTCTCGAGTTCAACCCGCTTCTGCTGAAGAAAGTGGACGAGCTGGAACTGTCCGTGCGTTCGGCGAACTGCCTGAAGAACGACAACATCGTCTACATCGGCGACCTGATCCAGAAGACCGAAGCCGAGATGCTCCGTACCCCGAACTTCGGCCGCAAGTCGCTGAACGAGATCAAGGAAGTGCTCTCGGGCATGGGCCTGCATCTCGGGATGGAAGTCGAAGATTGGCCGCCGGAGAACATCGAAGATCTGGCCAAGCGTTTCGAAGACCAGTTCTGATTGACGAATTGAGGGGCGTTGGTTAAACGCCCCTCCAATGCCCGGACTGCCGGGGACGATCTGGGTCACAAGACCCCAAGGTGAGCCGGTGACACGCATCGCTGGCCTGACAAAGCAAAACGCAAGATTGGAGATAGACAATGCGTCACGCACGTGGCTACCGCCGCCTCAACCGTACCCATGAGCACCGCAAGGCGCTCTTCGCCAATATGGCCGGCTCGCTGATCGAGCACGAGCAGATCAAGACGACCCTGCCGAAGGCGAAAGAACTGCGCCCGGTCATCGAGAAGCTGATCACGCTCGCCAAGCGCGGTGATCTGCACGCACGCCGTCAGGCGGCCTCGCAGCTCAAGCAGGACCAGTATGTCGCGAAACTCTTCGACATCCTCGGCCCGCGCTACAAGGACCGTCAGGGCGGCTACGTTCGCATTATGAAAGCCGGTTTCCGTTACGGCGACATGGCTCCGATGGCGATCATCGAATTCGTCGAGCGCGATCTGGACGCAAAAGGTGCGGCGGATAAGGCACGCGTCGAAGCCGAAGAGGCTGCCGAGGATTGATCCTCGCGACCGATTTCCCTGCGAAATCAATGAGAATTGCGAAATCCCGCCTATTAGGCGGGATTTTCTTATTTCCGCCTGCATTTTCCCGCATTTCTCACGCAAAAGGTTATTGCGCAGATGATGCGCATTCGCGAGTGTAAGCGCGTGGGCGGGTAGGGACGTAATGTCACTGTCGGAGCGAACTCCGCACGGCGCGAACACTTTTAAGTTGACCGGGTTAATTCCAAACTGTCTAAAAAGATATGTCGATACAGAGCAGAATCGATTTGAAACTTCGTGACTTGGATCGTTTAGCTCCAAGCGGTTATTTTGTTGGACTGCATATTCGTTTTACGGCGCCTTTGATGACGTTCCAGACTTACGACAAAGCCTGGCTCGATCATTATACCGCAAACGGCTATGTGCTCCGTGACCCTATGACTGCTTGGGGGTTTAGCGAGACCGGCTCAATCCGGTGGAGCGACCCGCGGTTACCCGATCCTTTCCGTCTCTTCGATGAGGCCAAACACTATGGTCTGATCTACGGGGCGACAGTCTCATGCGGCCCGATCCGGTCCCGTACTATCGCAAGCATGGCGCGCGATGATCGGGAATTCGACCTACCCGAGATCGAGACCTTTGAGCTTATCGTGCGTGAATTGCACGACATGACTCAACCGCCTGAGGAACTCACGAGAGCTCAGATCGAAGCCCTGCGCTGTGTTGCTGGGGGTGACCGACACGCGGCGGCGGCCGCGAAACTTGGGATTTCGGAAAGCGCGCTCAAGGCGCGGCTGAATTCTGCGCGCGCAAGACTGATGGCTCGGACGACCGCCGAAGCTATTCAGCGCGCAAAGGATTTCCGTCTGTTATAGTGTTGTTGACCCTCCGCACGGCTGTACTGTGACTAACCCTGCAGGAGGAAGACATGCAGACCACTACGCTTTCGTTCACCAATTTTCATAATCACGGTGAGCTATTCGCAAACATGCTGCGCGCCAGGCGCGAGCTCTTCATTGTCCAGAACAAATGGGACCTCCCAGAAGCGATGGGCATGGAATATGACCAGTATGACACCCCTGCGAGCCGCTGGGTGGTGGTCCATGACGAGTTGGGCAAGGTATTGGCAGGCAACCGCCTGACGCCCACGACGGCGACCTGCGGGATTTACAGCTACATGATCCGCGATGCGCAGCGGGGGCTGCTCGCGACGATCCCGTCCAATCTTCTCTATGACGAAGCTCCGGTCAGCGAGACCGTCTGGGAAAGCTCGCGTCTCTTCGTGTCCCATGACGTTCCGATGGCGATGCGCCGCAAGGTTCATGCGCGTCTCGTGCAGGAAATCGGCAACTCGGCGCGTGAGCTTGGCGCCAGCTCTGCCCTTACCCTTCTGAACGCGAATTGGCCGCGTTGGGCGGGTCGGGTTGGCGTGGACATGACTGCGATGGGCCCGGTGATGGAAATCGACGGGATCAAGAACCAGGTCGTATCGATGAACTTCTCCCAGAACCTTCATTAAAGGGATGGGAAAGATTAGAGCCCCCGTGCGCCCCACACGCGCGGGGGCTTTTCGTTGGCGGAGCTAGACACTAGGTTCACGCCATCATGGCCGACCTATTCGACACGCCCCCCGATCCCAACGCGCCCGCGCCCGAAGCGCCGCGCCCGCTCGCTGATCGCATCCGCCCGAAAACTCTGGGTGAGGTGATCGGTCAGGAACAGGTGCTTGGCCCCGATGGGCCTCTGGGGGCGATGCTGGCGGCAGGCTCGCTCGGATCGCTGATCCTCTGGGGGCCGCCGGGGGTCGGCAAGACCACCATCGCGCGACTGCTGGCCGATGCCTCAGATCGCGCCTTCGTCCAGATTTCCGCAATCTTCACCGGCGTGCCGGAACTGCGCAAAGTCTTCGAGGCCGCCAAGCTGCGGCGCGGGCAGGGCAGGGGCACGCTCCTCTTCGTCGACGAGATCCACCGCTTCAACAAGGCGCAGCAGGACAGCTTCCTGCCGCATATGGAAGACGGCACGATCATGCTGGTGGGCGCCACCACCGAGAACCCGAGCTTCGAGCTGAACGCCGCTGTGCTCAGCCGGGCGCAGGTCATGGTGCTGGAGCGGCTCGATCTCGCCGATCTCGAACGCCTCGCACAGCGCGCCGAGAAGGCGCTCGATCGTCCACTGCCGCTCAGTGGCAAAGCGCGCGAGGCGCTGCTGGAAATGGCCGACGGCGACGGCCGCGCGCTTCTCAACCTGATCGAGCAGGTCGCGGCGTGGAAAGTCACCGGCACGCTCGACACCGACCAGCTCTCGACCCGGCTGATGCGCCGTGCGGCGAAATACGACAAATCCGGCGATGAGCATTACAACCTGATCTCGGCACTCCATAAATCCGTGCGCGGTTCGGACCCCGACGCCGCGCTCTATTGGTTTGCGCGGATGCTGGAGGGCGGCGAGGACCCGCGCTATCTCGCGCGGCGCTTCGTGCGCATGGCGGTCGAGGATATCGGGCTGGCCGACCCGCAGGCCCAGACCCATGCGCTTCATGCGTGGGAAATCTACGAGCGCATCGGTTCGCCCGAGGGCGAGCTGGCACTGGCGCAGACGGTGATCTACCTCGCGCTCGCCCCGAAATCCAACGCAGGTTACGTCGCCTATAAGGGCGCGCGGGCGCAGGCGCAGAAGACCGGATCGGAGCCGCCGCCCAAACATATCCTCAACGCTCCGACCAAGCTGATGTCCGAACAGGGCTACGGCGCGGGCTATGCATATGACCATGACGCCGAGGACGGCTTCTCGGGTCAGAACTATTTCCCCGACACGATGAAGCGCCCGGTCCTCTACCAGCCCGTCGAGCGTGGCTTCGAGCGCGAGTTGAAAAAGCGGGTCGACTGGTTTGCCAAGCTGCGTGAACAGCGCAAATCTTGACATTCAGGCCTGTGACCGCTCTTAGGGCGCCAAAGGAGACAGCGATGCTTTCTACGATTTTGCAGGTCGCGCTAGGCGGCGCGATGGGTGCATCGGGGCGCTACCTCGTTGGCGTCGGAATGATGCGCAGCTTTGGCGCGCAGCCTTTCCCGCTGGGCGTCATCACGGTGAATATCCTCGGCTCGTTCCTGATGGGCGCGCTCGTGGTGTTCCTCGGTGACAAGCAGCTGACCCATTGGAACGCCTTTCTCGCGACCGGCTTTCTCGGCGGCTTCACCACTTTCTCCTCTTTCTCGCTCGAAGCGTATCGCTTGATCGAGAAAGGCGATGTCACATTGGCAGTCAGCTATATCGGACTGTCGGTCGGCGCGGGGCTTCTTGGCCTCGTCGCGGGCGTTCTATTGATGAGGGCCATGCTATGAGCGGCGTCCAGCATATCACCGTCACCGAGGACGAGGGCGAACAGCGCCTCGACCGGTTCCTGAAAAAGCATTTCCCGCATCTGTCCCAAGGCATGATCGAGAAGTTCTGTCGCAAGGGCGATCTGCGCGTGGACAAGGGTCGGGTGAAGGCCAATTCGCGCGTCGCGCCGGGGCAGGAAATCCGCGTGCCGCCGATCCCCGATTCCGCGCCCGCGCCGAGGACCGAGGGCATCTCGGAGGAGGATGCGAAATTCATCCAGAGCTGCGTGCTTTGGAAGGATGAGCATATCATCGCGCTCAACAAGCCGCCGGGGCTGCCCTCGCAGGGCGGCTCGGGGCAAGGCAACCGCCATGTCGACGGGCTGAGCGAGGCGCTGAAATTCGGCTACAAGGACAAGCCGAAGCTGGTTCATCGCTTGGACAAGGACACGTCCGGCGTTCTGCTGCTCGCGCGCACCGACCGCGTCGCGCGCCGCCTGTCCGAGGCGTTCCGCGGCAAGACCACCCGCAAGATCTATTGGGCGGCCGTCGCAGGCGCGCCCGAGCCGAAGACCGGCACGATCCGCTTCGGTCTGGTGAAAGCGCCGGGTCACGGGCGCGGCGGCGAGGGCGAGAAGATGATCTGCATCCATCCCGCCAAGGTCGACAAGACTGAAGGCGCCAAGCGGGCCACGACCGATTACTTCACGCTCCACATCCTCGGTCAGCGAGTGAGCTGGGTCGCACTGGTGCCGATCACCGGGCGCACCCACCAGCTGCGCGCGCATATGGCCGAGATCGGCAGCCCGATCATCGGCGACGGCAAATATGGCGGTTCGAGCCAGGAAAACATGGGCGACGGCTGGGGTGCGCAACTGGGCGGCGAGATTTCCCGCAAGCTGCACCTGCATGCCCGTCAGATCAGCTTCGACCATCCGATCAGCGGCAAGCGTATCACGCTAACCGCGCCGCTGCCCGAGCACATGAAGCGGACCTGGGACCTGCTGGATTGGCACGAAAAAGACGTGCCCGCCGACCCGTTCGAGGATCTGAAATGAAGCTCGCGATCTTCGACGTCGATGGCACGATCTCGGACAGCCAGAACCACATCACCCACGCGATGACGATCGGGTTCGAGGCGGCAGGTCTGCCAGCCCCGCCGGCCTCTGCGGTCCTCCAGATCGTGGGTCTGTCGCTGCCGCTCGCGGTGGCGCGGCTTGCGCCGGAGCACGATGCCGAGACGCAGGCGCGCATCGTCGAGGGCTACAAACAAAGCTACAAGACCGCGCGCGCGGCCTCGCCCGCGCCGCTCTATCCCAGGGCAGAGGCGCTGCTGCGCAAGCTCGCCGCGCGCGACGACATGCTTCTGGCGGTCGCCACCGGCAAGTCCCGCCGCGGCCTGCGCGCGCTGATCGAGCATCACGGTCTGGAAGGTCTCTTCGTCAGCCAGCAGACCGCCGACGATCACCCCTCGAAGCCGCACCCGTCGATGATTGGCGCGGCGTTGAGCGAGGCGGGCGTGGACGCGCGCGACGCGGTGATGATCGGCGATACCAGCTTCGATATCGAGATGGGCCGCAGCGCGGGCGTCGCGACCATCGGCGTGCGCTGGGGCTACCACGCGCCGCACCTGCTCGAAGCGGCGGGCGCGCATCAGATGGTCGATGATTTCGACGGGCTGGAAACGACACTTCTGGATCTGTGGGAGATGAGCGCATGAGCGAATGGGCGGCGAAGCGGTTCTGGAAAGAAACCACCGTCACCGAGCACCCCGAGGGGTTCGGCGTGGCGCTGGACGGGCGTGCGGTGAAGACGCCGGCGAAAGCCGCGCTGACCGTGCCGACCCGCGCCTATGCCGAGGCCATCGCGGCCGAATGGGACGCGCAGGACGGCGCGATCAAACCCCATACGATGCCCGTCACCCGCTCTGCCAATGCGGCGATCGACAAAGTGGCGCATCAGCATCCCGAAGTCGTCACCCATGTCTGCGAATTCGGCGGCACCGATCTTCTGTGCTACCGCGCCGAGGCTCCGACGGAACTGGTCGAGCTTCAGGCCGCGAAATGGGACCCGCTGCTGGAATGGGCGGCGCAAACCTATGGCGCGGAGCTGAAGGTCACGACGGGCATCCTGCCGGTCGATCAGCCTGCCGACCATCTGGCGCGGCTGGAGGCGGAGGTGGCGAACCTCGACCCCTTTGCGCTGGCGGCTCTGCATGATCTCGTGGGCATCACGGGCTCCCTTGTGCTGGGGCTGGCCGTCACCCGCGGCAGGCTCTCGGCCGAGGAAGCATGGGAGATTTCGCGGCTCGACGAGGACTGGCAAATCGCTCAATGGGGCGACGACGAAGAGGCGGCGGAGATCGCTGCACACAAGCGCGAGGCGCTGTGTGACGCGGCTCGAATCTGGACGCTCACCGAAAGGTGACCGCCGCGGATTCTCACGCCGCTTATTGACCTGCCAAAAGCATCATCACTTGCTGACGATTTACGCAGGGGCCCTCACGAATTCCGGAAACTAGCCTTGACCTTCTTTGATCGGATGGACCAAACTTTCGTTACTCCGTGTCATGGAGACACGATCGACCAGGTCCGTGAGGGACCAAGAACCGCTCTGTCAGAGCGGCGACAACAGGAAGAGGTAAAAATGAAGAAATCCGTCTTTTTCGGCGCGCTGACGGCTGCGACGCTGACTGCCGGTCTGGCTGGCGCGGCCACGCTCGATGACGTGAAATCGCGCGGAGAGCTGATCTGCGGCGTGAACACCGGTCTCGTGGGCTTCGCCGCGCCGGATGCCAACGGTAACTGGTCCGGCTTCGACGTCGCGGTCTGCCAGGCCGTCGCCGCCGCTGTGCTGGGCGACCCCTCGAAGGTTAAATACGTCCCCACCTCGGGCCAGACGCGCTTCACCGCGCTCGGTTCGGGCGAAGTGGACCTGCTCGCACGCAACACCACCTGGACTTTCTCGCGCGACACCGACCTGAAGCTTCAGTTCACCGCGACCAACTACTACGACGGTCAGGGCTTCATGGTCCGCAAGGATTCGGGCGTGACCTCGGCCAAGGAACTCGACGGTGCGTCGATCTGTATCCAGACCGGTACCACGACCGAGCTGAACCTCGCCGACTACTTCAAGGCCAACAACATGTCCTATCAGCCGATCACGGTTGATTCGAACGCCGAAGGCGAACAGCAGTTCCTCGCCGGCGCTTGTGACGCCTACACGACCGACGCGTCGGGCCTCGCAGCCACCCGCGCCGCTTTCGCGAACCCTTCCGACTACGTGATCCTGCCGGAAATCATCTCGAAAGAGCCGCTGGCTCCGGCCGTCCGTCAGGGCGACGATCAGTGGACCGACATCGTCCGCTGGACCGTCTTCGCGCTGATCGGCGCTGAAGAATATGGCGTGACCTCGGCCAATATCGACGAGCTGGCCAAAGGCACCGACAACCCGGAAGTCAACCGCCTGCTCGGCACCGAGGGTGACCTCGGCGCGATGATCGGCCTCGACAAGGATTGGGCCGTCAAAGCCATCAAGGCCAACGGCAACTACGGTGAAATCTTCGCCGCGACCATTGGCGAGCAGACCCCGATCGGTCTGGCCCGTGGCCTGAACGCTCAGTGGACCCAAGGCGGTCTGATGTACGCTCCTCCCTTCCGCTAAGAAGGGCCCGGCAGGGGCGCGGTTCAATCCGCGCCCCTGTTCCGTTTTCAAGAGACCGTGCGTAGGGGAGACATCCCCACTAAGGCCCGCAAGAATGGCCAGACAAAAATAACGACGCGGCAACAGGGGAAATAAGAATGACAAGCGCGCCCGACGCGCCGGAGCAGGGCTTCCGGCTCAGCCAGCTTATCTATGACACGCGTTATCGCTCCCTGACGATTCAGGCGATCGTCTTCATCCTCGTGATGGGCGGCGCGGCATGGCTGGTGGACAATGTGATCCAGAACCTCAACGACCTCGGGAAGGATTTCAATTTCTCCTTCCTCGGGCAGAGGGCCGGTTACGATATCGGCAATGCGATCATCCCATATAACAACGACATGAGCCACGGACGTGCGCTGCTTGTCGGCCTCATCAACACGCTCTGGGTGTCCTTCCTGGGCTGCGTCGCCGCGACGATCATCGGGATCTTCGTGGGCGTGCTGCGCCTGTCGAAGAACTGGCTCGTGGCGCGGCTGATGACCGTCTATGTCGAGGTCTTCCGCAACATTCCGGTGCTGCTGTGGATCCTCGTGGCGATCGCGTTGCTGACTGATGTGGCCCCGTCGCCCAACGCCTATAAGGTGAACCAGCAGACGGGCGAGGCACAGGCCTCCATGCTGCTCGACTCGGTCGCCTTCACCAACCGCTACACCGCGATCCCATCGGTGCATTTCGATCGCTCGCTCGGCTCGCTCGACACGGCGCTCGCACCGATCTCGCTCAACTTCCTTGCGCTGGTGATCGTGCTGATCGCCTCGATCTGGGTGAACAAGCGGATGCTGACCCACGCCGCCAAGGTGCAGGAGGCGACCGGGGTCCGACCTACAATGTGGTGGAAGAGCGCGCTCGTGCTGATCGCGCCCGTCGTGATCCTTGCCATTGCGCTCGGGATCAATCCCGAGGAGCCGCAGATCAAGGGCTTCAACTTCACCGGCGGCACGAACGTGTCGAATTCCTTCGTGGCGCTCTGGCTCGGCCTGTCGCTCTATACGGCGGCCTTCATCGCCGAGATCGTCCGCGCCGGCATCCTCGCCATCTCGAAAGGCCAGACCGAGGCCGCCTTCGCGCTGGGTCTGCGGGCCAATCGCACGATGAGCCTCGTGATCCTGCCGCAGGCGCTGCGGGTCATCATCCCGCCGCTGATCTCGCAATATCTGAACCTGACGAAGAACTCCTCGCTCGCGATCGCCGTGGGCTATCTGGAACTGCGCGGCACGTTGGGCGGCATCACCCTGAACCAGACCGGGCGCGAGCTTGAGGCGATCACGCTGATGATGCTGATCTACCTCGCGATCTCGCTGTCGATCTCGGGCGTGATGAACGTCTACAACAATCGCGTGAAGCTGAAGGAGCGGTGAGATGAGCGATACACAAGCCCATTCCGTCGCCTATGTCCGCGACACGATGCTGCCGCAACAGCCTGCCCCCGCAGGGCAGTCCGGTGCGGTCCAATGGCTGCGCGAGAACCTGTTCTCGGGCTGGCTGAACACCCTGCTGACCCTTCTGGGTGTGGCCTTGATCTACACGCTGGTCATGCATTTCCTGCCTTGGTTCCTGCATGGCGTCTGGGACGCCAACTCGATCAAGGAATGCCGCACGATCATCACCGACCGTTACGGCGAAGGCGCGACCGGCGCCTGCTGGGCGGTGATCCGCGAGCGTTGGCACCAGTTCATCTTCGGCTTCTACCCGCCGGAACTGTACTGGCGCCCGATCCTGACCTTCCTGCTGCTCTTCGTGGCGGTTGGCCCGCTTCTCTTCACCTGGGTGCCGCGCGTGCTCGCCTGGTTCACGCCGGTCTACCCGTTCCTCGCCGTCTGGCTGCTCTGGGGCGGCTCGGGCTGGACGCCGCTCATGATCTTCGCAGGCTTCGTGCTGGGCGCGGCGATCCTGTTGCTGCTGTCACCGCGGCTTGGCTCGATCATGGCCTTCTCGATCGGCGCTTTCGTCGCGATCCTCTACTTCCTCTTCGTGGTGGGCCCGCTCATCGACGGGTTGCAGGCGATCCTGCCTTGGGGGCTGGAATCAGTGGACTCCGCCAAATTCGGGGGCTTCCTGCTGGCGATCACGCTGGGCGTGGGCGGCATCATGATGTCGCTGCCGCTGGGGATCGTGCTCGCGCTCGGGCGGCAATCCGACATGCCGCTGGTCAAAGGCTTCTCGGTGGTCTTCATCGAATTCATCCGCGGCGTGCCTCTGATCACGCTGCTGTTTGTGGCCTCGCTGCTGCTGAACTACTTCCTGCCGCCGGGCACGAATTTCGATATCATCCTGCGGGTGATGATCCTCGTGACCTTCTTCGCTGCGGCCTATATCGCCGAGGTGATCCGCGGCGGTCTGGCAGCACTTCCGCGGGGCCAATACGAGGCGGCAGATGCGCTGGGGCTCGATTACTGGAAGGCGCAGCGGCTGATCATCCTGCCGCAGGCGCTGAAGATCTCGATCCCGGGCATCGTCTCCACCTTCATCGGCATGTTCAAGGATACGACGCTGGTCGTGTTCGTGGGTCTCTTCGACCCGCTCAAGGGCATCCCGGACTTCATCCGCGCCGACTTCAACTGGAAAGGCATCTACTGGGAGCCCTTCATCTTCGTCGGCGCCATCTTCTTTATCCTGAACTTCGCCATGTCGCGCTACTCGATGTCTCTCGAGCGTCGACTGCAGCGTGATAACCATTAATCGGGGACTAGACACAATGACCGAACCGCAATTCGAACGTCAGGTCGACCGCAGCCATATGCAGGTCTCCGACGAGGTCGCGATCCAGATCGCGAACATGAACAAGTGGTATGGCCAGTTCCACGTCCTGCGCGACATCGATCTGACCGTGCAGCGTGGCGAGCGTATCGTCATCGCCGGGCCTTCGGGCTCGGGGAAATCGACGCTGATCCGCTGCATCAACCGTCTGGAGGAACACCAGGCGGGCAAGATCGTCGTCGACGGGATCGAGCTGACGAATGACCTGAAGAACATCGACAAGGTCCGCCGCGAAGTCGGCATGGTGTTCCAGCACTTCAACCTGTTCCCGCATCTGACCATTCTCGAGAACCTGACGTTGGCTCCGATCTGGGTGCGCAAGACGCCCAAGAAGGAAGCCGAAGCGACGGCGATGCACTACCTCGAGAAGGTGAAAATCCCCGAGCAGGCCGACAAGTATCCCGGCCAGCTTTCGGGCGGTCAGCAGCAGCGTGTGGCGATCGCGCGCTCGCTGTGCATGAAGCCGCGGATCATGCTGTTCGACGAGCCGACCTCGGCGCTCGATCCGGAGATGATCAAGGAAGTGCTCGACACGATGATCGAGCTCGCGGAAGAGGGGATGACCATGCTCTGCGTGACCCACGAGATGGGCTTCGCGCAGGCGGTGGCGAACCGGGTGATCTTCATGGCCGACGGTCAGATCGTCGAGCAGAACAACCCGCATGACTTCTTCAACAACCCGAAATCCGAGCGGACCCAGCAGTTCCTGAGCCAGATCCTCGGGCACTGAGACAGAGCCGGGGCAAAGGCTGGGGGTTTCACACCCCCAGACCCCCGTGGGATATTTCCGCCAAGGCGAAGAATTAAAAAAGGGGCGGCGCGAATACTCGTGCCGCCCCTTTTCTATATTCGCGTCTGATTTAAAGCAGGTCAGAAACCGCTTCGCGTTCTTCTTCCAGTTCGCCGACGGTGCGGGCCATCATCTCTTTCTGGAAATCGTTGAATTCCAGACCTTCGACGCGCTCGTAATGACCGTCCTTGCAGATTACCGGCAGGCCGACCATCAGCCCCTCGGGGATGTCGTAGAGGCCGGTCGACGGCACGGCCATCGACACCCATTTGCCATCGGTGCCGTGGATCCAGTCATGCATGTGATCGATCGCGGCATTGGCGGCGGAGGCAGCCGAAGAGGCGCCACGCGCTTCGATGATCGCAGCACCACGGGTCGCGACCTGCGGGATCAGCGTCTCGCGATACCAGGTCTCGTCGCCGATGATCTCGGAGAGCTTGCGACCCTTCGCTTCGGCTTCGGTCCAGTCGGCGAACATGGTGGGGGAGTGGTTGCCCCAGACCACGAAGCGCTCGATGTCGTCGACATGCAGATCGGCTTTCGAGGCGAACTGCGTCAGCGCGCGGTTATGGTCGAGCCGGATCATCGCGGTGATGTTCTCGGTCGGGAAGTTCGGCGCGTTGGCCGCAAGGATCATCGCGTTGGTGTTGGCCGGGTTGCCGACGACCACACATTTCGCGTCGCGCTTGGCGGCCTTGTCGAGCGCTTCACCCTGCACGCGGAAGATCTCGGCATTGGCCGACAGCAGGTCGCGGCGCTCCATGCCTTTGGTGCGCGGGCGCGAGCCCACGAAGAAGGCGGCGTCGATATCGGAGAAAGCGGTGACCGGATCATCGGTCACAACGGTGCCGGCGAGCAGCGGGAAAGCACAGTCTTCCAGCTCCATCACCACGCCACGCACCGCGTCGAGCGCCTGCGGCAGGTCCAGAAGCTGCAAGATCACCGGCTGATCGGGACCGTAGACATCCCCCTTGGCGATGCGGAACAGCAGCGCGTAGCAGATCTGACCGGCAGCCCCGGTGACGGCGATGCGTTTCGGCGTTTGAGCGGACATGGAAACCCTCCTGTGATGATTACGCCAGAGAGATAGGGCACAGGCGCGCGGCTGGCCATAGAAAACCGTGCCCTAACGTCACGATCACGGGAGGGAAAAGCTGTGTTCAGCCCCGCCGGGTCGGCGTGAAGAAATCGAGCACCGATCCCTGACCCGGCTGCACCTCGTCCCAGCTGTCGATCTGGAAATCGACGATGAGCGTAGCGCAGGTCGGGAAGCGGCGGAAATCGGGATCGTGCAGCGCGCGTGCAGGCAGGCGATGGGCGAATTCCGCGATGCCCGGGTTGTGGCCCAGCATCATCACGGTCGGCGCGGAGGCGGTCCGCAGGACCTGAAGCATCATCTCGGGGGCGGCATGGTAGAGGTCTTCGACATAGCTCACCTCCGGCCGTGTCTCGATCACCGCGCGCTCCACCCGGTCCCATGTCTCGCGGGTGCGAGTCGCCGAGGAGCAGAGCACCTCTTCCGGCTCCAGCCCGCGCGAGGCGAGGAAATCGCCCAGTTCAAGCGCCGCCGCGCGTCCGCGCGCATTGAGCGGGCGATCGCGATCCTCCATCGCCGGGTCGTCCCAGCTGGATTTGGCATGACGGGTCAGGATCAGGCGGCGATAGCCGAGCGGTGTCATGGGTGGAACTGCCTCATATGCCATGCGGATTGCTGAGGCAGCCTGCCATAGCTTTCACCTGCCGGGCAAGCGCGTCTTGCAAGACAGCCGTGATCGCGACAGGCCGCGCCTTCGGGGCGGTCGAGATGCGCGTGACAGCTTTCCGTGTCGTAACCGTCGGGTTTGAGCGCATCGACCGGGCAGGTGGTGGCGCAGGGCGCAGGGCATCCGATGCAGGGATTGGCGGCGGGCGCGGGCAGGGGAAGCAAGCCAGGCAGGGCCAGCGCGCCCCGCACCGAAGCCCAGAGGCCCATATGCGCATGGCACATCAGATGGACCGGCGAGGCGAAGCTCTGTCCGCTTTTCACGGCCCAGCTCACGAAAGGCTGCCAGGGCGGGCCGGTGAAGGGGAAAAGCGCGCGGGCTTCAAATTGCCGTGCGAGGGCGCCGATCACCCGCTCCGACCAGCGGTCCAGCGGATCGGATGCGACCTCGGCGAATTCCGGCTGAGCGGTGACGTGATCCCAGAAACCCGGCTCATCGGGCGAGATCAGTGCGATCGTCTCACCATCCTCATGCAGCAGCCCCGACACGAAGAGCCGGTGCGGGGCCAGCGCCGCGGCGAGGGCCGCGATTACCGGCGGCGTCTCACTCACTGCGCGGTTTCACCCGCGGCTCGGTCGAGCGGATCATCGAGCCCGCCCCATGTTCGGTGAACAGCTCCAGCAGGCAGGCATTGGCGACGCGCCCGTCGACGATGACCACCGCGCGCACGCCCTCGTCGACCGCTTTCAGCGCGGTCTCGACCTTGGGGATCATGCCGCCCGCGATGGTGCCGTCTTCGATCAGGGCGGTCACGTCCTCGGGGGTGAGCTGGGTCATGACCTCGCCCGCCTTGTTCTTCACGCCCGCCACATCGGTCAGCAGCAGCAGGCGATCGGCGCGCAGCGCGCCCGCGATGGCACCCGCCGCCGTGTCGCCATTGACGTTGAAGGTCTCATTATCGGCCATGCCGGTCGCGACCGGCGCGATCACCGGGATCATGCCCGCGTTATAGAGGTCGCGGATCACCTGCACGTTCATCTCGACCGGGCGACCGACGAAGCCCAACTCGGGATCGTCCGCCTCGCAGACCATCAGGTCGTCATCCTTGCCCGAGATCCCGACCGCGCGGCCGCCCTGATCGTTGATCGCCTGCACGATGCGCTTGTTGACGAGGCCGGAGAGGATCATCTCGACCACCTCGACGGTTGCCTTGTCGGTGACGCGCTTGCCGCGCACCCATTGGCTTTCGATGCCGAGCTTGCCCAGCATCTCGTTGATCATCGGCCCGCCGCCATGCACTACGACCGGGAAGATGCCGACCTGACGCATCAGCACGATATCGCGGGCAAAATCGGCCATCGCCTCTTCGTCGCCCATCGCGTTGCCGCCGAATTTCACCACGACCACGGCGCCGGAATAGCGTTGCAGGTAGGGCAAGGCTTCCGAGAGGGTGCGGGCGGTGGCGATCCAGTCACGATCCATGGTCTGCTTTCTCATCTGGCTGGTCCTCGGGCAGGGTGGTCCCATCTTGCTAGACCGTTCGCGCCGGGTTTGGAAGGGCGCAATCGGGGCCGTTGCGCTCGGAATAAAACCGACTAGGGTCGGGAGCGCGCTGACGGGGAGTTCGAGTAATGGATGATCGCAAAGTAATGCTGCTGACGGGGGCGAGCCGGGGCATCGGCCACGCCACGGTGAAACGCTTCGCAGCCGAAGGGTGGCGCGTCATCACCTGTTCGCGCCAGCCTTTCCCCGAGCAATGCCCGTGGGGCGGCGGGCGCGAGGATCACATCCAGGTCGATCTCGCCAAGCCCGACGAGGTGATCGACGCGATTGCCGATATTCGCAGCCGGATCGACGGGCGGCTTCATGCGCTGGTCAACAATGCAGGCATCTCGCCGAAAGGGCCCGAAGGCGAGCGGCTCAATACGCTCGACACCGATCTGCGCACCTGGGGGCAGGTCTTCCACGTGAACTTCTTCGCCTCCATTGTGCTCGCGCGCGGGCTGGTCGAGGAGCTGTCGGCGGCGCAGGGGGCGGTGGTCAACGTGACCTCCATCGCGGGGCTGCGGGTGCATCCTTTCGCTGGGGCCGCCTATTCCACCTCGAAAGCCGCGCTCAAGGCGCTGACGCGCGAAATGGCGCATGATTTCGGGCCGCTCGGGGTGCGCGTGAACGCCATCGCGCCGGGTGAGATCGAAACCTCGATCCTCAGCCCCGGCACCGAGAAGATCGTCGAGAAACTGCCGCTGCGCCGCCTTGGGCAACCCTCGGAAGTGGCGGATGTGATCTGGTTCCTGTGCTCGGACGCGTCGAGCTACGTCACCGGCACCGAAATCGAGGTGAACGCGGGCCAGCACGTCTGAAGTGGCTCAGGTCTTCTTGCCGATTTTCGGCTCCGTGCCCATCGCGAGACGCGCGATATTGGTGCGGTGCCGCCAGAAGATCAGCACCGACAGGCCCGCCGCCAGCATCATCAATTCGCGATAGCCGAGGAAATAAGCAAGCGGCACCGTTGCCGCCGCCGAAACCAGCGCCGCGAGCGAGGAAATCCGCGTCAGCAGCGCCGTGACCAGCCAGACGGCGCAGGTCGCAAGGCCCACGGGCCAAGCCAGCGCGATCATCGTGCCGAGGAAGGTCGCCACCCCTTTGCCGCCCTGAAAGCGAAGCCAGACCGGGTAGATGTGACCGATGAAGGCGGCCGCGCCCGCCACTTGTGCGGCGGTTTCGCCCAGCGTGTAGCGTGCGATGAGAACCGCAATCGCGCCTTTACCGCTGTCGAGGAGCAGGGTCGCAAGGGCCGCGCTCTTGCTGCCGGTGCGCAAAACATTCGTCGCGCCGATATTTCCGGAGCCGATCTTGCGCAGGTCGCCCAGTTTGAAAAGCTTGGTGATAACGAGCCCAAACGGCACAGATCCGAGCAGGTAGCCCAGTGCAGCCACCAGCCCGAGCCATGCTGACCCGTTCTCAATTCCCGGCATAAGCCTGCCCTCGCCTCATTTATGAGTCGTTATTGTTGTCATAAACCTGCACCCCCGCGACGAATGTGGCAAGCGTTTTGCCTTCCATTCGAGCAGTATCGAAGGGGGTATTCTTCGATTTTGAGCGCAGTTTGAAGCGATCGAGCACGAAAGGCGCATCTGGATCGAAGAGCACGAGATCGGCCGGAGCTCCCTCGCAAAGCCGTCCCTGCGGCAGTCCCAGACGCTTCGCCGGGTTCAGCGACATCGCCCGGAACAGCTGCGGCAGGCTCAGCTGACCCGCATGGTAAAGGCGCATCGCGGCGGGCAGGATCGTCTCGAGCCCGACCGCGCCGGAGGCCGCTTCCTCGAAGGGCAGACGCTTGGATTCCTCGTCGGCGGGGGTGTGCAGCGAGCAGATCACGTCGATCGTGCCGTCGGCCACCGCCTCGATCACCGCAAGCCGGTCTTCCTCGTCGCGCAGCGGCGGCGTCAGTTTGAAGAAGGTCCGGTAATCGCCCACGTCGAGCGCGTTCAGCGTCAGGTGATGGATCGAGACCCCGGCGGTCACATCGAGCCCGGCTTCTTTCGCGCGCGCCAGCGCGGGCAGGGCTTTCGCGGTGGTGATCTGGTCGGCGTGATAGGCGAGGCCCGTCATCTCCACCAGAGCCAGATCGCGGTCGAGCCCCATCCGCTCGGCCATCGGGGATACGCCCGGCAAACCCCGCAGCGAGGCGAATTTGCCCGAAGTCACCGCGGTGCCTTTCGACAGGACCGGCTCTTGCGGATGGCCGATCACCAGAGCGCCCAGATGGGCCGCATAGGTAAAGGCGCGTTGCAACACCTTGGTCTGATCCGAGACGCGGGTGACATCGGTGAAGGCCACCGCGCCCGCGTCTTTCAGAAAGCCGATCTCGGTCATTTCCTGCCCGTCGCGGCCCTTGGTCAGCGCCGCCATATGCAGGATGCGCACCGGCGCATCCGCCGCGCGGCGGGTGACGAATTCCAGCGTCTCGGGATTGTCGATGGCGGGCAGCGTGTCGGGACGGGCGATGATGGTTGTCACACCCCCGGCTGCGGCGGCGAGCGCCGCCGTGCGGAAGCTTTCCATATGGCGCTCGCCCGGCTCGCCGATCTTCACGCCCAGATCGACGATCCCTGGCGCGAGGTATTTGCCGCCGCAATCGATCACCTCGGCATCGGCGGGGGCGGACATATCGCCGATCGCCGCGATCAGGCCTCCGTCGATCACCACGTTGCCGGTGGTTTCGGTCAGCGCCTCGGGGTCGATCAGCTTGGCGTTTTCGAGGAAAAGGGTCATGCGTCGTGCCTCACTTCGCCACCAGTTTGCGCGCGGCCTGCGCGCTCTCGATCTCACGCACCACGGGCCCCGCATCGGCGAGGTGGCGGATCAGATGCTTGTCGCCCGCCTTCGTCACGACCTGCACATCGCCCATCAGCGAGCGCACGCCGGAGATTTGCAGCAGCATCACCTGCTTGCCCTGCGGCCCGATCAGCCGCTTGTCCGTCAGCTGCCAGCGCCGTGCAAAGGCCTCCGAGCGGAAATAGAGCCCGCGCGCCGCCATACCGACCACGACGGCGAAGCTCGCGATCACCACCTGATCGGGCTTGCCGAGCCAGAACAGCACCGTCGAGATCAGCACCGCGCCGATCACCGCCAGCACCGCGTGATCGGTCCAGTAGCGTTTCTTGTCCGCCGTGAAGACGGCCAAAACCTTCTCGCCCTCGTCCAGCGGCAATTCGCTTTCGGGGCCGGGGCGGTAGTTGAGAACTTCGTCGCGCTCGATCTTAGACATAGGTGCCCTCCGTGAGCGCGCGCCCGCGCTCGGCCCGCAAGTTGCGCGCCAAGAGGTCCATCACCGCCATGCGCACCGCCACGCCCATCTCGACCTGTTCCTGAATGACCGAGCGGTTGATGTCGTCGGCGATCGTGCCGTCGATCTCGACGCCGCGGTTCATCGGGCCGGGATGCATGACGATCGCATCTTCCTTGGCGAAGGCGAGCTTCTCGGCATCCAGCCCGTAACGGTGGAAATATTCGCGCTCGGAGGGGATGAAGCCGCCATCCATCCGCTCTTTCTGAAGCCGCAGCATCATCACGACATCGGCGTCGCGCAGGCCTTCGCGCATGTCGTGATAGACTTCGCAGCCGAACTCCTGAACGCCCGAGGGCATCAGGGTCGGCGGCGCGATCAGGCGCACGCGGTTTTCCATCTTGCCCAGCAGGATCAGGTTGGAGCGCGCGACGCGGCTATGGGCGACATCGCCGCAGATCGCGACGGTCAGGCGTTTGATCCGGCCCTTCTCGCGCCGGATGGTCAGCGCATCCAGAAGCGCCTGTGTCGGGTGCTCATGCTTGCCGTCGCCCGCATTGATCACCGCGCATTCGACCTTCTGCGCGAGAAGATCGACCGCGCCGGACGAGCCATGCCGCACCACCAGCAGATCGGGATGCATCGCGTTCAGCGTCAGTGCGGTGTCGATCAGGGTTTCGCCCTTCTTCACCGACGAGGTCTGCATCGACATGTTCATCACGTCCGCCCCGAGCCGCTTGCCCGCAAGCTCGAAACTGGATTGGGTCCGCGTCGAATTCTCGAAGAACATGTTGATCGCGGTCATCCCGGCCAACGCGTCGGTCTTTTTCACCGTGCGACGGTTCAGATCCACATATTTTTCGGCGAGGTCGAGAACGGTGAGGATATCCTCGGGGCTCAGATGTTCGATCCCCAGCAGGTGCCTTGGGCGAAAAGCCATTGCGCGATGCTCCGGTTAGACTTCGATGCTTATGGCAAACGGGGGGGCGGGCGTCCAGCCGCTTTACCGTCGCAGCACCCATGAGGTAGGGTCGCGCAATGGAGACTCAGCCGACCCCGGAACTCGACTATCACGCCGCTCTGGCCGCCCTCGAATGGCAGCTGGAAATGGGCGTCGATACGGTCATCGGCGATACGCCTGTCGATTGCTACGAGCTGCCCGACAAATCGGCGCAGGCCAAGGCGAAGGCGCCCGAGGCCGCGCCTGTGGCGGACCGGGAGTTGCCGCCAGTCGCGCAGATGGCGAAAATCGAGGGTCCCGATCCGGTCGTCGTCGCAGGCGATGCGGCGGGCAAGGCCGACACGCTCGAAGCGCTGCGCGCCGCCATCGACTCCTATGAGATGTGTGATCTGAAGCTCGGGGCGCGCAGCACGGTCTTTGCCGATGGCAAGCCCGCCGCGCGTGTGATGATCATCGGCGAGGCACCGGGGCGCGAGGAGGATCAGAAGGGCCTGCCATTCGTGGGCCGCGCCGGTCAGCTTCTCGACAAGATGTTCGGCGCGATCGGCCTCTCGCGGCAATCGCCCGATGCCGAAGCGGCACTCTATATCACCAATGTCCTGCCTTGGCGTCCGCCGGGCAATCGCGATCCCTCGCCTGCCGAGATCGCGCAGATGCTCCCCTTCCTCGCCCGCCATGTCGATCTCGCCGATCCCGACCTGATCGTCCTGATGGGCAATGCCGCCTGTGCCGCGGCGCTGGGCAAGCGGGGCATCCTGCGGTTGCGGGGCACCTGGGCCGAGGCCTTCGGGCGGCCCACGTTGCCGATGACGCACCCGGCCTATCTGCTGCGCAATCCGGCCGCCAAGCGCGAAGCCTGGGCCGATCTTCTGCAAATTCGGGCCCGTCTCGATCAAGCGTAAACCGCGCCAAACGGTCGCGCTTTCGTGAAAAAGTGACGGACGTGGCGCCGTGACGCGTAGAGATAACCATTCCCTGCACCTATTTCGGCAAGGTAACATGGAAATCGCGCGACCGTGGGCAATTGCGAGCGCCCGCGGCACTGACGACAGATCGGAGACGCCATGCGCTTTCTCACCCGCTCCCTGATGGGGCTGTTTCTTCTGGCGCTGACCGTCGGCCTGCTGGCGATGGGTGGCTTCTCGATCTTTCAGGCGATGCAGGCTCGCAATGCCGAGAGCGGGCGTGCGCCCACCGCGCGCGAACGGGTTTTTGCGGCCAATGTGATCCCGGTCACCTTCAAGACGATGTCGCCGGTTCTGACCGCCTATGGCGAGGTGCGCTCGACCCGCGAGCTGGAGCTGCGCGCTTCGGCGGCGGGCACGATTGTCGAACTTGCCCCCGATTTCGAGGATGGCGCGGAGGTCGAGAAGGGTGAGCTTCTGGTCAAGCTGGACCCGGCGGAGGCGCAGGCGGCGCGCGACAGCGCCGCGGCGACCGTGGCCGAGGCAGAGGCCGCGCTTGCGCAGGCGGAACGCGCTTTGGCCATATCGAAGGACGATGTGACAGCGGCGCAGCGGCAGGCGGACCTGCGGCTCAAGGCGCTCGACCGGCAGCGCTCGCTCTCGGAGCGGGGCGTCGGCTCGGCGGCCAATCTGGAGACCTCGGAACTGGCGGCCTCGGCGGCCGATCAGGCGGTGCTGAACCGCCGCTCGGCATTGTCGACCGCGCAGGCGCAGCTCGATACCGCGCGCACCTCGCTGACCCGCGCCAAGATCAGCCTCACCGAAGCCGACCGCAAACTGGCCGATACTGAAATTCGCGCCGAATTCCCGGGACGTCTGGCCGAGGTGAACGCGGTCGCGGGCGGGCTGGTGTCGAATAACGAGATGCTGGGCAAGCTGATCGATCCCAACGCGCTGGAAATCGCCTTCCGCGTCTCGACCGCGCAATTCGCGCGCCTGATCGACGATCGAGGCGCGCTGCGCGATCTGCCCGTAGGGGTGGAACTGGTCGCAGGCGAGGAGACGCTGACCGCCAAGGCCGAGCTGTCGCGCGTCTCGGCGGCGGTCGATGACGGGGTGACGGGGCGCCTGCTGTTTGCGCGCGTCACCGACGGCTTGGGCAATTTGCGTCCGGGCGATTTCGTGACCGTCCGCCTGAAAGAGCCCGCGCTCGAGAATGTCGCGGAAATCCCTGCGGCAGCGGTCGATGCGGATAGCACGGTTCTGGTGCTCGGCCCGGAGGATCGTCTGGAAAGCGCCGATGTCACCGTGCTGCGCCGTCAGGGCGATGCGGTCATCATCCGCGCCAAATTCGCGCCCGGCACCGAGATCGTGGCCGAGCGCACACCGCTTCTGGGCCGCGGGATCAAGCTGCGCCCGATGCGCCCCGGTCAGCCGCAGGCGGCCACCGCGCCCGAGACGATCAAGCTCGAGCCCGAGCGCCGCGCCAAGCTGGTCAGTTTCGTCGAGACGAATACCGCGATGCCCGACAACGCCAAGAAACGCTTCCTTGCCGAGCTGAAGCAGGAGGAGGTGCCCGTCGCCACCGTCGAGAAGCTCGAATCCCGGATCGGAGGCTGAGATGGCGTCTGGCCTCGATCCCAGAGAGCTGCCGCCCGGCCGCGGGCTGATCGGCCTCTTCACCCGCCACGCGACGCTGGCGAACATCGTGCTGGTCGTGATGATCTGCGCCGGGCTCGTCGCCCTACCGCGGATGCGCGCGCAGTTCTTCCCGGACTCGGTTGAGGAATCGATCACCGTCTCGGTGCAATGGGACGGCGCAGGCGCGGAGGAGGTCGATCGGGCCATCGTTCAGGTGCTCGAGCCCTCGCTGATCTCGGTCGAAGGGGTGGAGGCTTCGGACAGCCGCGCCTCAGAAGGCTCGGCGCGGATCAGTCTCGATTTCGAACCCGATTGGGACATGTCCCGCGCGGTCAATGATGTCGAGAACGCGCTGGCCTCGGCAGGCGATCTGCCCGAGGGCGCGGAGGAGCCCGAAGTGGCGCGCGGCGTCTGGCGCGACACGGTGACCGATCTGGTAATCACCGGGCCGCTTTCGCCGGAGCAGTTGGGCCGCTTGGGCGACGAGGCGGTGGTGCGGCTCTATCAGCAGGGCGTCACGCGTACCTCGCTTGCCGGGATCGCGGCACCAGAGACGGTCGTCGAAGTGCCGACCGTCTCGATGATGGCGCATGACGTGACGCTGACCCAGATCATCGACGTGATCTCGGCCGAGGCGAATACCGATCCGGCGGGCGAGGTGGCGGGCGGCGCCACGCGGGTGCGCACGGGCGAAGAGCGCAGGTCCGCTCCCGAGATCGAGAACCTCGTGATCCGCACCGAACCGGACGGCTCGCAGCTGACCGTGGGCGACGTGGCCAATATCCGCGTCGAAGGCGGCGACCGAAATCGCGCTTATTTCGTCGGCGACAACGCGGCGGTGGTGATCAATGTCGCGCGCTCGGCGGCGGGCGATGCGATCGCGATCCAGCACAAGGTTGAAGGCGTGATCGACCAGATGCAGCCGACCCTGCCTGCGGGCACCACGATGGATCTGGTGCGGACGCGCTCGGATGCGATCACACAACGCCTCGATCTGCTGGTGGGCAACGGGGTGCTGGGGCTGAGCCTCGTGCTGGTGCTGCTGTTTTTGTTCCTCAACGCGCGCACGGCCTTCTGGGTGGCGATGGGGATCCCGACCTCGATGGCTGCGGCGCTGGCGGTGATGTATTTCACCGGCATGACGCTGAACATGATCTCGATCTTCGCGCTCATTCTGACGCTGGGGATCGTGGTCGACGATGCGATCGTGGTGGGCGAGCATGCCGATTTCCGCGCGCGCCATCTGGGCGAGCATCCCACGCTCGCCGCCGAGAACGGCGCGCGGCGCATGGCCGCCCCGGTCTTCGCCTCGACCCTGACGACCGTGATCGCCTTCGCAGGGCTGACCGTGATCGGCGGGCGCATGGGCAATATGATCGTCGACATTCCCTATACGGTGATCGCGGTGCTCGCCGCCTCGCTGATCGAGTGTTTCGTGATCCTGCCCAACCATATGAGCCACGCGCTGCGCCACACCTCCGAGGGCAAATGGTACGACTGGCCCTCGCGGCAGGTGAACCGCGGGCTCGACTGGTTCCGCCGCGTGGTGATGAAGCCGTTGACCCGGCTGATCGTCATCGGGCGCTACCCGGTGATCGCGGCGGCGATCGCGCTCCTGCTGTGGCAGGTCAGTTTCGTGATGTCGGGCAAGGTGCAATGGCGCTTCTTCAATCCGCCCGAGCAATCGACGGTGAACGGCGCCTTCTCGATGGTCGAGGGCGCGACCCGCGCCGATACCGAAGAGATGATGCGCACGATGCAGGCGACCGTGACCAAGGTCGCCAAGGAATTCGAGGACGAATACGGCGTGAACCCCGTCGAATACGCGATCGGGCAGATCGGCGGCGCCTCGGGGCGGGGGCTGGCCTCTGCCGATACCAAGGATGCCGATCTTCTCGGCTCGCTTTCGATCGAGGTGATCGATCCCGATTACCGGCCCTATTCCAGCTTCGATTTCGTCTCGCGGCTGCAGGCCGAAACACCGCGCCTGCCGCTGGTCGAAGAGATCAGCTTCCGCCGCTTCCGCTCCGGCGGCGCCGGGGACGGGATCGCGGTGCAGTTCTCGGGCAACGAGACGCGCATACTGAAAGACGCCGCCGAAGACCTGAAGACGCAGCTTGCGCAATTCCCCGAGGTTTCGGCGGTGGAGGACAACCTCGCCTATGACAAGCAGGAGCTGATCCTCGATCTCACCCCGCAGGGCGAAGCGCTGGGCTTCGACATCGCGACGCTGGGCCGCGAATTGCGCGCGCGTCTGAACGGCACCGAAGCTGCGAGCTTCCCCGACGGGGTGCGCTCGGCCACGATCCGTGTGGAGCTGCCCGAGGAGGAGCTGGCCGCCGATTTCATCGACCGGATGCAGCTGCGCGCGCCCGGTGGCGAATGGGTGCCGTTGGCCGATATCGTCTCGGTGCGCAGCCAGACGGGATTCTCGACGATCCGGCGCGAGGATGGCGTACGGCAGGTTTCGGTCACGGGCGATGTCTCCGAAGACGATCCTGCGCTGGCCAACGAAATTCTGGCGCGTATCTCCGACGAGATCCTGCCGCGGATCTCCGAAGAACGCGGCGTGGCCTATACGCTCACCGGGCAGGCCGAGCAAGAACGCGACTTCATGAACGACGCGATGATCGGTCTGATCATGTGCCTGATCGGCATCTACATCGTGCTCGCGTGGATCTTCGCGAGCTGGACGCGGCCGATCGTGGTGATGTCGGTGATCCCCTTCGGCGCGGTCGGCGCGATCTGGGGCCACTATGTCTGGAACCTGCCGATGTCGATGTTTGCCGTAGTCGGCGGGATCGGGATGATCGGGATCATCATCAACGATGCGATCGTTCTGATCTCGACGGTGGATGAATATGCCGAGAAGCGGGGGATCGTGCCCGCCATCGTCGATGCAGTCTCGGATCGCCTGCGCCCCGTGCTGTTGACGACGCTGACGACGGTTCTGGGCCTCGCGCCGCTTCTATATGAACAGTCCAGCTCGGCCCTATTCCTGAAATCCACCGTCATCACGCTGGTCTACGGTCTGGGCTTTGGGATGATCATCGTGCTGCTGGTCGTGCCTGCGGTGCTCGCGGTGCAGCTCGATTTCGGGCGGCAGGTGCAGGCGGTGCGTCACGGCGTGCGGGTCGTGCGGCTGCGCGCCGTGCTGGCCGGTGTCGCGGCGCTGATGATCGTGGGCTTCGCGCTCACGCTGGGCCGCGCGATGTGGGAGGGGCAGGCGCTGATGCCCGCCTTCGGAGGCTTTGCGCTGATCGCGGGGATGGTGGCGATGGGGGCAGGGCTGATCGCGCCACGGCTGCTGCGCGGCCATATCCGCCACAGACCGCCGCCGGAAGCCTGACGAGCCTGACCTCTGAGAGAGCTGATTACTCGGTGCAGCCCATGATCTCGACCGCGCCGCGATCCGAGAGCACGGTGATGCGCAGATCGCTGGGGTCGAGGTCGAAGGGCTTCGCGTCCGGCGGCACGAAATCGGCGCTGGTCACGAGGGTATCGCCCTCGCGGTGGCTCTCGGCCTCGGAGACCCAGACCGGGCGCGAGGCGAGTTCCAGAAGCGCGTTTTCCGTGCCGATCGCGGGCGGCAGATCGACCCGTGCCGTCAACCGGACCCCATCCTTCATCGGCTCCGTCTCGCAGCGCGTCTGCGGGTCGATCTGGCGCGGCTCACGTGCGAGCGCCGCCTGAATTTTCGGGTCGGGCGTGCCGTCTCCGGTGACCTCGGTCTGCAGATGCAGGCTGACCGGCACGCAGATATTGTCGCAAATCCCGATCATCACATCGGCTTTCAACTGCACCGGCTTGCCCGGATCTTTCGGCGTCACCGAAATCGGCAGCACGACGCCGTCGTGATAGCCGACGGTGCGCATGCCGGAGGACAGGAAGACTTCCGGCGCGGGCCAGTGAACCACGGCCGAGGCGAGGTTGCTCGACCCGGTGAACTGGATATGCGGCGGGATGCCCGCATCGCCCGGCGAGCGCCAATAGGTTTTCCAGCCGGGCGCGAGCGCGATCTCCAGCGCCGCCATGCGGGTGCCGTTGGCGCCTTTTCCGCCTGCGCGCAGCTGCGCCTGTTCCAGCCCCGGGGGCGTCGGCAGTGCGGGCATGGACGCGTCTTGCGGCGTGACCTGCTCTTGCGCGGCGATCTGCGCGACAGCTTCCTGGGCCGCCACGCCGAGCGGGCAGCAGCCAAGCAGGATCCCCATGACTGGTAACAAACGTGTCATATGTTTTACCTAGTCGCTTCCCTGCACGTTCAGAAGTCACAAACGCGACAGAAGCGTGCAACATTTTGTCCCGGCGCGCCGCAATGCGAAACAATTCCTGCGTCTGGCTTGAATAGACGCGCCCCTCGCGCCACCTTGAATAGAGATGGGATGCAACTGCGAAGGGGAGCGAGATGGACCTGACAGGCAAGTTTCTGATCGCGATGCCCGGTATGGGCGATCCGCGATTCGAGCATTCGGTGATCGCCGTCTGCGCCCATTCCGACGAGGGTGCGATGGGCCTGATCATCAACAAACCCTTGCCGACGCCCGCCTTCTCGGACCTTCTCGAAAGCCTAGATATCGAACGACCCGGTGCGGATATCCGCTTCGACCAACCGATCCTCTTTGGCGGCCCGGTCGAGACCGGGCGCGGCTTCGTGCTGCATTCGCCCGACTGGACGACCGGCGAGGGGCAGATGGAGGTCACCGATCGCCTGCGGATGACCGGCACGCGCGACATTCTCGAAGATATCGCGATGGGGCGCGGCCCGAACCAGGCGCTGATGGCGCTGGGCTATGCGGGCTGGGGGCCGGGTCAGCTGGAGGAGGAAATCCTCGACAATGGCTGGCTCACCGCCGACAGCGACGCCGATCTCGCGCTCGATGCCGAGCATGAGACGAAATGGGTGCGCGCGCTGGAAGGCATGGGGATCGACCCCCGGACGCTTTCGGCTGCGGCGGGGCATGCCTGAGGGCTGATCGGGGCTCCGCCCCCTCGGCGCGTCCGCGCCTCACCCCCGGGATATTTAAGCCAAAACGAAGAGGCGGTCAGTCGCGCGGAGCTGCTGCGCGGCGCAGGCGGTCGTTGATCGCACGCCCGAGGCCGGTTTCCGGTATCGGGGCGAATGCGAGCGTGGCGAGGCCGCGCGTCTGGGCAAGCGCGTCACCCTTGCGCAGCATCGCGAAGAGGTTCGCCGCGGCCTCGGTCAGATCGCCCGAGGGCGAGAGGTTCAGATCGGCGGTCGGGCAATCGCCGCCGAAACCGATCCAGACCGCATCAGGGCGCGGTGCGGTCACGTCCAGGAGCACCGCGGCGCCCGGCGCGTAATGCGATTTGAGTTGCCCCGGCGCGTTGGGTTTGGCCGCGTCGCCGCCCGTGGGCAGCGGCTGGCCGATCAGCGCCTCGATCTCTTCGGCCGCGACCCCGCCGGGGCGCAGCAGCGCGGGCGGGTCGAGCGCGAGGATAGTGGATTCCACCCCGACCTCGCAGGGGCCGCCATCGATCACCGCCGCGATCTTGCCGTTCAGCCCGTCCATCACATGCTTTGCTGTGGTCGGGCTGATCTTGCCTGATGGGTTGGCCGAGGGCGCGGCCAGCGGCCCGCCGAATTCGGTCAGCAGCGCGCGGGCGACCGGATGCGCGGGCAGGCGGATCGCGACCGTGTCATGCCCGGCCGTTACCAGATCGGAGAGCCCGGCCTCGGGGCGCAGCGGCAGGACTAGCGTCAGCGGTCCCGGCCAGTAGCGCGCGGCGATCTGGCGTGCATCGTCAGAGACCACGGCGATTTCTTCCGCGGCTTCGATCGACGGCAGATGCACGATCAGCGGATTGAACTTCGGACGCCCCTTCGCCGCGAAGATCGCCGCCACCGCGCGGTCGTTGCGCGCGTCTCCTGCAAGCCCGTAGACCGTCTCGGTCGGCATCGCGACCAGCTTGCCCGCGCGTAGTAGGGCGGCTGCCTTCGCATAACCCTCGGCATCGGCGGAAAGGAGTTTCGTGTCTTGGCTCATGCAGTCGTGACGCAGCGTTGGAGTTGAAGGGGGCTGCCCTTGCGGTAGGGTATCGGCAACCCGACAGGACATAGACGCGCGCGCGGCAATTGCCAAGCTGCCCGGAGGAGACCCATGACTTACCGTTCCCCCGTCACCGATATTCGCTTCATTCTCGACCATGTCGTGCCGCTCGCACCGGTCGCGGCCACCGAGTTGTTCGCCGAGGCGACCCCCGATATGGTCGAGGCGATCCTCACCGAAGGCGGCAAACTGTGCGACGAGGTGATCGCGCCGACCAATCGCGAGGGCGATCTGACGCCCGCGAAACTGGAGAACGGGGTTGTGCGCTCGCCCGCCGGCTTCAAGGAGGCCTTCGCGGCGCTGGCCGAGGGCGGCTGGATCGGCATCGCGGCGGACCCGGAGCATGGCGGGATGGGGCTGCCGCAGGCGCTCAATGTCGGCTTCAACGATATGCTCTCGGGCGCAAACCTGTCGCTGCAGCTCAGCCCGCTGCTGACGCAGGGCCAGATCGAGGCGCTGGAACATCACGCCTCCGACGAGATCAAGGCGCTCTATCTGCCCAAGCTGATCTCGGGCGAATGGTCGGGCACGATGAACCTGACCGAGCCGGGGGCGGGCTCCGACGTCGGCGCGCTGAAGACGAAGGCGGTGCCAAACGATGACGGCACCTATGCGATCTCGGGGCAGAAGATTTTCATCACCTGGGGCGACAATGATTGCGTCGAGAATACCTGCCATCTCGTGTTGGCGCGTCTTCCCGATGCGGCCCCCGGCACGAAGGGGATCAGCCTCTTCATGGTGCCGAAGCTGATCCCGGATGCCGACGGCAAGCCGGGCGTGGCCAACTCGCTGAAAGTGGTCTCGCTGGAGCACAAGCTGGGCATCCACGGCTCGCCCACCTGCGTGATGAGCTATGAGGGTGCGACCGGCTGGCTCGTCGGCGAGGAGAACAAGGGCATGGCCGCGATGTTCACGATGATGAACAACGCGCGTCTGAACGTCGGCGCACAAGGCATCGGTGTGGCCGAGGCCGCCTATCAGCAGGCGCTGGCTTATGCGAAGGACCGGGTGCAATTCGCGCCGATCGTCGAGCATGCCGATGTGCGCCGGATGCTGGCGTGCATGAAGGCCGAGATTTTCGCGGCACGCTCGATCGCGCTGGCCTGTGGCGTCGCGATCGATATGGGCCGCGCGACGGGTGATGCGAACTGGCAGGCCCGCGCGGCGCTGCTGACGCCGATCGCGAAGGCTTACGGCACCGATATGGGCATCCGCGTGGCCTCGACCGGCGTGCAGGTCCATGGCGGCATGGGCTTCATCGAGGAGACCGGCGCGGCGCAATATCTGCGCGATGTGCGGATCACCACGATCTACGAAGGCACCAACGGCATTCAGGCGATGGACCTTGTGGGCCGCAAGATGATGGACGAGGGCAAGGCTGCCTTCCGTCTGCTTCAGGAGATCGAGGACGAGGCGCAGGGCGCGCGGGGCGATTTCCCGGTGTTGGCCGAAGACGTCTGGCAGGCCGCCGAGGAGCTGCGCGAGCACACCGAATGGATGGTCAGCCGGGGCATGCAGGACCGCTTCGCCGGTGCCGTGCCCTATCTCGACGCCTTCGCGCGGGTGCTGGGTGGCTATTACCACCTGCGCGCCGCGATGGCCGAGGGCCGCGATTCCGCGCGCGGGCATCTGGCCGCCGTCTATATCCGTCGCCTGATGCCCGCCTACGCCGCTTCGCTGGCCGAGGCGAAGGAAGGGGCGGAAGGGCTCTACGCGCTGAGCGTCGAAGATCTCGAGGCATGAGGGGCGACGGCGCTCCCGTGTCGATGAATGGCATCCGCTACCCTTGGGCGGAGCCGCCCGGGCCGGGCGGGGCGATCGAGGTCGCGCCCGGGGTGATGTGGATCCGTCTGCCGCTGCCGATGGCGCTCGATCACGTCAATTGCTTCGCGCTCGATGAAGGCGATGGCTGGGTGCTGGTCGATCCCGGCATCGACACGCGCAAATGCCGCGCGGCGCTGCAGGCGGCAATGGATGGTCCGCTGGGTGGCAAGCCGGTCACGAAGGTCTTGGTGACGCATTACCACCCCGATCACATTGGGCTGGCGGGCTGGCTGCAGGAGCAGGGGGCCGAGCTGATCACGACACGCACCTCGTGGCTGTTCGCGCGGATGCTGCAACTCGACCCGCAGGACCGGCCCGTGGCCGAGACGCTGACCTATTACCGGCGCGCCGGTATGGACCCGGCGCTTCTGGACAAGCGCGCCAATGAACGTCCCTTCAACTTCGCCGATTGCGTGCATGCGCTGCCGCTTGGCTTTACCCGGATCGTGGAGGGCGACGAGATCACCCTCGGCGGGCGGCGTTGGGCGGTGAAGATAGGCGACGGACACGCGCCCGAACATGCGACACTGTGGAGCTTGGACGACGATCTGGTTCTGGGCGGCGATCAGCTTCTGCCCTCGATCTCGGCGAATCTCGGCGTCTATGCGACCGAACCCGAGGCCGACCCGCTGGCCGACTGGTTGACCTCCTGCGCGCGCTTTGCCGAGATCGCGGAGGATCGTCACCTCGTGCTGCCCGGCCACAAGCTGCCCTTCACCGGGCTGCCGCTACGGCTGCGCCAGATGATCGAGAACCATGAGGGCGCGCTGAAACGACTGCGCAAGCATCTCGACACCCCGCGCACCGCCTGCGAGTGCTTCCCGCCGCTGTTCAAACGACAGATCGACCAGAGCACCCACGGGCTCGCGATGGTCGAAGCGATGGCGCATCTCAACCATCTTTGGCACAAAGGGGAGGTGAGCCGCACCTTGCGAGAGGACGGCGCCTGGCTCTGGAGCCTGAAATGACCGAGATACGCACCACCGCCGAAGCCCATGAGGAAGCCGCCCTTCCGAATGCGAAGGTGGTGCATACTTCGGAGAACGCGCCCAAGACCGCCGAGGTCAAACCGCTTCCGCCCGAACTGGCGCGCGGGCGGCCCGAGGATAAGAGCCCGGCGCAATGGGCTTATGAGCGGGTTTTGCTCTATATCCAGAACTTCGAAGAGCAGCTGCAGGAAGACGAGGAGGTCGTTCTTGGCCTCACCGGCGGCGAGGCGGGCGTGCTGCAGATCGAGGGGATCGGCTTTTTCGACCCCGACATCCTCACTTTCGACGGCACCGACGAATACGGCGCGCGCACGCAGCTCATCCAGCATTTAACATCTTCCCCTCCCTGAAGGGCGGGGATTTCCACTTCGGCCCTATGCGGCATCGAACCGCTCCGGGCCGAGATGAGTTGACGCTTCATGGGCGGCTGATGCCTGAGCCTCCACGTCCAGCAACGGAGCGTTCCCCCGCTGATCCTCGTCCCGGGCGAGGGCCCGGGCCAGGATATTCTTCGCCGCGTTGATATCGGCATTGGTTTGCGCGCCGCAGGCGGTGCATGCGAAGAGAGCTTGGCTCTCGCGGCTCCTCGCATCCACATGGCCGCATACGGCGCAGGTCTGGCTGGTGTAAGCGGCCGGGACCTTGATCAGGATCCCTCCCGTTTCCTCGAGCTTGTAGCCGAGCATGCGCTCCAGCGCATGCCAGCCGACGTTCAGAATCTCCCGGTTCAGCCCGGCTTTTTGCGCCACGTTACGCCCCGGCGCCTCCGCCGTGCCGCGCGCAGAGCGGGTCATGGCGCCGATCTTGAGATCCTCGATCGCCACCAGCCCATGATCCCGCGCCAATCGGCGCGACAGCACATGGGCCAGGTGGGCCCGGACCCGGGCGTCCCGCGCCCGCAGGGTGGCCAGGCGGCGGCGCGCCCGCGCATAACGGGCCGATCCCCGCTTGCGGCGCGACAGCGTCTTCTGGGCGCGGCGGATCGCGGCCCGGCGCCGCTTCACCGTCTTCGGAAGATGGACCATCTCCCCGGTCGAAAGCGCGTAGGGCACGGCCACGCCGCGATCGATGCCCACGGCGGCGGCCGGAACCAGCCGCTCTTCAATCTCGCAGCGGGTTGCGATCGAGATCTCCCAGCCGCCGTCGGGGCGGCGCCGGAGCGTCGCGTTGCGGATCTCGACCGTGCCATCGGCCCGGGCGCGCAGCGGACGGGTGTCGCGATAGCGGATCCAGCCGATCTTCGGGATGCGGACCTCTGACCATTTTGCGTTCAATTTTCGCAGCGCGATCTCGCGGCCAACATGGCGGAAACTGTCCGCCGCGCCCCGCTTGCGCGGGCGCGGATATCCGGCCCGCCCCTCGAAAAAATTCGCATAGGCTCGATCGAGATCGATCAGGGCCTGGTTCTGCGCAGTCTGGCTGATGGCACGGATCCAGTCGAAGTCGCTACGAAGCTCTGAAAGCTCGCGCGAAAGACCTTTCGCACCGAAATTCCTTGGATCGCCGCCGGCAAAAGGCCGGCCGCCCCATGTTCGCCGCTGCTCTAGCGCCAGATTGTAGACTAGGCGCGTGACGCCAGCCGTCTGCGCGAGCAGGACTTCCTGCTCCGGCGTCGGCTTGAGCCGGTAGACATGGCCACGGATCGTCTGCATAGTCAAATTATAACATTTGGTCTTAGGGTTCTCAATATGGAATATAGATCGGGAAGACAAGTTGTTAGCGACCTCCATGTCCACTTGGTCTTTGTAACCAAGTCCCGGCGTGGTCTTCTTGACGCTGATGCTCATCAGCGTCTTAAAGGTGCCTTCGAGAAAGTCGCCGCAGGCTTCGGCGCCACTGTGGTTGAATGCGATGGCGAGGACGATCACATGCATCTGTTGCTGGAGTATCCAGCAACAGTGCCGGTTGCGAAGCTTGTCAACTCATTGAAAGGGGTCGGGTCGCGGCTATTGCTGCGCGACCGTGAAGATTTGCGGCGCCGCAGCCCGAAGGGCCTTTGGTCGCCGAGTTACTTTGCCGCCAGCTGCGGCGGGCCGCCCCTCGATGTCATCCGCGACTATGTGCGGAAACAGAGAGCGCCGACGGCATAAAACTGCCTTATCCCTCCCCGCCCTAAAGGACGGGGTTCCCGGGCATTGGGCGAACCAGCTCAACGTGATGCTGATCGCGCAGCCGAAACCGGTCGCGGACGAAGCGGCGCGCCGTATCGGCTTCCGGCTCGCCCGCGCGCTGGAAGAAGAAAATGCATCTGACAGCGCGAACCCTCAAGACGAGGCGTGACAGCTTGTCGCGGCTCGGCTAGTTTTCCCTCTGGGAGACAGCGCAAAAGGGAGAACGCGCAATGGCCGAGTATAAACCGGGCAATATGGACATTCGTGACCAGGAGAGAACATTCAGCGGTTTTGTTCGCTTCGTCACGATTTCGGTGATTGTGATCATCTGCTTTCTGGTGTTTCTCGCTCTCGTAGGCGGCTGACGCGACCGGCGGCGGCTGAAAAAGACATGCTTGGGAACGGGAGATCGGGCAGATGATGCGCGTGCTTCTTGTCTGCCTGATGCTGCCGCTTCTTCTGGCTGGCTGCGGGGCGGATAACATCTATGCCTCGGATGCCGAGGTCGCCAAATATCGCTATGTTTCCGACGAACCGCCTTCGGTCACGCTCTATACCGTGATCTCGACCAATACCGGCTCGGGCGGGCATTCGGCGCTGCTGATCAACGGGCGTGAGCGGATCATCTTCGATCCGGCAGGCACCTGGAATCATCCCTGGGCGCCCGAGCGCCACGATGTGCATTTCGGCATTACCGAGAAGATGCGGAAATTCTACATCGACTACCATGCCCGCGAGAGCTGGTATGTGCGCGCCCAGAAGCTTCCGATCACGATGGCGCAGGCCGATCAGTTGATGGCCCGCGTGGAGCGCAACGGCTCGGTCAACAAGATGATGTGCGCGGATTCGGTGTCGAGCGCGCTGCGCGACATGCCGTGGCTGCACGACAAGGTGCCCTTCACCTTCTCGCCGCTGAAACTGTCGAAGGCGTTCGGGCAGTTGCCGGGCGTGACCGAGAAGGATCACTACGACAACGATCCCGATGACAATTCGGGCGTGCTGATGATCCAGCAGCAGCCCTACAATCACGGCGACACCCAGTTCAGAAACTGAACGTGCCTTCAGACATCGCCTCGCCTGCGTGACAATGCGCGGGCGAGTGCGGGACCTGCGATCAGCACCAGCAGGAAGCGGCCGATCTGCATCGCCATGACGAAGGGCACATCTACCTGTGTGCCCGCCGCGATGATCGCCACCGAATCCGCGCCGCCCGGGCTGGTGGCGAGATAGGCGGTCACAGGCTCGATCCCGGCGAAATAGACCAATCCCATCGCGAAGGCCGCGCAGAGGGCGATCAATGCGATGATCGAGCCGAGGATGCGCGGCAGCAGCCGTGCGGCATGGCGCAGCACGGCGCGTGTGAAGCGCATCCCGATCCCCCAGCCGACCACCGCATAGCTGATCGCGAGCACGGTCTGGGGTAGCGTGATCGTCAGCAAGCCGGAGGCGCTTGCGATCAGTCCGAAGGCCATCGGCAGCAGCAGGCCGCCACCCGGAATGCGCAGCCGCACGCCCAGAAAGGCAGCCCCGATCCCGAGCGCGAGCGTCTCGACCGCGGCGAGGACGTCCATCGGGCCTTGCTCGGCGAGTGCCGCGCCGACTTCCCTAGCCTGCGCCACGCCGAAAATCTGCACGACAGCGGTGGCGGCGATCGCACAGCAGGCGACGCGGGTATATTGCATGACGGCGACGAGCCGCATGTCAGCGCCGTAATCGTCCGACATCAGCGTCATCGCGGTCGCGGCTCCGGGGGAGGAGCCCCAGATCGCCGTCGTGCCCGGCAAGCCGCCCGCCCGCGCCATCACCCAGCCGAGCGCGCTCGCCCCCAGCACGGTGGAGAGCGTTCCGGCAAGGAAGATCGGCCAGTCGCGGGCGATCTCGGGCAGGATCGAGGCGGGAAGCTTCGAGGCGATCATCACGCCCACGACACCCTGCGCCGCGATGAAGCCCAAAGGCGGCAGCCGCACCGCCCCGCCGCTCGCGGCAAGCGCGATCGCGACCGCCATCGGCCCCAGAAGAAGCGCCGCCGAGAGATGCGCGAGACTCAGAGCGAAGGCCAGAAGCGCAGAGCCCGCGAGGAGGACCGCCCAGCGCAATGCAGGGGGCCAGTGGTCGGGGGCGTATCGGAAGGGAGGCAAAGAGCGCATGGGGACTTTGAAGACGAAAATCAGGTATTTCCGAGCAGATAGGGCGATGCGCGTCAAGCGCCCAGCGAAATAGGGGCGGAAATTGCCCGGCATATCGGCTTTGCGCGGCGCTCGTGGCAGAACCCCGCCAGAGCCCGCGCAGAGATCTGCCAGCTTTCTTGTCGCAGCGGTGTGAGTTGAATTGATCCCTGCGCGAAACCGGGCATCCTAGAGCCAGTCCCGCTTTCAATGCGGGCAATGTCATATGGGAGGAAAGGATGTTCCAGAACATCAAGCTCGGCGCGCTGATCGCCGGGGCCGTGGCGCTGAGCGCGCCCGTCGCGAAGGCCGAGAACTTCATCAACATTCTCACCGGGGGCACCTCGGGCGTCTACTATCCGCTCGGCGTGGCGCTGTCGGAAGTCTATGGCGAGACGATGCCTGACGCGCGCGTGCAGGTGCAGTCGACCAAGGCCTCGGTCGAGAACCTCAACCTGCTCCAGCAGGGCCGGGGCGAGCTGGCCTTTGCGCTGGGGGATTCGGTGAAGGACGCCTGGGAGGGTAACCCCGAGGCAGGCTTCAAGGCGCCGCTGGGCAAGCTGCGCGCCATCGCGGCGATCTACCCGAACTTCATTCAGGTCGCGGCCCTCAAGGATGCGGGTGCCACCACGATCACCGATCTCAAGGGCAAGAGTCTCTCTGTCGGCGCCGCGAAATCGGGCACCGAACTGAACGCGCGCAAGATCTTCGACGCGGCGGGCATGAGCTATGACGATCTGGGCAAGGTCGAGTATCTGCCGTTCTCGGAATCGGTCGAACTGATGAAGAACCGCCAGCTCGACGCGACCTTCCAGTCCTCGGGCCTCGGCAACGCGGCGCTGAAGGACCTCTCGACCACGCAGGACGTGACCTTCGTCGCGATCCCGGCCGATATCGCCGAGAAACTGGGCGCGCCCTACAAGGCGGGCGTGATCCCGGCGGGCACCTATCCGGGCCAGGACGCGGATGTGCCGACCGTGGCGATCACGAATATCCTCGTGACCCGTGAAGGCGTGTCCGACGAGGAAGCCTACCAGATGACCAAGCAGCTCTTCGAACATCTCGACACGCTCAAGGCGGCGCATTCGGCGGCCAATGGGATCTCGGCCGAGGCGGCGGTGCAGGGTCTTCCGATCCCGCTGCATCCGGGCGCCGAGCGTTACTACAAGGAAATCGGTATCCTGAAGTAACGCCGCGCAGACACATGGGCAGGGCGGCGCGCTCGGGCGGGTCGCCCTCGCCTTTCGAGGGAGGAGAGAGTGATGGATATGGATAAGGAAGCGGCGGTCGATGCCGTGGTGCATGACCCGCTGGCAGACGGGTTCCCGCATAGCCGCGAGGGGCGCGTGCTGTTCTGGCTCGCGGTGGCCTTCTCGGTCTGGCAGATCGCCTTCGCCGCGCATGTGATCAACCCCTCGAGCCAGATCGCGCGGGCGGTCCATGTGGGCTTCCTGCTGGCGCTTGGCTTCCCGCTCCTCTCGCTTGCCAAGGGCTATGGCCCGCTCGGGCGTTCCGTCGCCTACCTGCTCGCCGCCGGTGGCGTGGCCGTCGCCGCCTATCAATGGATCGAATACACGCCGCTCCTGTTGCGCGCAGGCGATCCGAACACGCTCGATCTCGTGGTCGGCGTGGTGCTTCTGATCACCGTCTTCACCGCTGCCTGGATGCTGATGGGGCCAGCGCTGCCGATCATCGCGGGCACGTTCTTCGCCTATGCGATGTTCGGGCAATATCTGCCCTCGCCGCTCAACCATCGCGGCTACGCGTTCGAGCAGGTGATCGAGCAGATGAGCTTCGGCACCGAAGGGATTTACGGCATCCCGACCTATGTCTCAGCGACCTATATCTTCCTCTTCATCCTCTTCGGCTCGTTCCTTGAGAAAGCCGGGATGATCAAACTCTTCACCGACGTCTCGCTTGGCATGGTCGGCCACAAGATGGGCGGTGCCGCGAAAGTCTCGGTGCTGTCCTCGGGTCTGATGGGCACGATCTCGGGGTCCGGCGTGGCGAATGTCGTCACCACCGGGCAATTCACCATCCCTCTGATGAAGCGCTTCGGCTATCGCCCGGCCTTCGCGGGCGGCGTCGAGGCGACCTCGTCGATGGGCGGGCAGATCATGCCGCCGGTGATGGGGGCGGTCGCCTTCATCATGGCCGAGACGCTGGGCGTCGATTATGTCGAGGTGGTGAAAGCCGCGCTGATCCCGGCGATCCTCTATTTCGCGGGCGCCTTCTGGATGGTGCATCTCGAGGCTGGCAAGCGCGATCTGCGCGGTCTTGCCAAATCCGAACTGCCTAGCCCGCGCAAGGCGCTGAAAGAGGGCTGGTATCTGCTGTTGCCGCTCGCGGTGCTCGTCTACCTGCTGTTCTCGGGCTACACGCCGCTGTTCGCGGGCACGGTGGGTCTGTCGTTGACGGGTCTGCTGATCCTCGGCGGCTCGGTCGCGCTGGGCCTGCCGAACCAGGTGCTGCGGATGATCTTCTGGGTCGTGATCGCGCTGGTCGCAGCCGCCTTCTTCGAGATCGGCATCTGGGCGGTGCTGGGCGCGGTGGCGGTGCTGGTCGCGATCAACGCCTTCAACAAGGGCGGGCGCGAGACGCTGGCGATCTGCCGCGACAGCCTTGCCGATGGCGCGCGCACCGCACTGCCCGTGGGGATTGCCTGCGCGCTGGTCGGCGTGATCATCGGGGTGATGACGCTTACGGGGGCCGCGACCACCTTCGGGCAGTTCATCGTCGGCGTCGGCAAGTCGAGCCTGTTCCTTTCGCTGATCCTGACCATGATCACCTGCATCGTGCTGGGCATGGGGATTCCGACGATCCCGAACTACATCATCACCTCCTCGATCGCAGGCCCGGCGCTTCTGGACCTCGGCGTGCCGCTGATCGTGAGCCACATGTTCGTCTTCTATTTCGGCATCCTTGCGGACCTGACGCCACCTGTGGCGCTGGCCTGTTTCGCCGCCGCGCCGATCGCGAAGGAAAGCGGGCTGCGGATCAGCTTCGAGGCGATCAAGGTCGCCGCCGCCGGCTTCGTCGTGCCCTTCATGGCGGTCTATACGCCCGCGCTGATGCTGCAGGATGGCGGCCCGCTTGCCGCCGAGATCGGCTATTGGCCCGCCGTCGCCTATATCATCATCAAGGCGCTGCTGGCGCTCGCGCTCTGGGGCGTGGCGGTGATCGGCTGGCTGGGCCGTCCTCTGGCGCTTTGGGAACGTGCGCTTGCGATGGTCGCGGGCTTCACGCTGATCGCCGCGCTGCCGCTGACCGATGAGATCGGCTTCGCACTGGTCGCGGCCTTCGGCGCGACGCTCTGGCTGCGCCGCGCGCGGGCCACGGCATGAGCGCGACCTGCCTCATGGTTGGGGCTGCGATGATCGCGCTGGCGCCCTCGGGCCAGTTCTCGCTGGAATGGACCCATTCGGTCGAGAAAGAGGGCTGGCGCGAACATTGGCAGGTGACCGATCACGACACGCTGCGCCTTGTGGGCGCGGCGGTGAAAGGCTCGGGCGCGGGGATGGAGCCGGGTCCGGGCGGTCATTTCGAGGATGGCTGGTGGGTCTGGAGCACGACCGGCCCCGACGTGCCCGATCTGGAACTGGCAGCCTCGGGGGCGACGGTCTCGGGCTGGACTTTGTGCTCGGTCGATTGTCAGGTGATCGGAGCCGAGCGCGAGGCACCGATCCGGATCGCGCCTTGCCCCGCCGAGCCGGGCGACGGCTGAGAGCGATCGAGAGGGAGGGCGCATGGCCAAGCCTGCCGCGCGCATGACATTCTGGCGGGTGATCGCGGTCTGCGCGATCTCCGTCGCGGCGGCGGTGGGCGCGTGGCGCATCGCGCTGTCGGGCATCGACGCGCGGCTTGACCGCAGCCTGATCCTGACCCTGCGCGCGCTGGAAACCGAGATTGACCGCTTCCGCTACCTGCCCGCCGTGGTGGGGCAGGATGCCCGCATCCGCGCGGTGATCGGCACGCCCGATGCACCCGGCGCGGATCTCGCGGCGAACCGCTACCTTGCCGAGGTTCTGGGGCTCTCGGGGGCCGATCAGCTTTACCTGATGGACGGGCAGGGCGTAACGCTTGCGGCGTCGAACTGGGACAGCCCGGCCTCTTTCGTAGGCCACGACTACAGCTTCCGCCCCTATTTCCGCGATGCGATCGCCACCGGGCAGGGCGCCTTCTACGCGATCGGGGTGACCACCGGGGTCCCGGGCTATTTCCTCTCTGCGCGGATCGGGGATCGCGATGGTCCGCCCGGTGTGGTGGTGGTGAAGGTCGACCTCGACCCGCTGCAACAGGCCTGGGCACAGGCGGGGCAGGCGGTGGCGGTGGCCGATCCCGATGGGGTGGTGTTCCTCTCGGGCAATCCCGACTGGCTCTATCACCCGCTCCATCCGCTCGCCCCCGAGGCGCGCGCGCGGCTGGCCGATCTGAAGACCTATCCCGGGCGCGATCCGGCGACACAGGGGCCGCTGATGCAAGGCAGCGCCGCGTGGATGTTCGATGCGAGCGGCGCGCGGCTGCGCAGCCAGACTGCTGCTTTCGGCGAGGGCTGGACGGTGGTGGCCGCCGCCCCGGTGCAGCCCGCGATACTCTCGGCGCTGATCGCGGGGGTGACGGCGGCGCTGGCCTCGGTGCTGGGTCTGGCGCTGGCGAAAACACAGGCGCAGCGGCGGCAGCTCGTGGCGCTGCGCTTGCGCCAATCCGAGATGCTGGAACACAAGGTGGCCGAGCGCACCCGCGCCCTTGGCCGCGAGATCGAGGCCCGCCGCCAGACCGAGGCGGAACTGCGCGCCGCGCAGGAAGGCTTGATCCATTCCGAGAAGATGGCCGCGCTTGGCCGGATGTCGGCCGCGATCGTGCATGAGGTCAGCCAGCCGCTCGCCGCGATGGAGGCGACCCTTGCCGCCGCCGAGATGGGTGCCGCGCGCAGCACCGAAAAGACGGTCGCCCGCATCGAGACCGCGCGCAACCTGATCCGCCGGATGCAGCGCACGATCAAGCACCTGAAAAGCTTCTCGCGCAAGGACACCGCCGCGCTGGAGCGGATCGAGATCGGCGCGGTGGCGGCAAGTGCCCTGGAGCTGGTCGCGCCGCGCGCCCGTGCGCTCGGGATCAAGCCGCGCGTGGTGGTTCCCGATGGTCCGCTTTACGCCAATGCGGGACGGGTGCGGCTGGAACAGGTGTTGGTGAACCTTCTCCTGAATGCGCTCGATGCGGTCGAGGGGCAGCCCGCGCCCGAAGTCGAGCTGCGTCTGGAGGGCGTGGAAGAAGAGCTGCATCTGAGCGTCCGCGACAACGGCCCCGGCATCGCCCCCGAAGACGTCCCGCGTGTGACCGAGCCGTTTTTCTCGACCAAGGAGGAGGGTTCGGGGCTTGGCCTCGGCCTTGCGATCTCGCAGGCGATCCTGTCCGAGATCGGCGGGCGCCTCGATATCCGCTCGACGCCGGGGGCGGGCACGCAGATGATCGTGACGCTCACACGGGTGCGCGAAAAGGAGCCGGTATGACCGCACTGATCCATGTCGTGGAAGATGATGACGACCACCGCGCGGCGCTCGCCGATCTGATCGAGGCGGGCGGCTATGACTGCGAGGGGTTTGCCAATGCGCAGGCGGCGCTCGATGCGTCAAGTTTGCCGGATCTGGTGGTCAGCGATCTGCGGATGCCAGGGATCGACGGGTTCGGCTTGCTGGAGGCGCTCAAGGCGCGCAGTCCCGATCTGCCGGTGCTTATGATCACCGGGCATGGCGATGTCTCGCATGCGGTGAAGGCGATGCAGCTCGGCGCGGAGGACTTCCTCGAGAAACCCTATGACGCACGGCACCTGCTGGCGGTGGTCGATCGGGCGCTTCGGGCCCGCGCGACGCGGACCGAGCTGGGGCGGCTGCAAGACGAGATCGCGCGGCGCGACGGGGCGGAGATCCTTGGCCAGTCGGCGGCCATCGCGGCGCTGCGCGCGCGAATCGCGGCGCTCGGCCCGCTGGAGATCGACCTCGTGGTGACGGGGGAAACCGGGACGGGGAAGGAGTTGGTCGCCCGTGCGCTTCATGCGGCCAGCCCGCGCGCGCAGGGTCCGTTCGTTGCGCTCAACTGTGCCGCATTGCCCGAGACGCTGTTCGAGATCGAGATCTTCGGCCATGTCGCGGGTGCTTTTCCCGGTGCGCAGGACAAGCCTGGCAAGCTGGAGGCGGCCTCGGGCGGCACGCTGGTGCTCGACGAGGTCGAGGCTATGCCGGCGGCGGTGCAGCCCAAACTGCTGCGCGCCTTGCAGGAACGTCAGGTGGAGCGTCTGGGCGAAAACCGCCTGCGCCCGCTCGATCTGCGGATCATCGCGCTGACGAAATCGGACCTGCGCGCGCGCACGCTCGATGACAGCTTCCGCGCCGATCTGTTCTATCGCCTCGCCGGAGCCGAGATCACGCTCGATCCGCTGCGCTCTCTGGGCGAGGATATCGTTCTGCTGTTTCGCCATTTCGCGGAGCTTGCCGCACGCCGCTATGGCCGCGAGGTCCCGGACCTGCCCTATAGCCTGCGCGAACAGCTCAAGCGCCGCCCCTGGCCCGGCAATGTCCGCGAATTGAAAGCAGCGGCGGAACGCTTCGCGCTTGGCCTCGATCTGCCCGACGCGCCGACCGAGGCGCCCTCGGCCCCGCAAAGCCTCGCCGACAGGGTCGCGGCCTATGAGGCGCGCGAGATCAGCGCCGCGCTCGAACGCTGCCGGGGCAATACCGAACGGGCCGCCCAGGCGCTCGGCATCGCGCGGCGGACGCTGAACGACAAGATCAGCCGCTACGGGATTCGCGCCGATTAGGCGGTGGTTTTACTCGGGAAGGGGGAAGGTGGTGCTGCTGGAGAGACTTGAACTCTCGACCTCTCCCTTACCAAGGGAGTGCTCTACCGCTGAGCTACAGCAGCGCCGGTTTCGGTCCGTCGCTTCGACCGTGGCGGGGATTTAGACGCAATCGCGAAGGGGTGCAAGGGTAAATCTTGCTCTCTCTCGACAGGATTTCACAGGCGGGTTAAACGAGGCGCCATGACAGGCGGAAAGAAAGATGGATCGGGCACGTCCCGCGATGCGGAATTGAGCCGCGAAGAGCGTCGGGCGCAGGCGCTGCGCGCGAATCTGCAGCGGCGCAAGGCGCAGGCGCGCGCCCGCAAATCCGAATCCAAGCCGCCGAATAACAACGAATCCGAGGGCAGTTGACATGGACAGCATCGTCGTACGCGGCAACGGGCCACTTTCCGGCCAAATCCCGATCGCGGGGGCGAAAAACGCCTGTCTCGCGCTGATGCCGGCCACGCTACTCAGCGATGAGCCGCTGACCCTGACCAATGCGCCGCGCCTGTCGGATATCCGCACGATGACCGAATTGCTGGCGAGCCTCGGCGCGGAAGTGACCGCGCTGCAGGAGGGCAAGGTTCTGGCGACCTCGTGTCACGGCGAGATCAACCCGGTCGCGGATTATGAAATCGTGCGCAAGATGCGCGCCTCGAATCTGGTGCTCGGGCCGCTCTTGGCGCGTCTGGGCCATGCGGTCGTGTCGCTGCCGGGCGGCTGTGCGATCGGTGCGCGCCCGATGGATATCCATGTCGATGCGCTTGCAGCGCTCGGGGCAGAGATTGAGCTGAAGGATGGCTATCTGCATGCCGAAGCGAAGGGCGGGCTGAAAGGCGCCACCCATGAGATGCGCTTCGCTTCCGTTGGCGCGACCGAGAACTTCCTGATGGCGGCCTCGCTCGCGAAGGGCACCTCGGTGCTGAAGAATGCAGCCCGCGAGCCGGAAATCGTCGATCTGGCGAAATGCCTGCGCGCGATGGGGGCGCAGATCGAGGGCGACGGCACCTCCGAAATCGTGATCGAGGGCAAGGACCGCCTGCACGGCGCGACCCACCCGGTCGTGGCGGATCGGATCGAGCTGGGCACCTATATGCTCGCACCCGCGATCTGCGGCGGCGAGGTGGAATGTCTTGGCGGTCGAATCGATCTGCTGGAGAGCTTCTGCGAGAAGCTCGACGCGGCGGGCATCTCGGTCGAGCAGACCCATACCGGCCTCAAGGTCGCGCGCAAGAATGGCCGCATCCGCGCAGTCGACGTGACGACCGAGCCCTTCCCCGGCTTCCCGACCGACCTGCAGGCGCAGATGATGGCGCTTCTTTGCACCGCTGAGGGCACCAGTGTTCTGGAAGAGAAGATTTTCGAGAATCGCTTCATGCACGCGCCCGAGCTGGTGCGGATGGGGGCGAATATAGACGTCCATGGCGGTCATGCGACGGTCCACGGCGTCGAGAAGCTCAAAGGGGCGCCGGTGATGGCGACTGACCTGCGCGCCTCCGTGTCGCTGATCCTTGCAGGGCTGGCCGCGGAAGGTGAGACCGTCGTCAGCCGTGTCTATCACCTCGATCGTGGCTACGAGCGCGTCGAGGAGAAACTGGCGGGCGTCGGTGCGCATATCGAGCGCGTGAAAGCGAGTTGATCGGCTGGCAATTCCCGCCGTCTTCCCCATATCGAATGCAGAGGTGACCCAATGACCCGTGATGCGAAATTCGAAGATGGTGGCGAAGGCGCGATCGCGCTGCGCGCCGAGACCAAAGACGACCTCCCCGTGATCGCGGCGCTGGTGCAGGATGCCGTGCTGCCGATCACCGAGATCGCCTGGGAGGCGAAATCCCGGCGTCTCGCGCTGCTGATCAACCGCTTCCGCTGGGAAGACAAGGCGCAGGCCGAGGCCGAGAAGCGCCCCTATGAGCGGGTGCGGTCGCTGCTGGTGATCTCGGACGTCACCCATGTCGCGAGCATGGGGATCGATCGTTCGGATCGCGACGTGGTGCTCTCGATCCTCGATATCACCTTTGAAGAGACCGAGGACGGCGCGGGTCGCGTGACCCTGACGCTGGCGGGCGATGGCGCGCTGGCGGCGGATGTCGAATGTCTCGATGTCGATCTGCGCGACGTGGAGCGGCCCTATCGGGCGCCCTCCGGCAAGGTGCCGCATCATCCCGAGTAAGCCGCGTTTTGTCGCCGGAGATGCCTCCGGCGGGGATATTTACGCCAAGTCGAAGTGGAATTGCCCTTGCGGGCAGGGTCGTGCTTGCGGGGCAGGACGGGAGTCTCTAATCCGAAGAGCGGAATAGGAGACTGTCGATGCCGCACTTTCTGGACACGCGCGAAGAGGGCTTTGAGGCCCGGTTTGTCGAACTTCTGGGGATGAAGCGCGAGGACAGCCCCGATGTGGATGCTGTCGTAGCCGATATCATCGCGGATATCCGCAAGCGGGGCGATGCCGCGCTGATCGAGCTGACCGCGAAATTCGACCGACTGGAACTGACGCCCGAGACGCTGGCCTTCTCGCCCGAGGAAATCGAGGCCGAGGTCGCGAAAGTGCCCGCCGAGGAGCGCGCGGCGCTGGAATTAGCGGCCGAACGTATCCGCGCCTATCACGAGCGCCAGATGCCGCATGACGCGCGTTGGATCGATGCGAGCGGGGCGGAGCTTGGCTGGCGCTGGGGGCCGGTCTCAGCCGCGGGGCTCTATGTGCCCGGCGGGCTGGCGAGCTATCCCTCTTCGGTGCTGATGAACGCGATCCCCGCGAAGGTCGCGGGGGTGGAACGTCTGGTCGTGGCCTGCCCGACGCCGGGCGGGGCGGTGAACCCGCTGGTGCTGCTGGCCGCGCAACTGGCAGGCGTCGATACGGTCTATCGGATGGGCGGCGCGCAGGCGATTGCCGCGCTGGCCTACGGGACCGAGACGATCACGGCGGTCGACAAGATCACCGGGCCGGGCAACGCTTTCGTGGCGGCGGCCAAGCGGCGCGTGTTCGGGCGCGTCGGCATCGACATGATCGCGGGGCCGTCGGAAATCCTCGTGATCGCGGATGGCACGGGCGATCCGGATTGGATCGCGCTCGACTTGATGAGCCAGGCCGAGCATGACGAGAGCGCGCAGGCGATCCTGATCACCACCGACGAGGCCTTCGGCAAGGCAGTTATTGCGGCGGTCGAGAAGCGCCTCGAAACGCTGGAGCGCCGCGCAATTGCAGGCGCGAGCTGGCGTGACTTCGGGGCGGTGATCGTCGCGCGCGATCTGATGGAGGCGGCCGAGCTGTCGAACCGGGTCGCCCCCGAGCATCTGGAGCTTTGCGTCGCCGATCCCGATTGGCTGTCTGAGGCGATCACCCATGCCGGCGCGATCTTCCTTGGCGCCTACACGCCAGAAGCGATCGGCGATTATATCGGCGGGCCGAACCACGTTCTGCCTACGGCGCGCTCGGCACGGTTCTCCTCGGGCCTGTCGGTGATGGATTTCATCAAGCGCACGACGCTGGCGAAGATGACGCCCGGCGCGCTGAAGGCAATCGGCCCTTCGGCGGAGATTCTGGCGAAATCGGAAAGCCTCGAGGCGCATGGGCTGTCGGTGCGTGCGCGGCTCGATGCGCTCAATGAGGAAGGGGAGGGGTGATGGCCCGGATTTCGCATATCCAGCTGGACACGGGCGGGCTGCCCGCGCCCTCGCCTGAAATCGAGCAGGAGCGCAAGGTCGCGATCTACGATCTGCTCGAGGATAACAGCTTCAATATCCCGGGCCGCGACGGGCAACCTGCACCAGAAGGGCCGTTCGCGCTGACGCTTGGCGTGCGCGACCGGCGGCTGGTTTTCGACACCGAAACCGAGAGCGGCGCGAAAGTGGCGGAGTTTCATCTGTCCTTCGGCCCGTTCCGGCAGGCGGTGAAGGATTACTTTCAGATCTGCGAGAGCTATTTCGAGGCGGTCAAGAAGCTGCCGCCGAGCCAGATCGAGGCGATCGACATGGCCCGGCGCGGCATCCATAACGAAGGCGCGCGCATTCTGCAGGAACGCCTTGAAGGCAAGGCCGAGATCGACATCGACACGGCGCGGCGCCTCTTCACCCTCGTTGCCGTTCTCGCCCCGAGGTAAACGGATGGGCGAGATCCCCAACTCCGTTCTTTTTGCGTGCGATCATAATTCCACGCGCTCCCCGATGGCAGAGGGGATGATGAAGAAATTCTACGGCACCGAATGCTACGTGCAGTCGGTGGGCGTGAAGGCCGATCTGGAGATCGACGGCTTCACCATCGCAGTGATGGCCGAGATCGGTGTCAATCTGGAGCGTCACCGTGCGCGCTCTTTCACCGAGTTGCAGGAATGGGGCGACGATCTGTCTGCCTTCGATCTGGTGATCGCGCTGTCGCCCGCCTCGCAGCGTCAGGCGCTGGAGCTGACGCGGTTTTTTCATCTCGACGTGGAATATTGGCCGATCCTAGACCCGACCGGCATCGGCGAGACGCGCGAGGCCAAGCTCGCCGCCTATCGCGACACCCGCGACCAGATCCGTCGCCATCTCATCGATCGTTTCGGAGAGCCGACCGTCTGATCAGCCGCCAGACTGTGCAGGCTGCGTGCCAAGTCGGTCCAGATTCGCCTCGATCCACTGCGCGACCTCGAAATAGCGGATCGCGATCGCCTCTCCCGCCTCCGTCAGGCAATAGTCCACGCGCGGCGGCACCTCGCCATGATCGCGCCGCGAGATCAGCCCATCCGCTTCGAGCACCTGCAATGTCTGAGCCAGCATCCGCTCGGAAATGCCGCCGATCCTGCGACGCAACTCGGAAAAGCGCAGCCGCCCGTCGCGAAGCGCGACCAGAACCAGCCCACCCCAGCGCGAACTGACATGCGACAGGATCATGCGCGAGGGGCAATCGGCGTTGAACACATCTGCGACGGGCAGCGCGGGATCGATCTGTTGCATAATGCGGAGGCTCCTGTGCGGTACTGCTGAACACTTACCAAAATGTAGGTACTTCCTTTTGCGCAGTAAAGGGCGCAGCTTCCCGTAAGCGAAAGACAAAAGGAGGTCGCCATGACCATCGCCGTTACCGGAGCCACCGGCCATCTTGGCCAACTCACCCTTGCCGCACTGGCCGCGCGCGGCGCGACCGACGTGATCGGGCTTGCACGCAGCCCTGAGAAGCTGACGGGCGCCGCGCGGCGTTTCGACTATTCCGACCCCGACAGTTTCGACGCGCTGGCAGGTGTCGACACGCTGATCCTGATTTCGTCGAGCGAGGTCGGCCAGCGCGCGCCGCAGCATCGCAACGTGATCGAGGCCGCCAAGGCGCATGGGGTCGGTCATATCCTTTACACGTCTCTGCTGCATGCCGAGCGTTCGAAGATGCAACTGGCCGAGGAGCACGTGGCAACCGAGGCGGCGCTGGCCGCATCGGGGCTGAGCCACACGCTGCTGCGCAATGGCTGGTATGGCGAGAATTACGACAGCGCGATCGGCTATGCTGCGCAATCGGGCACGATCGCCGGGGCGTCGGGCGCGGGCCGGATCGCGGCAGCCGCGCGCGCGGATTACGCCGAGGCGCTGGCCGCCGTGGCGCTCGATCCCGGCTTGCAGGGCAAGACCTATGAGCTGGCAGGCGATGCGGGTTTCACCCTCGATGAGCTGGCCGCCGAGATCGCCGCACAGGCCAGTCGGGCGGTCGAGGTCTCGCACCTCTCCGAGGCCGAGTATCGCGCGTTGCTCGAGACGATGGGCCTGCCCGGCCCCTTCGCCGCGATCATCGCGGATTCGGATGCGCAGGCCGCCAATGGTGCGCTGTTCGATGACAGCCACGACCTGTCGCGGCTGATCGGTCGCCCGACCACGCCGCTGGCCGGGATCGTGCGCGCCGCCTTGGGGTGACCCGCGACGGCGCCTAACCGCGTTTGACGCGGCGTGTGGCGCGTGGCACTCAAGGCCAGACAGCTTTACGGAGAATGGCCATGCCGCGCGCCCGCACTCTCGACACGATCAGCCGCTATTACGATGCCTTCAACGCAGGCGATACGGCAGGAATGGAGGCCCAGCTGGGCGAGCCCTTCGCGCATCATGTGAACGAAGGGAAGATCCGCCACGGGATCGAGGCATTCCGCGAATTCAACAAGCATATGAGCCGCTGCTATCGCGAGCAACTGACCGACATGGTCATCATGGCCAATGACTCAGGCACGCGGGCGGCGGCGGAGTTCATCGTCAATGGCGTCTATCTGGAGACCGATGACGGGCTGCCCGAGGCGCATGGGCAAAGCTATGTTCTGCCGGCGGGGGCGTTCTTCACGCTCGACGAGGGCAAGATCACGCGCGTCGTCACCTATTACAACCTCGCCGACTGGATCGCGCAGGTTTCGTAATGGAGGTGCGGCGGCTGACCGGTGAGGCGCGATCCGCAGCGCTCGACGACGTGGCGCGGCTGCGGATCGCGGTGTTTCGGGACTGGCCGTATATCTATGACGGATCGCTCGACTATGAGCGGCAATATTTGCGGAGCTACCGGGAGAGCGATGCGGCGGTGGTTGTCGGCGCGTTCGACGGGGCGACGCTGGTCGGCGCTGCGACCGGCACGCCGTTGGAAGATCACGCCGGTGATTTCGCGGCGCCTTTCGCAGGCACCGGGCTGAAGCTTCAGGACGTGTTCTACTGCGCCGAGTCGGTTCTTCTGCCGGACTATCGCGGGCAGGGCCTCGGGCACGCCTTCTTCGACCACCGAGAGGCCCATGCGCGCGAGCTGGGGCGCAGCCATTCGGTCTTCTGCTCCGTGATCCGGCCCGACGATCATCCCTTGAGGCCCGCCGAGTATCGCCCGCTCGACGGGTTCTGGCGCAAGCGGGGCTATGCGCCGATGGAGGGCGTAATCGCGCGGTTCAAATGGACCGATCTGGGCGAGGATCAGCAGACCGAGAAGGCGCTGCAATTCTGGGGACGCACGCTGTGAGCCGCGAGGTGATGATCGCGGCAGCCGCCTATCCGCTCGACTGGTTCGAGGACTGGGCGGGCTACGCGGCGAAGGTATCCGCTTGGGTGGCTGAGGCCGCAGGGCAGGGCGCGCAGCTTCTGGTCTTTCCCGAATATGGCGCGATGGAACTCGCGAGCCTCGGCGGCGCCGAGGTCGCGGGCGATCTGGAAGCCGCGCTGATCCATGTAGCGGGCTTGCGGGCGGATATGGAGCGGCTGTTCGCAGGTCTCGCGGCGGAGCATGACGTGCATATTCTCGCCCCCTCCGGACCCGTCATCGACGGCACCAAACGCGTGAACCGGGCGAGCCTGTTCGGTCCCGGCGGGCTGATCGGGCATCAGGACAAGGCAATCATGACGCGGTTCGAGCGCGAGATCTGGCATGTCGATGCGGGCGAAGGGCTGGTGCTCTTCGACACGGCGCTCGGCAAGATCGGCGTCACGATCTGCTACGACAGCGAATTCCCCCTGCTGGCGCGCGCGCTGGCCGAGGCGGGGGCGGAGATCATCCTCGTGCCCTCCTGCACTGACACGCTCGCGGGCTACAACCGGGTGCGGATCGGTGCGATGGCTCGGGCGCTGGAAAACCAATGCGTGACCGTGCAGGCCCCCACCGTTGGCGATGCGCTCTGGTGTCCGGCGATTGATGAGAACCGCGGCACGGCTGCGATCTTCGCGCCGCCCGACGGGCTCTGGCCGGAAAGCGGGATCGTGGCCGAAGGAGCGCCCGACTCACCCGGCTGGACCTTCGCGACGGTGGACTTGGATCGCGTCGCAGAAAGCCGGACTGCAGGGACTGTTTTGCCCTACAAACATTGGTCCGAGCAGATTCAGGTGGTTGCGTTTCCTCTAATCGTTCCGAGGTAGGTTCTGCAAAGCGGGGCCGATGTCGTTTGCGGAATTTCCTTCATGGCCTCGCCGCATCGCAGAATCTTCTGACTACCCGCCTTCGCTTTGTAGGTAATGCTGTATCGCTGCTTCGGGCGGGTTGCCGAGGCTCGCAACAAAATAACTTGGCGCCCATAACCCTGCGCCGAGCAGCTTCAGCTCGGGGAAATCCCGCCTAAGACGTCTTGAGATGCTTGTCTTTACTGCATTCGCAAAAGAAGACACCGCCTCACTAGGGGGGAGGGAAAAAGAAATTTCCAAATGGTCCTCTGCGCCTGAAAACTCGAGAAGGTCGCCGTTGCGAGCGCGGCAGCGTTCAAGGGTCACATGTTTCGCGACTCTATGCATCTCACGTGACAGGGTTGATTGACGTCCTTTTGTTACCAGAACCATTTTATATGAAATGTCAAAAAAGCAATTGTTTTCATTGCTGTAGTGTTGATTTTTCATGTCTGAACCAATATTATCCATATCATGAGTTCGATCAGATCCCTTTCATTCAAGCTCTACCCCAGTCGCGCGCAACGCGACAGGCTTTGGCAAAAGCACTGCCTCCTCGTTGATCTTTGGAATGCGGCGCTTGAGGAGCGTATTGGGGCTTGGCGTCACGGTGTGCATCTTCGCCTTTCTGATCAGGAAAAGGCGCTTAAGCACATTCGAGTCGATGTTGAAAACTGGTCTGGGTGTGTCCATTCTCACGAAGCTCAGGTCGTTCTGAAGCGGCTCGATCGCGCGTTTCAGAACTTCTTTAAGCGAGTGCGGGCCGGAGAGCGTTCGGGCTTTCCCCGTTTCCGTTCGCGGCAACGGTTTCGCGGCTGGGGGTATAAGCAGCACTGTAATGGCTTTAAGGTTGAGCTGGGCCCAGGGGGGAGGCACGGGCACGTGACTCTGTTTGGTGTTGGGCGGATGCGCATGCGAGGCGTCGCAAGGACGCCGGGGCGCATTCTGAAGGCTGATGTTTTCCGTTCTGCGCGTGGGTGGATGCTCAACGTGGTGGTGGAAACCGATTGCGCGCAGCGTGAAGAGGCGCACGGGCCGGCCGCCGGACTTGACTGGGGTGTCTCCGATTTCGCAACTCTTGCGAACGAGAATGGCGAATATGAAGCGGTGGCAAACCCGCGCCATCTCCGAGGTGAGATGGAGGAGCTGGTAGAGGCGCAGCGACGCCTCTCTTCTGCCGCCAAGGCGAAAAAGGTTTCGTTGCGCTCGCTTCAACGTCATCGGAAGCAACTCGCGCGTCGCCACGCAAAAATTGCGTCTAGAAGAAAAGATTTTCTTCACAAGGTTTCTGCCGACCTGGTGGCCCGCCACCGCTTAATTGCGACTGAGCGGCTCGATGTGGGAAACATGACCCGTTCGGCGAAAGGCAGTAAGCAGTGTCCCGGCAAGAACGTTGCTCAGAAGTCTGGCTTGAACCGAGCGATTCTTGATGCGGCTCCGTCAAATTTTTTGAAAATGCTCCGATACAAAGCGGAAGAAGCTGGTGTGGAGTTTCTTGAGGCGCCGACACGCAAGCTCAGACCTTCGCAACGTTGCCCAGATTGCGGGGCCCAAAAGCGAAAAGCGCTCTCGGAGCGGCAGCATATTTGCGAATGCGGATGTTCGCTCAGCCGCGACGAAGCCGCCGCGCGTGTGCTTCTTCAATGGGGCCTGACTGAAGAGGCTCGGCTGAAATCTCTGGGCGGCGACGTAGACAAAGCGGCCGGGACGGTCGCGGATCAGGTCTCGATCTGACCCGAAACTCCCGCGAATCTCGGTAGATCGTGGGGGCAGGTTCATATTCCACTTGAATTTCGCGGCCTAGGGGCGCATTTAAACGCTCGCCCGCAGATGACGCGGGTAACCATTTATGGAGTGACCATGGCCAAGGAAGAAATGCTCGAATTTCCCGGTGTCGTGAAGGAACTCCTGCCTAACGCGACGTTTCGGGTCGAGCTGGAAAACGGCCATGAGATCATCGCGCATATGGCAGGCAAGATGCGTAAGAACCGCATCCGTGTTCTGGCAGGCGACAAGGTTCAGGTGGAAATGAACACCTACGACCTCACGAAGGGTCGTATCAACTACCGCTTCAAGTGAAGCTGATCCTCGGCTCGGCGAGCCCGCGACGGCGAGAGCTTCTGGCCCAGCTAGGGTTGGAGCCTTTTGACGTGCGCCCCGCCGATATCGACGAGACGCCGCTGAAGTGCGAGGCCGCGCGCGACTATGTCGCCCGTATGGCCCGCGAGAAAGCGATGGCGCTCGATGTGGCCGATGACGAGGTGCTGCTGAGCGCGGATACCACGGTGACCTGCGGGCGCCGTATCTTGGGCAAACCCGAAGACGAGAAAGAGGCGGCGGAGTTTCTCTGGCTGCTCTCCGGGCGTCGGCACCATGTGTTTACCGCTGTGGCTGTGCGCACGGCGCAGGGCCTGCGCGAACGGCTCGTCGATACGGTGGTGAAGTTCAAACCGCTCAGCGACGAGGACGTGAACGGCTATCTCGCCTCGGGCGAATGGCACGGCAAGGCGGGCGGCTACGCGATCCAGGGACGCGGCGGCGCTTTCGTGCCGTGGATCCAGGGATCCTTCACCGCTGTCGTGGGATTGCCGCTCGCAGAAACCGCAAACCTGCTCGCAAGTGCGGGCATTCGAGGGGACGTATAATGCAGGGGCGTGTGGTTCTGCTGGACGAGATCGCCGGTCGCGAAGCGGCGGCGCTGATGGTCGACGGCCAAATTGAAGACCTGATTATCGACACCTCCGAAGAGATCAGCTTCGCCCCCGGTGCGATCCTGCGCGGCACCATCGGCCGCCAGATGAAAGGGCAGGGCGGCGTCTTCGTCGATCTGCCCGAAGGCACGCGTGGCTTTCTGAAAGAGGTGAAGGGGCTCGCCCCCGGCCAGACCGTGATCTGCATGGTCTCTGGCGGCACCGAGCCCGGCAAGGCGCTGCCGGTGACGCTGCGCGTGCTGTTCAAGTCGCGCTACGCCATCGTCACCCCCGGCGCGCCCGGCATCAACGTCTCCCGGCGGATCCATGAAGAGGATCTGCGCGCCGATCTGCAGGCGGCGGCTGAGGCGGTGATGGAAGGCTCGGATATGGGCGTGATCCTGCGCTCTGCCGCGGCCCATGTGCCGCTCGAAGAAGTGGCCGAGGATGTTGCCGCGATGCGCGAGCTGGCCGAGGCCGTGACTAACGATACTGAAGGCGGGCCGGAGCTTCTCGTCGACGCGCCCGATCCGCATGAAGAAGCCTGGCGCGACTGGGCCGAACCCCTGCCCGACGAGGTGATCGAGGGCGGGTTCGACGACCACGGCGTCACCGACGCGATCGAAGCGCTTCTGCACCCGCGGGTCGACCTGCCGGGCGGGGCGCATCTGATGATCGAGCCGACCCGCGCCCTGATCGCGGTCGACGTCAATACCGGGAACGACACGACGCCCGCCGCGGCGCTCAAGGCGAATATCGCCGCGGCCCGCGAATTGCCCCGTCAGCTGCGTCTGCGCGGCCTCGGAGGGCAGGTCGTGATCGACTTCGCCCCGATGCCCAAGCGCGACCGTCAGGCGCTCGAGCAGCAGCTGCGCCGCGCCGTCAAAGGCGAGCCCGAGACGTCGCTGGCCGGCTGGACGCCGCTGGGCAATTTCGAGATGCAACGCAAGCGCGACCGCGTCCCGCTCGCGCGCCTGCTGCGGGGCCAAAACAGGGAGGCGAAATGAGCTGTCCGATCTGCGGCAAGGATGCCGACCCGAAATATCGCCCCTTCTGTTCGAAGCGTTGCGCCGACGTTGATCTGGCGCGCTGGCTGAATGGTTCCTACGTCATTCCCGGCGATATCGCCGAGGAAGAAGAGCGTGCGCCGGCCGGTCCCGCGGGCGATGATACGCCCCCCGGCAAGCCGCACTGAGACGTTTCGCAAGTTCGCGTAAATTTCTGCGAAATCCCTCTGGACACCCCCCGCGCCCTCGTCTAGTAACCGCTCCACCAAGACCGAAAGGTCGCAGTGCCCGGATAGCTCAGTTGGTAGAGCAGCGGATTGAAAATTCGCGTGTCGGTGGTTCGAGTCCGCCTCCGGGCACCACTAAAGTCCTCGAAAAGACAATATGTTTTGGCCCGGCTTCGCTCTGTCTTAAGCGAGGCTTGGAGCGGTTCCGTGTCGGTGAAAGCCCGTCCCCGCGCCCCGACAGGAATAACCTAGCGCGGAAACTGCGGCTTGGGCGTGCGCGCGACCTCGTCAGCAGTCGCGGTGTGATTCAGCACATAATGCGTCGCGACGACGTCGCCGATCAGCCCGGCAGCGGCTTCGGAAGCCGGATCGAAACCGCGCTCCACTGCCTGACCCAGCAGCGCCGCGTCATAGCCGGTGGCAATGAGCAGCCAAGGAAGTGGCGTGTCGGCGCCGCGCAGTGCTTGCTCGCGCGTCATCGGCGGCGGTGCAGTCGGGCGGAGCAGCTGAACGCTGGCGACGCCCGGACGATAGGCGATCTCCTGCAGCACCTCTTGCGCGATCCAGGACGCCGCAGCGTCTTCGTGCCCGGGACCGGGTTGAAAGCGGAAGGCGGTGGCGAAACCGCCCAGACCGTAGCCCTCGCTCGCCGGAATCGTGCAGAAACCGCGCATCATGCCGCGAAATCTCGGCATGATCGCACCGGTCCAGGATGTGGGGTCGTTGAGGCGGTCGAGGTAGCCCTGCGACGTCGCCACGTCGGTCCCGCTGACTTCATAGGTGACCATGTAGCGTGGCCCGCTCTCGGTCGCGATCCAGCGCGTCGCCCGCAAGAACCCGGGGACCGAGAGGCGCTCATGCAGGTGCTCATGGCTGTGCCAGTGGTCGTGGTCGGCGGTGTCGCCGTCGATGTCATAAAACAGCACCATCGCCGCATCGCTGCAAAGCGCCATGGTCCGCATCTCCCGCTTGTGTGGTTGCGCGTGACGCTATCGGCGGGGGCCGGGGAAGGCAAGTTGCGGCGCTGTTCCTGTGTCGCAGCTCACCTCTGGTAGATCCTCGATCGCTCAACCCGCTTGGCCAGCTTCAGCGCCGGTTCATCGCATCGCGCAGCGCCGCGCCGAATGCGCCATTGCCGCTGTCTTTTGCCGGCGCTTTGCCTTGGCCCTTGCCGGGCCCTTTGCCACGTGGGCCTTGCGGGCCGGGTTTGCCCCGGTCCTGACCCTTGTCCTGCCGCGCCGGGCCTTTGCCCCGCGCAGGAGCGCCGCCCTCGGATTGCTTGCGCATCGACAGGCCGATCCGTTTGCGCGGGATGTCGACCTCGGTCACACGCACGCGCACCACATCGCCCGCCTTCACCACCTCATGCGGATCCTTCACGAAGCGATCGGCGAGCTGGCTGACATGCACCAGCCCGTCCTGATGCACGCCGATATCCACGAAAGCGCCGAAGGCCGCGACGTTGGTGACGGTGCCTTCGAGGCTCATCCCCGGCTTGAGGTCTTTGATGTCCTCCACGCCATCGGTGAACTGCGCGGTCTTGAAGGTGGGGCGCGGGTCGCGGCCGGGTTTTTCCAGTTCCGCGAAGATGTCGCGAATGGTGGGCAGACCGAAATCGCCGGTGACGAATTGCTCCGCGCGCAGGTCTTTCAGAGCGGACGGTTGTCCCATGATCTCGCGGATGTCGCGGCCGCAGCTTTGCACGATCTTGCGTGCAACCGCATAGGCTTCGGGGTGGACGGAGGAGGCATCGAGCGGCTCCTCGCCATCGCGGATGCGCAGGAAGCCCGCGCATTGCTCGAAGGCCTTGGGGCCGAGCCCCGCCACCTTCATCAGCGCGCGCCGCGAGGGAAAGGCGCCGTGCGCGTCACGATGCACGACGATGGCCTGCGCCAGCGCGGGACCAAGCCCCGCCACCTGCGCCAGAAGCGGCGCGGAAGCCATGTTCAGATCGACGCCCACCGCGTTCACCGCGTCCTCAACGACCGCCTCCAGCGCCTGCGACAGACGGCGCTGATCCACGTCGTGCTGATACTGGCCGACGCCGATGCTCTGCGGTTCGATCTTCACCAGTTCCGCCAACGGGTCCTGCAGGCGCCGCGCGATCGAGACCGCCCCGCGCAAGGATACGTCCAGATCGGGGAATTCGCGCGCGGCCAGTTCCGAGGCCGAATAGACCGAGGCGCCCGCCTCCGAGACGACCACTTTCGTCGGCGCGCGCACGCCCGACGGCAGGAGCTTGAGCGTGTCGGCGACCATGCGTTCGGTCTCGCGGCTGGCGGTGCCGTTGCCGATCGCGATCAGCTCGACGCCGTGGCGCTTGACCATGTCGATGATCTTCGCCTCGGCTCCGCGCAGGTCCATCTTCGGCTGGAACGGGTAGAGCGTCGCGGTCTCCAAGACCTTGCCAGTCGCGTCCACCACGGCCGCTTTCACCCCGGTGCGGATGCCCGGATCGAGGCCCAGCGTCGCACGCGGACCGGCGGGGGCTGCCAGCAGCAGGTCGTGCAGGTTGCGCGCGAAGACCTTGATCGCCACGTCATGGGCGCGCTGGCGCAGCTCGCCCAGCAGATCGACATAGAGCGAGACCGAAAATTTCACCCGCCACGCCCACCGTGCCACATCGCGCAGCCAGAGATCGCCGGGACGCCCGGCCTGCGTGTCGAGGGTCGCTGCGATCTGGCCTATCGCGCGGTCTTCACCGGTCTCGGGATCGGGCGCGATCTCCATCGTCACGATCTCTTCCTTCGCGGCGCGCAGAATGGCGAGCGCCCGGTGGCCGGGAATGTCGGCCCATTTCTCGCGATGGTCGAAATAATCCGAGAACTTCGCGCCCGCCTCTTCCTTGCCGGGCACGACGCGCGCGGCGATGAAGGCCTCGGCGCGCATGAAGTCGCGCAGGGTGCCGAGCAGTTCGGCGTTTTCCGACAGTTCCTCGGTCAGGATGTCGCGCGCGCCGTTCAGGGCGTCCTTCACCGTGGGCACGGCCTCGGTAATGTAGCCTTCGGCCAGCGTCTCGGGCGCGGCGCTCCGGTCTTCCTGAATCGCGCGCAACAGCGGCTCCAACCCGTTCTCGCGCGCGATCATCGCCTTGGTGCGGCGCTTGGGCTTGAAGGGCAGGTAGATGTCTTCGAGCGTCGCCTTGCTTTCGGCCCGCGCGATCGAGCGTGCCAGATCGTCGGTCAGCTTGCCCTGCTCACGGATCGAATTGAGGATCGTCTCGCGCCGCGCCTCCATTTCGCGCAGATAACCCAGCCGATCCGAGAGCTGTCGCAGCTGCGTATCGTCGAGCCCCCCCGTGACCTCTTTGCGGTAGCGCGCCACGAAGGGCACGGTCGCCCCGCCATCTAGAAGTCCGATCGCTGCGGTCACCTGTGCGGGCTTCGCCGCGATATCCGTGGCGATGGTCTGCGCGATGCGGGCTTGAACGGGGGCGGAATCGGTTTGGGCCAAGGCTGTCTCCTGATGCGGTCGGGTTGCCAGCAATAGCCGCCTGCTCGGGCGGGGAAAAGGGGCAAGGCTGCGGGTAGGCGGATTGCTCCGGTCTCCGCCTACCCGCAGCCGTTCGAACAGTTTGAGGCTTCGAGCCGGGAGTCGGGCTTTCGCCGTAGCCGCACCAAGGTCCGGGCAATTGTCAGAGGGGCCCGGCAGGCAAGGGGTGGAAGCAGGCGACCCGTTGATCGTCACCGATCTGTTCGAGCGCGGGAGCTGCGTCCCGGCATGTATCGGTCGCGTAGGGGCACCGCATCGCGAATGCGCACCCGGGTGGCGGGTCGAGCGGGTTCGGCAATTCCGCGTGCCCGTCTTCGGGGTCGGACAGCGCACGCCCCACGACCGGCGCGCTTTCGGCCAGCAGCTTCGTGTAGGGGTGGCGCGGATGGGCGAAGATTTCCTCGGCCCGCCCTTCCTCGACCACCGAGCCGAAATACAGCACTGCGATCCGGTCAGAGACTGCCTCGACCACCGCCAGATCGTGGCTGATGAAGAGGTAAGTCAGGCCGAATTCGCGTTTCAGATCGGCGAGCAAGTTCAGCACCTGCGCCTGCACCGACACATCGAGCGCCGAGACGGGTTCGTCGAGGATCAGGATGCGCGCCTGCGCCGCCAGCGCCCGCGCGATGCCGATGCGCTGCGCCTGACCACCCGAGAACTCATGCGGGTAGCGGTCGAGGAAATCGGCGCGCAGGTTCACGCTGTCAAAGATCTCGAGGATGCGCTTCTCGCGTGCCTTGCGGTCCATTCCGTGCAGCAGCTTCAAGGGCGCATCCATGATCTGCCGGATCGTCTTGCGCGGGTTCAGCGAAGAGATCGGGTCCTGAAACACATATTGGATGCGCTTGCCGAACTCGGCCGGGTCGGCGTTGTCGAGCGCCGAACCCTCGATTTCGATCGTGCCGGTCGTCGCGGGCAGGAGGCCCACCAGCATCCGCGCCAGCGTGGACTTGCCGCAGCCGGATTCCCCTACGATTCCCAGCGTCTCGCCCGTCTGGACCGAGAGCGTCATCGGATGAACTGCTTTCACCCCGCCGGTGGCGCCGCCGAACAGCTTCTTGCCAACGGGAAAGGTTTTCGACAGGTCGGTGATTTGCAGGGCGATGCTCATGCGGTTTCCTCCGCGAGAGAGAGCTCGGGGTAGAGGCAGCGCACGGCGCGCGATCCAGTCCCTTCGAGCAGTATCTCGCCTTCTTTGCACGACGGTTGTGCCTTCAGGCAGCGATCGGCAAAAGCGCAGCCTGCGGGCAGCGCATCGACCGAAGGCGGCAGACCCGGGATCGCCTCCAGCTTGCGTTTGCCCGCGCCGAGTTCGGGCACGCAGGCGATTAGCCGCGCGGTGTAGGGATGGGCGGGCGCGCGCAGGATCTCCATCGTCGGACCTTCCTCGACGATCCGACCCGCATACATCACCGCCACGCGGTCGCACAGCTGGGCCACAACGCCGAAATCATGGGTGATGAAGATGATGGCGAGCCCGCGTTCGCGCCGCAGATCGTCGAGCAGCGAGAGGATCTGCGCCTGCACCGTCACGTCGAGCGCGGTGGTGGGCTCGTCCGCGATGATCACGTCGGGATCGTTGGCCAACGCCATCGCGATGCCGACGCGCTGACGCATGCCCCCCGACATCTCGTGTGGGTAGCTGTCCACGCGCTCCTCGGCATTGGGGATGCGCACGGATTTCAGCAGCTCGATGGCCTTTGCACGACCTTCGGATTTCGAGATCGAGCGATGGCTGGAGATCGCCTCCACCAGTTGATCGCCGACCTTGTAGAGCGGGTGTAGCGTCGCCAGCGGGTCCTGGAAGATATAGGCGACGCGGCGACCGCGCAGGGTTCTCAGATCGCCATAGCGCGCACCGATCATATCGCGGCCCTCAAGGCGCGCGGCCCCGCCGGTGATGACGCCGGGCGGGGAGGCGACGAGGCCCATAATCGACAGTGCCGTGACCGATTTGCCCGAGCCGGACTCGCCGATCACGCCGAGACATTCGCCGGGTTTGACCGACAGAGAGACACCAGACACCGCCTTGTAGATCCGGTCCTTGACGTGGAATTCTGTGCGCAGGTTCTCGAGGCTGAGAATGCCGTCAGTCGCGACTTCCGGCGCGGGGGTGTGTTTGCGATCCACGCGGGTCGCGGCCATCGGACGGCTCAGCGCGCCCGATTTCAGCCGCGGATCCAGCGCATCGCGCACGCCGTCGCCCAGCAGGTTGATGCTCATCACGATGATCAGGATCATGATGCCGGGAATGACCGAGGTATGCGGGTTGGTGATCAGCGCCGAGCGCGCCTCACCCAGCATGCTCCCGAGATCGGCCTGCGGCGGCTGCGAGCCGAGGCCGAGGAAGCTCAGACCCGCCGTCTCGAGGATCATCCAGCCGATCGTGGTGGACATCGCGATCACGATGACGGGTACCACATTGGGCAGGATTTCCGAGGTGATGATGCGCGCATTGGACATGCCCGCGAGCTTCGCCGCATCCACGAATTCCTTGTTGGCAAGTCCCACGGTGATGCCGCGAATGTTGCGTGCGAAGAAGGGGATGTTGACCACCGACACCGCGATCAGCGCATTCACGAGACCGGGGCCGAGAGCGGCGACGATCGCGAGTGCCAGCAGGATATAAGGGAAGGCCATCAGCATATCGACGGCGCGCATGATGATGTTGTCCGCCCGCCCGCCATAGAAGCCCGCGATGATGCCGACTGCCGCGCCCGCGACGGCGGCGAAGAGAGCGGCGGCAAAGCCCACGGCGAGCGACAGCCGCGTGCCCCACAGAAGCCGCGAGAGCAGATCGCGCCCCAGCGCATCGGTGCCCAGCAGCGCGCCATCGGAAAACGGCGGCAGGAAGCGGTTCGCGGTGTTCGTCGCATCCGGATCGACGAGCGGCAGCAGCGGCGTGATCAGCGCCAGAGCCACCACCAACCCCATCACGATCAGCCCACCCAGCGCCAGCCGGTTGCGCGCGAGAAGTTTGAAGAACGCGCTCATGTCTTGATCCTCGGGTCGAGAAGGCTCTGGGCGACATCGACGATGATGTTGAAAATGACGTAGCAGGCCGCGACGAAGACGACGCCGCCTTGGACGAGCAGGATGTCACGCTGCAAGATCGCATCGACCAGCATCCGCCCGATGCCGGGCCATTGGAACACGATCTCGATATAGACCGCGCCCGAGAGCACGAAGCCCGCCTGAATGCCGAGCACGGGGATGATCGAGACCATCGCCGCGCGCAGCGCATGGCCCCAGATCACGCGGCCCTCTTTCACGCCCTTGGCTCGCGCGGTGCGGATGAAATCCTGTCGCAGCACCTCCAGCATGGCCGAGCGCGACAGCCGCGCCACCACGCCGGTCGCCACCACGGCGAGCGCCAGCGCGGGCATCGTGAGGTGGTGGATCAAGTCGGGCAGATCGCCGCCGCCATAGATCGCATACATCCCGGAAACCGGCAGCCATTGCAGGTCCACCGCGAAGATCAGGATCATCATCATCCCGAGGAAGAAGGACGGGATCGAGATGCCCAGCAGCACCACGAAGGTGATCGCCTTGTCGGCGAAGCCATATTGACGTGCGGCCGAGACCACGCCCGCGAGAATGCCGAACACCGTGCAAAGAACGAAGGAGGTGCCCGCAAGGATCAGCGTGTTGTTGAACCGCTCCAGCACCTCGTCGATCACGGGGCGATTGAGCGAGAAGCTCTGGCCGAAATCGCCGTGGAGCATGTTCCCCAGCCAGATGAAATAGCGCGCCACCAGCGGCTGATCGAGACCTAGATCGCGGTTCAGACGCGCCACGTTCTCGGGCGTGGCATAGCTGCCCAAGATCGCGGTCGCCGGGTCGCCCGGGATCATCGCCATGATCAGGAAGACGATCACCGTGATCCCAAGGATCACCGGCACCGCCAGCAAGAGCCGTTTGAGGATATAGCTGCCCATTGGTCTCCCTTTGGGTGACGCGCAAATGATGAAAAAAGAGTGCGCGGGCCTGTCGCGGCCCGCGCACCCGGAAGGATCAGGCCTTCGTCACGTCCTTGAGGAGCAGGAAGAACGAGGGCTGCAGCGTGAAGTCCGACACTTTGTCGTTCGTCACCGCGTTCTGCTTCCAGTTCGCCACGAAGACCCAAGGCGCGTCGTCATGCACGATCTGCTGCATCTTCTTGTAGAGCTCGGCGCGCTTGGACTGATCGGTCGCGGTGCGCGCCTCTTCGAGCAGCTTGTCGACCTCGGGGTTCGAGTAATAGCCCGAGTTGAAGCCGCCCTTGTCGGGCCAGGCATCGGTGCGCAGCGCGAGATAGGGCAGGGTGTCGGGATCGTTCGTCATCCACGCCATCTCGGCCATGTCGACATGCTGGCCGTTCGAGTCGAGCCCCGGGTTCACCTTGCCGAGGAAGGTGTTCCACTCGAAGGTCTCGATTTTGGCGTTCAGTCCCACGGCTTTCAGGTCGGCCTGAATCGCTGTGCCCATCGCCACCGGGTCGAGCATCCCCGAGCCGCCATCGGTGACGTAGAAGGTCACTTCCGTGCCCTCGGCCACGCCGGCCTCTTTCAGCAGCGCCTTGGCCTTTTCCGGGTCGTAGGGGTAGGGGTCGAGGCTGTCGTCATGCGCCCAGGCGAAGGCCGCGGGCGTCGGGCCGTTGGCCACGGTCGCCGTCCCTTCGAGCACATCGTTGACGATCGCTTCCTTGTTGATCGCGTAGTTCGCGGCCTGACGGGCCTTCTTGTCCTTGAACGGCCCCTTGGCGCAATCGAGGATCAGGAACCACAGATGCGGGCCCGCCTGTTCGACGAGGTTGTAGCTGTCGTTCTGGAACTCCTTGAGCGCCACCGGGGGCACCTCGACCATCAGGTCGATCCCGCCCGCGAGCATCTCGGCCACGCGGGTATTGGCGTCCGTGATCGGGCGGAAGATCACCGCCTTGAGCGAGGTGGGCGTGTCCCAGTAATCCGGGTTGCCCTCGACCACGACGGCCTCGTTCGGGCGCCATTCCTTGAAGGTGAAGGGGCCGGTGCCGACCGGGTTGCGGCCGAAATCCTTGTCGAATTTCTTCACCGCCGTCGGCGAGACGATCAGCCCCGTCGGATAGGCGAGGTTCGACAGGAAAGGCGCATAGGGTTCTTTCAGCGTGAAGACCACGGTTTGCGGGTCTTTCGCGTCGATCGTGTCCACGCTCGAGAAGAAGAAGGCGAGCGGGAAGGGGCCGGTGTGGTAATAGGGGTGGTTCTCGTCGAGCATCCGCTCGAAGTTGAACTTCACCGCCTCGGCGTCGAAATCGGACCCGTCATGGAACTTCACACCCTGACGCAGGTGGAAGGTGTAGGTCTTGCCGTCATCCGAGATGTCCCAGCTCTCGGCGAGGGCCGGTTCGACTTCGAGCGTGCCGGATTTGTAGCGCACCAGCCCGTCATAGAGATTCATCAGAATGCGGAAGTCGTTCACGGCGGTGACCGCCGCCGGGTCGAGCGCTTTGGGCTCCGCGATCTGGCCGACGACCAGAACGCCGGGCGGGGTCGCCGCCATCGAAGGCAGACCGGTTCCCATCAGGACGCCCGTCGCCACGCCCGAGATCAGAAGACCGCGCCGCGTAAGGGTGAGTTTTGCCATAGTACCTCTCCTGTTCAGCATGGCTGATTTTTATTGGTGATGATTGCATGAGGGCAAATTATCATGATAAATGCAAGGGCGCAGATTAACGGAGTTCCGCCGTGACGGTATCAATTCTGGCATATGACGAAAAAACAGGCGTCTTTGGCGGGGCGGCCATGACCGGCAGCCTCTGCGTCGGCGGCTGGGTGCTGCGCGGCGGCGCCGAATCGGGATTGTCGGCCAGTCAGGGCACCGCGCCTTCGACGCTTTGGGGCGAGGATGTGCTGGCGAAGATGAAGGCGGGCATGTCCGCGCCTGACGCCGTGGCCGAGGTGACAGGCCCGGATACCGGACGCGCCCACCGCCAACTCGCCGCCATCGACCTTCGCGGGCGCACGGGCCATTTCACCGGCGAGATGTCGGTGCCGGTCTGCGGCGCGCTGGAAGGTCCGGGCGTTGTGGTGTCGGGCAATATGCTTGCCGATTGGTCGGTGATCGAGGCGGTGCGCGATACCTACCTCTCCACGCTCGGCGCGATGCCCGACCGGCTGATGGCCGCGCTGGTGGCAGGCGCGCGTGCGGGAGGCGACAGTCGCGGGCTGCTCTCAGCGGCGCTTCTGGTAGCATCGCGCGCGACGACGCCGCTCACTTTGCGCATCGACCGCTCCGCCAAGCCGCTCGAGGATCTGACCGACCTGCTCGCCGCCGCCCGGGCCGAGCCCTATTACGGCTGGACCCGCGTCGTGCCGACGCTCGACGATCCCTATCGTGCCCCCGATCTGGTGGAGCCCGAAGCGCTCCCGCTGCCCGAGACCGGGACGGAGTAGCTCGGAACTTGGCGCGGGGCGACCAGCCCCAGGCCGCGCCCGTCCGGCCTTCGCAAGGCTCAGGCGTTCGCCGGGGTGCCCTTCCACTGGAAAGCCCCTCTTTCCCGGCTTACCCTTCCCCACGGGAGGGCGCATTGGCGGCGTCGGCGCATGCATCACCGATTTTCGGGTTTGCGAGATAAATCGCTAAGCCACACGCGTTGCGAAGCGCCCGCCCGAGGCTCGGGCGCGGCCCTCGGCGCGAAAGCCCGTGTCACTCGGCGATGAAGCGTTTCATCACCTCGGCCTCCTGCGCTTCCATGAAGCGCTGGGCGGTGGCCATGTGGTCGGCCATGATCGTGCGGGCATCCTCGGCACGGCCCTCACGCAGCGCGGCGATCAGGGCGATCTGGTGGTTGCGCCCGCTCTCCCACAGCTCGCGATTATGGGGCGCGTAGAGTTTTCGATAGACCGTCAGGTCCGACAGGATCTGCGCCATGAAGCGGATCAGGAAGGCCAGCAGCGCATTGTCGGAATGCCGCGCCAGCACCGCGTGGAATTTCAGGGAATCCACATGCTGTTCGCGCTCTTCCTCGGGCGTGGCGGCGGGGGCGGCATATTGCGAGACCAGCGCCTCCAGCTCGGCCAGATCCGCCTCTGAGAGCTTTCCGGCAAGGCTCGCGGCCACTTCGGGCTCCAGCGCGCGGCGGATCTGGTAGATGTCGGCGACCGTCAGATCCTTGAAATAGAAGTAGTTTCCCAATAGCGCCCGGGCGCGCTCCTCGCTGACCTCGCCCACGAAGGACCCGCCGCCCGGCCCTGTGCGCGTGGTCACCAGCCCCTGCGCCTCCAGCAGCCGCATCGCCTCGCGGATCGTGCCCTTCGCCATACCGAACCGTTCGATCATCTCGGTCTCGCCGGGCAGGCGGTCGCCCTTCTTCAAGCGCTGCGCGACCACCCAGTCCTTGATCTGATCGGCCACGCGGGCGGGGCGAGAGCGCTTGGGTTCGGTGGCGGGTTTGCGGGGCATCGGATCTCTTGAGGGGAAACTCACTGGCGTTTCTCCTAGACCAATTGGCATCAAAAGAGTAGACAGCTATTTATCATGATAAATAGAGGTGATGCCATGCAGGACTGGAGTGCAGTTGCGCAAGAGCGGCTGAAGACGATCGCGAAAGCCTCCGAGCCCGGTCCCGGCGTGACCCGGCTGCCGTTCGGTCCCGAGCACGAGGCTGCACTGGAGATCATCACCGGATGGATGGACCAGGCGGACTGCACGGTTACGCGCGATGCGGCGGGCACGCTGATAGGGCGGCGCGCGGGGCCTGCGGGCGCGCCCACGCTCCTGATCGGCTCGCATCAGGACAGCGTGCGTCATGGCGGTGCGTTCGACGGGATCATGGGGGTGGCGCTGGGATGCCTTGCACTCGAAGCGCTTGGCGACCGCACGCTGCCGTTTGCCGTGGAGGTGCTGGCATTCGCCGATGAGGAGGGCGTGCGCTTCCCGACCGCGCTGATCGGGCCGCGCGCGTTGGCGGGCACGCTCGACCAAGGCGTTTTCGCGATGGTGGACAAGGCGGGCGTAAGCCTCGGTGCCGCGCTCGAGGCCTTTGGCGGCGATCCAGAAGGCACGGCGGCGTTGGCGCGCGACCCTGCCACGATCGCAGGCTATCTGGAGCTGCATATCGAGCAAGGCCCGGTGCTTGAGGCCGCGGACAAGCCGCTCGGCGTCGTCACCGCGATTTCCGGGATAGAGCGGCACCAGGTCACGATCACCGGCGAGGCGGGCCATGCGGGCACCGTGCCGATGGAGATGCGCCATGACGCGCTGCTGGCAGCTTCGGATCTGGTGCGTGGCGTGCATGACATGGCGCGCGATCAAGGTATCCGGGCGACGGTCGGGCAGCTCGATGTTTCGCCCAACGTGGTCAACGCGATCCCCGCGCGGGTCGATCTGACCATCGAGATCCGCGCCGCCGAAGACCCGGCCCGCACCGCGATGGGCGCGGCGCTCAGCCCGCTTTGTGCGCAGATCGCCGAGGCCACGGCGACGCAGATCGAGATTGAGAAGACCTATGCCCAACCCGCCCAAGCCTGCGATGCAGGGCTGCGAGAGGGGCTCGCCGCAGCCGTTCGCACCGCGACCGGAGCGCCCGCGCCCGAGCTGCCCTCGGGAGCGACGCATGACGCCTCCGCGATGGCCGATCTCTGCCCGATCGCGATGCTGTTTTTGCGCTGCAAGGGCGGGATCAGCCACAACCCGGCCGAATATGCGAGTGCGGTGGATATGGGGCAGGCGGTCTCTGCTTTGGCCGCGTTCCTCTCTGATTACTCCCCGGAAGTCTGAGGCGCCTTCCTTAGTAGAACGTTAGGCGAGTTGGATTACGAAGATCGCACCTGGCGGGCGCGCGAGCCGCTTGAGTGGAGACGCAGAAGGAGAGCGCGATAATCGGAATTCCTCTCCGACACATTCATCTCGAATTGCAACTAAAGATCGTGACTAAAAATAATTAAATCAGATATTTATGTTGAATTCGATTCCTCAGGGAAGGCTTTCGTGCTACACATGGTGATACACAAGGCTCTTTCCCGGAGATGTGCGATGAATATCACCAAGCGTGGCGAAGTCTGGCATCTGCGTCGGCGGGTTCCCAAGGGGTATGCCTCTGTCGATCCGCGCCGCGAGGTGATGATCAGTCTTCGGACTGGGTCAGAGAGGGAGGCGCGAGAGAAGGCGTCGGTGCTTTGGGCCGAGCAGGTCGAGGTCTGGGAGGCGATGCTCGATGGCGACACGGAAGACGCGGAGGAACGGTTCGCTGCGGCCAAGCGGTTTGCGAAGGCGCGAGGCTACCGGTTTCTCGATGCGCGCAAGGTGGCGCGTCTGCCCGTGCAAGAGCTGCTCGCGCGTATCGATCTGGTTGCCAGTGACGAGATGCGCGATCTCCTTGGGGCGGACTCCCTTCTTGGTGGGGCGGAGCTGCCGCTGATCACCGTGTCGCGGGCGCTCGCGCTGTTCTGGGGGCTCGCACGCGATAAGACCTTGGGCAAGAGTGCGGACCAGATTCGACGGTGGCGCTACCCGCATATCAAGGGGGTGCAGAATTTCATCGCGGTTGTCGGGGACAAGCCGCTTGATGATCTGACGCGCGATGATTTCCTCGATTTTCGCGATTGGTGGGCAGAGCGGATGGCGTGCGAAGGGCTCACCGCGAATTCCGCGAATAAGGATCTGACGCATCTCAGTGCGGTCTTGAGGCGCGTGAACCGCGACAAGCGGCTCGGGCTCGAGCTGCCGCTCGAAGATCTCGGCTTCCGGCAGGGGAAAGCGGCGCGGCGGCCCTCCTTCTCGGACGACTGGACCCGGGACCGCTTGCTGGCCCCCGGTGCGCTCGATGGGCTGGAGCCGCAGGCGCGGGCAATCCTATTGGTGATGGTGAATACTGGGCTCCGTCCGAGCGAGATCGCAGCGCTGCGGCCCGAGGAGATCCGGCTCGATGATCCGATCCCGCATCTGCTCCTGCAGCCGATCGGGCGGGTTCTCAAGACGCAGAACGCGGAGCGCGTCATGCCGCTTCACGGCGTGTCGCTTGAGGCGATGCGCGCGTTCCCGGATGGGTTTTCGCGCTATCGCGAAAGCTCGGCCACGCTGAGTGCTACAGTGAATACCTATTTGAGGGATGCTGGGCTCCTGGAAAGCGAGCGGCATTCGCTCTACAGCCTGCGGCACGCGCTTGAGGATCGCATGCTCGCCGCTGGTATCGACGAGCGAATCCGGCGCGACATCATGGGGCACGCTCTTGGGCGCGAGCGCTACGGGGAAGGCGGGCGGCTTGCGGTGATCGCCGGGCTTCTCGAGCCGATCGCATTCTGAGTAGTAATTCTGCCGGTGCCAATGCATGGCTGAGGTCGCTTTGCTCGGATTGTCAGATTTTCTTCCTGTCTCCTTCAACTCAATGAAAAGAAAAGCTGACATAGAAAGTCACCCGCAATTCAGGGCCGTGCTCAGGAAATGACCTTCTTGATCCCTCCGGCTTCATTCAACGTTTGCAGGGCTGCCTCAGTCACCGCGCGGTCTTCCGGGCGGGGCGCCTCTTGTCCGTTGCACCCGGTCTCCCTCAATGAAGGTCTTAGGGACTTAAACGCGTAAACCTTGTCGCTGATGGGCGGAACTTCGCACTTAGCTGCTAGAGATATGTATTTCGCTTGCCTATCGGGAAGCGGCGCTCCATCAGGTGGCCAGCGCTGGGCGGTCTTCTGCTGACATGGGCGAAAGGTCCACGCTGCTTCCTTCTCATCGGTTGTGCATCCTCGGGCGATGAGCTACGTTCAAAATTGAACGCCATGCTTGCCATGTATTCATCAGATCAAACCATTGTCACGAGACGGACCACGGTCAGTTCTCGTGCGGTAGCGATTGATGGGCGTGAAGCGCGGTGAGTGAGGTTCAGGACCGAGCTCGCGAGGATGCTCGATATCGCATCCTACGTCTTATCGAAGAGAAGCCTTCAATCAGTCAGCGCGAGCTTTCTCAACATGTCGGCATCAGTGTAGGGGCGATTAACTACGTCCTTAAAGCATTCGTCGACAAGGGCTTAGTTAAGCTCGGCAATTTCTCGGCGTCAAAACACAAGCATCGTTACGCATATATTTTGACGCCGAAAGGGGTTGCCGAAAAAAGCTCGCTGACGCGCCGGTTTCTTGAACGCAAAGTTGCGGAATATGAGGCGCTGAAGGCCGAGATCAAAGCGCTCGAAGCCGAAGTTAGTCACGGCGCAAATAAAGACACGGACGGAAATTCAAAAAATGACTGAGGCACAAGGCCAAAGGCGCGTTCTGATCACCGGGACCGCTGGATTTATCGGCTTCCATCTCGCGAAGCTACTCCTAGCAGAAGGTTTCCGCGTTCACGGCTATGACGGAATGACGGATTACTATGACGTCGGCCTCAAGCAACGTCGCCACGCTATGCTGCTGCAGAGCCAGAGCTTCTCGGCAACGGAAGGGATGCTCGAAGATCAGGTCCTGCTCGACAAAGTCGCGGACGAATTCAAGCCCGATGTTATCGTGCATCTCGCGGCCCAGGCGGGCGTCCGTTACAGCTTGGAGAACCCGCGGGCCTATATCGATGCGAATGTGATCGGCACGTTCAATGTCATGGAGGCGGCGCGCCGGTTAGAGGTTCAGCACCTTCTGATGGCCTCGACCTCGTCGGTCTATGGCGCGAATGAAGAAATGCCCTTCATCGAGACCGAGAAAGCCGATACGCAGTTGACGATTTACGCGGCTACGAAGAAGGCCACCGAGTCGATGGGCCATTCCTATGCCCATTTGTGGAACCTGCCGACGACAATGTTCCGCTTTTTCACGGTCTATGGCACTTGGGGGCGCCCCGATCTTGCGCTCTATAAATTTGTCGATGCCATTCTCGATGGTCGCCCAATCGATATTTACAACCACGGCGATATGTATCGCGACTTCACCTATGTGGATGATCTCGTGCGGGGCATTCGTTTGCTAATCGATGCGGTTCCAGAGCGTCCCGTGTCGCGCGACACGATTCCGGAGTGGGATAGCTTGTCTCCGGTCGCGCCGTACCGGGTGGTGAATATTGGCAATTCCGACAAAGTGCGCCTCTTGGACTTCATCGATGCGATCGAGGACTGCCTCGGGCAGAAAGCCGAACGCAACTACATGCCAATGCAGATGGGGGATGTGCCAGCGACTTGGGCTGATGCGACGCTGCTTCAGAACCTGACCGGCTATCGTCCCCAGACTGATTTCAAAGATGGTATCGCGCAGTTCGTTGCTTGGTTCCGAGGGTATTACGGAAAGTGAGCGCCGTGGCACAAGCGAGTCAGCGTGGCCCAACGCCCAAGCTGAATAGTCTGGAAATCGGTCGCGGTATCGCGGCCCTTGCAGTGGTCGCGCATCACGCCGGGCTGGCGAGTAGTGCCTTCACCACCCACGGGCATCGCACCTGGCTCTCAGAGGGTTGGCTTGGCGTCGACTTCTTCTTCGTTCTCAGCGGCTTCATCATCTACTACGTGCATGGAGCGGGTGCTCGAACGTCGCAGGCGGCGCAACGTTATTTTGGTAGAAGGCTACGCCGGATCTATGTCCCCTACCTTCCGATCACTCTCGCGTTGATCACAGCCTACTTGGTCTTGCCCGGTTTGTCCGAAGGGCACCGCGACTGGAGTCTGTTCACGTCGCTCACTTTATTGCCATCGGGGAGCCCCCCGGCGCTTTCTGTTGCTTGGACGCTTGTGTTCGAGATGACCTTCTACATCATGTTTCTAACATTTTATCTTACCCGTCACTTCTGGCTTTTGGTGTGCGCCTGGGCGATCTCGACACTCTGGTTCAACAGCTTGGGGGGGGGCGGACCGAGTGCTTTTGTCGACGCTATTTAATCCGCTTATCCTCGAATTCATCGCTGGCATGTTGATGGCCGCGCTGGCGCGGCGCTTACCAACTGAATTCTGGTTCGTGGGGCTCGGTATCGGGATCTTCGCATGTCTCGCCTATTTCATGATACCAGACGTGCATCGTGTGTTTTTCGGTTTGGCGCTTGCGCCAATTGTGCTGGGTCTGGCGCAGGCCGAAGCCAGGTTCGGATTTCGGGCACCGAAATGGGCCCTACTGCTCGGCTCATCCTCCTATGCAATCTATCTTGTTCACAACCCGCTCCAATCTCTAGTCGCACGTGCCATACGTCGGTTCGACAGTTGGGAGATGACCTTCATCGCCTGCATCGTTGCAGGTGTGGCGGCCGGAGTCCTTTATCACCTGCTTTATGAGAAGCCGGTGCTTACTCGAATTTCTCAAGGGCTTAGACGCGCCCATTCTCTTCAACCGGACTGACATTCAAACCATGACCAATCCAACATCCCCTCTCGCAATTATTGGCCTCGGTTATGTGGGCCTGCCCCTCGCTGTGGAATTTGGCAAGCAGCGACCCGTCATCGGCTTCGACGTAAAGCCCGATCGTATCGCCGAGTTATGCGCTGGGCGTGATCACACGCGCGAAGTTTCCCCTGAGGAATTAACCCAGGCACGCCACCTCGAATTTACAGATGACCCGGCGCGGTTGGTGGAGGCCAAGATCTTCATAGTCACCGTGCCAACGCCGATCGATGCGCATAAGCGTCCCGATCTCACGCCACTTATCAAGGCTTCGGAAACCGTGGGGCGTGCGCTGAAGCGTGGGGATATCGTGATCTATGAGAGCACGGTGTATCCGGGGGCGACCGAAGAGGATTGTGTGCCCGTGCTCGAACGAGTTTCGGGTCTGAATTTCAATGAGGATTTCTTCTGCGGCTACTCTCCGGAGCGGATCAACCCTGGCGACAAGGAGCACCGGCTTACGACGATCAAGAAGGTCACTGCGGGCTCGACTCCGGAAACGGCGGATGTGGTAGATGCGCTCTATGCCTCAATCGTCACGGCTGGCACTCACAAAGCCGAAAGCATCCGCGTCGCCGAAGCCGCGAAAGTCATCGAGAACACTCAACGTGACCTCAATATCGCGTTGGTCAATGAACTGGCGAAAATCTTCAACCGCCTTGAGATCGATACCGACGCGGTGTTGCGTGCGGCCGGGACGAAGTGGAACTTTCTACCATTCCGTCCTGGTCTCGTTGGCGGGCACTGTATCGGCGTCGATCCTTATTATCTAACGCATAAAGCCGAGGCGATTGGCTATCATCCCGAAGTTATCCTTGCTGGACGCAGGATCAACGACGGAATGGGTGCCTATGTCGCCGGGCGGTTGGTCAAGGCGATGCTAAAGCGCGGTATTCCGGTTGCGGGTTCTCGGGTGTTAGTGCTTGGGCTGACCTTCAAAGAAAACTGCCCAGATCTGCGCAACACTAAAGTGGTCGATGTTCTACGCGAACTTTCTGACTACGGTGTGCAGGTTGATGTATGCGACCCTTGGGTGGATCACGAGGAGGCAGTTGCGGCATATGGTTTGCATCCAGTCAAAATACCCAAAGAAGCCACCTATGATGGAATTGTGCTTGCGGTGGCGCACGAAGAATTCCGCAACATGGAGGCTGACGGTCTGCGGCGCTTTGGTCGCCCTAAGAGTGTGCTATTTGATCTGAAGGCCGTTTTTGACGACGAGCTAAGTGATCTGAGGTTGTGAGTAATCTGATGCGCGCGCCGGACGGGGGACGGCACTTCGCAAAGATATGCTGCACACAAAAGATTGGCCCTGCGGCTATCGCTTTTCGGCTTCAAGCGGAAGACACTTGGAACACGCAACAGCGCACCTGGAAAATGACATGATTAAAGAAACCTCATCTCGGCCAGAAACAGGCAAGGGCAATATACAGCGTATCTGGGCACTGCTTCCAGCTGGCCGTCGGAACCAGCTTGGTTTGCTCGTGATGCTCCTCATCGTAAGTGTGCTCAGCGAAGCTGCCACTGTCACGATGGTCGTTCCCCTCATAAATGCACTCGCCAAGCCGGAAAGTGTGCCGACGTTTTTGCGCGGCTTTTTCGAGTTGTTTGGAGGGCATACCACTGACCAAATTCGTCTATCAATGGCACTATTGTTCGTTATTCTAATTTTGGTAGCTGCCGGAATTCGTCTTTTGTATCTTTGGGCAAGCATGCGCGTCTCTTTCGCAATTGGTTCAGACTTCACCGAAACCGCCTTCCAAAAAACGCTTACACTTCCATATGCAGAGCAGACGCGGCTCAACAGCAGTCATCTGTTGACAGGTTTGATGGTAAAGATGCAACAGCTTGTCTTCGTTGGCCTCATCCCTCTGCTGACGGCTGCTGGGGCGCTTGTTCTGGCAATGACAATAGTCGCCACTCTGTTCTTAATAGCGCCAGACGTGACGATATTACTTGTGTTGCTCGTACTGGCTCTTGTCGGCGTCTTGGTGCTGGGACTTCGAACTCCGCTAAAGCATACGGGCGAAATGGTGGCGCGACTGCAACCAAAATTCACCGAGCGAATGCAGGTCGCGCGCGGAGGCATTCGAGAAATTATATTGGACGGGACTCAACAGTTCTTCGCGCATGAGCTGTCACGGACACAGCGCGCTCTGCGTCACTACCAAGCCAGGGGCGCTTTCCTATCGAGCTCGCCGCGTCTTTTCATGGAAGCGGCTTTCATGCTAACAATCGTTGGGCTTGCGTTATGGACTTTTAAGAGCGCGGATGATCCCATTTCGGTAATTCCACAGCTTTCTCTGGTCGCGGTTGGGGCTATGAAAATCCTGCCTGCAGCGCAACTTCTGATCCAGAACTGGGCCACGATTCGTAACGGGCGCGCAGTAGTTCGCGATGCGCTCGATCTAGTTGAAATTCAAGCCAAGGTCAGAGGCGAGGATATCGTTCCTCTCGCCAAGTCAGACGGAACTAAGTTTGCGCGAGACATTCGGCTCAAAGACGTCTGGTTCCGCTATTCCGCAGAGGATCCTTACATTTTACGCGGTATCAATTTGACGATCTACAAAGGTGAGAGAATTGGTATCATCGGTCAAACTGGGGCGGGTAAGAGCACGCTAATTGATCTGATTATGGGGCTTTTGACACCGACTAGAGGGGAAATAGAGGTGGACGAGACGCCCCTCGACCGAAGTAATCTCTTCGCCTGGCGCAAACAGGTTGCCCACGTGCCACAGAGCATTTACCTGACTGATGCTAGTGTCGCTGAAAATATTGCTTTCGGGGTCTCGAAAAGCGATATAGATCGCGAATGTGTTATAGATTCCGCACAGAAAGCGAGCATCGGACGTTTTGTTAATGATGGTGATGCTGGCTTCGCAACGTTAGTCGGCGAACGTGGCATGCGGATTTCAGGCGGACAACGTCAGCGTATCGGTATAGCTCGCGCACTTTACAAATCTGCTGACCTCATCGTTCTTGACGAGGCTACGAGCGCTCTAGATAGCGATACAGAGGCACGAATTATGAGGACAATTCACGAGTTAGGTCGTGACAAGACTTTGCTTATGATTGCTCACCGTTTGACGACATTGAGGGGGTGCGACCGAATTATCGAGTTAGGCTCCGGTGAAATCGTGCGAGTTTTTCAACCTGACGAACTGGATCCAATCGGATGAAATTTGGACTCAAGCAGTCAAGCAATATGGTCCTAGAGTATAAGGTGCGGCCTGGTTTTAAATTGGAGAAGCTTAGAAATTCATTGGAATTTCAAAGGAATGGTGATTCCGCAAGCGTGCAAATTAATGTCCTCGGAGGTTCTGCATGAAGATATTATTGCGGGGCTATTATGGGTTTGGGAATTTTGGAGACGATCTTCTTCTAATCGCGACGCATGCGATCGTAAGAGGATTTTATCCGACAGCTGAAATATATGTTTTAGCTAATAATATGGATTTTTGCGATCAGGGCATGAGTGGTGCGAGATACCGAGACTATATATATCGCCTCTTGGAGGGGGACGTCACAATAATTGACTGGCGCACGAGAGGCAGTTTTGATCTTGAAATTCACGGTGGAGGAGGGGTTTTTCAGCCTGGAAGAAGGTCGTGGAAATTTACGTTACAAAACATTTTTGCTCATATTTTCAGGGTGAGGCATATAGGGAAGGTTGCGCTTCCTGTGCGGAAGTTGCTTGGAAAGCAGGAGCGAAGGGTGTCAAAGAGATCTATTGGTATTGGAAACAGCATCAATTTTCATAATTTCTTTGCAGAAAACCTCGTTCGCAATATGGAGCAACTGGGTCGTCTAGATAAGATCTGGGTTCGTGATAGTACTAGTTTAGAAAACGGACGCAGGCTGGGAGCATGTTGTGAAATTGGCACAGATCTTGCTTTCGCGCATTCAGCCTCATTTTCGAAACTGAAAGTCCCGGCAACTCATCGCAAGGGTGTTGGTGTGATACTGTGTGGAAGGAAGCGTAGCAGTCTAGAGATGATTGAGGCTTCGCTAAGTCACGACTGGGACTGTCCTCCGACTTTTGTCTTCTTTGAAGAGAGTTACGACGCGGACTTAATTCGGACAGTTTCACAAGCCGGGTACGCAAGCATCGTATGGCGTCCTTGGAGCCTTACAATTGATGAATTTGCTCGTGAGCTCGCGAAATTTTCGGTAGTAATTTCGAATCGGTTTCATGGTGTAATTTCCGCCACGTTGCTTGGTGTGCCAAGTATAACAATCGCCGATAGCGAAAAATTAAGGTCACTTCAGGAAATGAGTCCAGAAACGAAAATTTTGTTGCAGCACGAAGGTGGCCCAACTATCGCCCGTCAGATTCTTGACGGAAAGCAGCTAGAAGGGCATGGGAATGAATTCTATGGAGGTTGGGAAAAAAATATTCGCAAAAATGTTCTTAAACTAGAGGCGATGATTGATGAGTGTTTCAAGCTTTAACTGCGAAAAGCCTTTTTTTTCCATCATCGTTCCTACTTTTAATCGTCCGGAAGAACTTGCGCATTGCATCCAGTCCGTGATCGATCAGGAATTCGATTCTTGGGAGATTATTGTTGTTGATGACGGTGGGGATCGCGAATGTTCTGAAGAAATTATTGGCAATTTCTCTGACGCTCGCATCAGGTATTTCTGGAAGGAAAATGAAGAGCGGAGCATAGCAAGAAATTTTGGATTTCGTATGAGCTGCGGTCGGTATGTCGTGCCTCTTGATTCTGATGACCGCATTCTTCCAAATCATCTTAGGGAGTTTTACTCAGCGATTTTATCGAATGGTGAAGAAGGATTTTTTCATAGTGCGTTTCTGATCGAGGATAAAGCCGCAAGATCTTGGCATGAGGCGATTTATCCTTCGCAATATGATGTAAGCCGTGCTCTTGCATTTAGAAACATTTTTGCGATAGGTGCGGCTGTCATCAGGCGAGACGTGGCGGTTTCATTTCCCTTTCCGGAGAGCAGGTACGCAGTTCATGGAGAAGACTGGTTATTCTTTATTCGGATATACTCTCGCTTCGGCGTTAAATTTGTTGATCGCGTAACTTTTGTTTATCAAGTCAACTCCGCAAGTTCGGTCCGAAATATTGATCCAAACCGGTTTAAAGCTTCTTATGATCTGATTGTTTATCTTATCGGGCGCGAAAATGAAATTCGACGCAAATTCGGCTTTATTCGCTATCGTAGTCTCCTTGCAAGCTTGTTTTTGCAAGTCGCACTTCAATTTCTCTACATTGATGGCGTCTCGCTTTCAGAAGCGAAAAAGTATCTTGTCCGTGCTTTCCTGTCGGCGCCTTGGATTTTCATGAAGCGTCCATTTCTTGCAGGCTTGAAACTGTTGCTTCTACGGGGTTTGCCGTGGTGATTAATGCACAAGAGCGTGTAGGATGTTAGGTAAAGGTAGGCGCTTTATCCTTACGTAGATGTTGATTCAGTCATGAGATTTGGAGAAGTAAAGCGGTGAGGATACTTTTGCTTTCGCCCCACTATGGTCGCGGGGGGGCCGAGAAAGTTCTTTATGATCAGGCAATCTTTTTGTCGCGCGAGTGCTATGTCGAGGAGGCTGTTTTCGACTTTAGTGTAGGTGAGCGGTTTTATAACACTGGGTTCACTGCCCATCGGTTGGATCGGAAAGGCTTGTGGAGTAAGTTAGGAGCCGCGGGTCGGTTAGTTTCACGTTGTTTGCAGCTTAGATCGCTAGTGAAGCAGAAACGCTATGATGTTGTTATTAGCCATATGGATGGCGCAAACTGGGTGAACATCCTTTCATTTTCTTCTGCCAAAAAGTTCCTTGTCGTTCACGGTACTATTTTGCATGATCGAAATATTTCAAAGCTACTGCAGTTTTTCCGTATTCGCGTTATTTTCCCATTCCTATACAATCTCGCGAATAGATCGGTGGGCGTAAGTGGCGGAATTACTCAGGAGTTGATTTCTTGTGGCGTTAAGAATTCGGTTGCGCTTCAGAATACTTTTGATGTCGACGGTATCTTGAGTTTGTCAACTTTTGGTGTTGATGAGAAATTAGAGCCAATATTTATCGGTGCAATCACTCTAGTAACATCTGGCCGGTTGGCTCGACAGAAAAATCAAGCGTCTCTAATTGATATTGTCTGCGAGCTGCGTATGCGTGGTGTGCCGGCAAGGCTCGTGATCTTAGGGGACGGCGAACTACGTTCGTTTCTTTTGGATGTCGCGAAGAGGCGTGGTTTGAGAGTCTACGACATATGGGATGATTCTCCTCAAAATATGGACGTAGATTTCGAGGTGTGTTTTTTAGGCCACGTTTCAAACCCTTACGCCTACTTGGTGCGTTCCGATATTTTTCTTTTTCCGTCGTCTTGGGAAGGTTTCCCGCTGGCTTTGTGTGAGGCCATGATTTGCGGCCTTCCTATAGTGAGTTCGGACTGCCCGACTGGTCCGCGGGAGATCCTTTCTTCGCCTTATGATGATGCTTCCTTGTGCGACACTAATTTTCAAGTTGTTGGTAATGGCATCCTCGCACCTATTCCAGGCGATGAACTTGTTAACCGTGCTTGGGTAAATGCTATCTTGGAGCTCTTGGGGAACGCCCTGCTGCGCGAAAGACTGGCGGCAAGTGCGAAAGATGCGGGATTGGCAATGGATCATAGCGAGGGTTTGCGAAAGTGGATGCAAATTTTGCGAGAGTAACTGGGTATTGGGGGGGCTCGCCCATCTAGGCATTGTTTCTATGTTGGTTTCTTTTGCTTTTTCCTTGTTGAAACGTGCCGCTATTTTGTTTCTGTCTTTGGAGGCGAATTGGAGAGCGTAGTGCTGAAGCTTCGTTTGAGATGTCGCGCGAATTTTATCGCATTTTCAGTTAGGTGGCGTGGAGTCTATGTTGAATGACTGAGCAGCGTTCTATAGTCGTGATTCTTGATGGATCTATAGCTGTGACGGGAGCCTTTGTTTCGGCGAGAGAAATGGCACGTTCACTTAAAGAAGATGCGGATGTCATCTTACTCACTCCCGATACCGCGCTTCTCCAAGACGAAGAAATGTCTGATTTTTCAGAGGTTCATCGACTGCCCATCCGACCATTGCGACGCAATTTTAAAGATGTGTCTCTTTACCTGCCGAGGTTGGCGAGGACTGCTTTGTACTTGCGTCGTCGACTTTCGCGATATCCAAATGCAGTGCTTTTGGTTAATGATTTCTACTTGGTTGAAGCGTCGCTCTTGCGTTTTCTCGGCTACCGAGCGCAGATATTTACGTGGGTTCGTATTGACCCTGACGTTTTCGGACGGGTTGGACGGTTTTGGCTCCAGCTCTCCAGTCTGTTTTCCGATAGGATCATTGCAGTTTCGCGTCATATCCAAAGCCTTTTACCGGAAAGGATATCCTCGGAATTAATTTATGATCCGGTCAGCGCGGAATTCTTACCATGTCCCGAGGCGAAATATTCTGATCATCTTACCTTTGTCTTCGTAGGAAACTACATCGACGGAAAGGGGCAGGACATTGCAATAGAGGCGTTTTCTCAGATTTTTTCCAGCTTCCCTAATTCACGGCTGAAATTTTATGGTGGCGATATGGGGCTTTCTCGCAACCGCATTTATCGAAAGAAGTTGGAAACACAGGCCGCGTCACTGGGTGTAGCTGATGCAATTACATTCGGAGATTTTGTGAAGGACCCGCGTTCGGTGCTTGAGGGTGCGTTTGTTGCGTTAAATCTATCGCGGTCTGAGTCATTTTCACGCACGGTCCTGGAAGCGAGCGCTTGCGGTTTGCCCATAATTGCTACTAAATGTGGTGGCCCAGCTGAAATTGTTCGCGATGGCGAGACTGGAATTATGATTCCTGTTGACAATATTGCAGCCTGCGTTGAGGCCATGCATTCCCTTTGCATTGATCCCGATCGTGCCGCCAAGATGGGTGCGGCTGGGCGTGAGAGGGTGATGAAAGTCTTTTCGCCGCAGGCTTTTTCGCAGCGCTTGCAAACCCTTCTAGCCGAGACTTAATGCGAGGTAACCTTTTCGGCGCTCTCCAATTTCTGTGGATGGTAGGGCTAGGAGTAAAGTAGGTACGGTGAATGACCCTTCGAGTTGCTAAACTTACGAAATATGGGCCACTTGCTGCCGCAACGCGGCAGCGGTTCGATCAATATGATACGGCGCTGACCGACCTAGATTGCGAGACAGTTGCATGGCCTCTTCTCGAGGACACTTATCTGAAGCGGCTCTATTCCGGTGTGGGACACGCTCATGGATACCTTGCCATACGCTATGTAGACAGACTTCGACAGTTGGTGCGGCAACAAGAAATCGATTTACTCTGGGTGCAATACGAGTTGTTCCCTTTTCTTCCCAGCGTGGCCGAGCGCGCGGTGCGACTTGCGGGCGTGCCGGTCGTTTATGACTTCGATGACGCGATTTTTCACAACTATGACCTAAATCGCAGGGCTGCGGTTCGTGCTATATTGGGCCGCAAACTTAATGCGGCAATTGGCGCGTCAGATTGCGTATTCGCGGGCAACGAATACCTTGCCGCTTATGCGCGTCCGCATTGCCGAGATGTTCAGATCGTGCCCACCGTCTTGGACACGGCCGTCTACAAACCCATTTCGCCGTCGACCACAGCGGCCGATAATGTACCCGTTATCGGCTGGATCGGCACCCCGAGTACGTGGTCTGAATATTTGTCTCCTATGCAGGCTATGCTTGCTTCAGTTTCAAAACAGCGCAGGGCGAAAATTCTCGCTATAGGCGCTGCGAGAGACGCTGAAGCCGATCCGACCGTTGAATTGCGACCTTGGCGCGAGGAAGCGGAAGTCTCGGATATCCAAGAGATGGACATCGGGATCATGCCTCTGACGGACACTCCTTGGGCGCGCGGGAAATGCGGTTACAAGCTTATCCAATACATGGCTTGCGGCCTCCCGGTGATTGCCTCTCCTGTGGGGGTGAACTCGGAAATCGTGGAGCACGGAGTGAATGGGTTCCTCGCCTCAAATGAGGTGGAATGGCGCGAGGCGCTCGACGCGCTTCTGACCGATCCCAATTTGCGTGCCCGAATGGGCGCGGCGGGGCGCAAGAAGGTCGAAGACCAGTATTCGCTCCAGGTGTGGGGCCCGCGCGTTGCCCAGATGCTTCGAGATGTCGCCGTGACGCATTCGAAAAAACGCCGCGGCGACTGAGTCATTCGCATGCTGGTCTATTACTCGTTATATAGTATCCTGATTTTGCTTGGCCGCGCCGCGAAGCGGGGGGGGCTTTATTGGCTCGCTCTCGTGAGCCTCTTTGTTGTTGCTGGATTTAGATATGAGGTCGGCTGCGACTGGAGCGGATATCTCGCGAATTGGTATATCATGGATGGCCGCTCGCTCAATGCTGCCCTTCAATATAGTGAGCCTGCTCATTGGGCGATCATCGCGCTTCTGCAACAAGCAGGGTTCAGCTACACCTACCTTCTTGTCATCGCGTCGGGGATTTTTTTCTGGGGCCTTCATTCCCTCGCGCGGCGGCAGCCAAATCCACTCGCTGTTCTGGTGCTCGCTTTTCCGATCCTCGTCATCAACATGCCGATGTCCGGGATCCGCCAAGCTGAGGCGATTGGTATCATGTGCTTCGCGTTCAACGCATTTGTGGATCGCAAGCTGCTTCGCTACGTCGCACTCGTGGGACTCGCAGTCCTGTTTCATCGCAGTGCCATGATCTTTCTCGCGTTTGCGCCGTTCATTCCGCTGCAGTTCAATAAACGCAATATCGCGCTCTCGATTCTGGTCGCTCTGCCAGGGCTCTACTTGATGACCCATTCGTCGGCGGCGGATGAGGCGACGAGCCGCTATGTCGGGACAGGCGTGGACGCAGCCGGGGCAGCGTTTAGACTTCTCGTTCTCGTCTTGTCCGGAGCCGTTTATCTGCTGAAAATTCGTCCTCTTTGGAAGCAGCAGTTTCCCAAGGACTACAAGCTGGTTACGATCGCGGCGTGGCTCATGGTGGCCTTCTTGGGGCTTTTCTTCGTGTCTTCGGTGATTGGCGATCGTTTCGGCTACTATCTCATTCCCTTGCAGCTCGTGATCTTCGCCCGAATTCCCTATCTTCAGGGATTGCACAATCGGCAGCTCTGGACCGTGGCGCCCTATGCCTTGCTCACGACTGTCTTCCTCGTCTGGACACAGCTCTCCTGGCATTTCCAGCAATGCTACGTTCCTTACCAATTCGGCATCTATTGAGATAGCTGAACAAACTTCACAGGTTTCCTATTCATGAAGATTGAAAAGACCAGCCTCGATGGTCTGTTGCTGATCACCCCGAAGCGATTCGGCGATCACCGTGGATTTTTCTCCGAGAGCTATTCGGCGAAGCGATTTGCCGAGGCCGGGATCGAGATCGGTTTCGTGCAGGACAATCATTCGGTCTCCCAGGCCGTGGGCACGGTGCGCGGGCTGCATTTTCAGGCCCCGCCGCACGCGCAGGCGAAGCTGGTGCGCTGCGGGCGCGGGCGGCTCTGGGACGTTGCGGTGGATATCCGCAAGGGCAGCCCGACCTACGGCCAGTGGTTCGGCACCGAATTGAGCTCCGAGAATGGCAAGCAGCTCCTGATCCCGGCGGGCTTCGCGCATGGGTTCGTCACGCTCGAGCCGGGCACCGAGATCGTCTACAAATGCTCGGATTACTACGCGCCCGAGTGTGAGGGCGCGATCCGCTGGGACGACCCGGATCTGGGCATCGACTGGCCGCTTTCCGCAGGAATAGAGCCTGTTTTGTCCGGTAAGGATGCCGAGGCGCCGCTTTTCTCCGGGTTCGACAGCCCCTTCAGCTGGGAGGGCGCAGCATGAAGATCCTCGTCACCGGCGGCGCAGGTTTCATCGGCTCCGCAGTCGTCCGTCTCGCCGTCTCGCGCGGGCATGAGGTGGTGAACCTCGACGCGCTGACCTATGCCGCCTGCCTTGAGAATGTCGCGCCCGTCGCCGACAGTCCGCTCTACGCCTTCGAGCAGGCCGATATCCGCGATCCCGAGGCGCTGACGGCGATCTTCACCCGTCACAAGCCCGACGCGGTGATGCATCTCGCGGCCGAAAGCCATGTCGACCGTTCGATCGACGGCCCCGGTGCCTTCATCGAGACCAACGTGATGGGAACCTACAACATGCTGCAGGCGGCACGCAGCTTTTGGGAGGGTGAAGGTCGCCCCGAGAGCTTCCGCTTCCACCACATCTCGACCGACGAGGTTTACGGCACGCTCGGCCCCACCGGCCAGTTCACCGAAGAGACGCCCTACGCCCCGAACAGCCCCTATTCCGCCTCGAAAGCGGGTTCGGACCATCTCGTGCGCGCCTGGCACGAGACCTATGGCCTGCCGGTGGTGCTCACCAATTGCTCGAACAATTACGGCCCCTATCACTTCCCGGAAAAGCTGATCCCGGTGGTGATCCTGAACGCGCTCGCGGGCAAGCCGCTGCCGATCTATGGCGACGGGTCCAACGTGCGCGACTGGCTCTATGT